>DATNMD010000051.1:0-182131 GCA_035602505.1 Candidatus Acidiferrum sp.
TGAACACATTTCGTGCAGCAAATAGGGCAATTGAGGTCCTTCGGCCCCGGCTGAAATGCGCCGGGACCTCAGGATGACAATGTTCCCCCATCGTGGTCATTTTTTCTCTAGCGGCGGAGCTGGATAATCCGGGAGTTTGTCTTTGCTGGTGTCGGCGCGCTTTACTTCGAGTTCGTCGAAGAGCAGCGAGGGACTGATGACGGTGGTCGCAATGCCTCCAGTGCGATTGCTGACTTGCGGATCGTTGCCGACCGCGATTAAGTCACTGCGTAGAGCGCGCACGTCCAACTCGCTGAAGACGGCGCCGCGGACGAGCTCTTCCTGGCCGTCAGGGTAGACGCGATAGAGCAGGCGCGGTGAGTTGCCCGGGCCCAGCGTCTCGACGCGATAACCGTAGGGCTTGCCCTGGTCGGTGATCATCTGGATGACGCGCTTCTTCAATTCTTGGGGAGACTGCGCTTCCTTGCTCTTAAGCAGAAGCACGCCGAGATTTGGCGCGGGATAGGTTCCGGCGCCGGCGCGGCCGTGTCCGTTGGAAGAGGGGAAGTCGCGAATGGGCTGGCGACCCACGAGATAGTTGATGAGCGTGCCGTTGTCGACGAGCATCACCGGCTGCGCTTTGACGCCATCGTCGTCAACCTCATAGGTGCCGACGAGGCTCTTGCCTTGAAAATCGCGCAGTGTCGGATCGTCGACGACGCTGAGGAAGTTCGGCAGGACGCGCGTTTTGAAACTGGTGGCAAAGGCACCGACGGTGCGATTGGGCCTGCCGAGCTGCGGCTTGCGGCCCAGAACATTGGCGCCGACAAGCGAGGCGACTACGTCGTTCGCGGCATCCGGCGCGAACAGCACCGGGCCACGATATTCTTCTTCGACGATGGGCGCTTGGCGGAGCGCGACTAGGGTATCCAGCGTTTTCCTGGCGTCGGCGAGCAGCGCGTCGCGCGTGGGAAGTTCTTCGGCCTTGGCAACCATCCAGAACGGGTTGCGGCTGAGGCGCATTCCATCCGCGGCCTGCGCGGAACTGTTGAGGGTGACGTTGTAGGTTTTCCTGCCGGAGCGCGTGACGGTGCCTTCTGAGTTCACCAGATATTCGTTGATAGCAGAAAAACGCGCGGCGGCACTGACGGACTGGACGTCCGGATACTGACGATAGAGATTGGTGACGTCTTCGAGAGTTTTCTTCCAGGCGGCGGCGTCGACTTGGAGTTTGACGGTCGGTTCGACAGCGGCGACAACCGGGGCCTTGGCGAAATCGTCCACGGGATTGGCTTCGGCGCTGAACTGCTTCAGAGCCGCTTGCTTCTCGGTAAGTGCTTCACCCGCGGCTTTGTAGGCTTCATCGGTGGCCAGCCAGATCTGATGGCGAAGAGCGATGGGATCGTCGTCGAGCGGAAGAATGTTGGTCTCGCCCATACCTTGGTTGTAGTAGCTGTCCTGCTTGTAGTTGCCGATGCGCACCACGACGCGGAGAACGCGATAGCGCACGCGTTGGCTTTCGCGCACGGCGCCAAAAGCGGCTTCCGTCAGGTATTCTTCGACATCATTGACGCGATACTCGATGTAGTAGGGCGCGGCGACCTGATCCATTTTTAGCTGCGCTTTGGAGCGGTCCAGCTCGGTGAGCAGAGCTTCCAGCAGAGTGTCGCCGCCGGCCGCTAGGCGCGCAGCCGCGAGCAGGTCAGGCGTTTTCGTCGCGTCGTCTTTGGATTTAGGGCTGTGCTTGGCGGCGTAAAGCGATGTGCCGCCTGAGATTAGAAGAGCTGCAAATGCGAAGGTGAACGTCGCGCGGGCGATTTTCACGGCTTCACCTCCGTCTTGGACTGCGCGCCCTGCGCCGTGGTAGTGGTGTTTTCAAAACCAGGAGGAGGCAAGATGGGCGGACGCTGGTGGGAATGCCCGCGCTTTTGCACTTCCATTTCGGAGAAGAGCATGGCCGGAGCGGCGGCGGCGACGGGAACGCTGCCGCTTTCGGCGCCGCAGACACCGTTGAAGACGTGCTGCTGATCGCCGGTGGTCATGATGCGGGTGAGCGCAGCGAGCGGAGTGCCGACGATGTCGACGCCGCGGACCAATTCATCGGGACGTCCATCGGCGTAAATGCGATATACGACCACGGGCAACACCTGGAAGGCTTGCGGAAGCTGGCGGGTGGTGAGCGTGAAGCCACCCTGAATGTCGTCGAAGTAGAGGCCGTATGGTTTACCCTGGCGCTTTACTTCCTCGATGAGCTTCTGGCGGAGTTGCGCTTCGGGAACGGTTTGCGTGGAGGTGACGATTAAATTCCCTTGGCGTCCGGTGGGCATGAGTCCGGGCTGATTGCGGCCGTGGCCATTGGAAACGCCAAAATTCTTGATGGGCATGCGGGACATCAGGAAATTCTTGAGCACGCCATTCTGGATGACTTCAACGCGCTGCGCCGGCGAGCCTTCGTTGTCGTACTCGTAGGAGCCGGCGAGCTTCACTCCGGCGAGCTCGTGAATCGTGGGATCGTCGGCCACGCTAAGAAACTTCGGCAGCACTTGCTGGTCGATTTTCTTGGTGAAGGTTTGTCCCTCGTCTTCATCGCGCTGACGGTGGCCTTCGAGGCGATGGCCGAGAACTTCGTGGAAGAATACGGCCGCGGCGCGTCCGCTAAGAAGCGCAGGGCCGTCGTAGGGCTCGGCTACCGGTGCTTTGCGCAAATCTTTCAGGTCCGCGGCGATCTTGTCAATCTTGGCGGCCAGATCGGCTTCACTGGGAAGGCCGGCGGCGGAAGGCGCTTGAAACGTTTCGACACGAATCAGTTCCATGCCGTCAGCGGCGCGGGTTTCCGCTTCCATAATCAGGCGCGTGCTGGTGCTGGGGGTGGCGATGGCGGCGCCTTCGCTGGAGACCAGGCGGGAATTGGAATTTTGCACCTGCAGGACGACGCTGGCGAAATAGACTCCGGGGTATTTGCGGAACGCGCCGGAGAGGCGGCGAATCTCGCCTTCCCAAGCGGCGCGATCGAAAGTTTGCGGTTTTAGGGCTTCGCCGGTGTGGGTCTGCGGCGCTTCCTTGGAGAAATCGGGAGACTTGTCTTCCTCTTCGGCGCGCACGGCGGTGTTGGTCTTGACGTTGAGGAAGGCGGGTGCGGCGCGCTTGTATTCGCGATCGGTGAGCTCCCAGAGGACGCGAGAGATGGCGTCGGGATCGTCGCCAAGCGGGAGCGTGCCCGAAGTCATGCCGCTGACGCGGCTCTGGCCGTGGGTGTTATCCAGCGCGGGGGAGCCTACGCGCATGACGACGTCCGCCTGGCGGCGCTGTAGCGCAGCGTCGGTCAGCAAGCTGCCGTAAGCGCCGACGAGCACGACGATGTTCTGGTCATTGACGGTGTAGCTCAGAAAATAGGGGGCCGGATCAGTCTTCGAGAGGGAACTGCTGGCGCGGGAAAGTTCGCCCTGCATCGCTTTCAGAATGGGATCACCGGCGTTTGCGGGCGGAGTCTTGGTGGATGCGGAGTTTTCCGCGGGTGCGGCGGACAGAATCGGAGCGAAAGAAAGCTGCAACGCCATGAGGCAGCAGGCCGCAATGCGAAAAAACTCCCGCGCGCAAGAGGGCAACTTCAATTGGAAAAAGGACAACTTCAGTTGGGCTGGTAAGGACCGAATGATTTTCATGAACTACAGTCTCCCGGTACAACTATATCCGAAAGGGTTTGATGGACCCCTGATGAAGTCGAGCTAGTTGAGGTGAACGATAAGAGAGTATGCCTCAGCATTCCTCTCGGCGCAATTCAGGCGTTGTTGAAGCGTTCCCGTTCAGTCAACCGCGCGCCGTTCGCAAATTCCACCGCCGAAATTTGCTTGCGCCCCTCCAGTTTGACGGAGAGGAGGCGCAATAAGGTTGTGTGGCCACAGGCGATTAAAATTTGGCTATCTTCCCGAAAAATGGTTCCCGGCGGGCCACTGGTGGGCGCGCCCAGAGAAAATGGCTCGGCCCAAAGATGGCAAGTCTGCCCGCGAAAAGAAGTGTATACGCCGGGCCAAGGAGCGAAGCCGCGCATGCGATTGTAGATTTCTTGCGCGGGACGGTTCCAATCAATACGGCCGTCTTCCTTTTTTAACAACGGAGCGTAGGTCGCTTCGTCATTATTTTGCGGACGAGCGACGAGCTTTCCTGCCGCGACGCCCCGCAAAGTTTCGAGCATTAGCGGCGCGCCAGCTTCGGCCATACTTTCGGTGAGCTCGGGCGCCGTTTCCTCTGGAGCGATGTCTATTTCTTCCTGCAGGAGTACGTCGCCGGTGTCCATGCCAGCGTCGATGCGCATGGTGGTGAGGCCGGTCTCGGTTTCTCCGTTGGCGATTGCCCAGTTGATGGGAGCGGCGCCGCGATACTTAGGGAGCAGCGAAGCGTGGAGATTGATCCAGCCGAGTCTGGGAATGTTCAAGAGAGTAGCGGGAATGATTTGGCCGTAGGCAATGATGACAATGCAGTCCGGCGCCAGCCGCTGTAGTAAATCTCGTGCTTCGGGCGAGCGAATCTTTTCGGGCTGATGTACGGGGACACTTGCCGCTATGGCGGCTTCCTTCACTGGAGACGCGGAGATCTGGCGGCCGCGGCCGCGTGGGCGGTCGGGTTGCGTGATTACGGCAGCGATTTCGATGTCGGGTTGCGCGAGGAGGTGGATGAAAGTTGGGACGGCGAAGTGCGGGGTGCCGCAGAAGAGGATGCGCATGGGGTTAGTCCGAATTGTAGATCTCAGTCGTGCCGCAGTTGAGGTCCTTCGCCCCGCTCAGGATGACAAATGTTGTTCTGCGGCTCAATCGCGAGCAGCTGCGTTTACCATTCGCCTTGCTTCTTGAGCTTTTTGATTTTGCGCTTGATTAGGTCACGCTTCAGCATGCTCAGATGTTGGATGAAGAGAATGCCGTTGAGATGATCGATTTCATGGCAGAAGGCGCGGGCGAGGAGGTCTTCGCCGCGGATTTCAAAGGATTCGCCCTTGGCGTTTTGCGCCCTGACAGTTACAAATTGCGGGCGCAGGACGTAGCCGCGGAAGCCGGGAACGGAGAGGCAGCCTTCTTCTTCGCGCTTTTCACCTTCGGCGTGAATAATTTCGGGGTTGGCAAGAACGATTTTAGCTTCGGGATTTTTCCCGCCGGTTACGTCGATCACGGCTATGCGCAGGTTCAAGCCGATTTGGGGCGCAGCGAGTCCGACGCCTTGCGCGGCATACATGGAGGCGAACATATCTTCGGCGAGCTGCTCGAGTTCGGCGTCGAAATTCTTTACCGGCGTAGTGGGCTTTTCGAGGATAGGATCGCCGAACTTGACGATCGGGTGGATCTTGCGCGCAGCGGAGACTGTCTCCGCCGCGGCGGCCTGCCTAGCTTCAGAACTCGTCGATTTGTCGGGCATAATTATCGAAATTCCGTCGCATCTCGGCGAGAGAGTCTCCCCCAAATTTTTGCAGAAAAGCATCGGCGAGCACAAGGGCAACCATCGCTTCGCCGGCGACGCCGGCGGCGGGGACGACACACCAGTCGGAGCGCTCGTATGCGGCTTGCACCGGTTCCTTGGTGACCATGTCGGCGGTGCCGAGGGCGCGGCGCAGCGTGGAGATGGGCTTGAGGTAGCCGCGCACGATCACCTCCTCGCCATTGGTGATGCCGCCTTCGAGACCGCCGGCGCGATTGGAAGAGCGGCGGAAGCGGCGCGCGGATTTATCGTAGGAGATTTCGTCTTGCACTTCGCTGCCATAAGAGCCCGCGGCGGTGACGCCGGCGCCGATTTCGACGCCTTTGACGGCTTGGATGCTCATCACCGCTTGCGCGAGGCGGCCGTCGAGCTTCTCGTCCCATTGTGCGTGGCTGCCGAGGCCGACGGGGACGTTGTGAGCGATGACTTCGAAAATACCGCCGACCGTGTCTCCAGCTTTGAGCGCAGCATCAACTTCCGCCTTCATTTTGTCCTGAACCGTACGGTCGACGCAGCGCAGCGGGGAGTCTATGTCGGCGTTGACCGCGAGGATTTCGTCCCAACTGGCCTTGCGGTCCAGCTTTACGTGGCCCACTTGCACCGTGTGGCTGGCCACTTCGGCGCCGAATTGGCGCAGCAGCAGCTTGGCAAAGGCAGCGGCGGCGACGCGAGCGGCGGTTTCGCGAGCGGAGGCGCGCTCCAGGACGTAGCGTGCGTCGTGAAAATTAAATTTTTGTGAGCCGGCAAGGTCGGCGTGACCGGGACGCGGCGCGACGAGTTTCTTGTCGTGGCCCACGAGATCAGGCGAATCTTCAACGGGGAGGGCCTTCTCCCAATTGGCCCAGTCGCGGTTTTCGATGCGCAGCGCCACGGGAGCGCCGATGGTCTTGCCGTGTCGCACGCCGGCGAAGATTTCGGCACGGTCTTTTTCGATTTTTTGACGGCCGCCGCGGCCATAACCGAGCTGGCGGCGGTGGAGTTCGTGATTGATGAAGTCCACATCGATTGGGAGAGACGCGGGCAATCCGGAAACGAAGGCTAGCAGAGCCTGTCCGTGCGATTCACCGGCAGTGTAGAAGCGCAACATGGGCAATTAGGAACAAGCAGTGTAGCGGCGGTGTGCTTGCGCGTCCAGCGCTTGCGGGCCTGGCGGTGGCGCTTGACGTGATTCGCGGCGGCGGTTACGCTTCTGGCCTAGTGTTTGTCTTACAATAGGTCGCGGTCGAGCGCCGTATCGATAGGGAATTGTGGCAGACACTCCTTTCCAGGTAGCGGGTCGTCAGGCCAAGCCCGTGGAACGCATTTCCATGGGCGCAGTGCTGACCGACGCCTTCAAGCAATTACTCGCGAACATCCAAGATTATTCGGTAATGGCCGGACGGTCGCTTGCGAACCTGTTCAGCGGGCCGCGCTATTTCCAGGACATCCTCGATCAGATGGATGACGTTGGCGTGGGGTCGCTGCCCATCGTGCTGATGTCCGGCTTCTTCATCGGAGCGGTGATGGTCTTGCAGACGGGCTCGCAGTTCGAGCGATTTGGCCAGACGGCGCTGACCGGAGACGTGGTGGCCATCGCGTTGGTGCGCGAGCTTGGGCCGACACTGACGGGAATCCTGGTGGCGGGACGCTCGGCCTCGGGCATCGCGTCGGTGCTGGGCTCGATGGTGGTAACCGAGCAGGTAGATGCGATGCGGGCTATGGGCACGGACCCGAGCCGCAAGCTGGTAACACCGCGAGTGCTGGCAGGGATCGTGATGTTGCCTTTGCTGACCGCGCTGAACGATTTCATAGGCTTGCTTGGCGGTTGCGTGGCTTCGGTCTTTTCGCTGCGCTTGAACGCGGTGGAATTCTGGACCCGCGCGATTAATGCGCTGGATTTTGCGGACATCATGCAAGGGATGACGAAGCCCTTGGTGTATGGGTTTATTCTCACGACCGTCGGTTGCTACAAGGGGTTGACCGTGCGCGGCGGCACCCAGGGTGTGGGCCGCGCGACCACGCAGGCCGTCGTGGTGGCATCCGTAATGATCATCGGCGCGGACTTGTTCTTGACCAAACTGGCCTTGTACCTCGGAGACAAAATCTTTTGACGCCCTCCCCGCAAGCGACCGAAACTTCCGCGGTCGTAACTTTCGTAAACGTAAGAATTGGATTCGACGAAGGCGACGTGCTGCGCGGTGTGTCGTTTGAAGTGAGGCCGCGAGAGACGCTGGTGCTATTGGGGGAAACGGGAACCGGAAAAACGCTGACACTGAAATTGGCAGCGGGACTGCTGCACCCGACGCAAGGCAAGATCGAAGTCATGGGTCACGAAGTGTCGTCGATGAGCGAGGGCGAATTGCTCGCCTATCGTCGGCAGTTGGGATTTGTGTTTCAGGAGGGCGCGCTGTTTGACTCTATGACGGTGGCGGAGAACGTTGCCTATCGGTTTCGCGAGGATCGCGTGCCCGCAGACGAGATCGAGCCGCGTGTGCGGGAGGCCTTGCGCTTTGTGGAGCTGGAGGACACAGAGGATATGCTGCCGGGGGAACTTTCGGGTGGCATGCGGCGGCGCGTGGCCATCGCGCGCGCATTGGCAGCGCGGCCGCCCATCGTGCTGTACGATTCGCCGACCGCGGGTCTCGATCCGGTGACAGCGCAAACGATTATCACGCTGATTCTGCGGCTGCGCGACGAGCACGGCGTAACCGCCATGTTGGCCACGCATCGATTACAGGACGGATTTGCCCTGGCGAATTTTCGGTTTGATGCAGAGACCAAGCGCGTAGTGCGCCTTGCAAAGAGAAAAAGCGCCCTTCCGGAAGGAGCGGAAGAGAGCGAGCCGGTGACTAGATTCGTGGTTTATCGAGAAGGACGAGTTTATTTCGAGGGTGCGCCCGAGGAGATGGCGGAGTCGAAGGACGCGTATTTGCAGCGGTTTCTTGTGGGAATTTGATAGGCTGTGGGGGCAGAAAAGCTGGCGAGGGCGAATTGGTCGGTAGATATTGTGCAGCGCTAGCGAAACTGGGACCGAGGCCGATGTGTGTACAGGGCTGAGGCAGAAGACGCGGGAAGGAACAGGAAGAGTTCATGGCGCAGCGCAAACAACTGACCTGGACGGAACTGCGCGTCGGGTTATTTGTGCTGGTCGGATTGTTTATTCTCGCCGTCGGCATTTTTTATGTCACGGGCGCGAATTTTATCGGACCGAAGTACCGGCTGAAAACCTATTTGCCGGAAGTCTCCGGCTTGACGACCGGCGCCCCGGTGCGAGTGGACGGCGTACAAGTGGGGAACGTGGAATCCATCAAGCTGGTTCCGCGGGCACCGGGGCACGTTCCGGAAAAAAACAAAAACATCGAAGTTGTGATGCGAATCGATCGCAGGTTTCAAGCGGACATTTTGACGGATTCGACGGCCAGTTTGGTCACCGAAGGACTGCTCGGCAACCGCTACGTGAACATAACGCGCGGCTTCACGGGAGTGCCGCTCAAGGAAGGGCAGGAAATCACCGGCACGGAGGAAAAGGCCATCAAGGAAGTGGTCGAGCGCAGCGCCGACGTGCTGGCGAATTTGCAGGCGCTCTCCGACAACGTCAGAGAGTTGCTGGCCGGCGTGCAGGAAGGGCGCGGAACGCTGGGCAAGCTGCTCACCGACGATCAGGTGTACAAAAACCTGAATGGCATTCTCGCGAAGACAAACCAAATGGTCACCAATGTCGAACAAGGGCAGGGCACGCTCGGGAAGTTGGTGGTTTCCGACGAGCTGTATGGCAAGGCGAATACCGCAATCGACAGCGTCAATGTGATCATGAACGACGTGCGCAGCCAGAAGGGCACAATCGGCAAGCTGCTGTATGATCCATCGCTCTATGACGAAGCGAAGAAAGCTTTGAGCAGCGGCAATGCAATGATCAGCGACGTCCGCGAGGGCAAGGGAACGCTGGGCAAGCTGGCCACCGACGATGCGCTATACAACAAGCTCAGAGACACGAGCACCAATCTGGCCAGCGCCACCGCGAAGCTGAATGACAACACAACCACGGCAGGTAAACTGTTTTCGGATCCACAGTTGTACGACAACCTGGCCGGCCTAACCGGGGATCTTCGCTTGCTGATCGGAGATTTCCGGCAGAATCCCAAGAAGTACCTGCACTTCAAGGTCACTGTATTTTGATGATTTCGCCCGCTTTGCCGGGACGCCCCGCGCTATGTTGTAATGACTTTGTAACAAAAACTATATAGGCTCCAGCCGACCGAGTCGATTGTGCCCACAAATGTGACGGAACCACAGGATCAGAAAACGGCGCCGCGCCCGGAGGCGGCAAAATCCACGCTGCCGCAGCCAGGGCGGCCGGTGCCGAGCCGCGCCTATCCGGGGGCGCTAATCGTCGTGGAAGGCACGGATGGCTCGGGCAAGAGCACGCAATTGTATTTGCTGAAGCGCTGGCTCGAGATCGGGGGTTACCGGCTGCACTTCACGGAGTGGAACTCCTCGCCGCTGGTGAAGTCCGCAACTCGGCGCGGCAAGCAGCGCCGACTGCTGACGCCGACGACATTTTCCTTGCTGCACGCCGCGGATTTTGCGGACCGCTGCGAGCGACAGATCATGCCGCTGCTGCAGGGAGACTACCTGGTGCTTGCCGACCGCTACATTTATACGGCGTTCGCGCGCGACGCGGCACGCGGCTGCCCTCCGCGCTGGCTCCGCAATCTCTATCGCTTCGCGCCCATTCCTGACATCACGTTTTACTTTCGCGCGCCGCTGGACGTCGCTGTGCACCGGATCCTGAGCGGGCGCCCGAAGCTGAAGTATTACGAAGCGGGCATGGATCTGGGATTGTCGTACGACCGTGCCGAAAGCTTTCGCTTGTTTCAAGCGCGCATCCTCGAGGAATACGACAAGATGGTGGACGCCGACAATTTCGTGGTCCTGGACGGCACCATCCCCGTCAACAAACTGCAAAAGCAGATGCGCGACATCGTGGCCTCGAAAATCGACTTGAAGCGGTTCGCGCCTCGCGCGGCCGAAACGGAATAGCAATGCCGGACCAGGAAAAAGACAAAGAGAAAGCAGGGTCGGCCACAACTGTGACCCCGACCCCCGACGCCACGTCTGCGCCCGTGCCCGGCACCGCGACGAAGACCGCTAGCGAAGAAGAAGCTGCGCAATATTTTTACGGCGAAGCGCTGGTCGGCTTCGATCCCAGCGAAATCACGGGCAGCTTGATTGTCATCGAAGGAATGGACGGGTCCGGCCGATCGACACAAATCGCCTTGCTGCAGGAATGGCTCGAGTCCGAGGGCTTTGCGGTGCAGACCAGCGGTCTGCGGCGTTCGAATTTGGTTGGGCGCGATATTGATGAGCTGCTGGCGAAAAACGCGGTAACCCGCCTGACGCTTTCGCTGATGTACGCGACCGACTTTTTCGATCAAGTAGAGCATCGCATCTTGCCGGCGCTGCGTTCCGGCACGGTCGTTCTTGCCGACCGCTTCATCTTTACGCTGATCGCGCGCGGCGTAGTGCGCGGCATCAATCGCGATTACATCAGCGGGCTGTACGCGATGGCCTTGCGCCCGCACCTCACGTTTTGGCTTAACGTGCGTCCGGAGACGGCCTTTGCCCGCGAATTCAAGAAGGCGCAAGCGATCAGTTACTGGGAAGCCGGCCGCGACATGTCGCTGTCGCACGACCTGTATTGGTCCTTCATCCGGTACCAAACAATGATCAAGCGCGAATTTGAAGTTATGGCCAAGCGCCACAACTTTATCGAGCTTGACGGGGAAGCCAGCGTCTCCGCGGTCAACAAGCAATTGCGCCAGCGCCTCGCCGAGCAGTTAGGCATTCGGGCCACAAAATACACTCCCTCCGCTGCGTTGGCGCACCTCTGGCGGTAAACTCTCCGCATGTCTGAGCCGGTCCACATTGCCGCCATCGACGCCGGCTCAAACGCCGTGCGCCTTTCTGTCTCGCGCGCCTATTCCGCGTTGGACATCGAGCCGCTGCATAACGAGCGCTACTCGCTGCGCCTCGGCGAAGGCGTGTTCCTGCGGCACCGTTTCAGCGAGGACATTTTCAAGAAAGGGGTCAAGGCGTTTCGCCACTTCAAGGAAATAATGGACGAGTTTGGCGTGACGCGCTATCGCGCCGTAGCCACCAGCGCCTCACGCGAAGCGCGCAATCGCGAGGCCTTCGTCAGGCAAATCAAACAGAAGACGGGCATCGCGCTCGAGGTGATCAGCGGAGCGGAAGAGTCTCGGCTTGGAAGGGAAGCGGCCATCGCCGCGCTCGGACCGGAATCGCCCCCGCGTTGTATCGCTGACCTCGGCGGCGGAAGCCTGGAGATCAATATTCTCCGCGATCACACAGTCGAGCAGAGCGCGCAATTGCCGGTGGGCACGGTGCGCCTGATGACCACGCTGAACATTCCCGGCGTAATTCGTCCCGCGCAAGCGGAGCAGGTGCGGCGGTACATCCGCGCGCTGCTGGAGTCGCGCCTACCGTCGCGGCCCAACCTCGGCGAAAGCATCGCGGTGGCGCTTGGTGGGAACGCGGAGACCCTCATGACTGTCGCGCCGGGCCCCCGCCAGCACGGCGTGCCCACTTTGCAGCTTTCTCTCTTGCGTGAGCGGCTCGATGACATCCTGCGCCGCGATGTCCGCGAGCGCATGAAGGCCTACGCCGTGCGCCGCGACCGCGCCGACGTGATGGGCATCGCGGCAATCACCTTTGTCACGCTCGGCCGCTACCTCAACCTGCGCACCCTTTCGATCCCCGGCGTCGGCATTCGCGAAGGAGTGCTTCAGGAAATTGCGCGCGAGGCCTTTTCTCGCAAAGAGCCCCATCGTTACAGCGCTGCCGCGCGTCAACTCCTCGTTGGCACGCGCAGCTTCGCGCGCCGCCTGGAGTACGATCAGCGTCACGCCGAACACGTGCGGGAGCTGAGCATCTTGCTTTTTGATGAATTGCAGGCTGTTCATCATTTACCCGCGGAATCGCGCGTTTTGCTGGAAGCTGGCGCCCTGTTGCACGATGCCGGTCACATGATCAGCCATCGCGGACACCACAAGCACGGCGAATACCTTGCGCTCAACGGAGATATTCCGGGTCTCGAAGGCCGAGACCGCGCCGTTGTGGCCGCCCTCGTCCGGTATCACAATCGGAAGTCGGAACCGGCCAGCCATCACGTGGCGTACTCTTCGCTGAATAATAACGATAAGCGGATGGCCCGCAGGCTGGCGGCCATTCTTCGCATCGCGGAAGCCCTCGACCATTCGCATCGCCAGCGCGTCACCAATCTCGATGCTTCCTTTCAGCGCGGCGCCGTTGGCGTGCAGATCAGCGCGCGCGGCGACGCCGCGGAGGACCTGCGCGACGCTAACCGCAGCGCCGAGCTTTTTGAAAAAGAATTTCACGTGCGCATGTTTTTCCGCCAAGCCGGCGCCGCCCGCTTGCAGCCCACGCACAGATGAATAGTGAATCGACTTCCGCTTGAGGAGAAAACCCCAACATGCAGCTCTACATTGTCCGCCACGGCATCGCCATCGACCGCGAAGACCCGAAGAGCCCACCTGAGGCTGAGCGGTATTTGACCGAGGAAGGCATCGAGAAAACCAAGCAAGTGGCCAAGGGCATTGCGGCTCTGGGAGTGCACGCGGACCTGGTGGTCAGCAGCCCGTACGTTCGCGCGATGCAGACCGCCGTCATTTTCGCCGGCGCGCTTGACTATCCGGAGCAAAAAATACGGCAGAGTGAGAGCCTGCTTCCAGGCGCCGAACCCGCCGCTTTCTTGCGCGAACTCGCGCGCGCGAAAAACGCATCGTCGGTATTTTGTTTTGGTCACGCGCCGCACGTGGATGGGCTGCTGGCCGCGACTGTTGGCGCGCAGCGCCACATTACTTCGATGAAGAAAGCCGGAGTAGCCTTTGTCGAGCTGAAGCGCGTGTCGCCGCCGAATGGCCAGCTCGTGTGGCTCGTCACGCCGAAGCTCTTTCGGAAAGCGAAGTAACGAATCCGCGGAGCGCGAACGTATTTGTCTCGGCTCGGCCGCTGCGGTTTTTACCGCGCCTCGTGTTACTCTCTTCGCCGCAAGGGAGCTGCTCATGACGGAAAACAACCCGATTCCGCGCCGAAAATTTCTTTCGCAGGCCGCTGCTACCGCCGCTGCGCTGACAATTGTGCCGCGCCACGTTCTTGGCCGGGGCTTCGTGCCGCCCAGCGACATGCTTAACATCGCCGGCGTCGGCGTCGGCGGCATGGGTCGCGCCAATCTCACCAATCTCGCCTCGCAAAATATCGTCGCCCTATGCGATGTCGACTGGGGCTATGCGGGAAAATCTCTGGATCGACTCGACACAGATATCGAGAAGCTGCGCGCCCGCATCGAGGCTCCGCCCGCCGAGCCCGCGCCCGGTCAGCCGGTTGCTGAGTTCGATCGCGAGAAGGCCAAGGCCCAGCTCGCGGACATGATCAAGCTCAAGACCGAGCACGTGCCGAAAGCTAAGCGATACAAAGACTATCGCCAGATGCTCGAGCAGCAAAAAGACATGGACGCCGTCGTCGTGGCGACTCCCGACCACATGCATGCAACCATCGCGCTCGCCGCCATGGATCTCGGCAAGCACGTGTACGTGCAGAAGCCGCTGGCCTGGTCCGTCGACGAAGCGCGCCGCCTCGCACGCCGCGCCAAGGAAACGAAGGTCGCCACGCAAATGGGCAATCAAGGCCACTCCTTTAACGAAGCGCGCACCGCGGTCGAATACGTCTGGGCTGGCGCTATCGGAGATGTTCGCGAGGTCCACATCTGGACCAATCGTCCGCTCGGCTTCTGGCCGCAGGGCGTCCCGCGCCCCGAGCCGCTAAAGGTTCCTGCCGACACCCTGCGCTGGAACGGCACCGGCGTGAACACGCGCCTTGCTGCGGCACTGGCTGGCAACTATCCGGCGCCCGAAGGCCTCGACTGGAACCTGTTTCTCGGTGTCGCGCCGCAGGTGGACTATCACCCCATCTACCATCCCTTCAACTGGCGCGGCTGGACGGATTGGGGCGTCGGCGCGATTGGCGACATGGGCGCTCATCTAATCGATCACTCCTTTTGGGCGCTTAATCTCGGCTTGCCGACCACCATCGAGACTATCTCGACACCGTTCAACGGCGCTTCGTATCCCAACGCCACGCTCACCTTCTACGAATTTCCGGCGCGCGGCAAAATGCCGCCTGTCAAGCTCACCTGGTACGACGGAGGTTTGCTTCCCAAGCGCCCCGACGAGCTCGGCGAAGAGCAATTGAACAAAGGGGGCGGCGCATTGCTCGTCGGCAGTAAAGGCAAGCTCCTTCACGACACCTACGGTCTGAATCCTCGCCTTTTGCCCAAGTCCCTGCACGATTCCTTCGGCAAGCCGCCGCAAAAACTCCCGCGCATTCTGGGAGAACACCACGAACTAAACTGGGTCGATGCCGCTAAGGGCAAGACCGCAGCGTCCTGCCCTTTTGAGTATGCCGCGCGTCTGACGGAGGTCATGCTCCTCGGAGTGGTCGCCCTCCGCGCCGGAACCAAAATTCACTACGACGCCGACAACATGCGTGTCATCAACGCCATCGGCGCCAACGACTACCTCACCCGCCAATACCGCTCAGGCTGGTAGCAGAAGGCTCGCGCCCCCAAAATTAACCGCGCAGTAATGGGTAAGTTTTCGCTTACCACGTTACACGTCCAAGTGGGTTATTTCCGAATAGCCCGTGACTCGTCCAATATCAGCGGCGGCGCTACAGAATTGCCATTTCCGCAATGGGGCGGCAGGTTCGGATGGTTCTCAGAACGAAGGGTTCGCTACCACGCGAAAGCAGTCTGGGGAGGTCTACACATGGGGCGCGACCGTAGCGGGCAAGGTGAACTGAAAGGTTGCACCGCGCCCGGGAGCGCAGGTGGCCCACAAGCGCCCGCCGTGGGACTCGATGATCGAACGGCTGATGGGCAGCCCCATACCAGTCCCGTTATCTTTCGTCGTAAAGAATGCATTGAAGATCTGTTCCGCTTGCTCCGGAGGAAATCCCCTACCGGTATCACTGACCGAGATCAGCAGTTGAGCATCGCAGGTTTCCGACCTGATGGTAAGCTCACCTCCGGCCGTCATTCCCTTCATGGCATCGATGCCGTTGAGCATGAGGTTCATGAAAACCTGCTGCAGTTGCACGCGGTCCGCCATGATGTTGGGAAGATCGTTGGCAACTTCGTTGCGAATTAAAATTGAATGCCGGCTCGCCTCGCTGCGCAGTAAGGCGATCATTTCTTGAATGAGTTCATTCACATCCAGTGACTCACGTTGCGGAGGCCCCTTCTTGAAAAGCAAGTGGATCCGGCTGATGATGTCAGACGCGCGGGTTACGTCTTTGATGATTCTCGAGGCTGCTTCGCGTGCCTCTGGCAGATCGGGCTGATCGCGTCCAAGCCACCGCAAGCAGGTCTTGGCGTTGGTGACCGCCGCGGCAATCGGCTGCTTGATTTCGTGTGCCAGCGAGGCGGTCAGCTCTCCCATCGTGCTCACCCGGTTTATGTGCGCCAGATCCGCTTGTGCCTGGCGTAATCTCTCGCTACGCTCCTCCTCCCGCTTTTGCTGGCGTCTGCGGTAAATGTAAATGGCTGCCGCCACCAGAAGAAGCGTGGCAATGTAAGTGAGTCTGAACCACCAACTGTTCCACCAGGCAGGCAGAATTTCAATGCGGAGAGCGGCACCCGGTTCGTCCCAGGGACCTCGGCTCGTTGCGCCCTCCACGCGAAAGGTGTACTCACCCGCTGGCAGCGTTGTATATGTGGCGAACCGTTGATCGCGTCCGACCTCATTCCACTCTTGATCCAGCCCTTGCAGCATGTACCGATAGCGATTTGTTGGCGGGTTTAAATAGCTCAATGCGGAGTATCCGATCGAGAAGCTATTCTGCTTATGGGAAAGCCTAATAGTATTTGTGTGATTGATCGCTATTCTTAAGGGCGAGTCGACCCCGGGCACCACCGACGTCCCGAACAGTCTGAAGTCTGTCAGAGCGATAGGGGGGACGTACGAACTATCCTTTACTTTGTCGGGGAAGAACGCGGTTGCGCCACCGAATCCCCCGAAAAACATTTCGCCGCTTGCACTCTTGAAGCAGGCGCCCCAGCCGGTCAAGTCGGAACCCGGGAGTCCGTCCGCTGTCGAGTAAGTCCGGAATGTCTCTGCTTGCGGATCGAGTCTTGCCACACCATTGTCAGTGCTCATCCACAGGTCGCCACGACCATCTTCCAGAACGCAGCCCACGACGTTGCCCGGTAGGCCTTCCCGCTGCGAATAAGTGGTGAATGTGCCAGCTGTTACGTCGAATCTATTGAGGCCTTCCTGAGTACCTATCCACATAGTGCCCGAGCTGTTGAAATGGACCGAGTTCACGCGGGCGTCGCTTAATGTTCCCGGACGCTCTATGTCGTGTTGATAAATCGTAAACTGGCCCGTCTCTGGGTCGAAACGCAGCAGACCGGAGGATTCCGTACCGAGCCACAGTATTCCTTTCCGGTCCTCAACCAATTCCAAATAATCCGGGTGCACGCCTTCCAACCCGGCTCTGTAAGCTGTAAACGTACCCGTTGCCGCCTCGAAACGATCCAAACCATCATTAGTGGCTGCCCAGAGCGTACCATTGTGATCAACGAGAAGGCGGGGGACGATGTTATTGCTCAGGCTGTGCGGATCCCGCGGATTGTGTTGGAACCTTTTGAAAAGCGCTGTTCGCGGGTCGAAGCGGAAAAGTCCATGGCTATAGGTGCCCACCCAGAGGTAGCCGGAGCGATCCTCGCAAATTGTGATTACATCGGATCCCTCTCCTGCGGCGGTGAGGCTAAAGGCATCGTATCGCTCTGCTTTGCGATCGATTCGATTAAGCGCTTCGTGGGTGCCGATCCACAGGATCCCCTGCCGGTCCTCGTGAATCGCCCCAACAAAAGGTTCATCCCGGCTGGCCGGATTGCCGAAATCGTGGCGATATCGCTGGAATGGCAGGGGCCTGGAGGTAAAACGCGTAAGTCCGAAGCCGCCCAGACTAGCCCAAATGATCCCCTCCTGATCTGCGAACACTCCACGGACGCTGTTTTGGGCCAGGCTCTCAGGATCGGCAAGGCTATTGCGATAGCGAATGAATCGCCGATGTTCCCGGTCAAATTTAAGCAGGCCCGCACCGTTGGATGACAGCCATAGGGCTCCGTTTTGGTCTTCTAACATTCCCGTGATGCCCGTCAAAGCCAAGCCAGGCGAATTCTCTTGCTGAAATGAAAAGTGAGTTAGTGTGTGCGTCTTCCGGTCAAATACGGACAATGGATTGCCAGAAACATGATAGATCCAGAACACTCCGAAGCGATCTTCGTAGAAAGAGAATGGGTACGAAGGTTCATACAGAGGTATATGCAGCGTAACTTTGCCAGTTCTTCGATCGAATGAATCGAGGCCCTCGCTGGTGGCAACCCAGAATCCGCCGTCTCGGTCTTCACCACTGGACTTAACGTCATTGCTCTCGAGGCTCGCCGGATCGTTTTGATCGTGGAAATACCGCCGGATATCTCCATTCGCCGGATCCAGCGCATACAAGCCGGTAGGAGTAGATAACCACAGTGTGCCGACAACGTCCTGACTGATGTGGAACACGTAGGAAACTCGATATCGAGTGAACGCTTCTGTTTTGCTATCGAACTTGTTGAGGAATTGATTGCATCCGACCCAAAGCGAGCCGTTATGGTCCTTGAATAGCGCAGTGATGGACGACCCGCTAATGCTCTTGGGATTTCCCGGGTCGTGGGTGAAAACCTTGAAGTTGTAACCGTCGAAGCGGTTCAAACCGTATGGGGTGCCAAACCACACAAAGCCTTGATCATCCTGCACAAAGGGTCCAGCGTTGGATTTCGAAGGCCCTTCCATGGTGTAGAAGCGCGCGAAGCGGATGTTGGCCCCATCGATGATGGGCAGCCGAATCTGTCGAGACTCCACGCTCGCTTGGGGGACTGCGCCCTGTCCGAGTCGGCGATCGTCCCCGCTTGCATTCGTGACCACGCCGGCCAACAAGCTCAGATATAAAAGGGACAACAGCAGCCTCCGCACAGAAGGCAGGTGCCGACATCTTGTGCACGCAAGAAGGCTGCCGAAGGTGGTAGCGCAAGGGTCCGCTCGTTTCACTGACGACCCTGATGCGCCCGATTGAATTTGTGATGAACTCAAAAAACCTCCGGAAACCGGAGAAGGGGGTTGAATGGAACCCGACCCTTCCTGCGTTAGAGCTGGGTTCCGAAACCGGCTTTACGAAGGGAACGATAATACCGCAGAAGCCTCCATCCGACGACAATCTGGAGCGTTGGCGGGACGCTGCGTACTCCTTCCGCCACACTCCACGCGTTACTCCTCTCCGCCGAACCGGCCAACTCCTGGATGGTCGACAACCCGGAAGTTATTGTCGGACTCGATTTGCTGAAGCCGCGAGTAAGACCTGTCGGCAAGTCTCCTCTGTCCTCGCGCTCACAACCGCACGCACAGCGGTCGAGTCATCCACCAGCCGCTTGACGTGCTGCTACAATGACTTCAGGGGCAACCTACACGACGCATGTTCGCCGTTCGTCTAATCGGGGTCCTCGCGCTCGTCGCGCTCAACGGCTTCTTTGCTGCGGCTGAATTCTCCATCGTAGCCGTGCGCCTGTCGCGAGTGCGCCAACTCGTCCGCAAAGGCGACGCCCGCGCCCGCGTCGTCGAGAGCCTCTTGGGGGATTTGCACCGTGTCGTTTCCGCCGTGCAGCTCGGCATCACGCTGACCAGCCTAGCCCTCGGTGCTCTCGGTGAATCGACCTTTGCGGCCATAATCCGCTCTCTGATGCCAGCGACTGCTGATTCGCGCGTCACGCTCCTGGTGCACGCCGCCGCCTTAGCTATCGCCTTTGCCATGCTCAGCGCTTTGCACGTGGTCATCGGCGAACTCGTGCCCAAGACCGTCAGCCTGGCGCGCGCCGAGCGTGTCGCGCTGCTGATTGCGAGGCCCTTTTCGTGGTTTCTGAAAACGTTTCGCTGGGCGATTGACCTTCTGGAGGGCATCTCCGGCGCCATCGTCAACGCTCTTGGCGTCTCCGAGCCGCAAGTTCCCGGGGGCGCGCATTCCACGGAAGAGCTGCAAATTCAGATTCAGCAAGCTCGCGAGCGTGGACTGCTCGCTCCCGGCGAAGAAAAATTCATCGTCAGCGCCATCGAGCTCGGCCAGGTGCAGGTTCGCGAAATCATGATTCCGCGGCCGGACATGCACACGCTCTCCGTCGAATCCACGCTCGACGAAGTCCTTCGCGCTTTCGCCACCACGCAGCGTTCCCGCATCCCCGTTTATCGCGGCACCGAGGATCAGATTCTAGGCTTCGTGCATATCAAGGACATGCTGTGGGTTCTTCTTGATCGCGAGCGACGCCTGGAAGAAAATCTCTCAACATCGCCGTTCGATCTGCGCCGCGTGCTGCGCGAGGTGCTCATCGTCCCGGAGACAAAACCCGCGAGCGAGCTGCTTTTAGAGTTGCGCAGCCATCACGTCGGCTTGGCCATCGTCGTTGATGAATTCGGCAGCGTTCTCGGACTCGTGACCTTGGAGGACATCCTGGAGCAAGTCGTCGGAGAAATTCACGACGAATTCGACGTCGTCGAGCGGCCCCTTACTCTCGCCGATGGAGCCATCATTTTCGACGCTGCGTTGAATGTGCGCGATCTCGACACTCAATACAACATCACGCTTCCTGAGGATCCCGCTTACGCCACGGTCGGAGGCTTCGCGCTCGATCAACTCGGTTTCATTCCGCGTGGGGGCGAAAGCTTTGAGTACGGAAACTATCGCTTCACGGTGGTCGAGATGGACGGTAAGCGCGTGGCCCGTGTAAAAGTCCAGCGCGCCCGCCCCGCAGCGGGCGATCGTTCTGCTGAGGGAGCGGCGGCGCCTGCGTCGGACGAACCCCAATCTGTTAAAGCCGCAAAATCTTCATCATCCAACCGCCCGGCGGGCACTCGCTGATGGTGCGCCGCCTGCTGCAGCGCTTTCTTCTAACTCTCCCGGCGCTCTGGCTCGTCCTCACCTTGGTTTTCTTGATGATTCACATTGTTCCGGGCGATCCTGTCGAGCAGATGCTCGGCGAAGGCGCCGCGCCCGGAGAAATCACCCAGCTACGCCACGCTTTGAACCTCGATCAACCACTCCTCGTTCAGTACGGCCACTATTTGAAGCAACTCTTTCGCGGTGACCTTGGGCAATCCTTCAAGTTCCAGGCGCCCGTGCGCCGTATCATTTTCGAGCGCTATCCCGCCACGCTCCAGCTCGCCTTCTGCGCCCTGCTGGTATGTGCTGCCATCGCCATTCCCGCGGGTGTGCTAGCCGCGTATCGCCGCGGACACGCCGTCGATCGCGCCGTCTCGCTGTTTACGCTCTTTGGCCTTGCCTTTCCCAATTTCGCGCTTGGTCCTGTGCTTATTCTTTTCTTCTCTATCTACCTCGGTTTGCTGCCAGTGTCGGGACGCGGCGGCCCCAGCTACTACATTTTGCCCGCGGCGACGCTCGGCGCCGCCCTCGCTGCCATTCTCACGCGTATGGTTCGTGGCTCGATGCTCGAAGAACTCTCGAGCGACTACGTTCGAACGGCTCGCGCCAAAGGCCTCCCCATGAGCGCAGTTTTGTTTCGCCACGCCTTTCGAAACGCGCTCATCCCCATCACCACCATCCTGGGTTTGCAATTCGGCACGCTGCTCGCCGGCACCATAGTGACTGAAACAATTTTCTCTTGGCCGGGAATCGGCCGCCTGACGGTGCAAGCCATCTCCGCACGCGACTACCCCCTGCTGCAAGGTTGCATCCTCGTAATCGCCGTCTCCTACGTCCTGGTAAATCTCCTCACCGATATTCTGTACGCCGTAATCGATCCGCGGGTGCGGCTCGCATGAGCATGGTTACGGCGCCTGGTTCGAACGCGTCGCCGTCCGCGGCCAACGGATCGCCAACGTCACCCCGAGCGGAGGGAGGAGGCCGCTTCTTACCTTTGCGCCGGTTCCTGCGCCAAAGTATCCTCGCACGCCTCGGCTCGACCTTTGCAATGTTGCTGATACTTGGGGCTCTCCTCGCGCCGTGGATTGCTCGTTCGAACCCCACGGCGCAGAATTTGCCAGCGCGCCTCGAAGCTCCCTCGCGCGCGCACTGGTTTGGCACCGACGAGTTGGGCCGCGACACTTTCGCTCGCACGCTTTATGGTGCGCGCGTTTCGCTTCTTGTTGCAATTTCCGTTGTGTGTGGATGCGGGCTTACAGGACTCGTGATTGGAATGCTGGCGGGTTATGCGGGCGGATGGTTTGATCGCTTTGTGAATCTCTTGCTCATCAACGCATTTCTGTCATTTCCGGGAATTCTGCTGGCGATTGCCTTTGCGGCGTTTTTCGGGCCCGGCATCGGAAAAGTTATTCTGGCGCTGGTCATCACTGGGTGGGCGGGCTACGCGCGGCTGGCTCGCGCGCAAGTTCTAAAAGTGAAGGAACTTGAATTTATTCTAGCAGCGCGCTCTTTGGGTGCTTCGCACCGTCGCATTCTCGCGAGACATCTGCTACCAAATATTTTGCAGCCAGTCTTGATTCAAGCCACGATTGGAATGGCGGGCGCCATTCTCGCCGAATCGACCTTGAGTTTTCTCGGACTCGGCGTGCTAGCTCCCGTGCCGAGCTGGGGTTCCATGCTGAATGACGCACGCAGCCATCTTTTCGACGCACCGCATATGGTGATTTTTCCGGCGCTCGCCGTGATGGTCGCCGTTCTTGCTTTCAACTTGCTTGGCGACGCGTGGCGCGATTGGCTCGACCCGCGCGCGCGCGCGCAAATGGCGGCGCTCGAGCTCACGCGTTGAAGCTATTTGCCTTCAAGCACAACGGGAGTGCCGCGGCCGATGCTCAGCGTGCGGGAAGCATTTCCCTTATTTACCGCGATCTCGACGTATCCGGCTGAGCCTACGTAAGCCACTGGCTCACCCGCATTGCCGCTCGCAAAGGTCGGGACCATGCGCGATACGGTTTGATTTCCCACCTGGAATTTTATTTCGCCGTTTGCCAGCGCGCTTTCCGGCAGATCCTCCACGCGAAAATTTGTAATCAGGTTTCCGAAGGTGTCCACGCGCATCACAATGCCTTTTGCAACTCCGTCGGATGCTTTCGGTTTCGGCAGGGCGAATTTCTTGTAGTCCGTGATTTCCTCGCCCATGCTTGCGGTCTGCCATCCCTTGGAAAGCCACGCGGCAACCGGCGCAAATACGTCACGCCCATGAAATGTTTTGCTGACCGGCTGCAAATAGTAGTGCTCCGCGGTTACGTGCCGAGCTACGACATTCTGCTCGCGTTCATAAATCACGGAAAGTACGCCGTTGTCCGGAGCAACGAAATACTGATTTTCGGCGGTTACCAGCAAGGGTCGCCGCTCCGTGCCCACTCCCGGGTCGACCACCACTATGTGAATTGTGCGCGGCGGAAAATAGGAATACGCGGAGCCGATTGCCAGAGCCGCGTCCAGCAAATCGAAAGGCGTCACGTTGTGCGTGATGTCGACAATCGTTGCTTCCGGATTAATCTTCAGGATAACGCCCTTGAGGGTGCCGACCAGGTGGTCGTTCGTTCCGTAATCCGTCGTCAACGTGATGATTGCGTTGGGCAATGGGTTCTCCCGTTGTGTAGTCCGCAGGGCCGCCGCTGCTGAAGTGGGGAGGCACTCCGCTCTTTGACGCTAGCGAACGTCCGCACCGGCGTCAAGACAGCCTGCGAGGAAGCATTGCGCAATCCGCTACCCGCTACTTTTGGTTGTCCGGCAGGTGATTGCGTCCGCCAATTTAGTGCGCGCATGTGGTTAGTTGGGTTTGCGGTTGAGGACGGCGTTGGCGAATTCCTCGGGTGTGTTGGGTAACGGATCTTTTCCTGGTTTTGGTTCAGCAGCTTTATGGCTTTCGTAACAAAGCGGCTCACGAAGGTCGCTGTCTCGTGGAAGACAAAACTTCCGGCACGATAAGAGCGCTGAAACCAGGGGAACTGCAGTCGTTCATCTTCGCTGTCGAGGTGATGTTTGATTGGGCTCGCCAACAACGGCATGCGCTTGGGGTTGGGAATGTTGCTACTCCGAGGCGTAGTGTCAAATCATGTCGATCATTGGCGGAATTGATGAAGGTGGCGGCTTTGTTCTGGACGCGGGGGAAGCCTCGACTGAGATCGCAGGTTCCTAACGTGACCGTCAAAGAGCGTGAGACATGGTTATTGAAGAGCGATGTCCGAAATATCCGAGCATGCTGAAAGAGTATTGCTCCCATTGTCAAGGAACAATGCTAGGCAGCGATCAGAATCCCAAATTTTAGTTGAAGGCAGGATACTGGCATGGCAATTCGGTGGTAGAGGTACTCAAGAACGGCGGACCAATTCACACATGGGACAGTCAGTGGACCTTTGGAGTGCGCAAAGCTGAAATGCTTATAGCGTGTGTGCCCTTTCTTAGGGAATTCGCATGGTCCAGCGATGAGGCGAAGGTGGCGTTCAGACGACGTGTAGGTGAGAATCGCGCGACGCGACTAAGCGTTGAGATTTTTGTGGAGATGCAACCAGACTTTGAATATTCAACAGGTCAGACAATTGACCGGCCTTGGTTGTGTCTGCAGGCTCTGCCGCCTGATCATCTTCGTATCGGGCTCGGCGAAATGAAATGTCGAGCGATTTGCGCAGTTGAAAAAGATCTGGAAGTCTGGCTCACGGGGCTGTAGGTCGCCGCCACCTATAGACCTAGGGGCTGAAGCCCTTATCGTTGGGGTGTGCCGTATTGTCATCGCGCACATCGCGCATTTCCGGATACGAAAGAAAGGGGGCACCGTATTTGGGCTGAAGCGTCATCATCCGGTCTGCATGTGGCACATCCAGTTGCCGCAGGACTAATGCCTGCAGGACGCCGAAAACGATGACATTGGCGGCGATGCCGAGCGCCAGGATAAGGACGGCAGTGAGGGCAAAGCCGGGAGAACGGCGTAGCTGGCGTTGGGTGAAACGCAGGTCCTGCAACAGGGAATCGAGAAAGGCGCCGGTCCGCGAATCGCGTACTTGCTCCTTGACTTGCTCGACTCCGCCAAGTTCGATGCGCGTGGCGCGTTGCGCTTCGTGCGGGGGCATGCCCTTGCGAATGTTTTCCGCTATCAGCATTTCGAGGTGGGAATGAACCTCCTGGTCGAGGCCTACCTCCACACGCCGAGATAAAAAGAGATTTCGCAGGAAACTTCGAGCTTTCACAAGGAGGGGCATGGTGAACACCTCAACAATCGAACGACGAGAAACCAAATCCTATTCGTAACGCAACGCAACCATCGGGTCTACTTTCGTGGCCCGGCGCGCCGGTATGAAGCAAGCCAGGAGCGCTGCCCCGACGAGGAGAAGCGTCACTCCGCCGAAAGTCGGCGGATCGGTGGCAGTGACGCCAAAAAGCAGCGACTCAACGGTGCGTGTCAGTGCCAGCGAACCGGCAATCCCAATCGCCACACCGATCAAAATAGTGCGTAATCCCTGGCTCAGGATCATCCTCAGAACGTCGCCGGAGGCCGCCCCGAGAGCGACACGCACGCCAATCTCCCGCGTGCGGCGGCTGACGGAATAGGCCATCACGCCAAACACGCCTGCCGTAGCGAGAAGCAGCGCGACGATTCCGAAGAATCCGATGAGAATGACGTTGAATCTCCGGGAGCCCAGCGAAGCGGAATAGACTTGCGAAAACGTCCGGAACCTCGCCGGAATCTCCGGGTTGAGGTCCTGCAGGATTCCTCGCGCTGCGGATGTGACCAAGCGAGTGTCAGCATCGCTCAGCATGGTTACGGTGATCGCCGCGCGCGGCCGCTGGAACAAATTCACGTAAACGGTCGGACGCGGCGGCGCATCGAGGCCATATTCGTGAGTGTCGCCCACGATCCCGACGATGTTCAGCAAACGCAAGTCGCCATCCATGTTTCCAAACTCAATCGTGTGGCCGATCGGGTCCTGATTTGGCCACCGGTCACGCGCAAGCGATTCGCTGATCACGGCAACGTGCGGAGAATTCGCGCCGTCGCGCTCGTCGAAGATTCGCCCTCGAATCAGCGGAATTCCGAGAACCTGGAAGTATCCGTCCGTGGCGACGCAGAAATCCGCATTGCCAATGCGTTCTTTTTGCTGGAACAGCGCACCAAAACCATCCATTGTCTTGGGGATCTCATTCTGCGTCATCAGTAGAAACATTCCGTCGGGAAGGCCGCCATCCATCGGCAGGCCGCTAGTCGCGCCAACCTGGCGCACGCTCGGGAATTGTTTGAGGCGATCGATCAGGCTTGAAAAGAAAATCGCCTGACCTGCCTTTGCCTTGGGATCGTCCAACCATGGAAGCGAGACGTCCATGGTGACAATTTTGTCCACGCGGAACCCGGGATCCACTTCGAGCACTTTCATCAGGCTGCGCCCGAGCAATCCCGCTCCGACCACGAGAACCAAGGTGATCGCGATCTGCGCCGCCACGATTACCCGGCCAACGCGCTGGCTGCCTTGCGAACCCGCCTGTCCACGCCCGCCTTCCACAAGGCCCTTGCGCAGGTCCCCGGAAGTCGCGCGTGCGGCGGTGAACGCTCCGAGGCCGGCGGCGACCGCGGTGGAAAGGAGGAAGGCGAACACAAGTACTGGAATACTGATCGAGACGCTGTCCAGCCGCGGCAGATTTGCCGGCGCCAGCGCAACTAATCCCGCCACGCCCGCGAGCGCTCCCAGTACGCCAAGGCCGCCTCCGACCAGCGAAAGCAGGAATACTTCGGTAAGGAATTGACGGATCAGCCGTCCGCGCGCCGCACCGAGCGCGCTGCGAATGACGAGTTCGCGCTCTCTCACCGACGCTTGTGCCAGCAGCAAATTCGCCACATTCGCGCACGCCACCAGCAGTAGAAATCCAACCGCGCCGAGCAGGACCAGCAGCGGCGAACGAGCATTGCGCGTCATCGAGTCCTGTAGCGGGACGACAATTCCATCTTTGAGGAGATACTCGCCTTGCTCGCTCGATGTGTCGTGAATGCGCCGGGCTATCGCGCTGATGTCTCGATTCGCTTGCTCGACAGTGACACCGTCGCGGAGGCGCCCGGCCGCGTAGTAGTTATGCGACGTCCTGCTTGGGTTTTCGCCGTCCAAATCGGCCGGCAGCCAGAGATCCACGTCTGCTGGGAAACGGAATCCGGCCGGGAGCACGCCGATAACGGAGAAGACCGCGCTATCAATCTTCAGGTGCGATTGCGAGAGGTCCCGCGGCGATCCGAGATGCTGCCTCCAGTATCCATAGCTGATAAGAACGGTGGGGCCAGCCCCTTTTTTCGCGTCGCTGGCGCTGAAATCCCGCCCGAGGATCGGCTGAACTCCGAAGACCTTGAGAAAGTCGGGGGAGACGCCTGCGACCGTCGTGCGCGTCGGCTGCGAAGCACCCGAAACGGACGCGATGTTGTCAGTGTACTTGGCAATCGCCTGGAAGCCGCGGCTTTGGTCGCGAAAATCGTCGAAGTTCGGGTCCGCAAGGCGTGACCACCGGCCCGTCGAGGTGACCTCGAAGACGGCCATGATGCGGCCCGAATCGGTGTACGGCAGCGGGCGCAGCAACACGCCGTATACAACGCTGAAGATTGCCGTGGTCGCGCCGATGGCCAGCGCGAGCGTGAAGACCATGACGGCGGTGGCGCCGGGGCTTTTCCGGAGCTGGCGGAGACCGTAGCGGCAATCGGAGATCACGGAGTGGAGCCAGTTGCCAAGCCGTTCTTCGCGAACCTGTTCTTTCACCTGTTCGATGCCGCCAAGTTCCATGCGTGCCGCGCGTTGCGCTTCCTTCGGCGACATGCCCGCACGAATGTTTTCCTCTATCATCATTTCGAGGTGGGAATGAACCTCCTCGTCCAGGTCTACTTCCACACGCGGAGATAAAAAGAGATTTCTCAGGAAACTTCGGACTTTAACAAAGAGCGGCATGCCAGGCACCTCGTTACGACGCGTCCAATGCTTGCGCGATCGCCCAGGAAACGCGGCCCCATCGCTTGGTTTCGACTTCAAGTTGCTTCATCCCAGCTTTGGTCAAGCGATAGTATTTCGCGCGACGATTGTTTTCCGAGTCTCCCCAAAATGAGGAAATCCAACCTTCCTCCGCCATTCGGTGTAGGGCGGGAAAGAGCGAACCTGGCTTAACAACAAAAGTGCCGCCTGTGATCTGCTGGACCCTGCGCGAGACTCCCAATCCGTGCATCTCGCCGGCGATAAGGGATTTCAAGATCAGCAGGTCCAAAGTCCCTTGCAAAAGTGTTGTCGGTTCAGGGCTCAATTTATGCCTCCTATCGGCTCTCTATAGGGATAATAATGATCTACGTATAGAGTGTCAATAGGAAACGAGCATGCCAGTGGACGATAAGTCGGATTACCGGACATCTGGCGAGTCACTCTCTCGGACGATTCCAGTTCTCCGGAGCGCGTTAGGCAGGAATGTGGATTATTTCCGAGTTGCCCGTGATCCCGGCACAATCGCCGACCCGAGGTGCGTCACTCGAGAACTTGGATCTCGGGGTAAAGCGGAGAGGAAATGTTGAGCCGCGAAACGCTTGTCCCCTTGAGGTACGCGTCGAAAAAGCTGTACACGCAGTACGTCGTAACGGCAAGCTGGCGACGTCCGTCTATACCGACAATTCCTAACATACGGAGCGTCCGCAGCACGATATGGCTCTTCAAGAGAGCTCCGTCGTCACTGAAGAGGAAATGGTTCGCGCCACGGATCTCGATGCGTAGCCGTCCATCCAGAGGCAGACGATCGTAAACCGATTGAATGTTGGCCATGATCTGGCGGCTTTCCGGGTCGGACTCGCGACCGTGGTCGCTCAGAAGGAACATGAATGGCCGATGAAGGCCTGCCTGAATGACGCTGCCGTGTGGAGCGCCGTCCACATCGATGCCTGCCTTGCACCTGGAATCTTCATGGCAAAACAGTGCGGCTGCGGCCCCACCAAAGGAGTGGCCGAATACTCCTACGCGCGTCATGTCGAGGCGTCCCTTGAACTTGCCGGACGCGTCTGAGGTGTTCAACCGCTCCAACCGATCAAGTACGAACGCGATGTCCGCAGTCCACGCAGTCAGCAGCTTGGTCGCACAACGATCCCGCTCCTGGCCCGTTTTCTCAAGGCAGAGTTCCGGGTTGTTTTCCGGAATCCGTCTCATCACCCGGCCGTCAGGGAAAACAACGGTAAAGGTGCGGTAAGGCGCATCGAAGCCCACGACGACGTAACCGTGACTAGCCAGATCCTCGGCGAGTGTCGAGTAATTCCACACTTCGAGAGAAGCCCCCGCCCTGATGATCACCACAGGGTACGATCGCTGCTGGGGTGACACGTCGGAGTTACGAATACTGTGCGCATTCACTTTCGACAGATCTCGCGTCAAAAACTTGCCGAGCAGCGGGCCGCGATCGCGTTCGACCACCGTTCGCGACGGGGCGGGCAGGTAGTCGTCCATCATCGCAGGTGATTGCCCAGCCGCCGCCGGGTACCAGATCCAGACAAGGAGTTCGCGTTTGGTTCCTGGCACGGGCGCCAGCGTGTCCAGCGTCTCATCGTTGGCCCAATCGTACAGCGCGCGGCCGACCGCGAATGGTCCCGTGGGTGTCGGCAACGTGACCTCGGTCCGGTACTCCAGCCAGAGCGACCCCAACAACGCCGCCACCCCGAGGACACCCAACATCGCCAATACCGCGAAGCCTTTGAATATCCGACGGACCAGCCGCGTTTCAGACATCGGCTACCACCAAGACAAAAGCGGCGAGAGGCATTGCCATTGGAAGGGAGGTACTCGGCTGCGCCATGGGTGAGACGTTCATCAGAGCCTCCGCGGAGCCCGACATTACAAACTACTTTACACTGTAAAGTATATACGAATTCTTGTCAAGGGGATCCGGAGTGAAGTGCATGCTTGAGACGGAATTGGACGAGTGCGGGCTAACGGTTGGCGTTCAGCGGCGCACCCGCACGCGTCCGTTGCAATGCCGGGTTAGGCACCGTCAGCTCGGCGTGACAGCTTGCCAGATATTAGCGCGGCTATCGGGGCAACTATTGCGATAAGCAGCCATGATGCTGGGGGAACAACAACGAATACGAAAGCGGTCTTCGCCCTCGGGGGCCCCAAGGCAACATCTCCGTAGATGGCCAAAGAGCCGAACGTGAGAACCAGCATCACGCCATAGAGCGTCGCTCGGGTAAGAACCGACCAACGCTTCGAAACCACGTGGGCGAATAGCAGGGCCATAAACGGGGAGAGCACCCAGATCGCGAAAAGTACCAGCAGGAGCCGGGAATCATTATGACGGCCTACATACAGCATTAAACCGACCGAGCCCCCGGCCCCCGCCAGAACCGCGATCAGCGCCGCTACGCGTAGGCGAGCAATCAACCCAGCCTCAGGCGTTCCGCGGCTCACTCTAGAGGTGATCTCACCGCGCCCATTGATGCTCATTGATGCTCATTGATCTCTCCAGGTCCCTGACGCTAACCGTGAGGAGGCCGATTGCATTGACTTTACCCTTCAGGGTATTAGCAGTCGTAGCTGGTCTTTATCCAACGACCACCGTGTCGCTCACATGCAACGATGCCGCGCATTGCGTCGGGTATTGGCGAAAGATTGCGAGCGTCCTCTTAAAGAGTTCTGACGGCAATGACGTTCACGTTCGGGTCGGGCGGTTGCTGGGGCAGGTCAATCTGTAGCCGACGTTCTGTCTGTCGAAATTTCAATGATTGCCCTCCTGCGAGCATGTGCGCCGACATCACCTTCGTGTCCAGCCCAGATATCTCCAATGGCGACGACGGCCAATCGAAGATGTGGAGGAAGAGTCTCCCGCGTTTCGCTGTGGTTCGAACAGATTTCATGTTTTGCACTGGTCCGTACGTCGTCCCGTATATGGATTCGCCGTTAACCGCGAGCCAATCGCCGATGGCGCGGAGACGCTGTTGAAATTCCGGCTGGATCGAGCCATCGGGCTGAGGTCCAACGTTCAGCAGGAAGTTGCCGCCACGGCTCGCGACTTCCACCAGGCTCCGAATGAGAAACTCCGCCGACTTATATTCACGATCATTCGCGTTATATGCCCACGTCTTGTTTATGGTCATGCAGGTTTCCCACAACTGAAAATCTTCCGGCGGCGGGGTTACCCTCTTCATTTCTTGCCGAACGCCGGTATCGGTCGCCGCAAAACGCACTCCCTTGGTCGGGATCGCATTAGGGATGAACTGCTCCGGAGTTTGATAGTCTCCCGGCACGCCAATTCGATCGTTCACCAAAGTGGCAGGCTGCAGTTTCTGGATCAGCTCAAAGAAGCGATTGCCGTCGTATTTCTCCTGGTGATGCAAACCGTCGAACCAGATCAAAGCGACCGGGCCGTATTTCGTCAGCAGCTCGGTCAACTGGAGCCGCATATACTCGAGGTACATGGGCCACTCGGGGCGTGCGGGCTCCCCGTTCCAATTTTCTTTCGCCAACTTCGTGGTGTCACGAAAGGCTGTGTGGTGCATATCGGGCGGGGAGTAGTAAAACCCCAGTGGCATACCCCTTCCTTGGCAAGCGTCAGCCAGTTGCCTGACAACGTCCTTCCCATAGGGAGTATTCGTAATCTTGTAGTCTGTGTAGGAAGAGTCGAACATGCAAAAACCATCGTGGTGTTTAGTCGTGAACACCATGTATTGCTGTCCTGCGGCCCGAGCCAAATCAATGAAAGTATTCGGGTCGAACTTTGATGGATTAAACCGCCTTGGCAACTCGCGATACTCCGCCTCGCTGATGCCCGCTGGTGTGGGTGTCATTATGGGCCAAGAGGCCTCCACGCTGGCCAGCGAGTATGGTCCCCAGTGGATGAACATGCCAAATTTGGCGTCGCGGTACCAGCGTGTCCGGTCGTGGGCCAAGCTAGAGCCCAATCCCAGACTACGCATAAATGGAAGTGACGACCCTGCAAGCGCGGTGAGTCTTATGAAGTCGCGTCGAGAAGAACAACAAGCACTCACGAGGGCTGAGATGCTATCACGACACCTGCTCGAGCAAAACCGGGTTAACCAGGCGTTGCGTCCATTTAGATGATGACGGAAGCAGTCAACGCTCTTCGAAGTCATGAACGGGGTCTTCGAGGGCAAGCTGTCAGCGCCGTTTCTTGCTTTCGATCTGCGCGACACGCGCCTTCACCAGTTTCTTAACAAGTGCGGTCGGCAGTGGCTTGTCCGTGGGGAAGTGGATGGTCCCTTTGGATGTGGAGAAGCCCTTAAGTTCGTTCTTGAAAGCCTCGATCACGGACGCAGTAGGGAACAAACTGCAATGGTTCGAAAACGCGGCGAACCACACCAGCGATCCTTTGTACTTGAACGTCGGCATTCCGTAGCTGATGGCCTCGGTAGCTTCCGGTGGCGCAGCGGACCGAATGGCCGCGCGAATCTTGTTCAAGGTGCCGCGGGCGGGTTTCGGGACGCCAGCAAGGTATTCATCAACGTCTTTCGGAGCGCCGCTGCCTTTCGCCGCGGAACCGCGATTGCCAGATTTCACTTTTTTCATGCGGGCAATGCTACGAGAACTTCCACTTTAGGTCCATGCCCCAGACCACCGTGCAGCCGTTCGACATGCGTCACCCTCACACTTGACCGTTTTCCGGTTGATCTTCCTTCGAGCGCATCTGCCTTGACTACGGGATAGCGCGGAGATAACATTCGTGCAAATTCCTACCGCGGTGGTTTTCACGGCCAAGCTCTTAGCGACAAGCGAACGCAAGTCTCAGGGGCAAACAGGACTCTGGCTGAGGAGGCAGACACCATGGGCAGGATCGCAGCATTCCTCTATGGCATCATCGCATACCTGATTTTCTTCGTGACGTTTCTCTACGCCATCGGCTTTGTCGGTAACTTCTTCGTTCCCAAATCCATAGATTCCGGTGCGGGGAGTTTTTCCATCGAGGCCCTGGGCATCGATGCGGTTTTGCTAGGCCTCTTCGCTATACAGCACAGCGTCATGGCGCGCCAGTGGTTCAAGCGTGCGTGGACGAAACTTATTCCGCATCCCATTGAACGGAGCACGTATGTCCTGCTCGCCAGCCTGTGCCTCGATCTGCTCTATTGGCAGTGGCGGCCAATGACAGGAGTCGTGTGGAACGTCCAGAATACCGTTGGTCACTGGATACTTCTCGGTCTCTACGGTCTTGGTTGGCTCACGGTTTTGGGAAGTACCCTGATGGTGAGTCACGCTGACCTTTTTGGCTTGCGACAAGTCACCCTCTACCTGCGCGGTCAGCCCTATGAGCCGATTGGTTTCAAGACGCCAATGCTCTATCAGAGCGTTCGCCACCCGATCTACCTCGGCTTCCTCGTCGCCTTCTGGGCCACGCCCAAGATGACTCAGGGCCACCTGCTATTTTCCATCGCGACGACGGGTTACATCCTGTTGGCCATTCAGTTTGAAGAACACGACCTGATTGGTTTCTTCGGGGACGCCTACAGGCAGTACCGGCAACGTACCCCAATGCTCTTCCCATTCTGGAAGGGCCCCAGATGAGCCACTTAGCGGAGTAGTCGTAGCAAATTTCCCGACGAGTCGGTTACCGGACAAGTCGACTCAAGGCTCCGATTGCGCGTGGCCTTTAGCGCCGGGATGCCTAACCTGCCCTTAAGACCATGTAATCCTTTGCTGACACAAGTACGAAAGTAATATTTGTGGCTCACGAGTCTCTGCTCAAGCTCCCATCAGAGGAAAAACCGTGAGAACTTACTCAGCTCTGGTTGTCTTGGCTTGTTTTGCGACTACTACTTTCGGGCAGCAGTCGTCGGCGACCCAGGTGCGAATGGAGTGCCGCGACCTGTCCAACTCTGGGAGTGTCTTGGCCCCGAACGAAACACTAGTGAACGGAATGGCCTGCCACGTGGTTGGGGCAAAACCAGACGCGAAGACCGACCGTGTTCAGGCAAAATCGGTCCCTACTGTGACTCCGGCAACATACGAAACGACCGCTGGTGCACCACCGAACGCAGCCGGGCCTGCGGCAGCGCTGGTCGGTAACCGCATCGTTACAGGAGCGACCGTCTACATCGAGCCCCAGGGGGGCTTTGAGAATTACCTTGCTGCAGCCTTACAAAAGAAAAATGTGCCGCTGGTTCCCGTGGCGAGCGCAGAACAGGCGACGTACATCCTGAAGAGCACGTCGGAAGAGAAAAAGGCTGGATGGGCAAAAATGCTTATGACGAAGCAAATCCACTCTGACAATGCCGCCAGCGTGCAAATGATCGATCAAAGGAGCGGGGCGATCGTATTCGCCTACTCTGTGGACAAGAAAAACACTCTTCACGGGCAGCAAACTACTGCCGAGGCCTGCGCAAAGCATTTGAAAGAGCAGATTGAAAAGAAATAATGGCGCAGGTTCTTAGGGCGGCCGCTACGCAGGTTGCGTGTGAGCGCTAACAGGAAAAAGAACCCCCGGCTCCTAGTCACTTCGGTTGAGACGCCGTTGTGAGTCCGTTTGATACTCCGGCATCGGCCCATCGACGTTCTTTAGCGCGAGAGCAGGGAAGATATAGGCTTTGGCGTTGGCATCCCAACGGTAGCCGACGCGGAACCGCCATAATCTTCGAGATCGCGCGGGCCATTCGACCAACAGGTGGGGATGCTTCGGATCAATTTTCACCGAGCACTTCAAGATGCGAAAAGACCAAATCGTTCGGGGAGGACGAGCGTGTTCGATGGTCATCTTGCGTTGTATTTGACAGCCCATACGGCCAAACCATCGGTGGTCGGGGCCTTCGTGCGGGCAGCCTTGGCCCACCACAGGGAGAGCAAACAACAAAGCAATGAGTGAAACCATTCGAGTGTGACCCAGAGGTCATGAAGAATAGGGGCTGCCCGGATATCTTTCCATGGGCCAAGAGCACTAAAGATTTGGTACCTGGGTCGTAGGAGTACCAAATCATGCTTTTCTAGCGAGCATTCCCATCAGACGAAGTTGTTTCTGAATAAAGGCGCCAGGCCGCGGACGTTTACAGGGACTTCAGGAACTCGATGATGGCTTCCTGGTCGGGGCGTTTCAGTTTTTCAAATTGCTGGGTGACATGGTTGGCCTCGCCGCGATGCCGCGTGATGGCTTCCAGAATCGTTGTTGAGGCGCCGTCGTGCATGAGTCGCGGGCGTAAACGAACTCCCCACAAAGGAGCGGTGCGGATCTTGTTCCGGCTGCTCTCAAAATCTTGTTTCGAGAGATAGTCCGACATTTGCTGGAAGACTCGGTGCCCGTAGTGCTCGCGAATGGCTTGCAGGATTCCGTCGCCGGTGCCCACGTCGTGCATCAGGAAATCGCCGTAGGGATGCAAGGTGATGGAGCCGAGTGCGGGCGGAATTGTGAACGTGCCGCCGTTGATCTTGGTTCCCGCGGTAGCAGTGGTTATTGCCTCGACGTGGCAAGTGGCACAGCCGATTTTGTCGAAAAGAGTGAGGCCCTTCCTTGCAGCTGCGCCATTGGCGAGCTGTGCATCGCGCGCGGGCGCTTTGGTGGCGCGAATGAAGCGGGCGAAGCGATCGATATCGGAAAGGCCGTCGGGCCCGGGCTTGTCATTCGGCTCCGAAGCGCTGTTGCAGAGGTTGGTGACCTCATTGGGTTGCAGGCGATTGGTGATGCCCATCTCGTTGAGGTAAGCATCGCCGGAGAACGATAGCAGGCTGGCGTGCTGGTTTTTCCAGCCGAAGCGGCCCACGCCCATCTGTCCGGGCGCTTCCACGATGGGGACATAGAGAAGTTGGCCGCAGATTTTGTGGTGCGAAGATTTGCATTGTTGCTTGGAAAGATCGACGAGAGTCTGATCGGCAATGGCCTCGACGAAGCCGTCGCCCAAAACGCTGAGAGAGAGGCGAAGCGTGCGGATCGTCTCGGTTTCTGGAACGCGTTCCTGGATTTCCTTGTCAGGAAAAGCGGCATTGGGGCAGATGGCGCGATCGTTCACGAGCGAGCGGCCGGTGATGACCTCGGCTCCGTGAGCGATCGGGATGTCAGGAGTGCGGAAGCGTCCGTCCGGTCCCTGATGGCCAACGCGTAATTCCGTGACCTGGGACGCCGCGCCGGACACCGGGCTTTGGTGGCATTCGCGGCAGGACTGTGCGTTGTATAACGGTCCGAGGCCGTCGCTGAGCTGCTCGACCTCGTCGAATTTCATTTGGTCGGCTTGATGCGTCGCATCATCGACCATGCCGTTGGTTTTGTCGTCGAAACCCGTGGGTGCGTCAGGAACCTGCGTACTGACAGAAACGAGAGCAAGGGTTAGACCAGCCGCTGCGATGAAGAGCTTCATGGGCACTGCCTCCTCGAGCGGATTGGGAGCGGGGCTTATGTGTGAATATCACCTTGCGTGCATGGTGCAAAGGTTAAAGAGAAGGGAAGCTGCCCAAGTCGGCAAGACCCTCGGGCGGCGCTGATTGACTTCGCCTGCGCGGCCGATAGAATGACCATCCATTGCGAGCCTCTCGCTCCGACCTAATCCTCGCGACTTTGTATTTAGTGGCATTCAGGGGGATGGAGTGATCGACGAACTCTATGACCTCATCGGTGGGCAACCAACCGTGCAGGCGGCCACGGAGTCCTTTTACAGGCGAGTCTTCGCGGATGAGACGCTCCGGCCGTTTTTCAAGAGCAGCGATATGGCACAGCTACGATCTCGGCAGAGCATGTTTGTCTCAATGCTGCTTGGAGGACGCATCGTTTATACAGGGGCAGACATCGCCGCAGCTCATGCGCGCGCGCGGGAACAAGGGCTGAACGATGGACATTTCGACAGGTTCCTGCGGCACTTTCGCGAAGCGCTGGTGGAAGTGGGCGTCGAGACAGACAAGGCGGACAAGGTTCTGAAACTTCTGGAAAGTAGACGTAGCGTTGTTCTGAATCCTTGAGCGCCGTCAGCCTTTGCTGGGATGCCTGATGAGTCGGCGGACAAAGTGAGAGTCGCGATCGTATCGGACGTTCACGGGAATCGGCGCGCCTTCGAAGCAGTTGTCGCCGACCTGCGACAAATTGCACCTGACCTCGTCGTCCATGGCGGCGATTTGGCTTACGGTGGAGTGCACCCGGCGGAAATCATCGATCAGGTCCGCATCCTCGGGTGGCCCGGGGTCCGTGGGAATACGGACGAGATGCTTTGGGCACCGGAAAGCCTGGCGGAATATGCCGCAGCAAACCCGAAGATCGCGCCACTTCTTGCCAGAATTCAAGAGATGATTCCACCGACGCTCGCAAGCATCGGTGAGGAGCGCTTGCGATGGCTGGAAGGACTTCCCGATCAGTACTCGGGACGTGGCTTTAGCATGGTCCATGCCAGCCCGGGCGACCTGTGGCGCGCTCCGATGCCGAATGCCAGCGATGAGGAATTGCACGGTACATACGCGTCTCTTGGTGCGCAGATCGTGGTCTACGGACATATTCATCGTCCCTACATACGCCGACTTCAAGGGATGACCGTGGCAAATACGGGCAGCGTCAGCCAATCCTATGACGGAGATACACGTGCATCGTATTTGGTGATTGACGGAGAGAGCGTCAGCATTCGGCGGGTCGCTTACGACGTGGAGACTGAAGCAAAGGAACTCTTGCGGTCGGGGCTACCCCATGCTGAGTGGCTGTCGCGGATTCTCCTGGCCGGACAATACGTTCCGCCGGAGTAGATAAAATCTGGGTCTGGATTCAGGCGGGTTTCTTCTGTTCTCCTCGGGCCTCAATGTATAGCAACTGAAAAATCGTGCCGGTCCCGTTTGGCTGGACTCCAACGACGTGCTGCTTCTCTTTGGTGCCCGCTTTGAATAGCATCCCGCCCTTGTCGGGCTTGTCGTCGCCGCAGGTGAGCTTTTCGGATTTCTTGTTGTTGCCTTCCTGGGCCGGCGCAGGATTCGTGCAATCGAGGACCGTCCCGTACTTGGCCAGCGCCTTCTGATAATAGTCGGCGACTTTCCTGAGGCCGTCGCTCGATTCCATCTTCAGCACAACGAGCTTGAATCCGAATGAAGTGCTCCACAGTCCTAGCTTTGCGGCCGGACTGTCGTCCTTGTCCTGGTCCTTGTGCGGCATCGCTCCCGGGTAGATGGGCAGGCCTATTTCTTTGGCGGTGGCGCGTGCGCTGACAATCAGGCCGGCATCGGTGTCCGGACCGTGCACGGTGACTGACAATTCCTTGTCTTTGCTTGTGTCTTTCTGCGCTTTTTCCTGTGCGCAAAGCGGGTTCGCCGCTAATGCCAATATTCCCGCTAGCGCTATTTGCGCCAACATGTTTGCGCGCGAGCTGACTATCGGTTTGCACCCCAAACGTGCGTTTCGTCCGCTCATCTTGTCTCCTTATTCCCGTATGAGTTACGCGCTCTCCATGAGCAAAGTTCCGCCTATTCCACGGAAAGCCGGAACCTTCGACTGCTGACGTCCGGATGACACCAAGCGTGGGGTGAAGCGAACATCGCGCCAAGCTGGAGCGCAGCATGCTGCGCCCCTACGTGACCTCACCTAACGAGTTAGCCGGGGTACCAGGTGATGCGGGGGTCGGTCGGGGCGCGGCTATATGTCCAGGCTTCCTCGATTAGGCGCTGCGGGTTGTACTGGGGGCGCCATGCGAGTAGGGATTTTGCTTTGGTGTTGTCGAGCCAGGTGGACCAATACGGAGTGGGGACGTCGACGGAGGGCAGGTTGCGGGTCTGGCGGAGATAGTCTGCGACCTGGCGATAGTCGACGGGTTCGTCCATGGAGATGTTGAAGGTTTGCCCGAGCGCTTTGGGATGACCGAGGGCGAGAAGAATGGCATCGATGAGATCGCTGATGTGGACGAAATTGCGTTTTACGGGCTGACCTTGGGGGTCGAGCATGACGGGCACGGCGCCGGACTTGCTGTATTCGTCGGCGCGCGCGGGTCCGACGAGGTCGCGCCAGCGCGGTCCGCCGAAAACGTCTTCGCCAAAGGAGAGGGAAAATTTGAAGTCGTCCTTTTCCATGATCCAGGGAGCACGCAGGCAGCAGCCAGGAAGGTGATATTGGATGAAATACTGTTCGAGCATGACCTCTTCGAGGACTTTGGAGAGCGCGTAGCAGCCGGGGTAGGCGCTGTGGCGTTGCTGCTCGGTGACCGGGAGCGGATGCGGGTAGTAAAAATGACCGAGGGCCGCATCACCGCCGATGAGAATGATTTGCTGCAAATGTGGGCTGGCACGGCACTCTTCGAGCAGCCAGAAGAGGCCTTTGACGGTGACGTCGATCACGTCGTCGGGAGTTTCCTTGCAGGTTGCGCAATGGAGGACGTGGGTGATGTCGGCCATGGCGTTGCGGGCCGTGGCGCGATCGGAGATGGAGCCTTGCACAACTTCGAGGCGAGGTTGTGGTTCAAGGAGGCGATTGTGACAGAGCGCGCGGAGGCGAATGCTCGGATCGTGCTTGTTCGCAGAGTGCAGAACGCGGTGGATGAAATGGCGGCCGACCTTGCCGGCGGCTCCGGTGACAAGGATGTGTTTGGACGAGCCTGGCGGAGTCATGTGTTCGGCCTCCGAGTTGCCGAGGTCCGCATACTATAGCCCTTCGAGGCTGCCTTCCCGTTGGCTCAGGACAAGCAGAGTAAACGAGAGCGGGTGCGCGTCGCAAATTTTTGGTGGGGCAAGACAGAACGAACCGGTCACGATGATTCCTAGAGTGACCGGTTCGTCAGACTGCTACGTGCGAAGAGCAGAAGGTCAGTTGCCGGGCGAGGGCGATTGCGAAGAACGCGGGGTGATGGTTATGGCGAGATTCTTGCCGTCTGGAGTGGGTTGAAACTCGACGGTGGCATCAGTTCCAACGCTGACCTTGCCTTGCACCTGCGTGTTGCCGTCCAAGATGAATTGCATGGTGTGTTTGGCGTTTCCATCACTCACTTCGATAGTGAAAGACTTTTTGTCGCTGGCAATGTCGGTTACTTTGCCGGAGGCAGACTTGGTCTCCTCATTGCGTTGTTTTGGTTGAGATTTCTCCTGGGCGGGACGCGCGTGCGCGGCGATGCCTGAGAGCATCAAGCCGGCAAGCGAGGCAGAACAGAGGAACTTACGAAGCATAGACGTACACCTCCTGAATGTGGGCAGGAACTGTTTGCGTGGGCACGCGGCCTTCCATATCGGGGATCTACGGGACGGACACGCGGGAAATTCGCGGAGCGGTAAGCGGTGGCAGGAATAAGAGTTGCGAGAACCTTGTGCGATTGACCACGGTGCGATGAAAGGTGCCGACGGGAATCGCGCTGCGCGCGGAAGCATTTTTTTCGTTGGAGCGGTGATTTATCTCTCAGTGGAAGACGGGAGGAGACCCTAGAGACGCCTGTTTTGCACACGTGCAGGCTTCCGGGGCCGGCCCAGGCTTAAGCCTGCGCTACTGGTGGCATTTGGCGAGGATTAGGGTGATGTCGTCGTGTTGCTCTTGGGGATTGAAGTGGAGGACCTCGTCGACCATGGAGGCAAGCGCGGCTTGCGAGGAGAGCGAGCGATGGCGGCGGAGGGAGTCGAGGAGGCGGGGCTCGCCGAATTCTTCGCCATCGTGGTTGAAGGATTCGGTGATGCCGTCGGTGTAGAGGGCGAGCATGTCGCCGGGGAGAAGGTGGCATTCGCCCAGCTCACAATCCCACTTTTTGAAAATGCCGAGGACGGTGGCGGTGGCGTCGAGGCGCGTTACGGTATCGTCGCCACGGAGAAGAAGAGCAGGGAGATGGCCGCAGTTGGCGTAGCGGAGCAGGCGAACGGAGTCATCGTATTCGGCGAAGAAAAGCGTGGCGTAGGCGCCGTCGGTTGTGTTTTCGCAGAAGAGCTGGTTTACGGAGCACAACAGACGGTCGGGCGGCTGCTGGGCAATGGCGCAGAGGCTCCGCAAATTGGCTTGCAGGTTGGCCATCAAGAGCGCGGCGGCGATTCCTTTGCCGGAGATGTCTGCTATGACGAAGCCAACGCGGCTTTGGCCGAGATCGAGGAAATCGTAATAGTCACCGCCGACTTGGCGGGCCTGGATGCAGACGCCAGAGTATTCGAGAGTAGCGAGAGGCGGCAGGGTTTGCGGGAATAGGCGGGACTGCACGTGCTTGGCGATTTCGAGTTCGTGCGCGGCGCGGCGTTCGGTTTCCTGCTTTGCGGCGATGGAGCGGCGTTGCGCTTCCATGGCGTGGGTGAGCTCGTCGAAACTGACGAGCGAGAAGGAGTTGCCGTCGATATCGCGGAACCGAGCGAAGACGCCGCCCCAGACAGGCGTTTCCTCGCCGAGGAGCATGCCGCTAACGTTTGGAGCCATGGAGGATGTTGTCCCGCGCTTAGAGGCGGCTTGGCCATCGCCGACGGTCGCTGCATTTTGTACAGCTTGCGATTGGTAGCGAATGCGCTTGAGGCGGGGCGGAGTTTGAAAGCGGACGCCGCGCTTAGACCATTCCTGGAATTTGGCGGTGACGTCTTCTGTGACGAAGACGATTTGCGTGGCACGACCGATGAGCTTGTATTGCTCGGAATTGGGCTTAGGAGCGATGAGGGATAGGATGGCGGCGCCATCGGGAGGGGCGACGCCGACCCAGCGCTCACCAGATTGCACGCGCGTGTCGAAGGCGACGTTGAAGCCGAGGAGGTCGACGAAAAAGCGCAGGCTGCGGTCCTGGTCGCGGACGAAAACGTTGACGCAGTGAAGGCGCAGGTGGGGGGACTGGCGGAGGGGTGAGAGGACCGTGCCCATGGGCGCGATTATAAATCGGAATGCATGCGGAGCGGAGCGCAGGCTCCGCGCACTGCCAAACATGGCCGTGTCACGAGTAGGCGATTTGCTTCAAGGGTGAGGTGTGCGAAAATGAAGGGGACGAGGGCTTATGAGCACATCGCTGGGTAAGCATGTCACGCTGACCAAGCCGGATGACTTCGGCAAGTTGTTGGAAGATGAAGGGATCATCTTCACGACCCTGGATAAGGCGGTGAATTGGGCGCGGAAAAGCTCGATTTGGCCGCTGGGATTTGGGTTGGCGTGCTGCGCGATTGAAATGATGTCGATGGCGGCGGCGCGGTTTGACGTGGCGCGATTTGGCGCGGAAGTATTTCGTCCCTCGCCACGGCAAGCGGATTTGATGATTGTGGCCGGGCGCCTTTCGCACAAGATGGCGCCGGTGGTGCGGCAGCTTTACGATCAAATGCCGGAGCCGAAGTGGGTGATTTCGATGGGGGCCTGCGCGACTTCGGGCGGCGTGTTCAACAATTACGCGATCGTGCAGGGATGCAACCAGGTGATTCCGGTGGATGTGTACGTTCCGGGATGCCCGCCGCGGCCGGAGGCGCTGCTGTATTCGATTTTGCAGTTGCAGAAGAAAATTGACAGCGAGAAGGGTTCATTTAAGCGCGCTCTGAATTTGGCGTAGAAAGACAAAGGCAACTCAGAGACGCAGGGTACACTGAGGGTTCGCAGAGTTAAGAGAGGCCGGGTTGCAACCCGGCCTCTACATTTTTAGGCAAAAAGAGAAAACCGGCGAGGCGTGGAAAGCGCCTTGCCGGTTTTGTTTACACAGCTAGAGGGAGCGGAGGAACGTTAGGAGTTGGTTTTGTCGGGCCGGCGTGAGGGCATTGAAATTGTTGATCACGCCTTGCGCTTCATTTCGGTGACGCTGAATGGCGTCGAAGAAGGTGCTGGAACGGCCGTCGTGGAGCAATTCGGTGCGAGTGCGCACCCCCCAGAGAGGAGGCGTGCGCATTTTGCGCGCGGTCTCCTGGCCGCCGGTCTGCACAATGCCATCACCGGTACCGACGTCATGGAGAAGGAAATCGCTGTAAGGGTGAATAACTTTGTTGCCGAGCTGATCAGGGACGATGAACGCGCCTGCAGCCACGCCGGTGCCGGCTGGCGCGGTGATGATCGAAGAAACGTGACATGTCGCGCAGCCAACGGAGCCAAACAGGTTTGCGCCAGCGACGCCGTCCGATGAAGTAGCCAGGGCGGTGTCGCGGGGCGGTACCTTAGTGGCGCGCATAAAACGCGCGAAATGGTCGATGTCGTTCAAACCCTCGGAATCGAAAGTATTGTCATTGGGATCCGGAACCACGTCGCAGATCCGGGTGACGTCCACATTGTTGGGAGGCAAGCGATTGCTGATGCCCATCTCGTTCAAGTAAGCGTCGCTGGAGAAAGATAGAAGCGAGGCGTGCTGATTCTTCCATCCAAAGCGGCCGACCGCGAGAGCGCCGCTGGCTTCGAGCACCGGCACCTGCACAGCCTGACCGCAAATGACTCCGCCCGTGCGCGCGCATTGCGAGGCGGCTAGGTTGAGAAGTGTCTGGTCGGCAATGGACTCGATGAAGCCATCGCCGAGGGTATTCAGGGAAATGCGGAAAACCCGAATGGTTTCTGCGGTAGTAATGCGTTCCTGGCCCTGAGTCTGAGGGAAGTTAAACGCTTGTTGCTGACCGCCAACGTCAATGGTGTCCACCGCGGGGCAGATAGCGCGCTGGTTGATGAGAGAGCGGTTGGGAATGGTCACCGTGTTATCGGCCAAGAAGGCGGTGGCTGGGACAAAATGGCCCGAGCTGTCGTGGTGGCCTGCGCGAAGTTCTTTGACCTGGCTGGATGAGCCGGTGACCGGATTCTGATGGCATTCGCGGCAGGATTGCGCGTTGAAGATTGGACCGAGACCATCACCGATGTTTTCGATTTCTTCAAACTTGCCGCGGTCATGGGTGAATGTTGCGGAGTCGATGAGACCATTGGGTTGATTGTCGTAGCCCGAAGGGGCTTCGGCGGGCGGGCTGGAGCTTTGACCGATCAACTGGCCGGCCATTGCAAACGCCAGAGCTGCAGCCGTGAGCAGACACACGTACACAACTGATTTCTTGGGCATCATTGAAAGACCTCGCTGTTCGAAAAACAGGTCAGACTGGGCTCTGACCGCCGGGAGGAACCAGGGCTGGTGAGTGTTGACCCCGGAAGTGTCGGGAGTTTTACAGCGGGAGTTCTGCAAGTAAATAGTACGTTGGGTCAGACTTCGTACAGGATGCGTGTAAGAGCGTTGCCAGCGTCAGAGGATAAGAACGACTTTGCCGAATTGCTGGCCGGACTCGAGATAGGCGTGCGCGGCGGCGGCCTCGGCTAACGGGAACATGCGGTCGACTACCGGCTTCAGGTGGCCGGCGGAGACTAGCTTCATGATGGTGTGCAACTCGCTTTTCACTCCCATATAGGAGCCGAGCAGCGAAAGCTGGCGGCTGAATAGGAATCGCAAATCGATTTTGGCCTCGTAGCCGGTGGTGTTGCCGCAGGTGACCAGGCGTCCGGCAAGCGCGAGGCTGGCGAGGCTGTCGTCCCAAGTGGCGGTGCCGACGTGTTCGAAGACGACGTCGACGCCACGCTTGTTGGTGATGCGGCGAACTTCATCACGAATTTTTTGCGTTTTGTGATTGATGACGTGGTCGGCGCCGAGTTGGCGGGCTTTCTCGAGCTTTTCGTCGGAACCGGCAGTGGTGATGACGCGGGCACCGAAGAATTTCGCGATCTGGATGGCGGCGCTGCCAACGCCGCTGCCGGCGCCGAGGATGAGCACGTCTTCACCGGGTTGAAGGTGCGCGCGATCCACAAGCATGTGCCAAGCGGTTTGGAAAACGAGCGGAAGGGCCGCGGCGTGTTCGAACGAGAGATTTTCGGGGTAAGGGAGGCAGTTGACTTCCGGGACGCGGACGAATTCAGCGCAGCCGCCGTCGACCATGTAGCCGAGGTTGGTGAACTGGCGGCAGCGATTGTCGAGACCGGATATGCATGCCGGGCACTTGCCGCAGGCGACTCCGGGAGCCAGGACAACTTTTTGGCCGACGCGCACGGTGGTAACTTCGGAGCCGATTTTGGCGATTTCTCCGGCGACGTCGCTTCCGGGAATGTGCGGAAGCGGGATGGGGACGTTGGGGAGGCCGCGGCGGACCCAGAGATCGAGATGATTCAGGGCGCAGGCGCGAACGCGGATGAGAACTTCGCTGGGGCGGGGTTCGGGCTCCGGGACGTTGGCGTATTGCAGAACTTCGGGCCCGCCATGCTGGCGGAAGAGGATGGCCTTCACAATGCCTCCCGATTGTTTTAGGGTTGGGAGTTTAGCGAGTGCAGGGTAGTGTGTCCATGTGAGCGGGGGTTTGAAGATGCGATTGCGGATTCCAGGGGTTGGTAATTTAGAGTTGTCGCAAGCTGGTCTAAAGACCCGTCATTGCATTTGTTTGCTTGCTGCTGTGAGCTTGCTTTCGCACAGAGGGGAGGCACAAAAGCAGAAGCTTCCCGAGGACTACGCGCTGGTTTGGAGCGATGAGTTTGACGGGAAAAACGGATCTGTGCCGGATGCTTCGAAGTGGACTTATGACATTGGCGGGAGTGGGTGGGGGAATCATGAACTCGAGTTCTACACGAATCGCGTGGAAAATGCGCGGATCGAGGACGGTAATCTGGTAATTACAGCACGGCAAGAGGCATACGCCGGGCCGGACGGCGCTAAATTCAACTACACATCGGCGCGGTTGAAGACGCAGGGCTTGTTCTCACAGGCGTATGGGAGATTTGAAGCGCGCATTAAGCTCCCTGCGGGGCAGGGAATGTGGCCTGCGTTCTGGACGCTAGGTGAGAATTTTGGCTTCGTTGGCTGGCCGAAGTGCGGCGAGATCGACATCATGGAAAATGTCGGCAAGGAACCGGGAATCAACCACGGCTCGCTGCATGGTCCGAGCTCGACGAATCAGACCAGCGATTTGACAGCGACGATCGCATTACCCGCGGGACAGAAATTGTCAGACGACTTTCACGTTTATGCGGCGGAGTGGGAGCCTGGCGCCGTTCGTTTGTATCTGGATTCAAATTTATATGCGACGTTCACGGCGGCGCAGTGGCCTGCGGGTGGGACGTGGGTGTTCGATCATCGATTTTTCCTTATCTTGAATGTGGCAGTGGGTGGAGACTGGCCGGGCTCGCCCGACGGAACGACCGTGTTTCCGCAAAAAATGCTGGTGGATTACGTGCGCGTGTACAAGCGGAAGACTTGAAGGTTGGAGAGAAGGCAGCGGCGCGCAAGACGGCCGCACTACATAAAGAGGTTGACGGGGGCTTGATTTTAGCGAAGACTTGGCGGCTCTGACCTAGCTTGCTTGGGAGTCTGTCGTGGGGGATGCAGAGCAGAGACGCTATCCGCGCGTCGTACCGCCTAGGAGTTTGGTGGTGGCATGGCAATCGGGGACACGTCGTGCGGTTTCCTGTCTTGAGAGTATTGCGTTGGGCGGACTGTTTGTGCTGACTCGGCAGCCGGCGCCGATGCGCAGCATGGTGAAAGTGCTGCTGGATTTGCCACTCGGCGAAGTGCGGGCGCGGGCCGTGGTGCGACGAGTTACGCCGACTAGAGGTATGGGGATTGAGTTTATTGCCATGACCCAAGAAGACCGTGCGCGGTTGAACAAGGCACTGCAGCCGATGCTGGTGATGCAGTGAGGGATTTCAGAAAAGTCTAAAATCCATTCCAAACGAGCGAACTTGCTGGCTCAGGGTGATCAATCTGGGAGGCCCGCCTGAAGGTGGCCGTTACGTTTGCTCGATTGGGAATGTTGTAACCGCCGCGGCTCCGCCTCGCGATTCCAACTGACTGCCGGTTGAGTTGTTTTCCTTTCGGACGTAACCCATGCCAATCGAGGAAGAGAGCGCGGGCGCGAATGCTGCGCGCGTGACGAAGCCGGCTTCTTTGCCGTCGGAAGTTAGGATTTCGCCGGGGGAGGGGACCGCTTCGCCGGTGAAACGCAGACCGACGCGGCGGCGATTGACCTGGCCCCGAGAGCGCACGCGTTCGACGATTTCCTGCCCTGTGTAGCAGCCTTTGGTGAAGCTGATGTGACTGTTTTCGAGGGCGGCTTCGTGAGGGATTTGCTTTTCGCCAAAGTCATAGCTGAACCACGGAATGCCTTGCTCGAGGCGAAGCGCGCTAAGCGCGGAGTAGCCGGTGGGGCCGCCGGCCGCAGCTCTGGATTTCTCTTGAAGGGTTTGCCACAGCCCTTCCAAATGGGCGCGTTCAACGAGAAATTCGGCTCCAACAAACCTTCCGGGCGAGCGCCGAATAATGGTGCAGGGAATTGTCCCGACGCGGACGTTCTGTCTGGCGAGTTCCGCCAGCGAATTGAGATCGAGTCCGGTCAATTCGCTGACAATGGTCGCGGATGCAGGCCCCTCCAGCGCCAGCGTGCCGAAACGGTGGGTGTCATCGGCTAGAGTGACGTCATCCATGATGATGTATTTGTCGAGTGCCTCGATGAGGCGCTCTCGGATCATCACGTAGGAGACACAGAACAGACTTTCGGGCAGCGCGTAGGTTTCGATCTCCGCGAGAATGCGGCCCTGTGGATTGAGCAATAGCGAAACGTTGCCATGCGATGGCTTCAGATCCTTGATGTTGTTGGTGAGAATGGCGTTGAGATAGCGCACCCGGTCTGGGCCGGTGAAGGAGAGATAGGTGCGATAATTCTTGTCGATCAGCGCCACAGATTTGTGCGCGAACCAGTATTCGCGCTGCCAATCGCCGAAATCATCGGGTAGGGCGCAGCCGAACCACGCTCCCATTTTCGCCGCGGCTTGCTGATGCAGCGGCGCGAGCGGCGTATCGATTGTTTTTGCGGTTTCGGGGCTTTGCATACGCGGCGGTGATCGACGCCTTGTTACAGTGTAGCAAAGCCGCTGTTAGGCGCGTTCTGCAGCAGTGATGCGCCAAGGAGCGAATGTTATACTTCATTTGATGGATGAACCAATTCCAGCAGTGGGCGTAGAAAAGCAGGGGTTCCTGCACATCTCCATTCCGGTGGGGCTGCTGCAGTGCAACTGCTCGATCATCGGCGATCCTGTGACGCGCGAGGCGCTGGTTGTCGATCCGGGCGATGAAGTGAGCCGCATTCTGGAGCTGCTCGGGCGGCACAAGCTCACGGTGAAGGCAATCGTCAGCACGCACGCGCACATCGATCATGTCGGCGGCCTCAGCAAGCTGCACAAATACACCGGTGCTCCGGTGATGATGCACCGGGAAGACTTGCCCCTCTATCAGGCGATGGACGTGCAGGCGGCGTTTCTGGGAGTAGTGCCGCCGGATTTAACCGATGTGCACCAACTGCTGACCGACGGCGATGCGTTGCAGTGGGGTTCGCTCGAGGCGCATGTGATTCATACGCCCGGGCACACGCCGGGAAGCGTCTCGCTGTACATGCCGCTGGAAATGGGGAAAATTACGCTGGCCGCGCCGCAGCTTTTTGCGGGAGACACGCTGTTTGCCGGGAGCATCGGAAGAACCGATTTGTGGGGCGGGTCAATGAAAGACATCCTGGATTCGCTGCGCGGCAAGGTGATGGCCCTGCCAGATGAGACGGTGGTACATCCGGGGCACGGCCCCACGACGAGCATCGGCGAAGAGCGGCAGTCGAATCCCTTTCTCGTTTCCGGAGACTAGCTCACAATTCCTTAGCTATGCGCGTCGTTCTTCGTCCTGCGCAGCTCCTCCATCACGGATTGCACCAGCTCTTTCGCGTGCGTCAGTTCATTCGCAATGATGCGAATATCCATGGCCGGAACGGTGGGATTACGCTGGCTGGTGCAATAGACGCCGTGCTGGCCAACTAGCACCAGCGCATTGGTGAGCCGATCCAGCGAGACCGCCAGACGTCCGCGTTTGCGGCCAAACATCTGTTCGTAGTGCTCCAATTCCTCTTTGTGGTCCTCAAACGCGGACATGGGCGTTGATCCTCATTCGACCGCGCGCGCAATAAGCGCTTCGCAGACGGTTGCACTTCGGGCACATACAGTACGTTGGTAACTTTACCCTACGCGGTGCGCGGAACATAATCCGATTGGCCCAGCGGAATGTGAGGTACACCGTGGGTCTAACGCGAGAAATGAGCGCGGTTTTGGACACAATCCCTGGCACAAGCTTGCGAGGGGAGAGCGCTGGAGCAGCCAACACGATGCGACGTTCCGACCTGGTGCAGCACAAAGAAAAGGAAAAGGGGCCCGCCACTCGGACCTCGCAAATTGTGTTCGGCGAGCGGCAGCACTTGCTGCGTGTTCTGGATTCGCTCGAGGGCACGGAGCTGCCGATTGCGCGCATGCAACAGGAGCGGCGCACGCTGGAAGAGCTGATTCACGCGCGAACGCGGGAACTCAACCAGATCAACACTGCTTGGGACGAAAAAATCGGCTTAGTGCTGAGCGCCGATGCCAAGCCGGATATGCTGGAGAAATTGGTAAAGCAGGCGCCGGAGGAAGATTATTATTTGCTGAGGCTGATCAGCGAGCATCCACGGTCCAATGCCAAGACTTTGAACAAGCTGGCTAAGCATCCGTATGGGGCGATTCGCGAGAATGTGGCGCGGCATCCGAACGCGGACGCTTCGACGTTGGCATGGCTGAGTCGCGATCGCAGCCAGCCGCTGTGGTATCTGGTGGCATTTAACCCGAATACGCCGACCCCATTGCAGCGCCGGCTCCGCGACCGGCTGAAGCGCTTGGGCGAAAGCCAGCCCTCGAGATAGCGACACCCGAGCCACCATTCAACTGCAAAGACGCTGTCATTGCTGAGCTGTGCGAAGGACGGCTGACGTATCTCAATAGCGCAGGTAGAACCCTCTGTGCTACTCTGCGCGTCGCTCCAGCCGCACGCGCCATGAATATACGAGAAGATGGAGACGGACAGAGACGCATCAGCTCTTAAAGCCGCGGCCGATTTCCTGCGGCGCTTCTGGCTGCAGGCCGTAGCGATTTCCGCGGGCCTGCTTATCCCTTGTTTTTGGCATCGGCGGATTGAAGCCGGCGACCTCGGCAGCCACGTTTACAATGCGTGGCTCGCGCAACTTATTGAGCGCGGGCAAGCTCCCGGGCTTTACCTTGCCAGGCAATGGAACAATGTCCTGTTTGATCTTCTCCTTTTAAAGCTTGGGAATTTGTTCGGGCTGGCGGCGGCGCAGAAAATCTTGGTGCCGCTGTGCGTGCTCATTTTCTTTTGGGGTGCGTTCGCGCTCATTGCCGCCGTTTCGCAGCGTCCACCGTGGTTTTTGCTGCTATGCCTGGCGATGCTTGCCTATGGTTGGACCTTCAACGTCGGGTTCTTCAACTACTACCTTTCGCTTGGCTTGGGGTTTTTCGCCACCGCGATCGTCTGGGGCGGGCGGGGAAGGGAACTCATCCTGGCTGCCGTGCTTGCCGCTCTCGCGCTGATCGCTCATCCGCAGGGTTTTGTTTGGCTGGTGGGCTGCGTGGGCTACGTTGTCTTGTCGCGGTTGTTGCCCGGATGGTGGAAATTGGCGGTGCCCGGCGCGGCGGTGCTCGCGGTCGTGGTGGCACGTTTTTATTTGATGCGGCATTACGAGTCGTTCGGAATTTGGGATACGTTCGGTCCCGGGATTTACAACGGCAGCGACCAGGTCGCGTTGTATTGCACGCGGTATTACGTGTTGTCTTGCGTGGCGCTTTTGTTTGGCATGATGTGCTTTGTGGCGGATAGACTGCAACGCCAAGGTGCGCGGGAGTCCTGGGCAGCCATGCGCTTGCCGCTGGAGCTGCACTGGTTGGTGGTGCTCGCGATTTATGTGCTGCCCGATGTCGTGCGCGTTCCGCTCTATTCGGGCTGGGTAGGGGCGCTAGCGTTGCGACTGACGACTGTCGCCGCGGTCATGGGGCTTTGCGTGTTGGCATTGGTGCAGGCCCGAAAATGGCGCACTGCGGGATTCGCAACCATTGCGATTGTGTTCTTCGCGTTCTTGTACCGGGACACCGCAACCTTGAATCGCATGGAGGCGCAAATCGAACGCTTGATTGAGAGCAGCGTTCCGGTCGGCGGGCGCGTGGCAGCGACGATCTGGGCGTCGCCCGATTCGCGGATACCGTACATCGTGCACCTGGTGGACCGCGCTTGTGTGGGAAAGTGCTTCAGCTTTCAAAATTACGAGCCGCCGTCGCGGCAATTTCGCGTGCGCGTGGAAGAAGGCGGCAGTCCGCTCAACACCGATGATTCGGACACCTCGCAGCAACTAGAAGCCGGGGAATATGTGGTGCAGCCGGAAGACTTGCCGATGGCGCAGATTTATCAGTGCGATGAGAGCGATTTGACGCGGCTTTGTGTGCGGCAGTTGACTGTGGGGGAACTGAACGGACGAATTGGATATCACCCGCCGAGGGAGTAAGCATCTGCACCGCCGAACTTTGTGTAGCGTGGCTGGCTCGTCCCGAAAGTAGAAGCGGTGAAGGCGGCGGCAAGGCCGCCGCACTCCAAAGTAAGAGACAAATTGGCTCTTGTAGCAGGCCAATGTCGTGTAGAATTGGCTGCTAGGGGAGATCCAAATGCTTCCTGTACATCTCCAGCCGGAAAGCCACGTTCCTCTATATGTCCAATTGCGTGACCAGTTGCGGGCGCTGGTGCATGCGGGCGATTTGCGCCCCGGCGACCGCATTCCCGCCAGCCGCGAACTGGCGGTGATGTTGGGCGTGCATCGCACCACGGTTGCGAATGCGTACGCGGAACTCGAGTCCGAGGGGCTGATTCAAGGACACGTCGGCCGCGGCACGTTCATCAAGAGCAATGGAAACGGACTGAAGATTACGCCCCCGGCTCCGCCGGTGCTTAATGGGGGCAACGGCATCCGCTGGGAACTGCTCTTTGCAGATGAGCGCGGGGAAGAGGTGTTGTCGCGTTTGACTGCGAGCGCTCCCGAGAATGCGCTCTCGTTTGTATTGGCGCGGCCGGCGCAGGAGTTTTTTCCGATTGAGGACCTGCAGACTTGCGTGAGCGCCGTGCTGCGCCGCGAGGCCACGGACGTGCTCAACCTCGGGCCTTCGGATGGATATGCGCCGTTGAAAGAGGCGCTACTGGACCTTCTGCATCACGACGGCATTCCGGCACGGGATGAAAATCTCATGATCACGGACGGTTGCCAGCAATCGCTCGATTTGATCAGCAAGGCGTTTGTGCGGCCTGGCGATTCCGTGATTCTGGAGAATCCGACCTATCCGGGCGCGGTAGCTATTTTCAACACTACCCGCGCGCGCTGCCTCGGCGTGCCAGTGCGTACGCATGCCGAGCCGGGAGCCTCGCTAGGATTAGATTTGGAGGCATTGGAAGCGACCCTCGCCGCGAACCGCGTGAAGCTAATCGTGCTCACGCCGGATTTTCAGAATCCGACGGGAACGTCGATGCCGCTGGCTTCGCGCAGAAAGGTGCTCGAGCTGGCTTCGAGGCATCAAGTCCCCGTCGTGGAGGATCACATTTATGCGCGGCTGCACGCGCGCGAAGACCGTCTTCCCTCACTGAAGCAGTTGGACCGTTCGAACATCGTCATTCATATCGACAGTTTTGCGAAAGTAGCGTTTCCGGGTCTGCGCGTCGGATGGATCGTGGCGCCCGCGGTGGCGATCGAGCGCCTGCGCGTGGTGAAACAGACTACGGACATTCACACCGATCAGTTGGCGCAAGCCACGCTCGCGGAATTCTTGCGGCGCGGAATGTTTTCCAAGCACGTGGCAAAAATGCGCAAGGTGTACGCTTCGCGGCTCGCGGCGCTGGACGAAGCGCTGCGCAAACACATGCCGGAAGGGACGCGCTGGACGCGTCCGGAAGGCGGCATGTGCCTGTGGCTGGAATTGCCGCCCGGTTTTGATGCCAGCGAGCTGCTGATTCATTCGAAAGAGCGCGGAGTACTGTTCGCGCCAGGCCGTTATTTTTACGCGCAGAATCCGCTGCCGAATGCGTTGCGCCTGGGCTTTGCCGCCTTGGATGAAAAGCAGATTGCCCGCGGCGTGATGACTTTGGCGGAATTGCTGCGCGTGGAAATGCGGAAGAGGCAGCGTGGCGTGCGAAGAGCCGAGCGCAGCCGTGTTGCGCTGGTTTGAGAAACGACGGATTTAACCCAGAGGGCGCAGAGTGAAGAGCACCGAGAGCGCAGAGGAAAGAACGCCGGCGGCGATCACGCTGTCGCCGAATCCGACGAATCGATGCTTCGGGTGCGGCGGTGCCAGCGAAGAAGGGATGAAGTTGACCTTCGTCCAAGAGAATGAAAAGCACCGGATCATTGGCCGATTTGTTTTGGGCGAGCGGTATCAGGGCGGCGGTGGAATGGCGCATGGCGGAATTATTGCGACGCTGCTGGATGAAGCCATGGGGAAAGTTTGCCGGTTTCGCGAAGTGCGCGCGGTGACCGCGGAGCTTACGGTCGAGTATCTGAAGCCGGTCAGCGTGCAGGACGAGATCATTGTGGAAGGTTGGGAAGAAACGGAGCGAAAGGGGCGGAATTTGTTTCATGCCGGAGAGGTGCGGAATTCCGCCGGCGATGTTTTGGCTCGCGGTAAGGCACGTTTTGTGATTATTGGCGAAGCGAAGAGAGTTTAGCCGCAGAGGCATGCAGACACGGAGTTCAGAAAAGGATTGCCGAGAGGAGAAAAGAAATGGATGCGAAGAAAGTGAACGGCAGCGGGAACGGCAGCAACACTGCCAATGAGTGGCGCGTGAAGGTCGGCCTGGCGGAAATGCTGAAGGGCGGCGTGATTATGGACGTCACCAACGCAGAGCAGGCGCAGATCGCGGAGAAGGCCGGCGCTTGCGCGGTGATGGCACTGGAGCGCGTGCCCTCGGACATTCGCAAAGAGGGCGGCGTGGCGCGCATGGCGTCGATCAAAATCATTCGCGAGATTATGAAGACGGTGACGATTCCGGTGATGGCCAAAGTGCGCATTGGCCATTTTATCGAAGCCGAAGTTTTAGAGGCGCTGGAAGTGGACTTCATCGATGAGAGCGAAGTGCTGACTCCTGCGGATGAAGAGAATCATGTGTGGAAGCACGACTTTCGCGTGCCCTTTGTTTGCGGAGCGCGCAACCTGGGTGAAGCGCTGCGGCGGGTGGCGGAGGGCGCGGCGATGATTCGCACCAAGGGGGAGGCCGGCTCGGGCAACGTGGTAGAGGCCGTGCGTCACATGCGCACGATCGTGAGTCAGATGAAGCGGCTCACCACGATGCGCGACGACGAGTTGATGCACGAGGCAAAAGAACTAGGCGCGCCGCTGGAGTTGATTCGCCTGGTGGCAAAGACTGGCAAGTTGCCGGTGCCGAATTTTTCGGCGGGCGGAATTGCGACGCCCGCGGACGCGGCTTTGGTGCGGCGCCTTGGAGCCGAGGCGGTGTTCGTGGGCTCGGGGATTTTCAAGTCGAGTGATCCGGAAGCGCGCGCGAAGGCCGTTGTGAAAGCGACTACGCATTTTGAAGATCCCAAGGCTGTTTTGGAAGCGCACGAGGAGTTGGGCGAGGCGATGCGCGGCCTCGATGTGCGGCAGTTGGAGGAGAAGGATTTGTTGTCGACACGCGGTTGGTGATGCCCGCTGCGAAAGCACAGCCAGAAATGGCTGTGCCTACGCGATGTCCTGCAAACTTAGCGGAGTTAATCTGTGAAGATTGGGATTTTGGCGGTGCAAGGAGATTTTGCGGCGCATGCGGCGATGCTGGCCGGCATGGGGGTCGAAACCGTTGAGGTGCGCACGCGTGAGGATCTCGCGGGCTGCGACGGGTTGATTTTGCCAGGCGGCGAGAGCACGACGCAACTGCAATTCCTGCAGGAAGAAGGCTTGTACGACGCGATCAAGAAATTCGCCGCTGAGGATAAAGCCATCTTCGGCACTTGCGCGGGCGCGATTCTGCTGGCAACGGAAGTGAAGAATCCGCAGCAGGAGTCGCTTGGCTTGCTGGACATGACTGTGCTCCGCAACGGATATGGACGGCAAGTTCACAGCGATGTGGTCAGCGGCCCTTCTACTTTGAAGTCTGAGCCGATAGAGATGGTGTTTATCCGCGGTCCGATTTTCGAGCGCGTCGGGCCAGGCGTGAAGGTGCTAGCCGAATATGCCGGCAAGCCCGCGCTGGTGCAGAAGGCGCACATTCTGGCCTCGGCTTTTCATCCCGAACTCACGAACGACACGACCGTACATCAGCGCTTTCTCGAGTTGGCTGCAAACAATTCCAATCGCCCCGCCTCGGCGCGATCGTAAGCCTTCCCTGAGGCGACCACCCCCTTTCGAGTCAGCTCCGACGTGAACTGTCCCGCGGCTTGTGAGAGACTTCAGGAAACAAGGTTTTTTATGAAAGCCCGCCGCGCCAGGGTGTTGTTTATTTGCATCGGTAATTCTTGCCGGAGCCCGATGGCTGAAGCCATTGCATGGAGGGACGCCTCGGAGGAAATTGAGGCGTCCAGCGCGGGATTGGCTCCGCTCGGGTTTGTCGCTGAAATGACGACGCAAACTCTTTTGAGAAACGGCTATGCTGTTGAAGGGTTAGCGTCCAAACCCATCTCATTGGAGGCATGGGAATCCGCAGACATTGTCATCAACATGAGCGGCCGAGCACGGGAGTTTGCATTTCAGAACTTTCGTGCACACACCAAGGTTGAGGACTGGGAGATCGAAGATCCCTACGGCGACTCCGAGAAGTATCAAGGGACTTATGAAGAGGTTCAGCGGCGGGTTTCGGAACTAACTCAACGACTACGAAAACAATTTGCAACGCCTGACGACGGCAAAGACGATGCAAGCAGCCGGGTCCGTTCATAGCGGAAGCTGAACCGAGGAGAATATACTTGCGGCGGGATAAAACCAGCGTTTCGCAGGAAGACTACCTCAAAGCCGTCTGGGAGATGCTGGAAGAGGACCAGACGCCCATCAGCGCGCGCCTAGCGGAAGCCTTGAACGTAACCCCACCGGCAGTGACAGCCGCGTTAAAGCGCATGACGCGCGACGGACATGTGCGCGTGGACCGCGAAGGCCGCATCGATCTCACGCGAAAGGGCCGGCAATTCGCGGAGCGGCTGGCGTTGCGGCATCAACTCGCGGAGATGCTGCTCACGGACGTGATCGGGCTGCCCTGGTCGAAGGCACACGATGAAGCGGAGCGCATGGAGCACGCGATTTCCCCGGAAGTCGAAGCTCTGCTGCTGAAGCGCTTTGGCGACAAGAAAAGCTGCCCGCATGGCGTTCCGATGCGCGGCGGCATTGCCAAATTGCGCAAGCAGGGAGCGGTGCTTCTGTCCGATCTGCGCGCGAATGATAAGGCCGAGATTCTTTGCGTCTATGAGAAAGATGCGCAATTTTTGGAGTTCCTGGAGAATTTGGAGCTGCGGCCGGAGACGCAGGTCGAAGTAAGAAAACGCGAGTACGACGAAACGATGACTCTGCGCGCCGGCGGGCGCACGATGCATCTCGGCAAGCCGGCGACGACCCGGATTTGGGTGCGGAGGATTGAAGTCTAGACAGGTATCACAGGTATCTTCACAGGCGCAGCGGGGTCAAGTCCCCGGCACTCCAAAAAATCGACAGACCCTTACGCGCGATCATCCAACAAGGATTTCAGGCGGGCATAGCCGGCGCGGCTTACCGGCAGGCGCGTGCCGTCGGTCAAGATCGCCAAGCGGCTATCTTTGCCGTACGGCTCAATGCGTGCCACGCGTTCGAAGTTGACAATGTACGACCGATGAATGCGGACAAACCGGCTTGGGTCCAGCGCCGCTTCGAGGCTCGCAATGGTCTGCTGCTTCAGGTGCTTCGCGCCATGACTGGCCAGCGCAACATAATCGTCCTGCGCTTCCACATAATCGAGTTTCGCAATCGGAATCAGCGTTACGCGTGTGCCGTCGCGGATGACTACGCGCTCAAGAAATTGCTGGGGCGGGCGCGCGGTCGCCGCAAGCTCGGCTGGCATCGGCTTCTTCTCGGCGACGCGATCCTTCGCGCGAGTTAGCGCCGCTTCAAAGCGCTCACGGCCTACCGGCTTCAAAAGATAATCAACGGCGTGCACCTCAAATGCGCGCATGGCGTGTTGATCGTACGCAGTGACAAAGATGACCGGAATGTCCGAGCCGATGAGCTCGAGAACGTCGAAGCCGGTGAGCTTGGGCATCTGTACGTCCAAGAAAATGAGGTCCGGCTTCTGCTCGGCCACGGCTTTCACCGCCTCGAAGCCATTCGCGCACTCCCCGGCGATTTCCACCTCGGGATGAGACTTCAGCAGCTCGCGCAACACGTGGCGCGCCAGATCCTCATCATCCACAAGCAGTGCGCGAATTGCGGATTTAGCCGGCATGGTCAAAGGCGAACCTCTTTTGCCGGAGCAAGCGCACCTTCAGCAGACTGCACTGGAGCCTCGCTCATCTCCGCAGGGAGCGAAATGGTGACGCGAAATAATTCTTCCTCCGCGGTAGCTTGCAGTCTCGCTTCCTTGCCGTAACGCGCCTCCAGGCGCTGGCGCACATTGGCGAGTCCGCGCCCGCTTTTCCGTGGAGGCAGCGCATCGGAATCGACGGAATTCTCGATGGACAGATGAAGCTGGCCACCACTGCATTCCGCCGAAAGGCGAACCGTGCCCCCCGCCGGCAGAGTGGCAATGCCGTGAAGAATGGCATTTTCAACCAGGGGCTGCAGAAGCAGCGGCGGGAGCAGGCACGTCTGCGCCTGCGCCTCGACGTGAGCGTCGACGTGCAGGCGTTCGCCAAAGCGAACTTTTTCAATCGCCAGGAAGCGTTGCAGCAGTTCCAGCTCTTCGCGCAGGGGAACAAGCGCTTTTTCGCCGAGTCCCAGCGTCATCCTCAAAAAATCGGCCAGCAGGATGCACATTTCGCGCGCCCTGGCGGCGTCGATGCTGGTCAGCGCGCTGATGGAATTGAGGCTGTTGAACAAGAAGTGCGGATTGATCTGCGCCTTCAGCGCCTTGAGTTCCGCGTCTCGCGCCAAAATGCTAGTCTCCAGCACGCGAGCTTGCGCGGCGCGGGACTCGTCCATTTCCAGGACTACGTAATGCGAAGCGACAGCTAAAACGTAGAGCACGAAGCCTGGCCCGAACAGCAGCGGCGCGTGCGGCGCAAATTTCTGATCGAGTCCCTGAAATGAGTGGAGCTGAGACAAAAGATAGGCAATCAGCCGTGCTGCTTGCATCCACAGCAAGCTGACGATGGCCGCGGCAACCATGTGGGTGAGAAACAACCTCTTCACAGGCGTGGTTTGAATCGGCGCCGCTTTGCAGGAATACCACGCGGACAAGCAAACAAACTCATAGATGAGGCACAACGGAACAACCAAGAAGGTGGCGTCCCACCAGCCCAGCCCTCCCGGCGCCGCCATCAGATAAATGAGAATTGCGGTGAGCGGCGTCCAGGCAAGCAAATAGAGACCGAGCCGATTGATGGGCGTGAGAAGAGGGTGCATAGCCGGGGCTCAGTTGCGAATATCCACGCCTCCGAACAAGACCATTCCCGTAATGATCAATGTTTTTTTCTTGATGCTGGTTTCGCCTGGCGTTTTCGTCGCGCGGGTTTTGTCGGTATATCCGCCGAATACCGGAAGGCTCCGGGAATGCACATGCCAGGTTTCCGGGACACGAATCTCCACGCCACCGAAAATGCAGTTAATCTCGAGAACCGCCTCTTCTCCTTCGATATCCGCGTCGCGAAAGTCTAGTTCGATGCCGCCAAAAATGGAGGTGGCTTTGCCGCCCCGAAAGTTCTGGCTGCTAATGGCGCGCTCGCTCCCACCGAAAACGGCCACGGCGTTCAATGTGCTCTGAAGACCGCCGCCCTGTGCCGCGGAGTCCGCCATGGTTTTGCTGCGAAGAAATCCCCGCGTTTCCAGCGAGCCCCACATCACCAGCAAGCCCACGCCGATAATCGCGAGAGGCCACAGCTCCGCAAAAGTCAGGTGAAGAAATCCCAGCTTGTTCAGTTGCAAAATTATGCCCGCCCCGATCAGCAACAGGCCGAAGCCACGATTGGATTCCGTGACGATGTTCATAATGCCGAAGGCGACCAAAATCATCGGCCAGAAGCGATAGAGGCGATCAAAGGGGGCGATGCCCATGTGGTCGAGCAATAAGGCCACGCCGATCAAAACGATGATAGCTCCCCAGACCAGTCCCCAGCGGAAATCGCCGACGACCATGGCCTTGGGGCGCTTTATTCCTTCCTGGGACTGCTGCCGAATCTCTTGCTCGGCATGCTCTTTAGACTCTCGTCCGTAATTCGGTTCGTCCATCACTGGTCTCCTTTCGGCAGCGCGGACACGCCACGCCTGCCGAGCGCATTCACGCCTGTGGGCCGTCTTAGTAGAAGAGCGATTCCGATCAGCGTTACAATAAGTGCCGAGCATAATACCAAGATACGGTGCATCACCGAGAGCAGTACGGCGTGGTCCAGCGCCACAATGCGAACGGCGTGCAGCGAGGCCAATCCGACGCTGCCGAAAAAGCCGAGTGAATCTATTGCGGTGTTGTTCAGCGCCGCCTGAAATTGCCATCCCAGTGCGGCTGAATACGTCACCAAGACCGTCGAGCCAATTACGAGCAGCGCGGCTCCCACGATGCTGCTGATATTGCGCTTGGAGGTTTGTCTTCGCGTCATGCTGAGCTCCCTGGCGGTTGCCGGGTTTCCCCGCCCGAATGCCAGCGTACGGCCGTCACAGAAGGCGTTCACGCGCTTTTCGGGGAAAATCCCGCCCTTACCGGCGAATGGAGGGTGGGGAGGGGTAAAAGACGAGCCGAAATGAGGCTCGCCAGGGAAGTCGACGGAATTTCTTGCATTATTCCCCAATTGGCACTAGGTTAGGCACTCTCTCAAAGGCACAAATTGCCGCAAGACCAAGTCTGCTCAAGGAATTCCAGATGACTCCGCGAATTGAGTTTTCCACAGAGCAGCGAGCGCGCTGGCGTTGGTTGCTGTATGTCGCTTTGGCTTTCGCGGGCGGGTTGCTGACCTTCGTGGGCGCGCGGGCGCAGCAACGCGCCACTGACGACGTCACCTTTCGCAGGCTCATCGAAGGCTATTGCGCAGCGTGGAGCTCAGGCAACGCGGAAGCGCCAGCCAGGTTCTACGCTAAAGACAATGGGCTTGTCTTCTACGACTTGGCTCCGTTCGCTTATCACGGCTGGAAGGAATATCACGACGGAGTGCAAAGGGAATTCTTCGCCAACATGGCCAGCGGGAGCTTGACTGCGGGTAAGGACCTGAAAGTTACTCGGCGCGGCACGCTGGCGTGGACGACCGTCTCGATGCGCTTCTCTGAAAAAACCAAGGACGGCAAGATCACCGAAGCACAGGTTCGCTATACCGGTATTTGGGAGAAGCGCGGTACAAACTGGCTTCTCGTGCACGAGCACCTTTCAACCCCGCTGGGAGGTTAGCCGTGTGGAGGAAGTACAGGCCCACGCCTGTATACGTACGAAAATGTGGAAGATGCTGAGTTACTACTGGATTGTGGCCAGGGGTTACCGGCTAAATCCCTGGAAGAGCCCTTACCTGCGCTGGAGGTTCGAGACGTTTCTCGGACCCGAAGCCGCCGGCCTGGACGCGGGCAAGTTCTTCCACCTGATGTGGAAATATCGCGACCAGATGGAGCGGTTCGTCAACTGGGCCGCCGAGCGGCGGCGATTTCAGCGACGGCATTACACCTGATAAGTTACCTAGAGACGGAATTGAGCGGAGAGTTTCAAGGCTGCTGATCCACCTCCCACGCAACGGCTTCTCCACCTCCCCGGAAGTACAACGTCCACCATTACAGTGTCCACAACCACAAAGCTGGACCATCGACCAGTATCGCGGGTACGCGTAGCGCGATACAAAGGTCTAAAGACGCTCGCAATCTAGTAGTTAGAGGAGAAGATCAGTTTATGCCTGCGCGAATGGTGTTGCGTGTTTGCACGGCTCTCGGGTTGGCTTTTGTGGCCGCGCCTGGAGTGTTGGGGCAGATTCTGAATCCCCGGGTCACGTTAACGGGCGTAGGCTCGATGGTAAAGGCGGACAGAACGTTTGTGGTAAACGGGCGAACGTTCAACACGCAGTTTGCCAATGGAGGCAGAGCCAAGGCGAGACTCACGCTCGATTTGACGAAGCATTTTTCGGTCGAAGGGGTGTATGGCTTCGGCACGAGCAACCTGAAGGTAACCGACCTGGGAACAAATCCTCAAACGAATGCCTTTGGTGTGAAGGAGCACGAAGTTCAGTTCAACGTTCTGAACTTTTTCACCGGCTCCGGCAGCCATTTGCGGCCGTTCCTCGTGACTGGCGTTGGCGACGCTCATTTTGTCCCGACCGATGCCGCGAAGGCGAAGGCTGCGAACGCATTCATCAGTTCGCCAGCGCAAATCGCGGCGACAAACAACGTGAACCTGACCCTTGGCGGTGGGTTTGAAGCACGCGCGAGAGGGCGGCTCGGTCTCAGAGTTGATGTCACCGACCACATCAGTGCCGTGCCCACCTTCGGGGTGCCCCAGACCTCCTCGGGACAAGGGGGAGCGGTTTATCCTGTGAGTGGTATTGTGCACAACATCCAAGTGGAAGCGGGCCTTGTCATCTACTTGTGGCGCTTAGAGTGAGTTGGGTTAGTTAGGGCCTGGCCAAGAAAAACAAGAACAAAAGGGCGTGCAGACTTCCGAAAGTCTACACGCCCTTTTCCGTTATGTTATCCGGCAAAACGTTGCTGCCCCGCAGGTGGTTCTCCACCAGTGAAGAGACGCTAGAGGCGTATAATGCAGGAGTAGGAAGGAGGATGGCGTGACGCAACTGAATATCCTCCAGAAGACCGAGACGCTACACGAAGCGCGCTGGTGGGCGCCGGAAGCCAACGGGCGCGTCCACTGTTATCTTTGTCCTCGCCACTGCCATATCAATCCGGGACAAGCTGGGTTTTGCTTCATTCGCATCAATGAGGGCGGCAAGCTTTACAGCCTAGGTTACGGAGCGCCCGCTGCGCTCCAGATTGATCCCATCGAGAAGAAGCCGCTGAATCACTTTCTGCCGGGTACGCGTGTCTTCAGCATGGGCACGGCGGGCTGCAACATGGGATGCTTCTTCTGTCAGAACTGGGATATTTCAAAGTCGCGCCACGATCAAGTCCATTCGCAGCACCTGCCTGCCGAGGACGTCCCCTTGCTCGCGCTGCAGTATGGCTGCGACTCGCTGGCGTTTACCTACAACGAGCCGACGATCTGGGGTGAGTACGTCATCGACATTTGCCAAGCGGCGAAACAGTTTGGGTTGAAGAGAGTGATGGTTTCCAACGGCTACATCACCCGCGAGGCGTTTCACGACATTTACGACCACATCGACGCCGCAAACATCGACCTCAAAGCCTTCACGGAAAATTTCTACGGCAAAATCACGCTCACTCATCTGCAGCCGGTGCTTGAAACGCTGCAGTGGCTCAAGAACGAGACGAACGTCTGGTTCGAGATCACCAACTTGATGATTCCCACGCTGAATGATGACCCTGCGGAGACTCGCAAACTCGCCGAATGGATTCTGACGCACCTCGGCCCGGACGTGCCGCTGCACTTCACCGCGTTTCATCCGGACTTCAAGCTGCGTGATAAGCCGCGAACTCCGCCGGAGACGCTGCACCGCGCAAGGCAGATTGCGCTGGAAGCCGGTCTACACTATGTGTACGAAGGAAATATTTACAGCGACGGCGCGCACACAAGCTGCCCAAGCTGCGGCTCGTTGCTCATCCGCCGCTCCTGGCACGAGGTCACTCAAAACCGGCTCAGGCATGGACGGTGTCCCGAATGTGGCACCGTAATTCCCGGCGTTTGGGAAAAGGACGTGTATAATTTGACGCGTTCGGCGCCAGCCGCTTCTGAAAAATACAGCCATCTGAATTTGTAAAGAATCTCACCCGAGACGCTTACCAGAGGTGACTGCTAAAAGCGTAATATCCCGGCCCCACGCGCATCGAGTGATGCCAAGCGATCGGGAAAGCCCACCAGACCAGCCCGCCCAGAACAGCTTGACCCAAAGTTAGCGGTAGGATGTTGCGTTCGCGCGCGAACAGCCAACACATGGCGAACCCGCCCACCAACGTTACAGGCACGAGCACAGGGTTCGGCCAATGCAGTAAAGCGAAAATAATACTCGCGAGCAGCGCAGCCAGCGATGGGCTTTCGACCGCGTAGAGGAAGCGATCCATCAAATAGGAATTGAGTGCGATTTGCTGCAGCAGGCAAAACGAGAAGTAGCCGAAGAAGCGGTGAGAATCCAGCAAATGCGCAGGGAGGCGATGAATCGCCCCGAGGTAAAGGCCAACGGCACAGAGCGCGATGATACAAATGCCAAAAACGACGGCCGCTTGCCGTGTAGCAGGTCGCAGATTGTCCGCGCGCCAACCAAGCGTCTTCGGCGTGTCGCGATGGATGATGAAGCTAATAACCAGCCAGACTGGAAATACGATCCACGAGTTCGGATGGCTAAACTGCAGCCGCCAGATGTAGCAGGCGATGAAGGCGGAGAATGCGAATCCTTCGGCGAAGCTGAAAATTCGAGCGGTTTCCTTGCGCAACATACGAGGTTCAAGCCGCCATGAGACAATTACAACGCTGGCAGTAGTCCTGTGATGTTATGGCAGGCGACAGGGTTGCGCGCAACGATGTGCGGGGAGAGCCGCTGACAATGACACAAACGCACCGAGTCCTGATCCTCGGAGGCGGGTTCGCCGGGTTGAACGCGGCGCAGAAGCTGAAGCGCGCCCCGGTTGAAGTGACTTTGATCGATCGTCGCAACTTTCACCTCTTCCAACCGCTACTATATCAGGTCGCCACTGGCTCGCTTTCGCCGGGAGAAATCTCCGCCCCGTTGCGCGGCGTCTTGAGCCAACAAAAAAACACGTTGGTCTTGCTGGGCAATGCGTTGGATATCAACCCCGACGCGAAGCGCGTAAAACTGCGCGATGGCGCCTGCTTTGACTACGACTCCCTGATCGTGGCTACCGGCTCGAAGACTTCCTATTATGGCAAAGACGAGTGGCGCGAATATGCTCCGAGCCTGAAAACCGTTGAGGAAGCCACGGCCATTCGGCACAAGATTCTCTATGCGTTCGAACGGGCCGAACGCTCGGCCACCGAAGCCGAAGCTCGCGAGTGGCTCACGTTCGTTATCGTGGGCGCAGGCGCGACCGGAATGGAATTGGCCGGCGCCCTGGCGGAAATCGCCAACGAAACGCTCAAAAATGATTTTCGCCGCATTAACCCGAAAGACGCGCGCATTATTCTGATGGAAGGCGCAAACCGTGTGCTTGCCTCTTACCCTCCGGATCTCTCGGAAAAAGCCGAAAGGCTGGTGACGCGCTTAGGCGTCGAGGTAATGAAGGGCGTGCTGGCCACAGCCATTGACAACACTGGCGTCACCTACAAACGTGGCGACGCAACCGAAAAACTTGTCGCCAAGACCGTCCTGTGGACAGGCGGTGTGATGGCTACTACCTTTGGCAAGAAACTCGCGGAGCGCACCAAGGCGGAAACGGATCGCACCGGCCGCATCAAGGTCCAGTCGGATCTCACTATCCCGAATTATCCGGACGTTTTTGTGGTTGGCGATCTTGCGGCGGCGCAAGCAAAAGACGGCAAGCCTCTTCCGGGCGTCGCGCAGGTGGCCATCCAGGGCGGCGCCTACGCGGCGAAGACGATTCGAGCTCGGCTGAAAGGCAAGAAAGAAGTACGGCCGTTTCACTATTTCGATAAAGGCGACATGGCCGTTATCGGGCGCGCCGCCGCTGTTGCCAATATCTTCGGCTTGCATTTCTGGGGCCTGCCTGCCTGGCTCATCTGGCTGTTCATCCACCTCATGTACATCGTGGAATTCCAGAATCGCGTGCTGGTTTTTGTCCAGTGGGGATTCGAGTATCTGACTTTCAGTCGTGGCGCGCGCCTAATCACGGGCGCCGGAGAGGGAAACCTCCAGGAACAACCCCCTCCGAACGACACAAGTACTTGCTGACCTCCCGAATGCTACACAGTCTGCTGTATTGTTCTCTTAAAGACTATCGAGACTGCGGTCGCACAATACAATAAGTCGATTCAGTGACTGCTCGCCGAAGTTAAACCTTCTTGCGAAGTTTCATTGACAGCCGAAATTTACATAATCCTCTCCGTTTCCGCTGAGCGGGCCTAGTGGCATTTTCCGGTGCCGGAATCTGTAAAATGCTTTCCAGCCTCGGGAACAAACTGCCAATCGTACGCTCCGGTCCGCAAAGTTAGCTTTAAGACTCCAAATGCGTCGGCGTTTTTCGATTCGCTGTTCGGCTTGGCGAGCACGATAGGCCGGTGATTTTTCCCGCCAGTGCCCACAACAAACTCGCGAATTCCGCGTGCCGCGTCACTACGTCCATCGGGATTCTGCGGAGCGAAGCGCTCATAGTTGTGGTCATGGCCGTTGATGATCACGTCCGCATTGCCATCGTAAAGCGCCTGCCATAGAGGCTTCATCTCCAGGTCATTCCCGTGCGCGCTGCCGGAACTGAACAGCGGCTTGTGCCAATACGCCAGCGTGCAGGCAGCAGGGTGAGCGGCCAAATCGGCACGCAGCCACTGAACCTCTCGCGACGCTGCGTCGCATCCGCCAATGTCCAGGCATTCACTGTTCAACACTACGATGTGCCAGCTTCCAAGCTCATAACTGTAATAGCCATACTTGCGATCTCCGGCCGCTGTGCCGAAGTAATCGAAGTATGGCGTCGCGCCCGCGACGTGGAATTCGTGATTGCCCGGCGCCGGCCGCGTCCGAGCCCTCACGCGGCCCCACGTTTTGTCGTAACACTGAAAGTTTTCTCGCGAACCGTCAGGGTAAGCGAGATCGCCCACCGCCATCACCGTCCCGGGAATCTGCTCCAACAATTTCGCCGTGGCTTCCGCGCCGGAAAGATCTCTGCAATCAGCGATATCGCCGGCCCCGACTAGGATGGCCGGCTCATCCAGCCCGGCCGGTTTTGCGGGAGGCTTGGCATTACTGCTTGATAAGGCGAGCAAACCCAACAAGCCAAAAACACACACACCGGCACGCCATTTCCATCTCATCGAAGCCTCACTCTCTGGAAGCCTGCGCCAGCCGACCTTAACGCAGCCTAAATCTACTTGCCAAGCGCTGTGGGCTGAAAAGATAAAGCCCGCGGCGAGACTGCAAAGTCACGCCGCGAGCTCGCGTTTACTCAATTTGTTACTCTGCGGATGAAGACCAGCGAATGCCGGCCGAAACAGTCGGGTGATAGTATTCGCGTTGGGTCGGATAGATTGTGCTGCCCTGATAGAAACCAAAAACCTCGTTACTTAGGTTCAGTCCGGAAGCTATCAGCCGGAATCCCTTGCCGACCCGGTAGCTGCCCTGCACATCGAACTGGGTGTGGGCGTACAGGTAGAGATCGCCGGTCGGGCCCTTCAATCCGAGGATTGGATCGTTCAGGCTCACGCCCGGTGTTGCCGAATAGTTGTACGCGTAGATGTTGGCATCATTGTGGCTTAAGCCGAAGCGCATCGAAAAGCGCGCTTTGTCATAGGTAAAGCCAAGGTTCCAGGTGTTTGGCGCCTGGCGCACGAGAGACGGGTGGTCGGTTCTGCCACCGGAGAACCCCACGGGAAAGGTGACCTGCGACGTTGTGTAGCTGTAGTTGGCGGACACGCCGAACCCGCTCAGCAGTCCGGGAAGCCGCGAGAGTCGCTGCTCCCACGCAGCTTCGAAGCCGGTGATATGCGCATTCGGCCCATTTAGTGTCTGATTCAATTGATAGCCGGCGAACAGTCCCGACGTAATCGTTTGCGTGGTGTTGTAGATCGGATTCGACAAGTCCTTATAGAAGAACCCAGCTTGCAGGATGCCCAGAGGCTGGAAGTAGTGTTCAACAAGCAAGTCGTAGTTGTTGGCGCGCGTTGCTTTCAAAGCAGGGTTGCCCAGAACCACGTTCTTGGGGCTGGCGTTGGGATCGGCCTGCTGAAACGGAACGGTATCGGAGATGTTGGGCCGGGCAATTCCCATACCGTAGGTGGCCCGAAGGTTCGTGTTTGGAGTGAGGAGATACTGCACCTGGACGCTAGGCAGCACATTAAGATAATCCGTGCCGCCTTGCACAGGCGTTGTGGAAACGTAAGCGCCGTTATTCAGGTTAACGACATTTGCCGTGTTGGACGTAACGGTGGCCTCAAAACGGACGCCGGTTTCTATGCGAAACTTTCCCACATTGATGATATTCATCAGGTAGCCCGCATAAATGCGCTCGTTAGCGTCATAATCCGAGGGATCCGACCGTAAGCGGGTCTTGTTGAAGTTGTACGTGAAGGCCGTATTGAGATTATTGACAAAAACAGCATTCAGTTTGTCATACGTCGAAAGGGGTCCAAGTGTGTAACTCTTGTCGTAATAGTTGGGGTCCGTAAACGTTCCCAGGAAGTTGTTCAGAGTAAAGTTGGAAATTCCGTGATCCCAATAGTTGTTAACAACGTTGTAGACTTTATGACCATCCCTTACTTTGAAGCCCATCTCGAAGGTTCCCAGGTGCGAGCCTAGCGTGTAGCGTCGAGCGGCCGTGGCAGCGCCCTGGAAATTCAACTGGTTCATATATACCCGTGGTTCCAGCACCTGGCTGATGGAATAAGCAGTCGGGTCAAGAATATTGACGCCGTTGGTTACCGAGAATCTCGGCCGATACGGGTCAGTATTATCCAAGTTGAACGCCACATTTTGCGGTCCATTGAAGTAGGTGGTCGGAAAACCGCCGATTTGGTGAGAACGGGAAATTGCGAATTCATAGGTGATCAACGTCGACGTGAGGTCATGCCGGGCTCCAGTGGAGACGCTGTAGATTTGTTGATCCGGACGGCGGATATATTCCCGATATTGCATGCTGCCTGTGTTATCGAACGTTGTGATTCCGCCTGACTGGGTTTGCGGTGCACCGGGGCTGTAGCTGTAGACCCACGTACTACCGTAGTCGTGGAAGTCTGAAAACAATCCCCTGACATATGCCATCGAGCCGCTGCCCAAGCGGTAGTCAACGCCGCCCCCGAAACCATAGCGCGTCCGGTAGTACTTATATTCGCGGGTATCGAGCCCGTTCGTCACTGCGAAGTTTTTTCCGTTCGCATCCGTGAAGGTCCCTTGCGAAGGTTCGATGTCGTTGATGCCCCGTCCATTCCAGTCATAGCTGCCGCTCAACAGAGCGCCAAAGCGTTTGCTGACGCCAAAGCGTTTGCCCGCGGTGCCCGTAAACGCATCCAGTGGACGCCCGCCCATAATAGGCGTGTAGCCGCCCATTCCTGAGAAGCCATAAGTCGGCCGATCCCCCGCACTCTTGGTGACAAGGTTGACCGAACCGCCGATGGCGTCAGCATCCTGATTGGCGGAGAGCGTTTTGCTGACTTCGATGCGGTCGACAAGATCGGCAGGAATGATATCGAGCTTTACGTTCCGCACGAACGATTCCGGCGAGGGCACGCTTACTCCATCGATGGTCGTATTGCTCAGGCGCGGTTCGGTGCCGCGAATCTGCACGTACTTGCCTTCGCCTTCGTCGCGCTCGAGCGTCACGCTGGGCAAACGGCCAACGGCATCAGCCACGTTTGTATTCGGCAGGCTCAGGATGACTTGCGACGGCAACACTTGCAAGATGTCGTCCGCCATCCGCTCAATGTTAATAGCCTCCGCTTCGCCGACCAGGCGTTCGGCAGTGACCATCACTTGATCGTTTACGGAAGCGACTTTCAGCACCGCGTCCACGTTGACGGTCTGACCCGCGTCCACCTTCACAGTCGTCGTGAAGGAAGCGAACCCAACGTAGGAAACCGTCAGCGTATATTCACCTGCGGGCACGTCGGTCATTCGGAATTGCCCCTGGCCATCGGACGCCATTTTTCGTCCCAGAGGCTCGAGTTCGATGAGAGCGCTGGGAAGCGTGCCATTAGCCTCATCTTTAACCGTACCGGCCACGGTGCCCTTGCGCTCCTGCGCAAGCACTGGCAATGCCAAAAGAATAGCCAAGATCGCGGACAAAATTAGCTTTTGATAGTTCGAGAAATGCATTACACCCCTCCCGTTGAGAGTCCGAGCTGGCCAGCACACCCACTGGACTAGCACGTCCCTCTGCCACGTCCCTCAGAACGCTTGCCGCGTCCCAACGCTTTATAGGCGATGGCTTGTGAACGCCTTATGAATGCAGGTTAATGCTTCTTTAAAATTGCCGCCGATTGGCGACATTTCCACGACCCTCGGTCCCGATCCAATAGACGGTCGCACCTGGGACGAAATTACTGGTACAGTGGTGGATTGGGGGAACCGGAATGCCGACCCGAATCGTCCTGGCCGATGATCATGCTCTAGTCAGGCAGGGCATCAAGTCATTGCTCGAGCGTGAAGGAATGCAAGTCGTTGGGGAGGCTTCCGATGGGCGCGAAGCCATCCGCCTCGCCGAAGCGCTTTCTCCTGACGTTGTAGTGATGGACATAGGCATGCCCACTCTCAACGGCATGGAAGCAGCGCGCGAGCTAGCGCGCACTTGCCCCAAGGTCAAGCCCATTCTCTTAACGCAGCACGACGAACCTCAATACGTCTCCGCAGCCTTGAAGGCCGGCGTGAAAGGCTACGTATTGAAGAGCCAGATCTCTAGCGATCTAATTCATGCCATACAGCAAGTCCTGCGCGGACAGGTGTATCTCAGCCCGGGCATCTCCGCTGCGGTTATGGCCGCTTATCATTCCAAGACGGAAATCCCCGCCGACCCCTTGACCGCGCGAGAGCGCCAGGTGCTGCAGTTAATCGCCGAGGGAAAGTCCACGAAAGACGTCGCCGCGCTCTTGGGCGTCAGCGTAAAAACTGCGGAGTCTCATCGTTCGCGACTGATGCAAAAACTCGACATCCACGAAACCGCCAGCCTCGTCCGCTACGCCGTGAAACACGGCCTCGTCCAAGTCTAAGCGCATCGCAAGAAACCGTCGCGAAGGAGACGACCCCCGCGATGCCCGCTTCGCTCCTTGGCGTAGAGAGTGGAACTAGTTGATTTCAGTACCGCACGCCAATCGTAAAGGGGATCATCCTCGTAGGAATCCCGCCGCCGTTGGAGTAATGGAAGCGAGCCTCGGTGAAAATCTTGACGCCCGTGTGTCCCACCGGCACCTGGAATCCGAATCCGCCGTTTCCGCCGACGCCGTCGCGGATCACCTTTCCGATAACGACATCTGCTGGAATCAGCGCAGGAAAGAATCCGAAGAAGGGATCAAATACGGTAACTGCCGCCACCGAGGGCTGCGTGAATTCCACCACCCGGCGGTAATATCCGACGCCTCCAACGATGTACGGCGTGAACTTGTGTCTGGGACCAAAATCCAGCCGGGGCTCCACTGTGATCGCCCATACGTGGGCGTTGCCGTCAGGAACGGCCAATTCTTGAAGCACGCCTTTGCTTACGCCAAGCCCGTTATACATAACCTGCGCGCCCAGCGAGAAGTGCTTCGTAAAGTAGTACCCGCCACCGAAAGAAATGTTCCATCCATTGTCCAGGCGCTTGTCCAGCGCTCCCACTAGCGGCGTAAATCCAGCGCCCACATTGGCCGTCCAGCGGTGTCCTTCATCCTGCGCGGCGGCCGTCCCGGTGAACGAAACCAGGAACGCTGCTGCCAGCCCTGTTCGGATGAAGTACGTGCGCATCTTCTTGAAGAAAATCGATTGGTGCATGGGTTACCTCCGCGTTGTCAAAATGTTGACACCTTGGCTGTGCTCAGGTTGGTCAACCTCAGTAAACTGCACTCATGAAACGGAGCAATACAGAACTGTTCCGTCCATCGCGTTGGGAAAGCCTTGAGAGCCGCTAATGCGCTGTGTACACGCATTCCCGTAGCGGGTGGGCCTCATCAACACGGCGCAAATCCAAACTGCGCCGGCCAAGAAAACAAGACCGTAGCATTCCTGCGCGAGCGAGGTGGCAGGGAATAACGATAAGGGTCTTCCCCATCGCTGGTTTGGAAGACACACGACAACCCGCGTCATTCGCTCTTCTGACAACACTGACGTTCTTTGTCGCTTGCGGACCCCCGACCGCCCGTTTAGGTTGGCACAAGGAGACCGAACATGAACCCTGCCAGGCTCACAACCTTTTTGGCGTTATTCCTAGTCGCCCTCGTGCTAATCATCACTCCATCTCTCAGGGCCGCCGACAACTCTGACTGGGCCAACTTAAAACAACTCACGCCAGGTCAAAAGGCCAAGGTGTCGCTTAGGGACGGCAAGTCCTATCAAGGCGACCTGCAATCCGTGAGCGACGACGCTCTCGTCATTCATTCCGCGAGCGGAGACCAGACCTTGCCCCGCCAGACCGTTCAGCGCGTTTCCATCAAGCGAAATGGCCATCGCGGCCGCCATGCGCTCATCGGCGCCGCGATTGGAGCAGGCGCCGGCCTCGGCTTCGGCGTTGCCGTCGACAACTGTTCGCCCACCGTGATCATCTGTACCGGCAACAAAGGCAAGGCCATCTTGACGCCCGCCTTCGCTCTCATCGGCGCGGGTATAGGCGCTCTGTTCCCCGTAGGAGCCTGGCAAGAGATCTACCGTTCCCGCTAATTGAAAATGTCTAGCAGCCTGCCTCTGCCCTGACCTTGTCTCCGCGGTGGGCCACCGAGAGGAAGATTTCCTCAGTCGGCGCAATCTCCAACACTTTTGTACATTCCCCGACACGAATATGTATTGACAAGAATATGCGTGTTGGGGCATATTCGCATCCTCGTGTTAGAGACGCTCCGAGCGCTGGCCGAGCCGAACCGCCTTCAAATCGTGGAACTGTTGCTTCACGGGCCACGACCTGTCGGAGACATGGTCGATCGGCTGGGTCTCCGCCAACCGCAAGTCTCCAAACATCTGCGGGTGCTCAGCGATGCCGGACTGGTGGACGTTCGCGTGGACGCTCAGCGCCGCATTTATGCCTTGCGGCCCGCGCCGCTCCACGAGCTTGAGGTCTGGCTGGAGAGGTACCGGCGTCTTTGGGAGAGCAACTTCCAGCGCCTGGACGCCCTGCTCGACGAGATGAAGGCCAAAGAGAAAAAACACGCAAGTAAGAAGCCACATACTAAGCGATAGGAGAGATCACCGATGACGAATGAAGGAAATCTGAAAGTGACGACGCGTGGCGATCGGGAACTCGTGATGACACGCGCTTTCGATGCTCCACGTAATCTGGTCTTCGACGCTTTCACCAAGCCCGAGTTGGTCAAGCAGTGGCTACTCGGGCCGCCAGGCTGGTCCATGCCGGTCTGCGAGATCGACCTCAGAGTTGGCGGCTCCTATCGTTACGTCTGGCGTAAAGCAGGCGTACCAGACATGGGGATGGGCGGCGTCTATCGGGAAGTCGTTGCGCCGGAGCGGCTCGTCTCCACGGAGAAGTTCGACCAGGCTTGGTACCCGGGTGAGGCCGTGGGCACACTCGTCCTTTCGGAGCAGGGCGGAAAGACCACAGTCACCCAGACCGTACTCTACCAGTCGCAGGAAGCCCGAGATGCGGTCCTCAAGAGTGGCATGGAAAAGGGTGTGGCTGCGAGTTACGACCGCCTCGGAGTGCTGTTGGCGAAACTTCCGGCTCAAGGGATGGAGAAAGGAGCGGGCGGGTCATGAGCGAGGAAATCAAGAGCGAAACGCAACGTCCGCGACGTATTGGCCGAAGCATTGGCGCTCTGCTCGCGGGCTTCCTGTTCGTCATCATTCTCTCTATCGGCACTGACTTGGTGCTGCACGCAACTGGCGTTTTCCCGCCGCTAGGCCAGCCGATGAGCGACGCGCTCTTTCTGCTTGCTACGGCCTATCGCACAGTCTACGCCGTCGCGGGCAGCTACATCATGGCCCGGCTCGCCCCCGATCGGCCGATGCAACACGCCCTGGTAGGCGGCGTCGTGGGTCTCGCCTTGAGTATTGTGGGCGCCGTGACGACGTGGAACCGCGTGCCCTCTCTCGGGCCCCACTGGTATCCACTCGCGCTAATCGCCACCGCCCTGCCGTGCGCCTGGGTGGGCGGCAGACTCCGCACGATGCAGTTGCGCACACATGCTGACGCCTAATCTAACAAGAAAAAACTGCTGTTCCTGTCGATCTTGCTGTTCCTCGTTCGACGCGTAGGTAGAGCTTTGGTCCGCCCGGTCGAAGTCGTCCGGAAGCCGCAGCTCAGAACCCAAACCAGAAGGAGACACAACAATGCGATTCATGATGCTGCTGCCCGCCCCCGCCAACGCCCTGGAGAAGGGGCCTCCCACGAAAGAACTGGTCGCCGCGATGAGGAACTTCAACGCGGACATGGCAAACGCCGGCGTGCTGCTCGCCGCCGAGGGCCTCCACCCGACCTCTAAAGGGACGCGCCTCCGGGTGTCCGCAGGCAAGCGCGTTGTAACCGACGGCCCGTTTACCGAAGCCAAGGAAGTGATCGCAGGCTTCTGGATGATTCAAGTGAAGTCCAAGGAGGAGGCCATCGAGTGGGCCAGCCGGTGTCCCCTGCCCGAGAACGGCTTGATTGAGATTCGCCAGGTGTTTGAAAATTGCGACTTCCCGCCCGCGCTGCAGAAGAAATCCGCGTAACATGTCGATTTCCCTGCTTCTCGTTCGACGTTCCAATAGAGCCCGAGTTCAGCCGGCGGCCACCCCTCCGGATTCTCGGCTCCCAAACTCGAAAACAAACGAAAGGAAAAGGAGATGTGACGATGAAATTCATGATGATAGTCAAGTCGGCGGAGCGCTCAGGCCCGCCACCCAAGGAGTTAATGGACGCCATCGACAGGCTCGGTCAAGAGGCGGTCAAGTCCGGCACGATGCTCGGGAGCGGTGGACTCGGCCCGACCGCAACGGGAGCCCGAGTCCGGCTTTCCGGTGGGAGGATCACCGTGACTGACGGACCTTTCACCGAGGCCAAGGAGATTGTCGGCGGGTACGCGCAGTTTGAGTTGAAATCGAAGCAAGAGGCGGTCGAGAGCGCGGTGCGCTTCATGGAACTTCACAAGAAACACTGGCCCGGCTGGGAGGGCGAGACCGAGGTGCGCCAGATGATGGGGCCCGAAGATTTCGCTCCCAAGCCGTAGCAGCGCTTCCTCTCACAGACAGCCGGGAAAGGGCCGTGTGTCCACGGCCCAGCGCGGTCAGCTTGCGCGAACGTTTTGAAGATGGTGTGATGGGTAGCCGTGACGTCTACCCTCACACATCGCGCCATCGACGCCGTCTGGCGCATCGAGTCTGCCAGGATCATCGCCGGTCTCACGCGCATCGTGCGCGATGTCGGTCTCGCCGAGGAGCTCGCGCAGGACGCTCTCGTCGCCGCTCTCGAACAGTGGCCCGCCTCCGGCATCCCGGACAACCCAGGCGCCTGGCTCATGGCCACCGCGAAGCATCGCGCGATCGATGCCTGGCGCCGTAACAAGCTCCTCGAGCGCAAGCACCAGGAGTTCGGCCGCGAGCTCGAAGCGCAGCAGGAGATGGCCGTGCCCGATCTCGATGCCGCTATTGACGATGACGTCGGCGACGATCTCCTCCGCCTAGTCTTCATCTCCTGCCATCCGGTTCTCTCTCCGGAGGCGCGTGTTGCCCTCACCCTGCGTTTGCTCGGCGGCCTGACCACCGACGAAATCGCCCGAGCATTCCTCGTCCCGGAGCCAACCGTCGCTCAGCGCATCGTTCGCGCCAAACGCACGCTCGCCGAAGCGCGCGTTCCGTTCGAGATCCCGCGTAAGGCCGAGCTTGCCGCCCGCCTCGCGTCCGTGCTCGAAGTCATTTACCTCGTCTTCAACGAGGGCTACTCGGCCACCGCCGGCGACGACTGGATGCGCCCAGCGCTCTGCGAAGAAGCACTGCGTCTCGGCCGTGTCCTCGCCGAGCTCGCTCCGAGCGAGCCGGAGGCCCACGGCCTGGTCGCGCTCATGGAGATCCAGGCGTCGCGCTCACACGCGCGAATTGGTCCGTCGGGCGAGCCCATCCTGCTGCTCGACCAAAACCGCGCTCTCTGGGACCAGCTCCTCATCCATCGTGGCCTCGCCGCGCTCGACCGTGCCGGGAACCTCGGCGGCAGCAGTGGCCCGTACGCACTCCAGGCTGCGATCGCCGCCTGTCATGCGCGAGCCCTCACCTCAAAGGAAACGGACTGGGCGCGCATCGTCGCGCTCTACGCCGATCTCGCCAAAATCGCGCCCTCGCCGGTTGTCGAGCTCAATCGTGCCGTAGCAGTCGCCATGGCCTTCGGCCCGGCAGCGGGCCTCGAACTCATCGACACGCTCGCCTCGGAGCCCTCTCTCAAGGCCTACCACCTCTTGCCCAGCGTCCGCGGCGACTTTCTTTTCAAACTTGCTCGCTTCGCCGAGGCCCGCGCCGAATTCGAGCGCGCCGCCGCCCTCACCCGCAACGCACGCGAACGCCACCTCCTCCTCGACCGTGCCCGAGCGTGCGCAGGAGGTTCACCCCGGCCCGGGCCACGGGGAAGTGTCTAGCCCTTTGCGCGCATTCCAGGCGAGCCCTTTCTTCCAAAGCGCCCCAGCCGCTCTTCTAGCTCAGGGCCTTCTTCAGCCGCTTCGTGGTCTTCTGCAACTGCCGCTTCAAACCCTCCACCTGCTTGGCAATATCTTCCAGCTCCTGTTTGGCCGCCAACCCCGCCCTGGCCACCTGATGCGCCTTCCGATCCGCCTTCCCAATCGCCGTCCCGATTCCAACCGCCACCCGCGTCAGTCTGCTTTTCCGAGCCATCATGCCCTCCACAACAAACGTCCGCCATCCTATACCTCAACAACCCTGCGGCCAAGCTACACCTTCGGTTCAAACTTGCGCATCTGCCTGCGCGATCTACGAAAGTTTACAAAACGCTCCGCAGCCGGCAGAATGCACCATCCAACCTTTTTTTGAGAGTTAGTACTCTAATTAGGTGTAAAGGCGCTAACGCCTAGCAGTTGCTCGCGCCTGGTCGTACCAACGGCTTCTCTCCTGGGGGACGGACCTCACTAGCGAAGTTGGATGTTCTCTCTGGTGCTTCCCTGCGGCAATTGCGGGTGCGAGGCGCGACCCAGCAGGCCCACAAAGGCCTGTTCGGCTCGGATGAGTCGAGCAGGTGAAGCATGCATGGCTACAGCACGGACTCGGGTGAAAGGAGAGCCGTTCCTCTCTTGCTCGCGTCTCTTGCGATTGCTTTGGCCTGGCTGTCCTCGAGGATTCTCGCCGTCATGCACCTCTCCCTGCCGTGGTGGCTGGATGCTCCCTCCACCTTGGGTTTTTACGGTGCGCTCTACGCTCTGTTTGATAGGAACCTCTGGCGCAACCGCTTTGTGCGCAAGTTGGGATTGGTCCGCGTCCCGAACCTCGCTGGACGCTGGCGCGGTTACCTCATCACCTCTTTTGACGGCCATGTGAAGCACCACGATCTGATGATCAATATTTTTCAGAGCTGGACGCAAATCGCTGTCTTCCTTACGACGAAAACGTCCATCTCGCGCAGTTGTACCGCCGTCATTCAAGTGGACGACCCCGACGGCCTCTCGTTGACCTACCAATACCAGAACCAGCCGCTAGCCAACGCGATGCGCACCATGCACATGCACTACGGCACCGCCATGTTGAGACTGTCCGATGACGATACTCTGACCGGAGATTATTACGCTGGGCGTGACCGCCGAACCTTCGGCCGAATTTGCTGCCACAAAGAGCAGAGCACAGCGCTGCGGCCGCCTGAATTTGTCTTTTCCATTCCCGCCAATTCGCGATGAGAAGGCAGCACCCGAATCGCCGCAATCTCGCCCGTAAAGGTTCCACCTGATTGTCATCGCGCGTGACATCCGCGTAAACACAGTGCAAGCCAGGCCTCGGAGATGATATATACAGTTACAATCTCTCGCTTCAGGAGAATAAACGTGCCGCACAGAACCCATTTCGCGCTCGTCCTTGCAGTCCTATTGCTTCTCGGAATGACGCAACTTTATGCGCAAACGCCGCAGCCGTTTTCGGCCGATTTTGTGACCACCACTCCCCAGGCCCAGAAAATGGCCGGCAAGTGGTACGTCGCCATGCCAAAAATGCGGTTGGATATAACCTCCATGCCGCAGCAAGGTCCCGCTGGCGGAGCTATGAGCATGATTGCCGATACAGCCACTCAAACCGTTTACATGCTCATCCCTCAGCAACAGATGTACATGGAGTTCCGTGGAGACAACCAACAGAGCCCGGAGCTGCGCGACATGCTTCACTTCAAGGGCGGCAGCGATCCCTGCGCCAATGATCCCGAGAAGACCTGCAAGAAGCTTGGCACGGAGACCGTGAACGGCCGCAGTTGCGACAAATGGGAGATCACGGATAAAAATTCCAAAAAGAGCACGACGTGGCTCGACCAAAAACTCCACTTCCCAGTGAAATTCCAGGGAAGCGACGGCACTATGATGGAGCTCTCCAACATCAAGGAAGGTGCTCCCGACCCTGCACTGTTCATCATTCCTGCTGGCTACAAGGCATTCGACCCTTCCGCCGTCGGCAAGCAGTAACCATCAGCCCAATAAATGGGACAGCCATTTCCGGCTGTCCGCCTAAGCGAGCTCCGACCCCTCCCTTGTAGGGGCACAGCATGCTGTGCCCAGCGCGACGGCTTCGAGCGCGCCGGTCTTCGTAGCGGCGAGTTAATCTCGCCATCTTATCCTTTGGGGGTCGGAGCTTCAGCTCCGACATAACCCCCCACGCACCACCCGTCATTCCGAACGGAGCAGGACGACTCTTTCTTCCCCTTCACTTCCTGTGAAGGTCGTCCTGCGTAGAGAGGAATCTCTCTTCTCTTGTTGTGCCGGTTCAGGTCCCTACGCTCAGGTCGTTCCACTGTGGGTTGAGGGATTCAATCAATGCCACCTTCTTGGCCCGGCGCCAGCCTTTGATTTCCTTCTCGCGCGAAATCGCAGCGCGGATGCTGGCGTGTGGTTCGAACCAAACGAGTTTGGTCACATTGTACTTTCGCGTGAAGCCAGGGACGACCTGTTCCTTGTGCTGGAAGACGCGTTGGGCGAGGTTGCCCGTCACGCCGAGGTAGAGCACACCGGATTTGCTAGCCATGAAATAAACGTGGAAGGTGCGCTCCATAAAAATCGGATTGTGTCACGCCGCCGCTGCCCAGCCAACATCAGTCGGCTAAAGCCCGCGCCTTTGAAGCACCAACGTAAGCGCGTCATTCCGAACGGAGCAGAGCGATTCTTTCTTTCTCTTCAGGCACCAACAGGCCATCCCGTCATTCCGAACGAAGCGACCCGGTTTTTTCCTGCGCACGTCTTTCGTGCGCCGGGTCGCGCAGAGAGGAATCTCTCTTCTCTTCGGTCCATTCTCCCGTTGGGTCGGGCGCTTTTCGTCCCTGCCATCTCGATCCGCAGCGCGCCTTTCGCATCCCGTCCCAGATTTTGGGACCCTCGACGGGAGTTCACCAAGAACTCCCGGTGCCAGGTTTCCTGATTCAGTAAGCGACCTTGCATTGAGGGCTGACCAAGCGCAGAATTCCTGCAAACACCAAGGCCCGGTCGCGCAAAATCTCCCACGTATGAGGTGCAACAATGGCCAGAGTGATTGTAGCTGTGCTGTTGACGTTTCTCTTTTCCTTAACTCCGCAGCAGCCGCCGCAAATCAAGTCTCCCGGCAATCTATTCGCCCAAGCAACTGAGCCGAGCCAGCGGTCCAAGCTCCCCACCTCCGAGGCGCAAGCGGGAAAAAAGCCCAATGTCGTGGTGTTCGCTGTCAAAGGCACACCCTCTCCCGCGCAACGCCCGCAACGGCCTAAAGACATGCCAGCTTTCCGTCCTCTCTCCAAAGAGGAAAAGATCAGCATCCTGCAAGGGATTCCCGGAATCCCAAACCTAGTCACTGCGCCTACGCCGTTTCTCACGCTCTCCACGATCCACATCATCGATCCCCTCGGTGAATTGATCCTTAGCTGGCCGAAATATACCAACCCCTTCTACGCGGCTTACGGCAAGTTTCCTGACGACGGCGGCGACACTGCTGCCTTCAATGCAAAAACTGTGCAGGTCGACTTCCAGGCCGACCCCGGAAATGTCTATCTGGTGGACTTTGTCGTCTACGTCGGTCCCGGTCAACCAACGTTCGATTTCCAAATCACAATTCCGGGTATGGAGCCCTTGCACCAACCGGCCCAGCGCAACGCATTCAATCATCTCGTTGCGCCCGTGTGGAACATCCCAACAAGCGGGTGGTACTCCGCCTTCCTGCAGGAACAGTTCCCGTCGGAAAATGGTGGCAGTGGTAAGCCGTATTACTCGTGGATTCTCAATAGAGTCGAAGTAACCAAATTCGTTCCTTCATCGCCCTGAATTGGCGGGTGGCCCAGACATAAGCTCGGAAGATGAATTTGGGTGCCCCACGTGTCGAGGTTACACGTGGGTCTTCGCTTTTTTGCTGGGTGCCGCACTTTTTTGCATATTTGCAAGTGTGCAGTTCTTAAATTCTCCTCGCACGGCATTCATACCGTTGCACTTATAAGTTTACTGTTGACATACGTCCAGATCCGTGTTACCCTTTCCCGTGTTATCTCGAACAAACCCGCCATGTAGCGCCCGTAACCCCTTTAGATTCCGCACTTCCGTGGATCCTCGTGTTTTGCACTATTTTTGTGCAAATAAGTCCTTTAGAATCCGCACTTACAGACACCCCTCTTGTAACTGCTTTAGAATCCGCACTTACGAAAGCACCGGGGGAGAGGCCCTCCCAACACTTCTGCGCGAAGCTTTGCTTCCGCCGTCATATGCACCACGTGGCGCCTCTATCCCCTGTGTCCTCACTCGATTGCGCATACTTCCCGTCATCACGGGGGTGTACCCCCGAGCCCATCACCAAACCCTCCTTGCAAGGCGCCATCGCGAGCGTAAAATGCCACCGATGAGCCACTTGCAAATGCATCGCACGCGGATGCTGCGCTGCGCGGCTGGCATTCTGCTCCTGATCCTACCAGCGGTGAAAACCCTCGCGCAGACTCCCGCAGCCGAGACGCGCCCGGTGATCACCGTGTCCGGTACCGTGCGCGACTCCCCCGGCAATCCCGTCGCAGACGCCTCCGTCTTCTTTGAAGAAAAAGCCACTGCGGCTTCCGTCGAGACGAAAACGAAAGCCGACGGCACCTTCTCTTTTTTGGCTCTGCGCCCTGGCACCTACACCGTCAGAGCAGAAAAAGCCGGAATGCGCGCGCCTGCTTCTGCATCGCTGCTTCTCTCCCTGGGAGAAAGAAAACAAGTCGACTTGGTCCTGGAAACGCCGCAAGCAAACCACTCGCCGCCTCCCGCGACCACGAAGTCCGGCTCAACCTCCGCAGCAATGGAATTCGACGACAAGCCCAGCTTCACCGTAGCCGGCGTCACCGACTGGACCAACGTTGGCGGACATGGCTCCGACACGAAATTGCGCACCAGCGAATCGCTCGCCAAGGAAACCGCCACGCTGAAATCTGCCGAGACGGGCGAAGCCTCCCCAAGCGCATCCGAGTCAGCGCGCGCGGCAGACTCGCATCGTTTGGCAGGCGATCGCGCCGAAGCTTCCGGCGATCCTCTCGCCGCCGTCCGCGAATACGAACAAGCCGTTCGCCTGAATCCTAGCGAGCAAAACTATTTCGCCTGGGGCACGGAGCTGCTCCTCCACCGAGCCATCAAACCAGCCGGCGAAGTTTTCGAGAAGGGAACTACCGCGCATCCCAAATCAGCGCGAATGCTTGCCGGTCTCGGCGCCGCTCTTTATGCCGGCGGCGAATACGCCAATGCCGCGCGTCGCCTCTGCGAAGCCTCCGATTTGCAACCCGCCGATCCCACTCCCTATCTTTTCCTCGGCAAAATGGAAAAGGCCGCGCCAGACCCGCTGCCCTGCGCCGCGGAAAAGCTCGCGCGCTTCGCGCACGACCAACCAGGAAACGCACTCGCAAATTATTACTTTGCCGTGTCGCTTTGGAAACGCGCGCAACAAAACGAGAATCCCCAATACCTGCAGAAAACCGAAACGCTTCTGCGAGAATCCATCGCTGCCGACCCAAAGCTCGATGAAGCCTACGTGCAATTAGGGATGGTCCATGCCGCGCGCGCCAATGTCGCGCAGGCTATCGACATGTACAAAAAAGCTATCGAAGTGAATCCACAATCCGGGGAAGCCCATTACCGCCTCGCGCTAGCATATAGACGAACCGGCGAGCAAGAGAAGTCAGAGCAGGAATTGCAACTCTACAGGCAAGCGGACAAAACAGAAACCGCCGCAGTCGAACAGCAGCGCCGCGAAATCCGCCAATTCCTGATTATCCTGAAGGATCAGCCGCAAGCCTCTGCCCCGAGCCCTGAGAAGCAAAGATGAAAACGGCGAGGACTAAGAGGTCACTTCAATTTGGGCGCAGCCAAAGAAACAATGCCGCTGCCTTCGCGAATGGTGAGAATTTGATTGGCCTTCACGGCCGTGAACCGCTCGACTTTTTGCGTCGTTGGCCATTTCACTTCGATCACATCAATCGTCTGCGCTTTTCCGACGCCGAAGTGCAGCCGCAAATCGCTCTGCGACATCACGCTCGATCCGCTATGCACTTCATCCATCTGCGCGTGCGTGCCGGTAACTACGCGCACACGCGCCCCAATCGCAGTGCGATTGCACTTCGTGCCAATCAATTTAATCTTGATCCAGTTTTGCTTGTTGCCGCCATCGTTGCGCAGCAGGGAAGGAAGGTCATTCATATTTAGAACCAGCGCGTCGATGTCGCCGTCGTTGTCGTAATCGCCAAAGGCCGCGCCGCGGCTGGAAAAGCGCTCTGTAATGCCCGGGCCCATTTCCGCGGACACATCTTTGAATTGTCCTTTGCCGAGATTTTTGTACACCAGACGCGGGTTCTTGAATGTTTGGCCGATATTTTGGCCGTCAATTTCGGGATACACGTGCCCGTTGATTTGCATAATGTCCGGCCAGCCGTCGTTGTCGTAATCGAGGAAGCCGCAGCCCCATGCGACGTATTGATTGTTGATTCCGATGCCCGACGCAAATGTAACGTCGCTGAAAGTTCCGTCGCCGTTGTTGTGGTAAAGATTGCAAGTGTCGTCGGCAAAATTAGTTTTGACAATATCGAACCAGCCGTCGCAATCGTAATCGGCAACGCCGATGCCCATGCCGGCTTGCTCGTGTCCGTTTTCGCTGTACGCCACGCCGGCGATCACCGCAACATCTGTGAACGTGCCGTCATGATTGTTGCGAAATAAAATGCTCGGCTGCGAATCCACGGCGACATAAATATCCGGCCAGCCGTCGTTGTCGAAATCGTACGACACAGCAGTGATGGAATATTTCGGCCCCGGCTTGAGAATGCCGGATTTTTCAGAAACGTCAGTGAAGGTTCCGTCGCCGTTGTTGTGATAAAGAACGTTGGTATCACCAGGCATTCCGCGCGGCCCGCACATCACCGGAATTCCTTTCCACTGGCAGAGAGGATCCGTGGGAGAAGGAGCTTTTTCCGGATCAAGGCGAATGTAATTGCAGACGAACAGATCGAGATGACCGTCGCGATCGTAATCGAGAAATGTGCAGCCCGCACCCCAGCGGAATTGTTCGTCGTACACGCCGGCCTTACGCGTCACATCCGTGAAGGTGCCGTTGCCATTGTTGTGAAATAAAATGTTGTGGCCCCAGAAGCAGCAGAAGAGATCGTCCCAGCCGTCGTTGTCGTAATCTCCGACGCATACGCCGGTCTGCCAGCCGGTGCGCGCGAGTCCGGATTTCTCGGTCACGTCGGTAAATGTGCCGTCGCGATTATTTTTGTAGAGATGCGAAGTCGGCGCTTTTCCTTCCGGCCACTTGGCGTCGAGGCGCGTTCCGTTGGTCAAATAAATATCGAGCCAGCCGTCTCGATCGTAATCAAAAAACGCGAGGCCGCTGCCTTTGGCTTCGATGATGTAGCGCTTGTGATCGACACCGCCCCAAACGTTTGGAGAATTCAGCCCGGCTTCTTTTGCTACGTCCACGAAAGTGACCGGCGACGCTGCTGTTGGATTCGAAACGGTCGCCGCTTCGAGCAGGGCGCTGCGTTTCCATTTCCAAAGAGGAGTAGCGAGGGCGTCCAGCAGTGTGCTGCCGAGAACGAGTGCGGAGGAGCCGAGAAAACTTCGACGCGGTAATTTCATTGGCTCGCCGTCTTCGGCGGAATTTTGGGGAACTTGCGCGGCACGATTCCCGCGCCTTCCTTTACCGCGATGATTTTATCGATGGGCACGTTGGTTAGTTTTTCCTCTAAACCGCTCGGCCAGGTAATTTCCAATGAATCGATTTTTGTGCGCTTGCCAAGCCCAAAGAAAATGCGCGGGTCGCTTGCGGACATATAGCTCATGCCGCCTTTCGCCTGCTCGGCACGCGAAATCCCTTCGGAGGTCAGCTTTAGCGAAGCGCCGACGCCGTCGCGATTGGATTTTGTTCCGATGAGCAGAATCTCCAGCCAGTGATTGGCGTTGCCGCCATCGTTGCGCAGCAGCGAGGGATAATCGCCGCGATTGTTGGTGGCGATATCGATGTCTCCGTCGTTATCGTAATCGGCCGTGGCCAGGCCGCGGCCAGCGATGGGGCGCATGAAGTCTGGACCCAGCGAATCCGATACCTTTTCGAACTGGCCTTTGCCTAGGTTGCGGAACATCAGCAGAGGCTCCTTGTAAGAGACTTCGCCGTGATAGAGCTGCACATTGTCCAGCATGGCGCCATTCAGTTGCAGGACGTCGGGCCAGCCGTCGTTGTCGTAGTCCAAAAACTTCATCGAGACGCCGCTCAGCAAGATCGCTTTGTTGCCGATGCCGGAGCGATAGGTGTAGTCGTCGAACGTTCCGTTCTGATTATTGTGATAGAGACGATTCAATTCGAAATCGAGGTGCGTGATGTAGACGTCCTGCCAGCCGTCACCGTCGACGTCCGCGGCGTCGATGCCCATGCCCGCTTCGTAGCGGCCATCCTCGCTCGCAGCGATTCCCGAAACGAGCGAGACATCCTGAAACGTGCCGTCGTGCTTGTTGAGGAAGAGAAAATTCGGCCACGAATCGTTGGCGATGGCGATATCCGGCCAGCCGTCATTGTTGAAGTCGGCGAGGACCACGCCCATGCCTTTGGATTCGGGTTTGCCAACTCCTGAGGCGTCGCTCACATCGGTGAACGTGCCGTCATGATTGTTGTGATACAGCTTGGTTTTCTGGCCTTTGTAATTTCCGGGATGGCAGTAGGAACGGTAACCGGGACGATGTTCGCCGCACCAAAGATTATTTTTCGGGCTCCACTCAATGTAATTGGTGACTACGAGATCGAGCCAGCCGTCTTTGTCGTAGTCAAACCATCCCGCGCTGGTGGACCATCCGCCTTCGTCGGCTACAACGGCCTTGGCGGTGACGTCGGTGAAAGTGCCGTCATGATTGTTGTGATAAAGGATGGCGCGGCTATAGCCGGTGACATAGAGATCGGGATAGCCATCATTGTCGTAATCGCCGACGGCCACGCCCTGGCCGTAATGTCCTTCGCCGCCAACGCCGGCTTTTTCGGTGACATCGGTGAATGTGCCGTCGCCATTGTTGTGGTACAGCGCGGAGCGCAAAGGGCGCGGGGGCTTGTAAATGTCCGTGGCGGCTGATTGGACGAAGAACACATCGATCAAGCCGTCCTGGTCGTAGTCGAGCCAGGCCACGCCAGTGCCCATCGTCTCCAGATAGTATTTTTCTTCGGTTTGCGTGGCGTCCTGAAGGAATGTGATTCCCGCCTCTTTGCGAACATCTGTATATCGGACGGGGATGGCAGCTTGCTGCGGCTTTGGAGCTTGGCCAGCGAATAGGAGCAAATGCGTGGCCGTGCCCAGTACAGTTGTCAGCGCAAGAATTGCGCCGAGTTTGATTCCGAGGCCAAGAACGGGTCCTCTAACTATTTTCAATTTGTTCCCGCTGCCCCGGAGTGTGTAGACAACATTCTTTCCATACGAGCACGTTGGCTCACAGATTTCTAGAGTATTCCGATCAGATTACGCATTCTAGCGCCGGGGCTGAAGGTGCTCAACGGGAAGTTTCGCGTTCCTGAGCGGTTTAGCTCCTGAGTTGCCGACTTTCCGCACAAAAGTAATCCGTTAGCGAAAGCTTCGATGAATGCTGATAGCACAGACCTGCAGGACATAAAGGCGTGCAACCACTATCCATTTTCATGAGGTCTCCTGTCAAAAAATCGGAGAGCAGCAGAAAAGGTTGCCATTCGTCTTTCGGGACGGAGGTTTCGCACACGCAAAGATCGGGCGCGACCGCTTCCGCGACCGCGCCCGTTGATCTGGCTCTAGGACTCGCTATTCCCTGCGAGCGGAAGGCCTACGGCGTGTCCACGCGGACTACGGTCGGGTTCGGAAAGCCTGTAACGTTGCCGGAGTATGCGACCGACCCTAAGTACTTAGTTGCAGGAGCCAAACCGTTGAAGCCGAGCTGAATAGCACCTGAGCCGCCGAGAACTGCTGTACTGGGAGCGCCGACCGTCATGTTCCCCGCATTGGCCGAGCCCAGCAGCCAGGAAAACAGCGTGAAGTTTGCCACTCCACCCGGGGTGTTAAAGCCGTGCACGTAGACTATATAGTCTGTGCCCGCTGCCGGGTTGAGCAGGTCGACTTCTTCGTTTGCTGTGCCGCCGGCGCTGGCGCCAACCCGCACTGCCCCTTTGTAAACATACAGGTCCAGGTCGCTCGCGGGTGTGACATTGGCATCAAACAATGAGAACCGCGCGTACGTGGTTCCGGCTTGAATGGTAACCGGAATCGCCGTGACGCCAGTTCCTCCGGGCGCGAACGACTGCCCAGGATCTTGATTGACGCTACTGTTCGCGGTCGCGGCAGGAATCAGACCTCGGGCTGCCGCCGCGAACGCTCCGTCATACCCGAACTTCACGTTGTAGTTGATCGCCCCACCTGTACCGGACACCTCCGCCGGAGCCGCCAGGGCTACTGGCCGCACCACGAGTGGGCTGCGGACGTTGTGCGTGCCGTCGGTCCAGCTCAGCTGACCGCCGGTGTACGCATTCAACGCTGCCGTTGTCCTGGTGAAGGTCACGTTGAAGGTTTTCGTTTGTCCCGGGTTCAAGGTCAGAGAGGAAGGGCTGACGTTCACGTTGAAGCCGGCCATGCCGCCGACGGCGGCGGTATAGGTTGCGTTTTGCCGCCCCACATTGGTTACTCGGCGCGTTACCGTCTGGATGCCTGGCATTGCCCCAATCGCAATGGAGGCTCCATTCAAGCCACTCGGGTCCAGGGTGTAGCCGGCGCCCGAGAGCGCATTACAAGTCGCCGGGTTCACGCCTGTGGTCGTGCCGCACAGGAATGCCAGCCAATCGTTCAGGTTGGAATCGTAGACCAGCCCCGGATCAGCAGCGCTGTTTGGCGCAACGTGTCCTGCTCCCTGGCGGAAGATCACCAACGGATTTGTGTTCGGTCCGTCGAGGATGTCCGTGCCAGTTGTCATCAGCGCTGACTTGATCATCATCGGCGTCCAGTCCGGATGCCGCTGCTTGATCAGCGCCGCCAGTCCAGCCACGTGCGGGCTCGACATTGACGTGCCGCTGTACACGTTGAACAGTTGACCGGCATTTCCCGGAGGCGCCACAGCCGCCACGATGTCCTGCCCCGGAGCGATCACGTCCGGCTTCAGCAGGTTGCCATTACCCGCGCGCAGCGGCCCGCGTGAGGAAAAAGACGCGGTAAACGGCGCGGGAACGTTGAATACAAGTTGCGCCTTATTGATCGTCCCCGTGGGGCCGGCGGTCGCCGCGTATGCCTTCACGGCCGCGCGGTCGGTATCCGCCAGATGCACCGTGGGAACGAAATGGAAGTCCGCGTTGAGCGAGTTCGGCGTGACGTTCAGGAGTATCATGCCCGCCCCTCCCGCTTCTTTGACGGCAAGGCTCTTGTTGACCCGGGCATTTACGCCGCGGTCGCAGACAACGATCTTCCCGGCGACTTTAGCCGGATCCAGTACCGGTGTGGGTGTCTGACTGGCACCGACCAGGTTGTCAATCGCAGCGAAACACAGCCTCACCGCAGTAGCATCCGCTCCCGCCAATCCCGCCGCGGTTGCGTCGATCAACGCCACCGGTCCCACCGCATTTGCCAGAGAAGCGCCGTTGAACGTGGTGCCTCCCAGATTTACAGAGCCTCTACCGTCGCGATTGTGTGTACCGGCTGCAACCGTCGTGATCCACGGACTAGGGTGTGCCACCGTCGCGCTAGTCGGGCCGCTGTTGCCCGCTGACGCCGCCACAAAAACTCCCGCATTGGCGGCGTTCAAAAACGCAATCTCCGCCGGATCAAGAAAGTTCGTCAGCGTTCCACTGATCGAATAGTTGATTACATCTACCCCGTCGGCAACAGCTTGATCGATTGCCGCCACCAAGTCCGACGTAAAACCGCTCGCCGTGGAGGCATCTTTTGTGGACCACAATGCCTTATACATCGCGATGCGCGCTCGCGGAGCCATGCCGCTCATCGGACCAAATACCGCCGCCGCTCCGGTGCCCTGCACGCCATGATTGCCGCCGGCCGTAGACGACGTATGCGAACCGTGGCCGTTGTAGTCGCGTGCGGACATGAACTCCCAGGGCCGCAGAGCCTTGAGCGCCGCATCACCGCCCCACGCGGCGTTGAACCAGGCGGCACCGATCAGCTTCTCTTTGCACTTTGATTGCGGGAACTGCTCTCCAGCATTGCACTGTCCATGCCAGTTCAAGTTGTGCTGACCTTGGCCGTAATTGTCGCCCGGACGATCCGAGACGCTCAGTCCCTCCGGCCAGACACCCGAATCCACTACGCCGATGATGATGTCCTCGCCCGCGTGGCTGAAACCTCCGAGGTGAGCCCACAGGCCCGTGCCCGGCGTGTCCAGGCCCAAGAACGTTGGGGTTGAAGACGTGTCCGCGAACTGCAGTTCGTCCTTCACAACCGAGACAACGCCCGGCTGACTCCTCAGAGCTTCTGCCTGAGCCGGCGTCAACTCCGCCGCAAAACCGTTGAACGTATAGTGGTAATCATAGACTTTCCGTCCCCCCGCTGCCCTCACCGCCCGGTCGTGATCGCCGTCCAGGTGTGCCGCATAAGCATCGACATCTGGATTGGCGCGAGTGAACTTTTGTCCAGCGGCTGGTTTCGTGGCCCTCAGCCCCGGCACGTCGCCCCTATAGTCCACCGCCGGTGCTTTGCTCATTTGCACCACGTACAATTTGTTGACCGCTTTGTCTCTTTTTTGGCCGACCGCTTCATCTGAATTTTGGGAATCTTGTGCACGTACACCGACGACGGCGAACAATAGTAGGAAAGCAATAATCATTTCGAGGTAACGTTTCATGGATCATCCACCCCTTTTTCCATCGCTATGAACACACAACCACTCGGATCTGAGTCGCGGCTGGGACAAACCGGACTTGCTCGCTTAATGGCGAGGGCAGGAGAACTGCGTGCGGTCGCCGACCGGGGAGTCTATCGGGAAAACGGTCATTGTCAAGGGTTGTAACGAGCCTCCGGCTCTTCTCGTTTTTATATCGGTGGAGCACTTCATTTCTTTAACGGTTCAGTAATAAGGTGAATACTGCCACCGGCGTGGTAAGCTTCACTTCAGGTGGTCGTGCATACCAAAGAGGCCGCAGGTTCATCGCGTGAGAGTAGTAGATGATGCGTTTTTGCAGGCGCAGATCTTGCATGCACCAGGGAGCAAATTTCCGCGGCAGCGAGGCCAACTGATCCATGAGTGGCTCGGGGTTGGCGCTCAGATTTAAGAAAAAATGGCCGTCCCACAAATCCGCGTGCACGCGGTTAAGCGGATAGTCCTCGCGACAAAAATTCGCCTCCTGCATGTGTGTTGCGCCCAAGAGCCGTCCATCGAGCGCGTACGTCCAGCCGTGGTAAGGGCATTGGATGCGGCCTTCGAAGTGACCTTCCGAGGCTGCGCAGATGCGCGTGCCGCGGTGGCGGCAAACATTGAAAAAAGCCTGAACGCGGCCGCTCGACTCCCGCGTGACAATGATGCTCTCGCCGGCAATCTCACGCAGAACGTAGTCGCCGTGACGCGGAATTTCGCTTTCGCGGCCTGCATACACCTACGTCTGCGCATAAAGCGGTCGATCTCGTCACTGAAAACCTGTGGGTCGGTGTAGTAGCGCCGCGTAAGAGTCCTTGGCGTGGGCGTCACTTCTGTCTGCATGGTTTCCCCGAAGTCTCAGGCCCTTGCGGGCATATTATGCCACAACGAAAAAGCTGAGTCGGAGTTAGAGTGTCCTCTCGGCGAGCGATAACGCGAGCTGGAGTAATTGCTGGCGCGCCACCATCGGCATGGGTTCGCGTGCGGAGGCGGATTGCGCGGGGGCGCGGGAGAGGGCTTCTTCGATGCGGTTTACGTCGAGGGCGCCGGCGGCGTTGCTGCCCTTGAAGCGGTTGAGGACTTCGCGGGCTTTTTCGATCTGCCCGGTTTGGTAGTAGAAAACGCCGAGCGTGGAATAGCTGCCGGCCCATTCCGGCAATAGTTCCACGGCGCGTTCGAGGCGGTCGGCAGCTTGCGCCGTGTTGCCTTCTAGGACAGAAATGAGGCCCAAGCCCCACAGAATTTTCCCGGAGCCGGGGATGCGCGCCAAACCTTGCTGCAAAGTTTCCGATGCGCCGCGCACATCGTTGCTGCGCAGCTGTACCAAAGTGAGCGAAAGATAATACTGATCGTTATCGGGGTTGCGGCGAATGGCGTCGCGGAAAATCTCGGTAGCGCGCGCAGTGTCGCCGAGATGGGCTTGGATGTCTCCGAGCAAAGCGAGGTAGGCATCGTCCTGCTGACCTGCAACGGAAACTTGCTGCACGGCTTCGAGTGCTTGCGAGTAGAGGCCTTTGCGGAAATAGGCGTCGGCGAGGTCAAACTTCACATCGTCCGAATCAGGGTTCGCGCGCAGCGCCGACTGAAAATGCTGGATGGCTTCGTCGTACAAGCGATAGCGGGCGAGCAGAACGCCGATTCCCGTCTGGGTGCGGTAATCGTTGGCGCTAAGCTGGTCGAGCTGTGCGATGGTCTTGCGGGCGTCTTCCGTTTTCCCAAGTTTCAGGTACGTTTCGGCAAGCAGGTAGAGATCTTGCGGCTGGTCGGGATGTTTTTGGACTTGCTCGGTCAGTTGCGTCAAGTCGAGTTGCGTGCGCTCGCGCGCGGTTAGAGTCGAGCGGTTGTCGAGATAATCGAAAAGGTGCTGGTAGGGATAGGGGCCAGTGGAGGCGTCCTTTGAGAGTGTTTGAAAGACATTCAAATCGCGCTGCGCCGCTTCCGTTTGGTGCAGGCTGCGCTCGACCATGGCGAGCTTGTAGTAGCCGGAGGCGGGGTCGCGGCTTACTTTTACGTATCGGCGCAGTAACTCCGCGGCCTCTTCGAGTTTCTTGCTGGCCACGCGCAGGTTCGCCAGCTCCAGCAGAGCCTCGGAAAAATCAGGGTTGGACTTCAGCGCCTCCTGAAAAAAGGTTTCGGCCGCGGCGTGATTTCCTTGCCGCTCTTCGATGTAGCCCATGTTGAAAAGGCAGGAAGCGTTGCGACGATCGAGGTTCAGTCCTTGCTGGAAATATTTTTTCGCTTCGTCGAAGCGCCCGAGATGACGGTACGAGAGGCCCATGAATGCGTACGAGCGAGCCGAGGGGTCCAGCGCAATCAGCGCCTTGAACTCCTCAATGGCTTTCTCCGCTTTGCCGGACATGAAATAGCTTTCGCCGAGGGCGGCGTGGAGGTCGGCGCGCTTCGGAGCGACTTGCAAACCAGATTCGAGCAGTGGAATGGCGTCTTCGAAATAATTCTGGCTCATGCTGACACGCGCCAAGAGGAAAATGATGTCGGCATTTTGCGGGGCCAGCTTGTGCGCGCGTACAAGGAGATCCAAAGCGTCGACCGCCTTTTTCTGGTCGGCATAAACCTGCGCCAGCTGGTAAAGCGTGTCCGGCGAATCCGGCTTCAGCTTCAGCGCGCGGTTCAACGCCAATTCGGCCTTGGCGTATTCACCGGTGCGTAGATAGGCCTGGCCCAAGTTGTAGAGAATCTCCAGCGTTTCCGGCTGCAGCGCGTTGGCTTGTTCGAGTTCGCGCTGCGCGGCGCGATACTGTTTTTCCGAAGCCAGCAAAACGCCCAGCGTGAAATGAAGCTGCACGTCGTCCTTGTTTTCGTTGGAGAGCTCCGTCGCCGACTTCAAGCCTTCGGCGGTCCTGCCGGCCTGAAGGTATGCGCGCGTCAGGTTGAATCGGGCTTCGAGATTCGCGGGCCGCACGCGCTGAAAATGAATGATTGCCTTGGCTGGCGAGCCCTGCGCCAAGAGCACCAGGCCGAGGTTGTAGTTCGCGTCGCGGTTCGCTGGCGCGAGACGAAGGACGCTCCGGAACTCCTGCTCGGCAAGGTCGAGCTTTCCCTGCGCGACGTACACATTGCCGATGCTGTTGCGCGTGCGAGTGGAGTTGGGCTCAAGCTTGACGGCTTGCTGGAAAGCTTCGAGGGCGCCGGCATAATCTTTTTCGCTAACGTATATAACCCCAAGCAGATTGTAGCCTTCGGCGTTCGCGGGATTTCGTTGCAGCTCTTCCCGGATTTTTGTTTTGGCCTCGGCTATGCGGCCTTCGCGGAGCAGCCCTTCCGCTTCGGCGAGGAGCGGCGACACCGCCTTTGCGAGTTGCTTAGGAGCGCTCCGCTTTGCGGCCGGTTGCTGCGCAGCGTGTGCTGCAGCGCAAGAGGAAATCATCGATAGCGCAAGAATTACCCACGACGCGACGCTCGCGAGTTTTCGTTGCAATGCGGAATCAAAAGCCATCGCCGACAACTCCTCCATCTGCGCGCTGATTATTGTCGAAAACTCAATTTAGCATCTCCAGCGCCTGCTGAGCCATCTTGTGCTGTGGCTGCTGTTGCAGCAGGGCTTGCAGCACCTCTCGCGCTTTGTCTTTTTCTTTGAGGATCACGTAGAGGCGCGCAAGATTGAGATAGGCCTGGTCAAAGTTCGGCGCCACACGGATGCAAGCCTTGAATTTTTCTTCGGCTTCGGGATATCGCTCCTCGCGCACAAAAAATACGCCGAGATTGTTGAGCGCGTCTGGATAATCGGGGCGCAGGCTGATCGCACGCTGCAGGTATTCCGACGCGAGTGGTAGCTGCTTTTGGCGCGCGTAGAGCATGCCGAGGTTGTAGTGGACTTCCGGATTTTCCGGTTCGAGTTCGAGCGCGCGCTTGAGGAGCTTTTCCGCTTCACTGAAATTTCCTTGGCGGCGGTAGACGTTCCCGAGATTTAGCAACGCGATGGCGTAGTCGGGCCGCAGGAGCAGCGATTGTTTGAAATTGCGGATGGCATCGTCGGACTGCCCTTGCTGCGCCGCAATCATTCCGAGATTGTTCCAAGCTTCCGGATAGTTCGGGCGCAGCTTGACGGTTCGCTCGAGATATTGGCGCGCCTCCGTGAAAGCGTTCTTGTGAAGGTAAAGCGTGCCCAGGTTGTAATAAGCCTCGGGCTCGTTCGGCTTGGCAGCGATGACTTGTTGGAAGGATGCCGCAGCTTGGTCGAGATAGCCGCGCTGGAACAACGCCACGCCGTAGGTGAAGTCGTTGCGCCGGAACGCGCCCTTTTCGTAGAGCGCTCCCGCGAAGGGCAGCGCGTTGCGCGTTCGTGCCTCCGGAGTCCGCAGGAGCGATTGCAGATCATCCACTAGGCGTCCGACTGTCACGACGCCCTGGTACACCTTGACAATCATTCCTTCGCGGTCTATTAGGAAAGAAGTTGGCAAGGCGAGATCGCGGCGGCGATCGAACAGGTAGCGATAAAGAATATTGTAGATGCCCGCGATTTCTGGCGTGGCCCGCAGGGTAGGGAAGGATAGGTTTTCTTTGGCGGCAAAGGAGCGCGCTGCCGCCGCATCGTTGTCCTCGTCAACGTTGATTGCGATGATGCGGAGCCCGTGTGACGCGAGAGTTTCATGGCTGCGTTGAAACAGGCGCAATTGTTCGCCGCACGCCGGTGCTGTCGCCGCCCAAAAATGCAACAGCATCGGACTTCCCCGAAGCGCCCCAAGGTTCACGGCTCGGCCCTCTAAATCCGGGAGAGAAAAGTCCGGCGCGTGCAGGGGTTCGATGAGCCACGTTTCCGACGAAGGCGGCAAGGCCTCGGGCTTGATGGGTTCGCTCGGTTGAGCATAAGCCGACGGTGAAGCCGCGAAGGACTTCGCCGCAAAATCCTGCGAGCCCTCCTGAATCTCGACGCGGCGATTCACCGGGACGCGCGCGAAGGTTTGCATGAGGCCGCTGGGCCAGCGGATGCTCGCGTGAACAGCGCCCTCGGTTTTGCCCACACCGAAAAAGAGCTCTTTGCTGTGCTGCGACAAAAAGCCGGAACCTGCCAGTACGAATTTCGTTTGACGGTGAGCTCCAGCTTGGACGGTGATCGAGGCGCCGATGGCGTCGCGGTTGCTTCTTGTGCCGCGCAATCGGAACGAGACGGACTGGCCGAGCTCTTTCATTGCGTTGCGCAGGACTCGAATTTGTGGCGCGTTGCGATTCTTGAGAATTATTTCGAGACGTCCATCGTGGTCCAGATCCGCGAGCGCGAAAGCGCGGCAATCGTCGGGAAAATCCAATCCGAGTGCGCCGGATACTTCCGAAAATGTGCCGTCGCGATTGTTGGCGTAGAAAACGTTTCGCTCGTAGCCGTTCCAGGTCGCGTCCGAGCGGATCAGCTCGTTAATAGCATTCCAACCTTGCTCGTATCTTGCCGAGGGAAGGGAATTCTGCGGAGATTTGCCGACCACCTGGCGCCAGAAGAAACTGGAAATATCTCCGATGACGCCGCGCGGAGGTTCCGGCCCGGAAATGTACCCGTTCGCGATGTAGAGGTCCAGATACCCGTCGTGGTCGAAATCCCAGGCATCGGAAGACCACGCCCAACGCCCCATCTCAACGCCGGCTTTCTCGCCGACGTTTTGAAATTTCCCATTCCCAAGATTCCGATAGAGCGAATTGCCGCGCGCGTGTCGGCGATAAAGGGCGCGAACGTCTTCAGGTTCGCCCAGGTGAAAGCGTTCCTGCTCAGAAATTCGAATGCCCGCAGCCGACCACATATTAGAGACGTACACGTCCTGGTTGCCGTCATTGTCGTAATCGAACCAGGCCGCGCTCATGCCCGCGCCGGGATCTTCCACGCCGGCGTGCGTTGAGACAGACGTGAAGGTCCCGTCGCCATTATTGCGGTAGAGATTGCTCCGGCCGAAATCGTTGGCGACGTACAGATCGGGGTGGCCGTCGGCGTTGTAGTCGGCCCAGGCGCAGGCAAAGCTGTAGCGGTCGTTGTCAACGTTCAGCCCGGCTGCTTCCGTGCGATCGCGGAAAGTGGCGTTGCCTTCGTTGTGCAGCAGAAAATTGGGCGGCCCGTTGCGCGCGTCAAAGTAGGGAGCGGGGTAGTGATACTGGTCTAGGCCGAGATAGTAGCTGTAGAGACAGAAATAGATGTCGAGGCGGCCGTCGCCATCGTAGTCCGCGAGGGCGGCGTGGGTGAACGTGCCTTGCGGCGGACGCGCGAATTGAAAAGCGTCGCGTTTGAACGAAAAGTTTCCGCGGCCGTCGTTGAGAAAGAGAAGAGGGCCGCTTCCGCAAACGACAAGGAGATCCTGTACGCCTTTGTTTTCGAAATCGGCAAACAGCGCGCACGCGGTGGCGTCGAGCACGCCGACGCCGGCTTTTTCAGTGACGTCGTCGAATGTCCCGTCGCCGCGATTGCGATAAAGGCGATTGGGGAGTCCCGCCGGCTGGCAGACGAAGAGGTCGTCGAAGCCGTCGTTGTCGACGTCGCCCACGGCGAGGCCGTTGTTGCCGTACACGTCGATGCCGCAAGCCCCGTCGAGGACGGTCCGCCAGTGGTCGACCCCGCGGAGCATCTGATTTCGGTACGAGTCCGTTTGGCCGAGGGCTTGCGCCGTCACGTCGACGAAAATCGGCCCGCGCGCGCGGCTCACGGTTTCTGAGGTTGCCTCCCAACGCAGCACGCGCCATGCGTTGGAATCGGCGCGAGTCCACCGCGTCGACCAATTTCCGATGCGCTCTTCGCGGGCGCCATCGGCGCGCGTGCCGACGAGGTCGTAGCGAATCTCGGTTTGCACGGTGAGCGGGGAGTTGGCAACTTCTTTGACGCCAGTGATTTCGAACTCCGCGGTCTCTACGTGCGCGAAAGGTGCGAGGTAGTCCTTCACTTGATCGAGGAACCGCTCGCGGCCCTTCGTTGGATTAGCGGTAAAGCGCCGGCGCGTGACCTCGATGCCGCCGCCCGAGCGCACGCTGCTTTCTTGCGGCTGTGCGAGGGGAGTCGCTTCGAGCGAAACGTCAAGAAAATTTGCGAGCACGCTGAGCGCGGGCGGAGCTGTGTTGAGAGCACTGCTCCAATCGTTGAGGAGCCGCGCGATTTCAAACGCGTATTTTTCGGTAACGAACTCGTCCGCGCCAGTCGCAACAAGGCGAAGAACATCGTCAAGAGGAGATTTCGTGGGGTAATGAGGTGTCAGTCGAAAATCAGCGAAGGGAAAGGCGGGAATCGCTCGCGGAGAAGCAGCAATTCCCGCGCCGAAAGGCAGAGCGCGCATCGGCGCGGGAACGAAAAGCATGGGAGCCCAGCGCATTCCCCGAAGGAAGGTTCGACGCGAAATGTGCTTTTCGTCTTTGTGACGCGCCATCCGGAAGTGCCGTGCCACCACCCGCTCGCATGCTAGCACTCTGACAGGGCCGATCCAAAACCCTAAGGATCGATGGGGGCCGGCCCGGAGGAATTGCCGGGGACCAGCTCGGCGGTAATCTGGTATTCGCGTCCCTGAGGGTTTGCGGAGCGGGAAAGTTCGTGCAGTGCGTCGGCGGCCATTTGGCCGAGCATGTCGCGATGAATGTCCACCGTAGTAATCGAAGGGTTGCTGTATTCAGCGAGGCGCGTCTTGTCGAAGCCGGTCACCGAAATGTCCTCTGGGACGCGGCAGCCGGCGTTCATCAGGCCCTTGATGACTCCGACGGCGGTGAGATCGTTCACCGCCATCACCGCCGTGGGCCTGGGATTGAGCTGTGCGATCGCCAGACCGGCGCTCAAGCCGCCTTCGAAGCGCAAATCGCCCAGCAGCACTGGCCCGGGCTCAAGTCCTAAAGCCCTCATACACTTTTCGTAGGACTGCAAGCGCACAACGTTGGACCTCAGTCGCGGTCTTCCGGCGACAAAGGCGATGCGCCGGTGTCCGTGTTTGTGGAGGTACTCAACGATCTGCTGTATTCCGGAATGGTAGTCGATGCGCAGATTGCTGACGTATTTGCGCACGGGAGCAAGATCGAGAAAGGTCACGGCAATTCTTCGCCGCGCCAGTTCGTGGATCACGCGCAAGCTGATCTCCGAGGTCATCACCGCCACGCCGCGTACTTTGTGCTCCATCATTCGCTCGGCGGCCTCGCGCGTTCTGCGCGGATCATAGTTGGTGTCGCTGAGAATCGCGTCATACCCAAGCTCGCGCGCGCGCGTCTCGAAGCTCTTGATCACTTCCGGGAAGAACGGATTCTCGATGTCGGAGACGATGATGCCCAGCGTGCGGCTTTCGCGCGAGGCCAAGTGGCGTGCGTGAACGTCGGGAAAATATCCGAGGCGCTTGACCGCCGAAAGCACCAGGCTATGCGTACGCGGGCCCACTTTGCCGGTTTTGTTCAACACGTTGGAGACCGTGGCGGTGGATACTCCCGCGGCCTTTGCAACATCGCGAATGGTTAGGCCCATAAGCCGAAGTTCTCAGCGAGGCAAGTGACTCCGATCGAATCCCCTACGTCGGGGCAAGCGGCTTGCAGTATAGATGAAAAAAAACGCTTGACAACATCGAAAGACCTGTGAGATAGACAGTCCCACTAGGTTAAGCGGTTAAGTAGCTTGGGTGCGTAAATCCGGAGTAAACGGGTTTTCATGCATTTGCCGGGCTTGGGGTGCGAGATTCTCAAAACGCTCATGTCGTGGGGCGCAGCTAGCCGCGCGTTTCGATCAGACCTAGGTCCGCAACATTTATACGAGTCGAGGAGCCTTTAGGGCGGCTTAGGCCGCCTTAGGTGCTTGATGTCCGGGATTTGTCAGGAATTGGGCCCGCGAGGGCTAGGAGGAAAGGCGATGAACGGAAGAGCTCTTTCTGCATTGTTCGGTCGGGCGCCGTTACTCACGCTGGCAAGTCTTGTCGTATTGTTCTGCAGCGCGGCCCCGCTTCGCGCGCAGGTGGACACCGGCAGTATCCTGGGCACCGTCTCGGATACATCGGGCGCGTCGGTTCATGGCGCCACCGTGACCCTCACCAACGAGGGCACGAACGCCAGCCTCTCGACCACTACAGGTTCAGACGGGAGTTACAAGTTCACGCCCGTCAGGATCGGCACCTACAAGCTCACCGCCACCCTTCAAGGGTTCTCGACCATTACGCAGAAGAATATCGTCGTCAACGTCGGGTCCGATGTAGTCGTTGACTTCACGCTGAAACCGGGCGCAGTCAGCGAGACCGTCGAGGTAGCATCGACGGTTCCCGTCCTCGAGACCCAGGACGCTTCCGTAGGCCAGGTCATGGATTCGCGCAACGTCGATCGCCTGCCGCTGAACGGCCGCAATTTCACTTTCCTTGCTCAACTCTCCGCTGGCGTCAACACTCCGCAGGCGGACACTCGCGGCAACGCGGCGAGCGGCGCCTTCTCAGCCAACGGCCTCCGTCCGGCGCAGAATAACTATCTGCTCGATGGCATTGACAATAACTCCGACACCGTGGACTTTTTGAATGGTACGAACTTCGTCGTGCTTCCTCCTGTAGACGCCATCGAAGAATTTAAAGTACAAACCTCGAACTTTAGCGCGGAGTTCGGCCGGTCCGGAGCCGCCGTTTTGAACGCCACCATCAAGTCCGGCACCAACAACTTCCACGGTGCTGCCTGGGAATTCTTCCGCAACGATAAGCTGGATGCCGCGGACTTTTTCGAAAACGCTCGGGGAATTAAGAAGGGCTCTCTTCGTCAGAATCAGTTCGGTTTCTCTTCTGGCGGTCCGGTAATCATCCCCAAAGTTTTCAACGGCAAGGACAAGGTGTTCTACTTCGCCGACTTTGAGGGCCTGCGCCGTCGTCAGGGAACCGTGCTGACGGGCGCTGTCCCGACGGTGAAGGAGCGCAACAGCGGGTACACCGACCTCACCGACTTGATTACGTTTCAGTCCGGCACTCACACCGACGCATTGGGTCGTGTTATGCCGATCGGGACCATCCTAGACCCGTCGACAACACGAGCGGTCCCAGGTGGATTCGTCCGTGATCCCTTCGGTACATGCGGAGCTGCGCCGGCAAACTTCGTCTTCACGGCGGCTGCCTGCAACTTAAACCACATACTCGCGGGACGTCTGGACGCCAACGCCATCAAGCTCTTGAACCTCTATCCGCTGCCAACGGGTGCGGGCATTGTCGATAATTTCGGCAATTCGCCGAAACTCAAGGAAGACCGCAATGCCTTTGATGCGCGCATGGACTTCAACATCAACCAGAAGAACCAGCTCTTCTTCCGTTTCAGCCTGGTCGATGACCCGCAATTCATACCTGGCATTTTCGGCGGGATCGCGGACGGCGGGGGTTTCCAGCAAGGCAACCAAACGGCCAACGCCCAGCAGAGTGCTCTCGGTTACACTCACACGTTTTCTCCGACCTTGATCAACGTGGCCCGCGCCGGGTTGAGCTACCTGCACACCACGCGCGTTTCGCCTTCCGCCAACGATCTGACGGACATTCCTGGGCAGTTTGGCATTAAGGGAATTCCGCAGCTCCAGGAAAATGGCGGTCTGCCAGCGTTCGGAATTAACGGCTTAGCCACCTTGGGCAGCAACGCCTTCTTGCCTTCCGATGAGGTCAGCTCCACTTTCCAGTTCACCGACGACCTCACTAAGATTTACAGTAAGCACACGTTCAAGATGGGCTTCGAGTTCCAGCACGTCAAGTTCTCGACCCTGCAGCCGCCCTGGTCCCGCGGGCAGTTTAACTTTGACGGTCCCTACACAGACATCCCCAACGTGGGGGGCGGCAACACTGGTATCGCGCAATTCCTACTCACGCCGATCGCGCACACCGGCGCAGGTACGGTGGACTATCTAGGTGGTCCAAACACTGTGTTCGTCTCCAACATCTCGCTAACCGACAACGGCAAGAACTACTACGGAACCTACATCAATGATGACTGGAGGCTCACTCCCAAGCTGACTCTGAACCTCGGCGTCCGTTGGGACTTTTTCGGCTTGGTACTCGAGCACCACGGCAACCAGGCCAACTTCGTGCCCGGCGGGCCCCCGAATAACACTCCGATGTACATCATTCCCCCGGGACCGAACGCGGGCAATCTGTCTTCGGATCCCCTAACCGGCTTCACCAGTTTGCTCGCCAAAGACGGCATTACTCTGGCTGTTACAGATAAGTATGGCAAGGGTCTCGGCAGGTCTCAGAAAACCAACTTTGCGCCGCGCCTCGGCTTCGCCTATCAAGTGACTCCAAAGCTCGTCGTCCGAGGAGGCTTCGGTATCTTCTACAATGGTTTCGAGAATCGCGGTTTCTCACCGAATATTGGCGAGAACTATCCGTTCCAGTTCAACTTCCAGTTCTTCCGTCCCGATGACAATCATCCGATTAAGGAGTTTGCAGGCTGCCCCACTGCCGCAGGTGCCGGTGCCGGGGGCCCAACTCTAGAGACAGGCTTCACCTGCACACCGCTCGATCCGCTTCTGGTGAACGCCAGCGGCTTGGCTCTGCGCGGCATTCAATTCAATTACATCACGCCGTACTCCATGAGCTCCAACCTTACGTTTCAATATCAGCTCAGTTCTTCCATGTCCATTCAAGCAGGCTACGTGACATCGTTGGCGCGCCACTTGGAGTCGTTCCCGGGCACCAACAACGTCAGCCAGATATTGCCGGCAAGCGCGAATGCCGACAATTTCAAGCCGTTTAAGGACTTCGGGCGAGGCTCCAGCTACGCGGCGACCGAGGGCAGCAGCGCTTACCACGGCCTGCAAGTCAAGCTCGAAAAGCAGTTCGCCGCCGGCTTGAACTTCCTCGGCACATACACATGGTCTAAGGTTCGCTCTGATGCTGGGGACTTGCTCAATGGCGGAAGCCTCCGAGGCTACCGCGCGCCCAGTGTTCCCGGCTTCGGAATCCAAGGTGATTACGGCCTGGCCGCTTTCGATATCCGCCACGTCTTCCATTTCAGCGGCAGCTACGAGTTGCCGTTTGGCAAGGGTAAGAAATACATGTCCAACGTTGGTGGCGCCGCGAACAAGTTGGTCGGAGGCTGGAGCACCGTCTGGAGCGCCACGCTGCAAGGTGGCCAACCGATTACCATTCCGTGCCCAACCGCCACGACCTCTGGAACCAACTGCGGCGCGCTGTTCACCGGAAAAGACCCCTACGCGGGGCCGCACAACGTGAACCAGTTCCTCAACCCCGCGGCGTTTGCGCAACCCTGCGTGTTGGGAGCCGGCGGGGTACCCACTCCCAATTCGCCTCCAGGATGCGTTGCCGCGACCGGCTTGAACGCCTTGGGCGGCATGACCCAAGTGGAGGGACCCGGTTTCCACAGACTGGATTTCTCGCTGTTCAAGGATATCCCGCTTACCGAGCGCTTCCGCCTGCAGTTCCGGACGGAGATGTTCAACGTTTTCAACCACCCGAATTTCAACGCTCCGGGATTCGGCGGCAACGGTGTCGTGGCCATCTCCGGGTCGCTGGACTTCGTCAACCCGACCAACTTCGGCAGAATCGGATCCACCCGCGATGCTCCTTACGATCCGCGGCAGATCCAGTTCGCATTGAAGCTGTATTACTAAGCTAAATAGAATTTCCATCGAAGAGGCGCTTCGCAAGAAGCGCCTCTTCCTTTTTCAACTCAAAGCTCCGTGGCTTCAGTTCCCAGTGCTAAAATTCAGAAATCGTGATCTTAAGACTCTGGTTGGTTTGTCTCGCGCTTCTGCCTCTCGGAGCCTGTGTCCACGCCCAAGAGGCCGCCAGCGGCTCTAACGAGCGCTTGGACCGCCAGTTCCAGGCTGCAGTGGCTCAATACGAGTCCGGTCGCTTTGCAGAGGCCGCTGCAGCGCTGGAAGCCCTTCTCAGCGACGTCCCCGAAAGTTTTGAACTCCACGAGCTGCTGGGACTTACCTATTCCGCGCTTTCTCAGGACGGCAAAGCCGCCCCGCACCTGGAGAAGGCGGTTCGCCTGAAGCCGGACTCGGCGAGCGCCCGAATGAATCTCGCGATCAATCTTGTGCAGCTGGGAAAGCTCGAGCCAGCCGAAGCCGAGTTCAAGAAGGCGCTGGAGCTCGAGCCGCAGAACTACGACGCCAATCACAATCTTGGCGAACTCTATGTGCGCGCGGGAAGGGTCGCGGCTGCCACGCGTTATCTCGAGCAGGCCCAGCGCATCAAGCCGGCCGCTTACGACAACGGCTACGACCTGGCGCTCGCCTACATCGTTACCGCGCGCCTCGCTGACGCTCGCCAGCTCCTTCAGAATCTCTTGAAGCAAAAGGATTCTGCCGAGCTGCACAATCTTCTTGGCGAAGTCGAAGAAAAAGACGGCAAGTTCATCGCTGCCGCCAACGAATACGAATTGGCTGCGCACCTCGATCCGAGCGAGAGCAACCTTTTCGATTGGGGCAGCGAACTGCTGCTGCACCGCACACTCGACCCTGCCATCGCCATCTTCCAGAAAGCGGCCGAGCGCTATCCCAATTCGTCGCGTTTGGCGATCGGCCTCGGCATCGCGTACTACTCGCGCGGCAACTACGACGATGCCGTGAAATCTCTGTTGCGCGCTGCGGACCTCAGCCCTGCGGACCCGCGCGTCTATCCTTTCCTCTCTCGCGCTTACGACAGCTCGCCCAGCCAAGCCGAAGAGGTCATCGCGCGCTTTCACCGCTTCGCGCTGCAGCAGCCCAGCAACGGCCGCGCGCAGTATTACTACGCGATGAGTCTGTGGAAAGGGAAGCGCGCGCAGGATCCCAATCTCGACCTGACGCAAATCGGCGCGTTGCTGAAGAAATCCACTGCGCTCGATCCGTCCCTTGCCGAAGCGCACTTGCAGTTGGGCAATTTATATTCCGAGCAGAGCAAGTATGCTGACTCCATTCCCGAATATCAGCGCGCGCTGGAGTTGAATTCCGACTTGGCCGACGCGCATTACCGCCTGGGTCAGGCGTACGTGCGCAGCGGAGAAAAGGATCGCGCCCAGGAACAGTTCCAGGTCTATCAAAAGCTTCGCGAGCAGCATCTCGCCGATCTCGACAAGCAGCGCGCCGAAGTCCGCCAATTCGTCTACGCCGCCAAAGACGCCTCGGCGTCCAAGCCCTGATTCCAAAACTCGAAACGCGAAGCTCGAAATTGGGACGCTTAATGTGCGACCGCCTTCCGAGCCGATTTACTTGACAGACGGCCGGCGCGGGGGTAGGTTTCCTCTCACGCTGGCCGGTACCCTGGCACAGGCCCTTTCCTTCGGACCCATTAGAGTCAACTCGAAACTCGGCATCACCATGTTTGGCTATTCATTCGTGAGTGCCGAGGAAGAATTTCTCCAGCTAACCACGCCAGGCGAATCCCGGGCCAGTCACGGAGGAAGCTATGTTGAGACGCACTATGACTCTGCTCGCGGTTGCATTGTGTGTGTTTGGCGCGCCGGCAGCGATGCCCCAGATGGAGCAGACGCAGCCTACCATTTACACGTACGTAAGCCAGTTCCAGGTGCCGCGCGCCAATTGGGCGCAGTATGCTGAGGAGAACGAAAAGACCGTCAATCCGATTTTGGAGCGGCTGATGGGCGATGGAACGCTGATAAGCTGGTCCAACTTTGAAACCATCGTGCACACTCCCGATGGCATGACGCACGGAGCATCGTGGTCATCGACGAGTCTCGCGGGGATCGTCCGCGTGCTTGACGAAATTCGCAAAGGCGGCCCGCGTCCCGCCCAGATTTCGGCGACCAAACATGAAGACTTGTTGATGCGCACGGTCTACTACCGCAGCTCCACGGTCTCCGGAGGAGGCGGTTACCTGCGGGTGAACTGCACGCTGACGCAGCCCGGCAAGAGCGAGGACTTCGTCGCCAATATCAAGAAATATCTGGTGCCGACCTTTGAAGATCAATTCAAGAAAGGCAATGCCACGTATTACGGGATGGATGCACCGTACGTCCAGACGGTGCCGGGGTCGATGCGCTGCACCGTAGCCACCTTCCCCAACGCCGAGGCCATGAACAAGTGGGCGGAGGCGGTCAACACAAGGCTAGACAAGCTGAACGCAGAGGACAAAGGCTTTCAGGACGGCCTGGCCAGCTCGACCGTGCCGAACAGCCGTCGAGACATTCTGGCGCGCATCACGCATTACGCGCACAAGTGAGGCTCCCGGTCATTGACGCGACAGCAGCAGTCTGCGTCACGGTCTTCGTCGCTGGCGGTTGTGGAGGTTGCGGGAGCAATTCGTCGCCACCACCCGTCTTCGCACCGTCGATCACCTCCCAGCCGCAGAACCAAGCAGTCGCGGCCCCGGCGACAGCGACATTCAGCGTGACCGCGACCGGGACCGCGCCTCTCTCGTACCAATGGAGCAAGAACGGGGCAGCCGTCGCTGGCGCCACCTCTGCGACGTACACGACGCCAGCCACTATGGGTGCGGACGACGGGGCGAAGTTCGCTGTTGTCGTGGCGAACAGCGCGGGCAGCGTGCCCAGCAACTCAGCAACTTTAACCGTGCGGGTGGATCTTCGGACGATCGCCATTTCACCGGCTAACTACTCGGTTGATGTGGGCTTCAGCCTGAAGCTAACGGCGACGGGGACGTACAGCGACGGCTCGACGAAGGACCTGACGAACTCCGCGTTGTGGACCTCTACAAGCATGGCGGTGGCAACCGTGGACAACGCCGGCAATGTCACCGCGAGTGGGATTGGGAACACAACAGTTCAGGCAACTCTGGGGCCGGTAAGCGGGTCTACAACGCTGAGCGTTACTCCTTTAGCGCTGCTGAAGAATGCCGGTATGTACACTCAGATCGAACGCCGGGGCTGGCCATCCGAGTATTGGTCGGGACAAGTTATTCAGAACTGGAATCAGGTTGATTCTGTGGTCGGCGGCACTGTCTCCGCCGAAGTCTCACTGCAACTCGACAAGATGAAGGCGATGGGCGTGAACACCATCACGTTTGAATTTCGGACAGCCGATCCGACTAGCACAACGACCTTTACGCCGCCCACTTGCAATCTTAGCCCGGCTCTCGGTCTGCAATTTCCTCAGCCAACGACGACGGAATTGGCGAACCTGCCGCTCTTCTTTGACATGGTGCAAAGCAAAGGTATGAAGGTGTGGTTGCGACTAGTCAACACGCACATGGAGCAACAGCCGCCGACAAATTCGCAAACATGGTTAGGGGCGATTTTCGGAGCTATCGGGAAACATCCTGTACTCGATCTAGTTCTCTTTGAGGGCGATTCTCACCTCAACGTGGATGCGAATGGAACAACCACTTGCGGAATCCCGGCTGAACCACCCTTATGGCTAGGTCCTGGTTCCGTCCCCGCAACGTACGTGCAGTGGGCCATCAACTTTGCTATGTCTCAGGGCTTTCCCCCCAGCAAACTTTCGGCCGAAGCCGTCGTCGGTGACTTCTTCGTCGAAAGCCAGCCACCGGCTGGTTCGAACGCCACGAACGGGCATCTGTGGTCACCGATTGCCGTCGAAAAAACGATCCTCGACAATCTTAACGTTCCAGCGAACCAGCGTACTTACGCGCTCTCGTTCTATGAGCACCGGAAATGCTCCGATGCTCAGTCACTGCCGTGCACTGATCTGGACCCACACGACTGGGCGGAGCAGACGTTACAGTATGTTACCGGCGTGGTGGGCAGCGGCCCTCGAATCGTTGCCCCAGAAATGGGTGATCTCCCGCCCGTCGACCAGGTGAACTGGAATACGCAACATGCGTTGGAAAGCTTGATATTTCTTTTACAGAAATATGCGATCGATGGGGGCGCGTTTTGGCGGTGGACCAGTTTTGAGAATAGGGAAGATTCCGATCCCACCCTAGCGACACCTGTGAAACAGCGAGGTGTGAATTTCGTGTACAACCCTGTCCAGAAGGAAGTAGTAGATATGAGCGGCTTCCACTTGCCGAGCGTGCCGAACAGCTCGTTCGAGGGTTCAGTCGGGGCAAGTGGTGTGCCGGTGGGCTGGACTGCGAGCGGTAGCGGCACAGTCTCTCAATATTTGTTGACACAAGAACCGGGCCAGCCAGAAGTCCCATCACGCGGCACGCATGCAATGCGGATGGTCACGGGAAACGGGACAAATGATTCAATTTCCGGTACCAGCACACAAATCCCTGTAACGTCCTCAACCCTGTTTACCACCACATCGAATCTGCGGTTTGCCTGGACGGGGGACCCGAACCCGAGCGCCCCGCCGAACTCGCGTCCGCAGGTGTTCATCACGATTCTCTATTTCCAGCAGAACGGAACGCCTTCGTCCATACACACGCAGGACACGGCTGCGTATTTCCAAGAGAACAGCACCGCTGGGTTCGCCACGTTCCCAGTGCATTACACGACGCCATCCGACGCAGCGTTCATCACCATTCAATTTGGTGCGGCGCGCAACGGGTTGCCCGCCCAGATTACGCTCGACGTAGATAACGTCCGTTAGTCCAAAGGCGTCACGAAGTAGTATTCGCGACTGACTCTCAAATTGTCTTCGCGGAAGTGCCTGCCTCGCTTTGCTTGACTTAGCTGCTGCTGCATCGTACTTTCTTGGCACCGCGCTACACTTCTATGACTTGTTACTTTTCATCGCAGGTTGGACGAGGCCGGACTTGGTTCGGGGCTGACAAAGCGTCGTCTGCTCAGGAACTTTCCCGGCAGCTTGCTTGGACGCGGCGGGAGTTTTTGCGAACCGGGGCAGCTATGGCCCTGGGTAGCACGCTGCTGGGGAACCCAGTCGCTCTGGCTGGGATTCCCACCAGGAAAAGGAAGGTTGTCGTCATCACGTTTGGGGGCGGGGCGCGGGATCAGGAGACGTTTGCGCCGGAGGGGCAGGAGAATATTCCGCACCTGATGCGGGAGCTTATTCCGCAATCCACGTTTTTTACGCAGGTGGTGAACCGCGGGATTCTGGGGCACTACGTCGCTACGGCAAGCTTGGCCACGGGCGTCTACGAGACCATCAACAATTTCGCTTCGCTTCCGCCGGAACATCCCACCGTTTTCGAATATTTTCGCAAGGACTTGAAGCGGCCGTCTTCGGACGCTTGGGTAGTGGCTCCTAGCAACGGTTTCAATCGCATCGGAGAGAGCAATAACCGCGCGTACGGGCCTGGCCTTGGCGCTAGCGTCATTCTCCCAAAGCATCTGCTGACCGCGGCGATGTCCGGCCGCACTGCTGACTACGAGCATTTGCTGCGCGACAACTACGAAAGTCCGCTCTTCGCGCCGGACCTCGGCGGCTGCGAATTTCAGTTGCAGCAACTGGAGATGATGCTGAAGCTTTCGGTCGACGACTTCAAGTCGCACGCGCTGACGTTGTCGAGCCCCGACGAGCTTTCCGTGTACATCGCGCGCCGCCTGATGCGCCAGCTTGCGCCCAGCCTGCTGTGGATCACCATGCACGACATCGATATCGCGCACGCCGGCGCGTACTCGCTGTACATCGAAGGCATTCGCCGCACCGACCGGCTTTGCGCGGAGATGTGGAAGGCCATCCAGAGCGAGCCGGAATACGCGGGCAACACCACGCTCTTCATCCTGCCGGATTTTGGCCGCGACTCGGATGACGACTCCGGCGGCAACGGCTTCCAGCACCATCGCACCGGCGATGCGCTCTCGCGCACTACGTGGATGATGGCGCTCGGCCCGGGCATCCGCGAAGGCGTGGTTTACGATCGCCCGATGCAGTCGACCGATCTGGTCCCGACGCTCGGCTCACTGCTTGGCTTTTCTGCGTCACTTGCGCAGGGCAAGCCCATCGCGGAGCTTCTATAAACGATCATGCTTACATAACGATGATGCTCAAAACTACGATGCGGTAACGCCATGCTTCCACGCAATCTTAAACTCGAGCAGTTCAACGGCTACCCGCCGGAAGCCAGGAAACTTGTCACCGATTACATTGCCGCCCTGCAGCGGCTGCCGCTTAGCTTCTTGCCGAGCCTGCTGCGCGAGGCTATCGAGTACGACTACAAGTTTCCGGTCGAACGCAAAACGCTGGAAAGGGAGCTGGCCAATCTAGACTCTCTGTCTGCGGAGCAGTTGAAAGATTGGCTGCAGGGTTTCACGCAAATCCGTCTTTCCGCCGCGCTCGAACATTTCGATTGGATCAACGCTCCGGCACAATTTGTGGAGCAGCTTTCCTCGTATCTCTGGACCACGCACCAGCTCGACGCGTTTCGTACCGCAGCCATTGCGTACGCCGATCGCTTGCACGCCGCCGTTCCGCCGGAGCCGCCGTCCGCGCCACGCCTGGGTATCACCGTGGTCGGCCAGGGAGTCGCGTCCTATGATGAACCGCTCTTTCGCAAACTGCGCGCGCATGGCGCGTACTACAGCCGCGTCAATCCCGAGAATGGCCTGCGCGTGCTTCTTGATGCCGTCGCCGACAGAGCCAAAGCGCATCCGGCGCCCTACGCGCACTGGTACGTCGACGGCGGCCAGCAAGCCGAACACCACGCAGCGCTGACCAGCGTCTCCTACGGCGCGCTGGAGCCCGCGCGCGCCGTGCTGCTCGGCAAAATGCGCGCCGAAATCGATCGTCCCGGCATGGGCCCCGAAGCGTTGCGCACGCACCTCGCGCGGTTGCGCCCCGCCGATCTCGGCTTTGACAAAGGCGATGAGGTACTCGACCGCTTCCGCATCAAGATGCTCACGGAAGGCTCCGGCACGCAAATCTTCGGCACCACCTTCGCGCAGTGGACGGCCCGCGAAGCGCTGCGACGCGCGCAGCCGGTGACCCTGCTGGTGCGTTTCGCGCCGCGCCAACGCCAAAGACCCATGAACGAGCTGCTGGCCGCAACTGCGGAGAGCGTGGAGCTCGACCCTGTCGGCTCGCTGGTAGACGCCGACATGGGCGCCTACTACAACTGGCTGAATCAGCAGCGTCTTCCCGACGCCAACCAGTCGTCATTCCTGGCCTGGTTTGAAGGCCACAACCAAGCGCTAACCATCGGCCCGGCGACTCCCCGTGGCACCACGTCGGCATCGGCCACCGATCTGCGTCAGATCCTCGCGTCATTGGTCTAAATTTGCGGGGGCTTAAACTTGCGGGCCTGACACCTGTGGCCTATTTTTCTCGGCGAGGATGATGCCGCGGACGTTCCTAAGGCGGGCAAGGCCATCCGAGACGTGCTGCCGCGCTGAGGGCAAAGTTCTGTTTCACGATCCCGCAAGAGTCGCCTGCGCAGGAACAGATTCGGTGTCCAGCGCGGAGCGCACCTTTCGGCCGAGCGTGTTCAGCGAAAACGGCTTAGAGAGGAAGACAAAGTCGGCACTGCGAGCCCCGTGGTGAACGATGGCATCCGCGGTGTAACCCGAGACGTATAGGACTTTCATCTTAGGGTAGAGCGCGGCGAGGCGCTGCGCCAGCTTCACGCCACTGGTTTGGGGAAGGACTACGTCGGTAAGGAGAAGATCTGGTGGTTTGGAGGCTTTTTCCGCGACCTCGATAGCCTCGCCCGGATCCGCGGCATCGAGCACCAGATAACCCTTGTTTACAAGGTAGCTCTTCATGACTGTGCGCAAAGACTCCTCGTCCTCCACCAGGAGAATCACCTCTGTACCGGATGGAGCAGTTAACTCGTCTTGGATGGATTCTGGCTGCGCGGCCTTTTCCCGGGAGCGTGGCATGAGAATCTTGAACGTGGTGCCATGACTGAGTTCGCTGTAGACAGTCACGTGCCCGCCGCTTTGTTTGACGATCCCGTAAACGGTGGCTAGGCCCAGCCCCGTCCCTTTTCCTTGCTCTTTGGTGGTAAAGAACGGTTCGAAAACGCGCGCGAGAGTATCGCGGTCCATGCCGCAACCGGTGTCGCTGATGGCAATCATTATGTAGTCGCCGGGCTTGGCCTCGAGGTTGCGACTGCAATATTCATCGTCGACGGATAGTTCGGAAGTCTCTATGGTCAATTTGCCGCCGCTTGGCATGGCGTCGCGGGCGTTCACAACGAGATTCATGACGACCTGCTCAAGTTGGTCGGGGTCCGCACGGAGATGAAGGCCAGGACTGTGAGTGATGACCGATAGCTGAATGTCTTCTCCGATCACTCGTCGCAAGAGCCCCTCAAATCCCTTGAAGTGCACGTTGATGTCGATCACCTGGGGTTGCAGAACCTGTTGCCGGCTGAATGCCAGGAGCTGGCGCGTAAGCGTGGCGCCACGCTGGACGGACTTCCCAATATTTGCCGCCAAGGGATAGAGCGCGCTGTCCGATTCCAGCTTTTCCATCAGCATGCTGCAATACCCGAAGATGACCCCGAGGACGTTGTTGAAGTCATGCGCGATCCCACCGGCTAACCGGCCAATGGCTTCCATTTTCTGAACGTGGCGGAGCCTCTGCTCCATGCCGCGCTGCCGGGATACGTCTTCGACCAGGATTTCCAAGCACACGGGTCTTTCAGCGTCGTCGGAAAGCACACGGCCGCTCAGCTCCACATTGAGGAGCTTGCCGTCTTTGCGTTTCCAGCGCGATTCAATCCTGGTGAACTGCTTGTTGCGTCCTGGCGGATTAAATAGGGACAAAGAGAATTCCCCCAACGCGAAAACTTGCGTTGCGAGGTTCAAAGTCAGCGTCTCTTCTTGCGAATCGTAACCAAGCAACTGGACAAATGGCTGGTTCACCATCAACAAGGCGCCATCGAGCCCAGCGCGACACACGCCGTAGTTGCCATCAACTAACGCGCGAAAACTGGACTCAGACTGGCGCAGCGCGTCATCGACCTTCTTGCGGTCGGTAATGTCGCGGATCGTGCTCGAAATGAGGACGCCGTCTTTCGTTTGCTGAGGACTAAGACTGATCTCCAAGGGGAATTCCGTGCCGTTCTTGCGAACTCCGTATAGCTGCAGACCCACACCCATGGGGCGAAATTGTGGATGAATACTGTAAGCGGAGCGGTGATGACGATGCTGGGCCCAGAAACGTTCGGGAACCAGCATCTCGACCGGTTGACCGAGGAGTTCTTCGCGCTGATAGCCGAAGAGCTTTTCCGTTTGCGAATTGACCAGAACGATGCGGCCCTCTGCGCCTACGACAACCATCGCATCCGGTGCGGAATCCAGCAAACCGCGAAAAAGGTCTTCGGCATGTTTGCGGTCGGTGATATCCCGAACCACAGCGCTTACCAGCAGTCCGTTCGGACTTTGAACTGAGCTAAGGCTGATTTCGACCGGGAACTCAGTGCCGTCCTTGCGCAACCCATGGAGCTCCAGGCCAGCCCCCATCGGCCGGAGTTGTGGATTGCTCATAAAACCCGCGCGATGTCCGCGATGTTTTCCGCGGAACCGCTCGGGTATGAGGATCTCGATGGGCTTGTTGAGCAGTTCGGCGCGATCGTAGCCGAAGAGTTTCTCCGTCTGTGCGTTCACGACAACAATGCGGCCTTCTTGGCCGACAATCACGATGCCGTCCGGCGCGGACTCAACGAGCGTCCGGTAAACGGCATCGCTCACCGAAGATGCGGTTGTAGACATGGCCCTCCCTGCCTGTGACGCGAATTTACGCGCGGCTACACGATCGGAAGGGGTTAATCGAGAAGGGGAAGTAATTCTACTTCCTAATTAATCTAGACCTGTGGAAAATCGCCGTCAAGCCCAATTGACTCTGGAGATTCCTGATCTTCAATCCAGGCTGGTAAGTTAAGTGAGACTTAGGTTGTTACGAGTGGTCGCTGCAAAGATAATGGTCAACCTGGATTAAATCGCTTGCAGGTGAAAGTGAGTGAGATGAATCCTAAAACCGAAGGGTCCGCGACGTTGCCCGTTGTGGAACGGGATGCCGGTTCCGAGCGCAATGCGCGGGCGGGATCCCACCTGTTTCCGGTGGGACAACTCGTTCCTTTCATCCTTGTCACCGTGTTGTTCTTTCTCTGGGGCATTCCCAACAATCTCAACGATGTCCTCATCCGGCACTTCATGAAATCGTTCGAGATCACGCGCTTCCAGGCTGGCTTGGTGCAGTCCGCGTTTTACATGGGATATTTTTTGCTGGCTATGCCCGCCGCGTTCCTTATGCGCCGCGCGGGATACAAGTCGGGGTTTGTTACGGGCCTGGTCCTTTTTGGAGCTGGCGCGTTCTTATTTTGGCCCGCTGCGTTGGCCGGGAGTTATGGATTTTTTCTTTTCGCGCTGTTCGTAATCGCCAGTGGCCTTTCGTTCTTGGAAACCGCCTCGAATCCGTTCATCGCCCAGCTTGGTGACCCCAATAGCTCGGAACGCCGGTTGAACTTCGCGCAGGCCTTCAATCCGCTGGGTGCCATCAGCGGAGCGTTGATCGGCACGGTCTTCATTTTTTCCGGTGTCGAGCTCACGCCGCAGGAAATCGCGGCGCAGGAAGCACGTCATACCTACGAAACGTACCTTCGTTCTGAAACGCTTCGCGTCGTGAAGCCCTATCTCGTCATCGGTGCGATCGCCCTGATCTGGGCGGTGCTTATCCTGCGTACGAAATTCCCCTCCATCCACAGTGAGCATGAGAATGAGGCCGGTGATCATGGACATCTCCGCGATCTGTTCCGCTATCCGCATTTCCTTTTCGCCGTTGTCGCACAGTTTTTCTATGTCGGCGCGCAGGTGGGAACCTGGAGCTACTTCATTTCTTATGTTCAGGAGTACGCCCATCAATCCGAAAAGGTCGCCGGTTATTTTCTGACCGGCACGCTGGCTGCTTTTGGCGTAGGCCGTTTTGGCTCTGCATGGCTGATGCGCTTCGTCAGTCCAAGCAAGCTCATGGGTGGCTATTCCATCGCCAATATTGTTCTTGTTGCAGTTGCGGTGCTGAAGCCCGGTTGGCTGGGTCTGTGGTGTGTGTTTCTGACCAGTTTTTTCATGTCCCTCATGTTCCCAACCATCTTTGCTCTTGGACTGAAGGGCCTGGGGCCAAACACCAAGCTGGGGGGCTCGCTGCTCGTGATGGCGATTATCGGTGGAGCCGTTCTGACGCCGCTAATGGGATTCATCTCGGAAAAAACTCACAGCCTCGCACTAGCGTACTCCGTTCCCTTACTCGCGTATTTGATCATCGCGCTCTATTCGTTCTGGGGCGCGCAACAGCGAAACGGGAGTCTCATTGCACGTTGATATGCGAAGCCTTACATCGCTGCGGGGAACTGGACGTGTCGAGCCTTGGCAGCATCGGTGGTGCCGGGGGCCAGAATCGAACTGGCTACGCCCGCCTTTTCAGGGCGGCGCTCTACCAGTGAGCTACCCCGGCACGCGTGAGCCTGTTAATTTTAGGGGTGAGCGCAAGTTGTGTCAAATCTTGCGCAAGGACGCGGATTTCAGTGCCGTCGTGACTTCCAGAAACAAAACGAAAGCAGCAAGCGCCGCGGGCAAACGCGCTGCTCCGGCCAAAAGAAATTCCGCGGCAGCTCAGGCCGTTTCGGGCGTGAGCGCCGCCGCCAAATTGACTGTGCTCACGATCGGGCATTCCACGCGAACCATCGAAGAGTTTGTGGGCATGCTGCGTGCCCACGGGGTTGAGCAGCTTGTGGACGTGCGCACCATTCCCAAATCGCGGCGCGTGCCGCAGTTCAATTCCGATGCGCTCGCCGCCTCGCTGCGCGAGCAGAAGATCAATTATCTGCACCTGAAAAGTCTCGGCGGTCTGCGGCACGCGAAAAACAATTCGGTGAATCTCGGCTGGCGCAACGCTTCCTTCCGCGGGTACGCCGATTACATGAGCACGGATGCATTTCGCGCCGGGCTTGCACGCTTGTTGGACTTGGCGCGCGACAAACGCACCGCGATCATGTGTGCGGAAGCAGTGCCGTGGCGCTGCCATCGCTCGCTGATCGGGGACGCATTGCTGGTACGCGGCGTCACAGTCGAAGACATCATGAGCGCTACTACCAGTCGGTCGCATGAGATGACGGCGTTTGCGAAAGTTGACGGACTCAACATCGCCTATCCTGCAGAGTTCGAGCAAGCAAAGCTCTCGCTCTCCTGAAACGTCTTCCGAAAAACTCCTGCCGTGCTGAAGCCCGGTTTTCGTGCCTCGGCTTGGAGGTTATTGGGCGGTGTCGTCGAATTCGCGCATCCAGTTGCGGCCTTTTAGGACTTCGCGAGGCTTGGTGCCGTCGGGCGGGCCGACGATGCCGTCTTTTTCCATCAAGTCGATGAGGCGGGCGGCGCGGCCGTAGCCGATGCGCAAGCGGCGCTGCAGAGTGGATGTGGAGGCGCGGCCCATTTCGCAGACCACGCGCACCGCGTCTTGGTAAAGGTCGTCGTCGACCTCCTCGGCTGCTTCGCCCTCGCCGACGGTGTCGTCACCCGCCGCGGCATTTTCATCCTTCGGCGTCGCCAGCAGGTCTTCGTTGTACTTAGCTTGCGCTTGCTCGCGCCAGAAATCGCAGACCCTGGTGATTTCGTCTTCGGTGACCAGCGGTCCGTGGATGCGATGCAGGCGCGCGGACCCGGCCGGCAGATAGAGCATGTCGCCTTTGCCGAGTAGCGATTCTGAGCCGTTGGAATCGAGAATGGTGCGCGAGTCAACCTTGCTGGCCACGCGGAAAGAGATGCGGGCAGGGAAGTTGGCCTTGATCAAGCCGGTGATGACGTCGACAGACGGCCGTTGCGTGGCCAATATCAAATGGATGCCGACCGCGCGCGCCATCTGCGCAAGGCGCGTGATGGATTCCTCGACGTTGTTGGTGTCCACCATCATCAAGTCGGCCAATTCGTCGATGACGATGACCAGGTAAGGAAGCGGCTTGTGCTCGCTTTCCTCCACGTTGTCGAAGAGCGAGAGGGACTGCGTTTTCTGGAAGGTGCGGTTGTATTGGTCGATGTTGCGCACGCCGCGCTGCGCCAGCAGCTTCAAGCGATTCTCCATCTCCCTGGTGGCGTTGCGGAGCACGTTGGAGGCAATCTTTGGATCGGTAACGACCGGAGCGAGAAGATGCGGAATATTGTCGTAGAGATTGAGCTCGAGGCGCTTGGGATCGACGAGCACCAGCTTCACGTCATCCGGGCTGGCCTTGTAGAGAATGGACATCATCAGCGAGTTGATGAACACGCTCTTGCCCGTGCCGGTCGAGCCCGCGATGAGCAAGTGCGGCATGGCGGCCAGATCGGTGACGCGCATGCGGCCATGCAAGTCGCGTCCCATGGCGAGGGTGAGCTTGCTTGGAGAATTGATGAATTCCGGCGCTTCAATGATTTCGCGCAGCGCGATGGTCTGCCGATTGATGTTAGGCACTTCAATGCCGATGGTGGACTTGCCGGGAATGCGCTCAATCAAAATGGATTCGGCCTGTAGCGCGAGGCAGAGATCTTCGGTAAGCCCGATAATGCGGCTGTACTTAATACCCGCTTCGGGCTTGAACTCAAATGTGGTGACCACCGGGCCGGGATTGATTTGCGTGACGCGGCCTTGAATGTCGAATTCCAGGCACTTGTCTTCGATGGCGCGCGCGCGAATCTTTAGCTCGTCTTCATCGAGCTTCTGGCTGCGTTCGCCTTCGCGCAGCAGGGAAATCGAAGGCAGCTTGTAATTGGCTCCGCTCTTGGCGATTTTCGGCTCGCCTGCTTTCTTGGCGGCGACTTTTTCTTTTCTATCGGAATTCAGAAAGAGAATCGGAGGTTTGCGCGAATCACGCCGGTTTTCTTCTTCTTTTTCCGCTTCAAAAATGTCGCTTTCGTCCGCAAGCTGAATAGAACCCTGCGTTTCGGGTGCAGCGCCGCCAATCTGGTTTACCGGTTTGCGCCCGGAGATGCGCGTCTCTTCCACGCGGCGCCGCATGCGCTCTTGTTCACGCTGGTTTCGCCAATTGTGCCAGCGCGCTTGCGCCTTCTGCAGCAAGCCAAGCTTTTCCACCGCGCCGAGCGGGCCTTTCGGGCTTTTCGCCCACGCGTGCGTCCCCGCAAACGAAAAACTTGTGGTCATGAAAAGCGCGCTGAGAAAAATCGCGAACGCGATCAGGCTCGCGCCCCAGAAATTGAATCCGGCCTGCAAGCTGCCGGAGAGAAGCGAGCCGAGCATTCCGCCGGCGGGCAGCCCGCGAACTTCTGGAAAATGCCAAAGCGAAAGCAGGGAAGGAAGAGAGAGCAGGAGCAGCATGTAGCCGAAAATAGTCGCTAGTTGCGAATTGATCGCCCGGCTGCGAAACCATTTCCAGCCCAGAATCAGGGTAGCCGCGGGAAGCAGAAACGCGGCAAATCCAAACACCTGAAACAGAAAATCGGCTCCGTAGGCGCCCACCGGTCCGATCCAGTTATGCGCCAGCGGGCCATCCGCAGGAGGCGCGGAGACGTTAAACGCGACGTCATGCGGAGAATAGGAGATTAGAGACAGCGCGACCAGCACAGCCAGGATAATGAATAGGAAACCGATCAGCTCGTTGAGCCGCTTGTTTTCGGTCGGAGTCAGAAAGCGCACGAAATAATCCTCAGGTTTGGGGCCTCAGCTTTTGGGGAAGGCTGAGTGGTGCCACGGGTACGCCGGCGCTAGAACGTGCCCTTCGGAGGAACCCCAAAACGAAATCAAATATAGCAGACAACATTGCGCTCCGAACAAATAGTTTCCAAGTCCGTGTATCTATGATGCTTACCCTATCCAATGCGAGGCCCAGGTGAGCAATAACGTACCTACGATAATTCGGTAGACAGCAAACGGCGCAAAGCCATGCTTGCGCACCCAGGCCAGGAACCAGGCTACGGCGCCGTAGGCAACGATGAACGAGACCACAAATCCGATCGCCAGGACAATCCAGCCGTGGGAATCGATGTGCGAGACGCCGATGGCGTTTTCGCCTTTGCCCATGACCGATTTCAGGAGATCGTAGCAGGTAGCCGCGGCCATGGTCGGCATGGAGAGGAAGAATGAAAATTCCAAGGCAGCGGCGCGAGACATGCCGGCGAGTTGCCCGGCGGTGATGGTGGACATCGAGCGCGACGTGCCGGGAAAAACGGCGGAAAGAATTTGGCAAGCGCCGATCCAAATGGCCTGCAGCAAATTCATGTCGTCCATGCGCCACGTGCGAATGCGCGTGCCGGGGGCGTCCGGTCCTGCCTTTTCCGCTCTTGCGTTCATGGCGTCGACGATCCACATCACGATGCCGCCCACGAGCAGGGAAGTGCCCATGATGTAAAAGCTCTCGAGATGCTTGCCGATGACTTTGGTGAGCAGAAATGAGGGAATGGCCGTGACCACGAATGCGGCCATCGTCAGTCCGAGCGGATGCGTCAGTGCGGTGCGGTCGCCGCGCTCGCCGCGAGGAAAAGTGGAGAGGAATTTGACGATGCGCTCACGAAAGTAGATGGGCAGAACGAGAATGGCGCCGAGCTGAATGACGATGGTGTACATTTTCCAGTAGCCGCTGCTGAGTGGAATGTCGAATAGTCTCTCAAAAATGCGCAGGTGCGCTGTGGAACTGACGGGTAGAAATTCGGTTAAGCCTTCCACGATGCCCAACAGGACGGACAGCAAGTAATCGTTCAAATGTTCTCTCCGCGTAAAGAGCTATAAGGCGCTTCTTCATGTGCGCCCGCTTTCTGAAGCGGGCTCCGAGGCGGCCCACTTGGTGCCTCTGGCTTTATGTCGGAGCTAAAGCTCCGACCCCCGGGGCAGGCAAGATTTTGCGCATTTCGTAGGCGTCGAGCCGGCCCAAGTAGTAGCGTTTGAGCGTGGCTTCGATACGATAACCATGGCGCTGCCAGAAGGCAACGCCCGCGTCGTTGTTCGCTGCCGTTTCAAGCAAGACGTGGCGCACGCCGCGCAGCGCCAAGTTCCGTTCGCTTTCCGCCAGCAAAGTCGAGCCAAATCCGTGGCGCCGGAATTTCTCAGCCACGTCGAGGGTGATGACGTGGGCCAGCGGTGGATTCTCTTCCGTCAGGATAAACCCTGCGATGTGAGTGTCTTCCATAGCCACAAGACAATCGGCGGAGCGCAGAGAGAGAAAGTAACGCAGCGTCGCTTTCGAGTACGAGATTCCGGCAGGGAAGCAAGATTGGTCAAGGCGGTAAAGCGCGGAAAAGTCCTGCGGATCATAGGAGCGGAGGACCGGCGCCATACCAAGATTCTACGCCGGAGCGGGCATCAATCGCTCGTAGGCAAACGTAGCGGCCGCGGACCGTCGCGGGCGGCTTTTTCCCAGAAGTTTCAACGCGTCATTCCGAAGGCGGTTTTAAGCCGAGGAATCTGCTTTTTTCTTCTATGCGCCCGCCAAAAACTGTCATTCCGAGCCTGCCTGCCGCAGGCGGGCTTCGCGAGGGACCTGCTTTTCGCGTCACGCCTTCTCGATCCCCTTGCTGACACGAAAGACGTGCCCATCCGGGTGCCGCACGTGCATCTCGCGGACATTCCACGGCATGTCCGTCGGGGGAAAAGTGACATCCAGTCCAGCGCCAACACATTGCCGGTGGACCTCATCCACGTCGTCCACCCACACCGACATCCAAGCGCCCTTGTCGCCCGCTTCGTCTCCTTCCTTCTGAAACGTAGTAGTATTCGCTCCTTTGCCACGTCCGCCCTGTGCCCCCTGGCAAAGAAAAATCTCGACCTCGCCGGACCCCACCGCCCCGAACGTGGGCGGCGTTCCCCAATCCCACAACTTCTGCCAGCCCCACTTCGCAAACCACGCAAAGCTCCCGGCCATGTCGGACACATTCAGTATCGGCGTAACGCCTTTCGCATTCATAGCGCGAAAGCATAACATCGTTGTATTTGTTTCACGCCGTGCAACCCAGTAGCACAGCCACTCGTGGCTGTGGCCTCTTCAGCGGCTGGCGCTAGTTAACAATATATAGGCCCACCCCCCTTTTTTCGGATGTGTGGCAAACAAAGGACTTTAAGTCTAATGATTTTGGAAGTGTGGCAAATGCTAGAGTTACGGGCGCGATTTTCGGAAGTGTGGCAGTTAAAGGGCTTAGATGGATCGTCGGAAAGTCTGAACGGTCGGAAGGTCTGAACGTCGGGACGTGGAGGAAGCAGGTTGAAAAAAAAAGAAGTCGTTAAGGGCAAAAGAGTGCGGAAGTGATTGAAAGGGCGTGGGATAGGTTGGCGCCGTTGCGGAAAAGAATGTGTATTGTGCTGAAAATAAATGGCTTGGAGGGAATGGGACTTTGTGGCCTGGGGAGACACCGTGATCCGGCTTCTTGGAGAGGAAAGAAAAGGGGACACGGTCAGCGGAACCTGGAGTGAAGAATAGCGCATCCGTTACTAGTTGTCAAGTGAGAAATAAAGGCTGTGGATTGAATAACTTGTAGCTGCGAGGAAAAGGGAGGGAACAGAATCTCCCACCCTTTCACACCGGAAGGGTAGGGCGCCCGCCATGAAGCCGAAACCAGATGCAGGTGGCAGGCACAGTGGAAGAGCCGGGTGTAACAAATGTCCAAGGCGGTTTATAGTGCTGAGGGTGAAGGGAGGTTCCATGCCAAGAGTTTGGTTGGAGATAGATTGATGAGGGCCGCACAGGAATTCACCGCCGTTCCACACGAATTCGATGGCCAGCGTGTCCTCGTCACGGGCGGCACTAAGGGGATCGGCCAAGCAGTGACAGCGCGCCTTCGCGAGGCGAGTGCGAGGGTTCTCACCACGGCCCGCAAGCGCCCCGGTGATCTTGCAGATGCAAATTTATTCGTAGCGACGGATATAACTACCGCCGAAGGCTGCGCCGCATTGGTCCGCGCGGTTCGCGAGCGCCTCGGCGGCGTCGACATCATCGTCCATGTTGTTGGCGGCTCGTCGGCGCCCGCCGGCGGCTTCACGGTGCTGGACGATGGCGAGTGGCAGCGCGCCCTCGACCTGAATCTGTTCCCCGCTGTCCGGCTGGATCGCGCTCTCTTGCCCGCGATGCTCGAGCAAGGCTCGGGCGTGATCATTCATGTCACCTCGATCCAGAGCGTATTGCCATTGCCCGAAGCCACGATCGCCTATGCTGCCGCCAAAGCGGCGCTCGCGAACTACAGCAAGGGTCTATCCAAGGAGGTGAGCCCGAAAGGTATTCGCGTGGTCCGGGTTTCTCCCGGCTGGGTCGAGACAGAAGCCGCCGTGGGCTTGGTTAACGAATTGGCGGTCAACAAGGGCGTTGACTATGAGAGCGCACGCAAGGCTTTGATGGACTCGCTTGGCGGCATCCCCATCGGACGCCCGGCCCGGCCAAGAGAAGTGGCGGAGCTTGTCGCCTTCCTCGCCTCGCCGCGTGCCGCCTCCATCACCGGCACGGAATTCAGGATCGACGGCGGCACCGTGGCCACGGTTTGAAGGAATTGCGAGTGAACCAGGGAGCCGACCTGCGCAATTATCGCAATTGAACTGCCTACGCAAGAAATAGCTCGTTTTGTCCTGATAGCGCTGGCGCCAAGTTTTCTCCCGCCGGCGAATCTCGTCGTGGCGCCTGGCGATGAACTCTTGATCGTCGGTTATCCTCGCGGATTTTCCGACGTTGTGCGCAACTATCCAATCGTGCGGATGGGCGCGGTGGCCAGCTCATATCCAACTCTGTTCCAAGGACAGCTCTATTTTCTAGTTGATGCGCGACTTCATCCTGGAACTAGCGGGAGTCCGGTTTTCGCCAAACCCACCAACCCGCTAAGAACCTCGTCTGGCACCGCTATTGGCGACTATCACATGTTTTTTCTTGGCGTAAACTCAGGGGAAGTCAATTTAGGTGGAGAATCATCCGGGTTGAATGCCATTTGGTATGCCACCGAAGTCGTGGAGCTGACCGGATCGTCTTTTCATTCGCAACCCGTCCAGCAACCGTGACCAGAAAAGATCTGTTCTTGCTAGGTTGCGGTCTTTGATTTTTTCAGTGGAACTCTCTTTTCGGCTCGTTCCCGTTCGCTGCTCCTAATAGCCGTTCGCCCCCGAAATTCGACCATTCGCTGTCTTTCACTTTACTTCTCAAATACACGCGCGCTACCCTTCACCATGGTCGCCCCTGTCCCGGCCCAAATCACGAAGCCGCGCCTTCATCCACACGCTGCAACGCGCCGCCGCCCACTACTCACTACCCACGACTCACTACCCACCCTCTCTTTGCCCCCGTCATCTGCATCACGTGGCGTCAATATCTCTCCCGTTCTCAGCAGTTTGCGCATACTTCCCGTCGCCACGGGGGTATACCATTCATCATTCCCGACGTCAGACTTTCAGACCTCCCGGCATGCCAAGTCTTTTGTTTGCATCGGCTTGCTGCCTCTTTGTCGTCTCTTTGCACTCTTTTCGGCATTCGCTTCCTTTGTTTTCAATCGTTTGGAGCCTCTTTCCACAAAACACCCGGGGTGGCGTACCCCAACACTTCTGCGTCAAGCTTCGCTGCCCCGTCACATGCGCCACGTGGCGTCTCTATCCCCCGTGCCCTCATTCGATTGCGCATACTTCCCGTCACCACGGGGGTGTACTACCCCGACGGGGGGAGGGGGACACATTGTGCCCGGGCATGACTCCAACCCACGCTATAATCGCGCCGCTCAACTTGAGATGGAGGTCGCATGAGGCGGACTTACGGCGGTCGGATCGCGGTCTTCGTGGCGGTCATTATCTATGGGCTTATCGGCGGGCAAGCGTCCAGAGGGCAGAGCCAGTCCAGTTCTACGGGCTTGCCAAGCGAGGCGCCGGCGCGGTTGGAGCCGGTTACTACCGGCTTCGATTATGTTCGACGCGACGTAATGATTGCGATGCGCGACGGGGTGAAGCTGCACACGGTGATACTGGTGCCGAAGGGAGCGAAGGGCGCGGGGATTTTACTGACGCGCACGCCGTACGAGGCGGATGCGCAGACGAACCGCGCGGCGAGTGCGCACCTGGGGCCGACGCTGAGCGGGTATGACAACGCCACGGAAGTGATTGTGGAGGGCGGATACATTCGCGTGGTGCAGGACGTGCGCGGGAAGTATGGATCGGAAGGCGACTACGTGATGACGCGGCCGCTGCACGGGCCGCTGAATCCGACGCCGGTGGATCATTCCACGGACACGTACGACACCATTGATTGGCTGGTGAAAAATATTCCGGAGAGCAACGGCCGGGTCGGCATTCTGGGGATTTCGTACGATGGATTTTTGCCGCTGATGGCGCTGGTGAATCCGCATCCGGCGCTGAAGGTGGCCGTGCCGATGAATCCGATGGTCGACGGCTGGATGGGGGACGATTGGTTTCACAACGGCGCGTTCCGCGAGCAAAACATGGCATACGTGTACGAGCAGGAAGCCACGCGCGACAATCGCGCGAAGTGGTGGACGAACCATTTCGATGATTACGACACATTCATGGAGGCGGGGTCGGCGGGCGAATTGGGGCGGCGGCACGGACTCGCGCAAGTGGGCTTCTGGCGCAAGATTTTGGAGCATCCGAGCTACGATGCGTTTTGGCAGCAACAGGCGATGGACAAGATTCTTGCCGCGCACCCGCTGAAGGTGCCGGTGATGTTTGTGCACAGCCTGTGGGACCAGGAGGACATTTACGGCGCGCCGGCGCTTTACAAGGCGTTGAAGCCGAAGGACGGCGCGAATGGCAAAGTTTTTCTGGTGATGGGGCCGTGGCATCACGGGCAGGAAATTGAGGACGCCAGCTCTCTGGGCGCGTTGAAATTCGGTAGCGACACGGGCCTCTACTTCCGGCGGGAGATTCTGGCGCCATTTCTGGCGCAATACTTGAAGGACGGCGCGCCGAAGGCGGACGTCGCTCCGGTCTCGGCATTCGAGACGGGGACAAACACGTGGCGGCGGCTGAATGCGTGGCCGGCAGGATGCGCGAGCGGTTGCACGCCGAAAGCTACGCCGCTGTATCTGGGCGCGGGCCTCAAGCTAAGCTTCGCCGGACCGAAAGCGAGTGAGGCGTCCTTCGACGAATACGTTTCCGATCCGGCGAAGCCAGTGCCGTTCCGCGCGCGGCCGAGCCAACCGATTGGCTATGGCAACGGATTGACGTGGTCTCAATGGCTTGTGGACGATCAGCGCGAGGCCTCGGGACGACCGGATGTTCTGGCGTTCACGTCGGAGGTGTTAAGCACGCCCGTGAAAATTAGCGGACAGCCGGTGGCGAACCTTGTGGCGTCGACCAGCGGGACGGATTCGGATTGGGTGGTGAAGCTGATCGATGTGTATCCGGACGAAGTGGCCGGGCAGGCGGCGATGGGCGGGTATCAGTTGATGGTTTCCGCCGATATTTTCCGCGGGCGCTATCGCGAGAGCCTCGAAACGCCGAAGGCGATCGCCGCGGACAAGCCTTTGCTGTATCGATTCAATCTGCCGACGGCGAACCACGTGTTTTTGCCAGGCCACCGGATCATGGTGCAAGTGCAGTCGAGCTGGTTTCCGCTGTACGACCGCAACCCGCAAACGTTTGTGCCCAATATTTTTTGGGCCAAGCCCGAGGACTACCGCAAGGCAACTCAGCGCGTGTACCACACTGCGGGAGAAGCGAGCTTCGTGGAGTTGCCCGTAGTCACGAGGCCGTAAGGCGTCCGCACAGATAAAGGAACAGATAAAGGACAAGAAGCGCGGCGCTTCTGATCACGCTTGATGCTCCTTGACACTGTCGCACGGCTGCCATATGGTCTGAAACCAAGACAATCGGGAATCCGCATATCCCACCCTACCCAAAGGATTTCTGATTGGGAGGTTCCTCATGCCGCTGGATATCACGACGTTTACCCTGGTAGACAAGCCGACAACTCTTAAGGAAAGCCTGGCGATCCTGGAGCGGGACGATTACCGCTGCGTGTATTGCGGGCTGGATGGACGGGCCAGTTTCGAAAACGCTTTGGTGATGCGCGTGGACTTTGTTGTTCCGCGAGCAAAGAAGGGCAAGAAGGATCCACAGAACCTGGTGGCCTGCTGCAGTCCTTGCAACACGATCAAGGGCACGCGCGTTTACAAGAGCTTTGATGACGCGAAAGAGCACGTGCTGGCAGGCCGGGAAGAATTGCGGAAGGCTTGGGAAGCCAAGCAGCAGCGTCCTGCCGCTAAGGCGGCGAAGGCGTAGCTCGCAGCGTTAACCCACGCTTCGAGGTTCGGGCCGCAGGGACGGCAGAATGACACCCGGTCGCCTGCAGGCTTACGTTGTGCCGAGATGGCGCGCAGCGTGCTGCGCCCCTACAAGGGACATCGTTAGAGCTTGACGGTGACGGTTTTTACCTCGGTGTAGTTGGCGAGGCCGTATTCGCCTAGTTCGCGGCCAATGCCGGACTGCTTGAAGCCGCCGAATGGGGCAGCGGCGTCGAAGACGTCGTAGCAATTCACCCAGACGGTGCCGGCGCGGACGCCGTCGGCGATGGCGTGAGCTTTGGTGATGTCTTTGGTCCAGACAGCAGCGGCGAGGCCGTAGAGGGATTTGTTGGCGCGCTCGACGACTTCGTTGATGTCCTTGAATTTCAGTATGGACATTACCGGGCCGAAGATTTCTTCTTGCGCGATCTTCATGTTGTCCTGCACGTCGGCGAAAACAGTCGGCTCGATGAAGAAACCCTTATCGCCAACGCGATTGCCGCCGGCGACGAGCTTGGCGTTTTCCTTTTTTCCGGTGTCGATGTAGCCCATCACTTTGTTGAACTGGTCCTGATCAACTTGCGGACCTTGCTCGGTGTTTTTGTCGAAGGGATTGCCGACGGTGCGCTTCTTGGCGCGTGCGGCGCTCTTCTCTACGAATTCGTCGTAGGCTTTTTCCTCTACATAGAGACGCGAGCCGGCGCAGCAGCACTGGCCCTGATTGAAGAAGAGCGCGAAGTGCGCGCCTTCAATGGCTTTTTCCATGTCGGCGTCGGCGAAGACGATGTTGGGGCTCTTGCCGCCGAGCTCGAGGGTGACGCGCTTGAGATTCGAATCAGCGGCCGCACGCATGATGAGATGGCCGACTTCCGTGGAGCCGGTGAAGGCGACTTTGTCGACGTCCATGTGGCGGGCGATGGCGGCGCCAGCGGTGGGGCCGTATCCAGGGAGAAGATTTACCACGCCGGGAGGAAAGCCGGCTTCCATGAGAAGTTCGCCCACACCCAAGGCGGTGAGCGGAGTTTGCTCGGCGGGCTTCATCACGACCGTGCAGCCGGAGGCAAGCGCCGGGCCGAGCTTCCAGGCTTGCATCAGCAACGGGAAATTCCAGGGAATAATTTGGCCGACGACGCCGACGGGCTCGTGCTTGGTGTAGCAGAAGTAAGGGCCGTTGACGGGGATGGTCTTGCCCTGAATCTTGTCGGCCCAGCCGGCGAAGTAGCGATAGCAGGCGACGGTGAGCGCAACGTCGGCAGCGCGGGCGACGTGATAGGGCTTGCCATTGTCGAGCGACTCGAGCTGCGCGAGGTCATCGGCGTTCTTTTCGATGAGGTCGGCAAGCTTGTACATGAGATTGCCGCGCTGCGAGGCGGACATTTTTCTCCACGCACCTTTTTCAAAAGCGGCGCGGGCGGCGCTGACAGCTTTGTCGACGTCGGGCTCGTCGGCTTCGGCTACTTGGGTGATGACTTCGCCCGTCGCGGGATTGATGGTCGGGAAAGTTTTGCCGGACGTGCTGTTGACCCACTGGCCGTTGATGAGCAGTTTGGTGGCGCTGATCTTGACATTCGGTTCGATCGCGGTCGTTGCCGTTGCCATGAAGTAAGCCTCCTAAATTTTGGTTCGCGCCGAAGGTGGGTGCGGAGCGCTACCCTTATGTCAAAAAGCTCCGCGAGACGCGAACGTATTGCCGAGAACACATCGTATACCTCGGGAAAGAATAGGACAAGAGAACTACCAGGGAATTTTGGGAAGATTAGGAGTCCACTGAGGCGCTCGTGTGCTGCTCGTAAAGCCGGTTGATTCGCGGTTGCGTGAACCAGACACCCACAGGAAAGAACCATAGGAGAAAGAATGGGCCCGCATAGTCGTAGAAGGACGCCGGTTTGCCTGTTTCCGCTTGAACAAGGGTCTTCGAGACGAAATATACGTTGTAGAGGAGGGAGAACATCGCAAACAAATGTAGTGGAAGTATGAGCGCGAGAATGACTCGATCAGAACTCGAAAAGACAGGGACAAAAACAAAGATTTAGAGCGTCGTGTAAACGAGGGAAAAACCAAAAAATCCGATTCTCCGTCTAAGTTTTGGCAGCAAAATAGAATTGAGAAACGATCCCATAGACCAGAGCCAAGCTAGCAAAAACCCCATACAAAGAATGCAAATACTGAAGAACGCAAGCTTCCCTCTCAGAGTTAGCAGCGAAGACGGCGAGCTCATACGGGAACTCATCGTCGCAACGCTGGCGACCAAAAACGCGGCGGAATAGCACAGGGAAATGTGCCAATGTTTGGCGCGCAGAAACCAGCGAACGATTGCGTTCATGCTTGCTCCGAACCGCGGCCTGGGCTAACTGTCGCGGGCGCGGCCGAGGGGCGAGTGACGAAGTCGGCGAGGAGGAGGCTGGAGGTGAGGAGGAGGCCGGCGAGGAAGTAAGGGGCGCCGGGGAAGTGGATTGGGGCGCTCGGCGAGATGGCGATGGCGAGGACTTGGGTGAATAGGAGCGGGCCGATCATGCCGCTGATGGAGCGGATACTGTTGATGGCCCCTTGGAGCTTGCCTTGAGAAGTCGGGTCGACCCGACGAGACATTAGCGACTGCACGGAGGGGCCGGCGATGCCCCAGAGGCCGAGGAAAGGGATGGCACAGAGAAACATCCAGCCGTGTGGGGCGAACGCGAAACTGAAAAAGCCGAGGGTGCCAAAGGTCAGGCCGGCAAGGACGCTGCGGCGTTCGCCGAAACGGCGGACGAAGGGGCCGACTAGCATGCCGGAGACGATGCTGGTGCTGATGCCAACGACGGCAAGAGCGAGGCCGACGTCGCGCTCGGTCCACGCGTAGCGATATTGCGTGTAGAGGACGAAGACGGCAGGAAGGGATTGCTGGGCGAGGTAGAAGAGAGTCATTACGGTGGCGAGACCCGCCAGTTGAGGGTGCGAGCGAAGCAGTGTGAGGGAGCCGAGCGGATTGGCCATGTGCCACGCAGATTTGGCGCGGCGCTCGGGTGGAAGGGACTCGGGAAGAACGAAGAAGCCATACAGGGCGTTGGCCAAACTGAGCGCAGCGGCAGCCCAGAAAGGAAAGCGCAGGTTGATATTGCCGAGAAATCCACCAACCGCCGGCCCGATGATGAAGCCCATCCCGAAAGAGGCAGCGAGATAGCCAAACTGTTTGGCGCGCTTTTCGGGCGGGGTGACGTCGGTAACATAAGCAAAGGCGCTGGAAATGTTCGAGGCGGTGATGCCGGAGATTATGCGGCCGACGAGGAGCCATTTGAGCGAGGGCGCCAGGGCCATGAAGATGTAGTCGAGGCCGAGGCCGAAGCAGGAAATGAGAATGACCGGGCGGCGGCCAAAGCGGTCTGACCACGCGCCGAGGATGGGCGAAAAAATGAACTGCATCAGTGCCCAGGCGAAGCCGAAATAGCCAGTGATCACTGCAGCACGTGCGATGTTGCCGCCTTCGAAGTGGATGATGAGGTTGGGCAGGACAGGCGCGATGATTCCAAAAGCCAGAAAATCGAGCAGCACTGTGACGAGAATGAAAATGAACGCCGCGCGCCCTGTTTTCGGGGCGTGGTTTGCTGGCGTTGGAGAGTCCATCGTGGCGAATAGCTTAGACTTCGAGAATTACCGGCAGGATTAGGGGGCGCTTGGAGGTTTGTTTGTTGATGTAGCGCTTGAGGTCGACTCGGATTTTTTCTTTGATTACGGACCAGTCGGATTTTTCTTCGGCGTTGGATTGCTCGACGGTTTTCAGGACGACGTCGCGAGCGCCGGCCAGGAATTCGGTGCCGTTGTCGCTGAACATGCCGCGGGTGACGATTTCGGGCTGCGATTCCATGCGCCCGGTGTGTTTGTCGATCGCGATGATGGGGACGACGACGCCGTCTTCGGAGAGATGCTTGCGGTCGCGGATGACGGCTTCTTCAATCTCTTCGAGAGAGCCGGAATCGACGCAGACGCGGCCGGCGGTTACGGGATCGCGGCGGAAAGCGCCATTCTCGGTGAATTCGATGGTCTGGCCGTCTTCTAGGAGAAGGATTTCACCGGAGACGCAGCCGAGTTGGTAAGCGAGCGCGGCATGGCGGAAAAGATGTCGATATTCGCCGTGGACGGGAATGAAATATTTGGGCTTCACGAGCTGCAAGATAAGTTTCTGTTCTTCCTGGCTGCCGTGGCCGGAGACGTGAATGGTGCCGCCGGAATTGTCGTAGTAGACGAGGGCGCGGCGGCGGAACATGTGGTCGAGCATGCGGAAAATGGCTTTTTCGTTTCCAGGGATGATGCGAGCGGAAAGAATGACGCTGTCGTTTTCATCGACGGAGACGAAGCGATGATTGTCAACGGCGATGCGAGAGAGCGAGGACATGGGCTCGGCTTGACTGCCGCTGGCGAGGATGACGAGGCGCTTGGGGTCGAAGCCACGAATGTCCTGCGGGCGAACGACCATGCCGTCGGGGATGCGGAGGTAGTTGAGGGAGTGGGCGATCTCGACGTTGTCGACCATGCTGCGGCCGACGAAGGCGACTTTGCGGCCGACGCGTGCGGCGACGTCGATAACCTGCTGGATGCGGTGGATGGAAGACGCGAAGCAAGAGAGAATCACGCGCCGCGGCGCAGAGCGGCAAAGTTCTTCGATGCGCGGGACAATGGCACGCTCGGAGCCGGTGAAACCGGGGCGCTCGACGTTGGTGGAGTCGGAGAAAAGCGCGAGTACGCCTTCGTGGCCGTAGCGCGCGAAAGCGTGCAGGTCGAAGGGAGCACCGTCGACGGGTGTTTGGTCGATCTTGAAGTCGCCGGTGTGAATGATGACGCCGAGGGGAGTGCGGACGGCGAGGGCGACGCAGTCGATGGTGCTGTGGGTAACGGGAATGAATTCGATTTCGAAGGGGCCGATTTCCACGAGACGGCCGCCGGGGATGACCTCGCGGAGGGTGGTGGATTGGAGAAGGCCGGCTTCGTCGAGGCGTTTCTTTACGAGCGCGAGCGTGAAGCGCGTGCCGTACACGGGCACGTTGAGGTCGCGAAGGATGTATGGGAGCGCCCCGATGTGGTCTTCGTGGCCGTGCGTGAGGACGATGGCGCGAACGTGTGCGCGATTTTGTTTGAGGTAGGTGATGTCCGGAATAACGAGGTCGACGCCGAGGAGCTCGGATTCGGGGAACATCATGCCGGCGTCGATGACGATGATGTCGTCGCCGAGCCGCAAGGCCATCATGTTCATGCCGAATTCGCCGAGGCCGCCGAGTGGGATGGCGGTCAGGGACTGCGCAGGATTGCTCAAGAAGGAGCTATCTCCATGGTGTAATAGGGAATCGTATCACAGCGGGGGAGGTTCACAGTCGGGGGACGTGGAACGGCGGCGAAAAGGCAGGTCTCTCGGTTCGCTCGGCATGACGCTCGGCGGGGGTGCGCGGCGTCCACGGAGGAATCAGTTGGCGTGGCCTACGGCGCAAAAGCGGGAGCCCTTCGAGGCTCCCCTCGAAGATCGGGGTAAACAGGGTAAACAAGACTCCCGCACTCCAAAGATTCTCGTCGCGGCGTCAACTGCCCGAGCTGAAGAGGTGAGCGATAGCCACGATTATGACGGCGCCAACCGTCGCGGCTGCAAGGCTATATATGAAATTGTTGGAGTAGCCCACCATGCCGAGCTTTGTGAAAAGCCAACCGCCCAGCACCCCGCCGACCAGACCTAGGATGATGTCAGTTATGCAGCCGAAGCCGCGGCCGCGTGAGATTTTTCCAGCGAGCCAGCCGGCGATCAGGCCGAGTACGAGCCAGCCAATCAGCGAGCGCGTTTCGACTTGATATATGCGTACATGCGTTTGCAGGATCATTTCGAGCATGAAGTCTCCTTGGAAGGGTACGGAGATGGCCCTGGATACGGGCATTCTAGCGCAAGTGGGAAATAAAGTTGAGTAAAGTTCAAGCGCCGGCGGGCTGCTGCTGGGTCATGCAATGCAGCGTGCCGAGGCCGAGGACGAGGTCGCGGCAGGCGATGCCGACGACTTCGCGGCCAGGGAATAGGCCGGCGAGGGTGTTGAGAGCCACGCGATCATGGGGGTCGTTGAACGTCGGGACCATGACTAGCTTGTTGGCGATGTAAAAATTGGCATAGCTGGCGGGCAGGCGCTGATTATCGAAATAAATTGGCGCGGGCATGGGAAGAGTTTCAATGCGAAAGGGGCGGCTGTTGAGGTCTTTCATGGACTTCAGCAGGGCGAGATTTTCCTGAAGGGGAACGTAGTTAGCGTCGTGGGGATCCTGTTCGACGACGGTGACGATGGTAGTCGGGCTGACGAAGCGGGCGAGATCGTCGACATGGCCATGCGTGTCGTCACCGGCGATGCCATTTTTCAGCCAGAGGACTTGCGTGACGCCGAGGTAGCTGCGGAAGACGTGGGCGTAATCTTCACGGGTGAATCCGTGATTGCGCTGCTGGCGCTTGCTGAGCAGGCACTCTTCGGTGGTGAGCAGGGAACCGCGGCCGTTGACGTCGATGCTGCCGCCTTCGAGGACCACACGGCGGCCCTTGTGGACGGGCTGCCAGGCGAGGCGTTTGAGTTTCTTGTTTACGTTGGTGACAGCAAGGGCGTCTTTTTTGTGATTGCCGTATTTGGCCCAGCCGTTGAAGAGCCAGTGCGTGTAAGCGACTTCGCCGGCACTGCTTCTCACGCAGATGGGACCGGAGTCGCGCATCCAGCCGCGATCGGTGGGCACGCGGAAGAAATCAACAGCGTTGAGGTTCACGCCGGATTTTTTCAGGATGTCGCGGACGCGAGATTCGGCGGCGCGATTTTGGACGAGCAGGTAGACGCGTTCGACATGCGCGAGATGACGAACTATTTCGGCGTAGGCCCAGGGAATCGCAGGAAATTTGCCGGGCCAGTCGGTTTGTTCGTGGGGCCAGCCGAGCCAAGTGGCTTCGTGATGCTCCCACTCGGCAGGCATCCAGAGACCACGTTCGAATGGAGTGGAACCGCTCGCTGTGGGCATGCGAATTATTCGCCTAGCCAGCGATTCAAGATCGGGCCGTAGGCGTCGATGCGGCGGTCGCGGAGGAATGGCCAGTTGCGACGAGTGTCCTCGCTCTTCGCGGGATCGCACTCGACGACAAGGATTTCTTCTTTATCGTTGGAGGCTTCTGCGACGACTTGGCCGAAGGGATCGGCGACGAAAGAGTTGCCCCAGAATTCCAGGCCGGCATCGCCGTTGGCGGGTTTGCCTTCGAAGCCGACGCGGTTGACGACGGCCACGTACACGCCGTTGGCGATGGCGTGCGCGCGCTGAATGGTTTTCCAGGCGTCAAGCTGCGCAGCGCCGAATTCCGCCTTTTCGTGCGGATGCCAGCCGATGCTGGTGGGATAGAAAATTACCTGCGCGCCGCTGAGCGCTGTTACGCGCGAGCCTTCCGGATACCACTGGTCCCAGCAAATCTGCACGCCGATTTTTCCATATTGCGTTTGGAAATTAGGAAAGCCGAGATCGCCGGGGGTGAAATAAAACTTTTCGTAGTAGAGCGGGTCGTCGGGGATGTGCATTTTGCGGTATTTGCCGAGAAAGCTGCCGTCGGCATCGAGCACGGCGCAGGTATTGTGATAGACGCCGGCGGCGCGGCGCTCGAACAGAGAAACGACTAAGACGACTTTTTCTTCTTTCGCTATTTTCGCCAGCGCATCAGTGGCAGGGCCGGGGACAGGCTCGGCGAGATTGAAAAGCTCTGCATCTTCCTTGCGGCAGAAATATTCGCTACGAAACAGTTCATGTAATGAGATGATTTGTGCGCCGCGCGCGGAAGCTTCGCGGATTTTCGCGATCGCGCGGGAAAGATTTTCCTCGGCGTTGGTGGTGCAACGCATTTGGGCGAGGCCGACCGTAAACTTGTCCGCCATGACTTTAGTTTAACATCGAGCACCCGCAGCGCGCTTGGTACGAAACAGTTCTCTTTCCGATGCGGCGAGTGCGCCATCAATCTCCGCAACTGTAAGTACGAAACGCGATGTTGATGAAAAAATGCGCGTGAATCGTAGCAAACCGTGATAAAAATCAGTGGTAAATTTTTTCCAGGAGAGAAAATGGCGAAGCAGCAAAAGAAGACTGTCACGGGGCGAGTGCTGCATGATCCCGTGAAAGACAAGCTGCGGCCGATTTATGCGCTGGATTTGTCGCGGTGCCGCACGATCGACGATTTAGTACGCGCCATGGGGAACACGGCATTCACCGGGCGGCAGATCGGCGACGCCGCGGATGTTGTGGAGGCGATGGCGCGCGACAAGGATTGTTTCGTGGTGATGACGCTTTCGGGCGCGTTGACGGTCGGGAAGATGGGGTTGATCTTTTGTGATTTGATCGAATCGGGCGTCGTGAATGCGATTGTTTCGACCGGTGCATTGATGGCGCATGGACTGGTGGAGGCGACGGGGCTTTCGCATTTTCGGTATAACCCGTCGATGGACGACAAGGAATTATTTGAGGCGGGGTATAACCGCGTTTACGATTCGCTGGAGCCGGAAACGAACCTGGACCACGTTGAAGATGTGATGGGCGAGATCCTGACGAATTGGGACGCGGAGGAAGTGGTTTGTAGCTGGAAACTGCATCGCAAGATCGGCGAGTACTTGCACAAAGGTTTTCCGGGGCGGGGGATTTTGAAGTCGGCGTATGAGCACAATGTGCCGGTGTTTGTGCCGGCGTTCAGCGATTCAGAGCTGGGGATTGACTTCGCGCTGCACAAAATCGCGCGACAGGATGCGAAACGGCCGCTATTGCGGTTTGATCCTTTTGAGGACTTCGAGAAGTTCGCTGGGACGATGCTGGCGACCAAGCGCATGGGGATTTTTACGGTTGGCGGGGGAGTGCCGCGCAACTGGTCGCAACAATTTGGGGTGTATGCGGAGCTGCTGGCGCGGCGCGGGTATCGGAAACTGCCGCTGAAGCGCTACAACTACGGCGTGCGGATTTGTCCCGAGCCGGTGCACTGGGGCGGGCTGAGCGGCAGCACGTATACCGAAGCGGTTTCGTGGGGCAAGTTTGTGCCGCCGGAGGAAGGCGGGCGCTTTGCGGAAGTTTTTGACGATGCGACGGTAGCGCTGCCGCTGATCGTCGGCGCGGTGCTGGAACGCATCGGCTACTTCAAACGAGGGAGTGGCAAATAGAGGTGACGCATGGCTAGCAGAGGAGCAGCCAAGACGCAGGCGCTTTACGATGTGCATCCTTCCGTGGTGATGATGCAGAAGTGCATCGCGGAGCTGAAGGAAAAGACGGGACGCTCGCTGGAAGAGGGACGGCGCTGATAAAGAAGGAAGGTCCGGAGGATGAAAAGGGACGGCGGGAATGGCTGAAGACGAAACAGAAGCTGGGGGCGAACAGCGCGGGGTGGCTTGCGGAACGGGCTAGCGGCAAGGGTGGGGAGTTCGATGGCCCGGAATCGTATCTGCGGAGCGCGCTGCGCCACGTGGAAGAGCAGTACGCAGGGCCGAAAAAGAAGCTGCGGCCGATTTACGATGAGCTCTGGAAGCTTGGGAAATCGATAGGTGCGGACGTGAAAGCTTGCCCGTGCAAGACGATTGTGCCGCTGTATCGGAAGCATGTGTTTGCGCAGATCAAGCCGACTACGAACACGCGGATTGATTTGGCATTTGCGTTAGCGCATTACAAAGGGAAATTGCCGAAGCGGTTGATTGACACGGGCGGATTGGCGAAGAAAGACCGCATCACGCATCGCATCGAGCTGAAAGCTGTAGATGAAATCGACAGTGACGTGAAGACGTGGCTTAAGACCGCCTACGATCTAGATTCCTGATTTTTCCGAGCTGATCAATTCAGTCGTCTTCGCCGATGAGGATGGCGGCGCCGAGGACGGTAGTCCAGAGGCCGCGCTTGTCGCCGACTGCGGATTGCGTGACGTTGAGGGTGCGGACGATTTTATTGGAGATGCGGTAGACCTCTTTTTTCTCGTCCCAGGAAAGATCTGGATCAAATTCGACGTTCAGGGTGGTCGCGAGCATTTCCGCGGCGAGCTCTTCAGCGTATTCGCCGGCGACTTCCTCGGTTTCGCCGAAGGAATGATGCTCGGACAGATAGCCGTACATTGACTTGTCGCTCGGAAGCGCAAGGCCAATGCTGGCGGCGATCAGGCGATGCGGTTCCTTGGTGGAATTTTCGCTGATGACGGTAAACGCGACCTGGCCGGGCCTGATGTGCTTCAATCCTTCGCTGCGCGAGATCAATTTGCAATTAGGCGGGAAGATGGAGGAGACCCGCACGATGTTGCATGCTGCAATACCCGCGTTGCGAAGCGCGAGCTCGAAGCTGGAGAGCCTTTCGCGATGTTTTCCGACGCCTTTGGTAAGAAAGATTTTCTTAGCGACGAACGCCATGGTGCCGGTGTGCGGTGCCTCCGTGAGAATGTGACGTCGAAAAATTTTGTGCTGTGGAAAAGTAACAAGAAGGTTTTGCAGTGTCAACGCATTTCAGAGGATTCATCAATAATCTTCGCAGACAAAAGCGAGTTGTGCACGCGAGGAAAGGCAATTTCACAACAGAGGTCACAGAGAACCCGGAGAATTTAGTCGGACACGGCGCGTTGCAGGAGTTTTCCGAGGGGCTTGCAGAGGGAAAGGACCTTTCCGAGGTCGTCGGAAGTGAAATCGGGGCCGGCGGCTTTTACATTGGCGCCTTTGCGGCTGATTTGTATGACGCCGACGACGCGATCGCCGGAGACAATCGGAGCGCTGATGATTTTCTGAATGACTTCCGCGCCTTCGGCCGCCAATTTTACGCCTTCGAAAACGCTGGCGTGTTTAACGGAGCTGAAATCGTTGATGATTTCCGGGCGGCTCTCCCTCGTAGTGCGGGCGGCGAGCGCGGATTTGCTGGAGAGCGGGATGAAGCCGACGTTTCTCAGCGCTTCCGGCACGACGAAGTGCAAATGCTAGCAGCGATGGGAGACACCGAGGATGGCTACTTCGTCGGCGCGGACGGAAAGGTTCTTGGCGATGCGTTCCGCGACAGAGGCGAAGGAAACTTGCGGGTGATCGCCGGCTTCGCCATCCAGCGTGTCCGCGAGGCGTTCCAGTGCTGTTGCCAGATTCATGTTTTTGTCCAGAAACTGCGCCGTGCCACTTGCGGCCAGGTGAGAGGTCCCGGCAGGATTACGGACGCAGGATAGCATCGCGCCAAATTGGCGGAGAGGAAGCTGAAGGTGCGTGGGCCTAATATGTAAACGCTGGAAATTGCGAAATGTTTACAACATGATCGAATTGCGGCAACTTGCATCGCCTTTGACAACTCCCTATACTGAATTTGCCGCGATTCACGAGCTTAATGTCAGAAATGACGCGGCGGAGAGGGCATGTCTGCCACGGCAACCCGGCCTGAAACCAGTTACCTCCTTCGCAAACTCCATTCCTTAAGTGGCATTGTTCCAGTAGGCGCATTTTTGGCGGAACATTTTTGGTCCAATAGCTCTGCGCTGGTCAGTGCCGAAAAATACAACGAGACTTCAGTAGGACTTCAAACCATTCCCTTTCGCGTTTTCGTGGAATGGGCCTTCATTTTTTTGCCAATTCTTTTTCACGGCGGGTATGGGATTTATATCTGGCTGCGCGGCGAATCGAACGTCTCGCAATATCCATGGATGAAGAATTGGCTGTACACGTTTCAGCGCTACACGGGGTTGATCGCGTTTGTCTATATTGGGTGGCACGTTTATACGCAACGGTGGCTGACACACGGAATGTCGACCTACAGCGAAATGGCACAGCAAATGCGAAACCCGTGGGCTTTCGCCTTCATGATGGTTGGAGTCGTCGCAACGTCGTTTCATCTGGGCGTTGGCATTTGGAATTTTCTATGCAAGTGGGGGTTGGCGGCAACGGTACGCGCGCAGCGCGTTGCCGGGCAGTTGGGCGCGGCGGTCGGCGTGGTCTTTAGCCTTGTAGGTGTTTTGATCGTCGTGAGCTTCCGCTATAACTGGCACCCCTTCGCCTCGTATTTAACGCAGAAATGAGACAACCGAGGATCATCGTAGTCGGCGGAGGACTGGCCGGCCTGATGGCCACGATTCGTGTGGCTGAGGCTGGCGTGCCCGTGGAGCTTTTCTCCATCGTGCCGGTCAAGCGCTCGCATTCGGTGTGCGCGCAGGGCGGAATCAACGCTGCGAAAAATCAGAAGGGTGAAGGCGATACCACGCAGAAGCATTTTGACGATACGATTTATGGCGGAGATTTCCTGGCGAATCAGCCGTTGGTCAAGCGCATGTGCGAAGCGGCGCCGGGAATCATCGACCTGCTGGATCGCATGGGCGTGATGTTCAATCGCACGCCGGAAGGCTTGCTGGATTACCGGCGGTTTGGCGGGACACTTTATCATCGCACTGCCTTCGCCGGGGCGACCACGGGTCAGCAATTGCTGTATGCGCTGGACGAGCAGGTGCGGTGCCACGAATCCGAAGGCAGAGTGGCGAAACGTGAGGGTTGGACGTTTTTGTCGGCGGTGATCGACGATACGGGTGTCGCCCGCGGCATTTGCGCGATGGATTTGCGGTCGATGGAAGTGAAGACGTTTCCCGCGGATGCGGTCATTTTCTGCACCGGGGGAGTCGGCGCGATTTTTGGGCGCTCGACCAATTCGGTGGTGTGCACCGGCTCAGCGCAATCCGCGCTGTTTCAGCAGGGCGTCGACTACGCCAACGGCGAATTTATCCAGGTGCATCCGACGGCGATTCCAGGGGAAGACAAGTTGCGCTTGATGAGCGAATCGGCGCGCGGAGAGGGCGGGCGCGTTTGGGTTCCGCGAAATCCTGCGGAGAAGCGGGCACCGAAGAGCATTCCGGAGAGCGAGCGGTTCTATTTTCTCGAGGAGTGGTATCCGAAGTATGGAAATTTGGTGCCGCGCGACATCGCTACGCGCGCAATTCACCGCATCGTGTATCAGGAGAAACTGGGAATAGGCGGGGCGGCGGCGGTGTATCTCGACGTGACGCACATTCCGCGCGAGACGCTGGATCGCAAGCTGGAAGGGATTCTGGAGATTTACGAGAAGTTTCTCGGCGTTGATCCACGCGAAGAGCCGATGAAAGTTTTCCCGGCCATGCACTACACCATGGGCGGCTTGTGGGTGAACGGCGAAGACCAGGCCACGAATGTGCCAGGAATTTACGCTGCGGGCGAATGCGAGTATCAGTATCATGGCGCGAACCGGTTGGGAGCGAACTCGCTGGTGTCCTGCATCTTTGGCGGCGGAATTGCCGGGCCTGCAGCGGTGAAGTATGCGCGCAATCTGGAAAAAGGTGCGGAGGTCGTCGAATCGAGCGTATTTGCGCGTGAGCGAAAGAGACAGGAAGAGATGAATCAGGCGCTGATCTCGCAGCAAGGCTCGGAGAATCCGATCACCATTTGGAAAGAGCTGGGCGAAATCATGACCGAGCACGTAACGGTGACGCGCATCAACAAGAATCTGGAAGGTGCAAATGCAAAACTCAACAATTTGCGGGCGCGCTACAGGAAGATCAACCTAAGTGATCGCACGCGCTGGTCGAATCAGACGCTGAACTTTGCGCGTGAGCTGGGCAATATGTTGGTTCTCGCGCGGGTGATTACCGTTGGCGCGTTGTGTCGCAACGAGTCGCGCGGCGCGCACTACAAGCCTGATTTTCCGGAGCGGGACGACAGCAATTGGCTCAAGACCACGCGCGCGAAGTGGGTGCACGACGACATCCAGCTCACGTACGAGCCGGTAGACATTTCGCAGATTCCGGCTCGGCCGCGGAGGTATGACGCGGCAAAATGACAAATGAGACTCTGAGGCGCGGCTTAGTTGAAGTCGAGGTTTGAGATGCCAGAAGGCAAAAAGGTCATCGTCAAAATAAAGCGGCAAGCGAGCCCTAAGCGGGCCTCCCGATGGGAGGAGTTTGCGCTGCCTTGGCGGCCATCCATGAACGTGATCATTTGCCTGCGGGATATCGCGGAGAATCCCGTCACACACGAGGGCAAGCAAACGACTCCCGTCTCCTACGACTCGAATTGCCTGGAAGAGGTGTGCGGTTCCTGCGCGATGCTTATCAACGGCAAGGCGCGCATGGCTTGCTCCGCGCTGGTGGATCAACTCGAGCAGCCGATTCGCATTGAGCCGCTGTCGAAGTTTCCGGTGGTTCGCGATCTGACCGTCGACCGCCAGTTCATGTTTGACAGCCTGAAGCGCGTGAAGGCGTGGATTCCCATCGACGGCACGTACAATCTCGGCGAGGGCCCGCGTATCGCACCTGAGGTGCAGGAGAAGGCTTACCCGCTCTCGCGCTGCATTACCTGCGGTAACTGCCTAGAAGTCTGCCCGCAGGTCAACGAGCACAATAATTTTATGGGCGCGGCCATCTTCAGCCAGGTGCGATTGTTCAACATGCATCCGACGGGCGCGATGCACGCCAAGGAGCGCATCCAGGCGGTGATGGGAAACGGCGGCATCGAGGATTGCGCCAACGCGCAAAACTGCGTCAAGGCCTGCCCTAAAGAAATTCCTCTAACGGAATCGCTGGCGGAAATTAATCGTCAGGCATGGAAACAGGCGCTTTTCGGTTGGCTGGTAGGGTAAACTCTCTCGCACATCTGCAGGTTGGAGCGTAAATGCGTCGGATCGCTGCCTTCTTTTGTGTTGTAGCCTGTGCGGTCGGTGGAGTGTTGCTGGTTCGCAGCACGTCCGCTGACGAAATCGCCGAACGCGCCCGCAAAATTCATTTCTCCTCGATCGTGCTGGACACCCACGACGACACGACGCAGCGGTTTTTCTCAAAGCGCTTCGATCTCGGCAAGCGCAACCCGGACGGCCACATCGATATTCCGCGGATGCGCGAAGGCGGAATGAACGCTATTTTCTTTTCGATCTGGATCGATGGACGAATCATGGGGCCGCCCGCGGTGCAGAAGGCGCTGGATCAGGTCGACGCGGTGCACGAAAACGTGCGCAAGTTCTCGAACGATCTGGCATTTGCGCGTACTGTCGAGGACGTGCGGCGCGCCCACGCCCAGGGGAAGATCGCGGCGCTGATGGGCGTCGAAGGCGGGCACATGATCGGAAACGACATCCGCATGGTGCGCATTTTCGGCGATTTGGGTGTGCGCTACATGACCCTGTCGCACTTTTACAATGACGAGTGGGCGGACTCCTCGACGGACAAGCCGGCGCACAATGGGCTGACCGACTACGGCAAGGAGATTGTGCGGGAAATGAACCGGCAGGGAATCATGGTGGACATTTCGCACGTCAGCGACAAAACTTTTTATGATGCGCTGGAGGTCAGCAAAGCGCCGCTGATTGCTTCGCACTCTTCTTGCCGCGCGCTTTGCGATCATGTGCGAGACATGTCCGACGACATGATTAAGGCGCTGGCCGCCAAGGGAGGAGTGATCCATATCAACTACGAGAAGAGCTTCATCGATCAGGCGTACAAGAGTGCTTACGACCAAGCTACGGCGGGCGCCGGTGTCGTGGGCGTGCTCAGTCAAGCCATCAAGGAGTGTGGCGACGACGTGGACTGTACTGCCAAAGTCCAGAGCGCCGTCGAACGGAAAATGACCAAGCAAGGGAAGCTGCCGCACGTGAGCTGGGAGCGAATTGTGGATCACGTCGATCACGTGGTTAAACTGGTGGGCACTGAGCATGTGGGCCTCGGCTCGGATTTCGACGGAGCTACCATGCCCGATGGGATGGAAGACTGCTCGAAGCTGCCGAGGATTACGGAGGCGCTGCTACGGAAGGGCTATTCGGAAGAGGATATTCGCAAGATTTTGGGGGAAAACACGCTGCGCGTGATGGAGCAGGTAGAGCGCGTGAGCCGCGAACTGCAGGCGGAACGATAATTCCGGGGGAAGGCAGCGAGGTGAAATGCTTCGAACCATTATTGCTGCTGTCGCGGTGCTGTGCGTCGCTGACGGAGTTTTCATGAGCGCGACGCCAAAAGCGGACGAGATCTCCGCCCGTGCGCGCAAGCTGCACTTTGCATCGATCGTGGTCGATACGCACGATGACACGACGCAGCGGTTTCTCGACGGCGACTTTGACCTCGGGGCGCGGAGCGCGAGCGGCAGCATCGATATTCCGCGGATGAAGGAAGGTGGGCTCGGCGCGATTTTCTTTTCCATCTGGATTCCCAGCAAAATCACGGGACCTGAAGCGATCAAGCACGCGCTCGATCAAATCGACGCAGTGCGCGAGCAAGTGCGCAAGCATCCTAAGGGCATCGTTCTCGCCACCACGGCTGTGGAGGTCCGCGACGCGCGCAAGCAAGGCAAGATTGCGGCGCTGATGGGTGTCGAGGGCGGGCACATGATCGCCAACGATCTGAGCGTGCTGCGCTCCTATGCGGCGCTCGGCGTGCGCTACATGACGCTGACGCACAGCGGCAACGATGAATGGGCGGACTCCTCCACAGACACGGCAGTGCACAACGGGCTAACCGATTTCGGCAAAGACGTCGTGCGCGAAATGAATCGGCTCGGTGTGATGGTGGACATTTCCCACGTCAGCGACAAAACTTTCTACGACGCCTTGGCCGTCAGCAAGGCTCCGCTGATCGCTTCGCATTCTTCTTGCCGCGCGATCTGCGACGCTCGGCGCAACATGACCGACCAAATGATTAAGGACCTGGCGGCAAAGGGCGGAGTCATTCAGATTAACTACCACGTCGGCTTTCTCAGCGAGGAGTTCATGAACGCCGACAAGAATCCGGAGATTACGAAAGCGATTACCGCCGAAGTCGAGAAACGATGCGGAAACAAGGAAGGCTGCCAGTTAATTGAAGGTGACCGCATCACCCGCGAATACGTGCAGCAAGGCAAGCTGCCGCGCGTGGACTATACAAAGATTATCGAGCACATTGATCACGCCGTGAAGCTGGTCGGTGCGGACTACGTCGGTCTCGGCTCCGATTTTGACGGCGCCAATATGCCCTTCGGGATGGAGGATGCTGCGAAGCTGCCGAAGATCACGGAGGCGCTGCTGCGCAAGGGCTATTCGGAAGATGATGTGCGAAAGATTTTGGGCGAAAACACGCTGCGCGTGATGACGGAAGTGGAGCGTGTGAGCAGGGAACTGAATTCCGCGAAGTAAGAGCAGAAATACCATAGAGGAGAGGGAGTCGTAATGAGCTCGAGTCACAAGGTGGGCAAAATCGCAGTCGCAGTTCTAGTTTCCATGGCATGGATCGTCGCGATTCCGGCGATAGCACCGGCGTGGGCGCAAGCTCCTGCACCGGCGCAAAAGACGGCGCCAAAGAGTGGAGGAGCTGGGCAGGGCACCGCAACGAAGAAGGCTCCCTCTGCCCCACGCACTTATGACCGCGCGCTGTTGCGGCCGGCGCTGCTGAAGGACAAAGCTCCGGAGCAGTACAAAGTAAAATTCGTGACCACGCGCGGCGAAATCACGCTAAGCGTGACCCGCGCCTGGGCGCCGCTCGGCGCTGACCGCTTCTACACCCTCGTCAAGCATCATTTCTATGACAACGTCAGCGTCTTCCGCGTGGTGCCGTCCTTCGTCGCGCAGTTCGGGATTAGCGCATATCCCGCCGTGACCACGGCGTGGAAGGGAACTGATATTAAGGATGATCCCGTGACGCAGAGCAACAAGAAGGGGTACATCACGTTTGCGACGGCTGGGCCGAATACGCGCACCACGCAGGTGTTCATCAATCTCCAGGACAACAGCCGCCTCGATCGGCAGGGTTTCGCGCCGTTCGGGGTAGTGGAAGGCGACGGAATGAAGGTGGTCGAAATGTTCTACGACCAATACGGAGACGGCGCGGGGATCGATCAGGACAAGATCCAAGCGCAGGGCAAAGCATACTTGGAAAAGGGCTTTCCCAAGCTCGACACCATCAAGTCGGGGACGCTGCTCACCAGCGCGCCGGCTGCTGCGTCTAAGCCCCCGACGCCCGCGAAGAAGCCGCAATAGGCGGGCATCGGTTTTTCGGATTTGATGGATTTGTTTTTTGCGTTGACGCCAATTTGACTTTTGTCGGCCGCCAAACGTATTCTCTAAGTTCGATGAACATCTGTTGCCAGACGATCTGTTGTACTTGCGCGTGCAACGCTGCGTGTCGCAAGGCAACCATCTCTGGCCAGAGGAGTTTCCGGACTTAGACGTAAAGTAAGCGAAAGTTCCGAAACCCACGTTGCCAGAGTTCAGGCCAACGTGGGTTTTTTGTTTTTGGGGCATCCCTATGAGCGAAGTGAAGGAAACCAAAGCGCAACGCGTCGAGCGATTGAAACGCGAGAAAAATGCCTGGGAGCATTTCGATGAGATTCGCGCGTTTGCGCGGCAGGGGCACGCTTCGATTCCACTCGAATGGCTGGGCACGTATTTTCGTTCGTGGGGCGTTTACACGCAGGGCGACGGCGCCGGCGTGGTCGGCGGCAAGAATGGCGAAGGCAAAGCGACGCCGTTCTTTATGGTGCGCATCCGAATTCCCAACGGTCTCCTGAGCAGTCAGCAGGCGCGCACCATCGCCGACCTCGCCGAGCGCCATGCCCGCGGCGTTGCGGATATTACGGTGCGCCAGAACGTGCAGTTCCATTGGGTGACGATCGAATCGCTGCCCGAAGTTCTTGAGACGCTTTGGCGCGTGGGGCTTTCGACCACCGGCGCGTGCGGCGACGTGGCGCGGAATATTACGGGATGCCCGCTGGCGGGTTTTGACGCGCATGAGTACTGCGATGCTTCTCCTTTGGCGCTGGAGTTGAATGGGCAGCTTGGCGGCAATTCCGAGTTCTACAATCTGCCGCGCAAGTTTAAGGTTTCCATCACCGGTTGCCGTTCGTGGTGCACGTATCCGGAGATCAATGATGTCGGACTTACTGCGGTCACGCGAAAGCGCTTGCACGGGGATGAGGTCGGATTCTCGGTGCGCGTGGCCGGGGGTCTCTCTACTGATCCGCACCTCGGCGTTCGCTTGAACGCTTTCGTGCGGTGGGAGCAAGCTGTCCCGGTCGTACGCGGCGTGGCGGAGCTCTTTCGTGAATCCGAAGTGCTCCGCCAAAACCGGGAGCGCGCCCGGCTGAAATTTCTGTTCCTGCAACATGGCTGGACCGCGGAGTCCTTCCTGGCCGCTTTGCAAGATCGGCTTGGGTTTGCGCTCGATCCTGCCGAGCCCGAAGAGCTTCCGTCGGACATTCATCGCGATCACGTCGGCGTTCACGCACAGAAGCAGCGGGGCCTTTCCTATGTCGGCGCCAACGTGCTGCGCGGGCGCATAACGCCGGAGCAGTTGCGCACCGCTGCGAATCTCTCCGACCGCTACGCCGACGGGCATCTCCGCAACACCATCATGCAAAACCTGCTGATCGTGAATGTTCCCAACGGGCATGCGCCGCGAGTCGCGAGCGAGCTGACCGCGGTCGGCTTGCCGGTACGCGCTTCTGCTTTTGCGCGCGGAACCGTTGCTTGCACGGGGTCTGAGTTCTGCAAGCTGGCGCTGACTGAGACGAAGGGCTTTGCGCGCTGGCTCACGGAAGAGCTCGATCAGCGACTGCCGGGATTCCAGGAGCAGCTCAAGTTGCACGTCACTGGATGCCCAAATAGCTGCGGCCAACACTGGATCGCGGACATTGGAATCGAAGGCAAGAAGTTGAAGGTCGACGGTCGGATGGTCGACGCGTATTACTTCTGCGTTGGCGGCAGCGTGGGCGAGTTCGCTTCGATTGCGCGGCCGGTGGGCTTCCGTTGCGCGGCGTCCGAAGTGCCGGACGCCATAGAGCGGCTGCTGCGCGAATTCAACGAGCAGCGCGCACCGGGCGAGAATCTGCGGCGTTTCTTCGCGCGCCACTCGAACGAGCAAATTCGCGGGTGGCTGGCTGGAGAATTCGTCGCCCCTGTCGAACGCGACGCTGCGGCTGGGCCCGTGCCGCTGGGAGTCGAAGGCTAACATGAGCTTGCTGCCAATTTTCGTGAAGCTTCGGGATCGCCTGATTGTGGTTGTTGGCGGCGGCGCCGTCGCGGAAGGGAAGATTGAGGGCCTTTTTGCGGCTGAGGCTCGCGTTCGCGTTGTCGCGCCGCAGGTGACACCGGTCATTGCTCAATGGATCGGACAGCGAAAAGTGGAATGGCGAGCAACGACGTTCGCACCCGCGGACCTCGACGGCGCATACCTGGTTATTGCCGCCACGTCTGCGCCCGGTGTCAACGAAGCTGTTTTCGGCGAGGCTGACGCGCGAGGAATTCTGTGCAACGCCGTGGACGACATCGAGCACTGCCATTTTTACTATGGCTCGGTCGTGCAGCGCGGCGACCTGCAAATCGCTGTTTCCACGAACGGTAAGAGTCCGGCGCTGGCGCAGCGCCTTCGCCTGCAGATTGAAAAGCAGTTTAGTCCCGAGTATGGGCTATGGCTCGAATGGTTGGGCGCCGCCCGCGAACTGCTGCGCGCCGGCGAGGGTAGCGCGGATTCCAAGAAGGTTCTGTTGCACCATCTCGCGAGCCAGCCGATGTTCGAGCGGTTTCTTCAGGAAGCGCGACGGAAACGTGCCGGGCAGGGAGCGTCTTGATGGGCAAGGTGTACTTGGTCGGCGCTGGGCCAGGAGATCCGGAGCTCCTTACCGTGAAAGCGGCGCGCCTGCTCGCGCGGGCTGGCATCGTGTTTCACGATTCCCTGGTCAGCCGCGAAATTCTGCAGCTTATCGCGCGCGATGCCGAAGTAATCGATGTCGGCAAGCGGTGCGGACGAAAGCTGCTCACGCAAGACGAAATCAACTCCTTGCTGGTATCGGCAGCCGCGAACCATGAAGTCGTCATTCGACTAAAAGGAGGCGACCCTCTTATCTTCGGGCGCGCCGGAGAAGAAATCGAGGCGCTTCGAAATGCCGCGGTGGATTTTGAAGTCGTGCCGGGTATCACCGCGGCGCTTGGTGCTGCGGCCGTGGCGGGGATTTCGCTCACGGATCGCCGCGCTGCGTCGCAGGTTGTAATCAGCACATTTTCGCGCAGCACAGAAGGCCCGGCACTGGATTGGGGCGCCATCACCAGCACCACAACACTGGCTCTGTACATGCCCGGCCCCGATTATGCCGAAGTCGCTCACCGTCTACGTGAAGGCGGCCTGCCGGACGACCTGCCGTGCGTGATCGTGTCAAATGCCACGGGCGCCGAAGAGCAAATTCGATGGACCAGCCTTGCGCGGTTGGCCGACGAGGAAAAACTTCCCGCACCGGCCTTGATGATTGTCGGGCGCGTCGCATCGCAAAAGGTTCAGGAGATCAGCAAAGCATTTTGGCACAGTACACCGAACGATCGTCACGCGCCACGGGCGGCCGTGAGTTGAAGGACCAATCAAGGAGAAAACTATGAGCACCAACGCAGTACCCCTGAATTCTCGCAAGAGTTGGTTGTTGTCGCTCGATAGCTGGGCGGTTGTGGCTGCTCTTCTTGCCGCCCTGCTCATCCGCGCAGGCGTTTTCACGCGCGTGCCCTGGTAGGGCGCGAGCGCACAACCTTATCCAAGACTTCATTACGAGAGGAAAACAATGGCGGACGCAATCGCATTACCGCAAGCAAGACCGGCCCAGCCAGCTCTGGAATTCCTGCGCGTAATTCCCGGCGTGCTGCTGCTCGCTGCGGTCGGCTACGCGGGCAAACTGTTGGAGCGCAACGTAGGTACCTACGCGAAAGCGCATCACTGGACGTTTCCCAATATTGAGTACGTTCTGTGGGCCATCCTGATCGGCCTGGTGATTTCAAATACCGTCGGTGTGCCACAGATTTTTCGCTCCGGCGTGGCCACCTACGAATTCTGGCTGAAGGCGGGTATCGTGCTGCTCGGCTCGCGCTTTCTCCTTGGCGACGTGCTGAAACTTGGCGGCGTCAGTCTCGCGCTTGTGGCCATCGAAATTACCGTGGCAATTGCGTTCATGACTTTCCTTGGTCGCGCCTTCGGTCTGCGTCCTAAGCTCACCTCGCTATTGGCGGTCGGCTCGGCAGTGTGCGGCGTCAGCGCCATCATCGCCACGCAGGGCGCTATCGAAGCTGATGACGAAGACTCTTCGTTCGCCATTGCTGCGATTCTCGCGCTCGGCGCTCTCTCGCTCTTCACGTTTCCCTTGATTGGCCACGCACTGCACCTCAGCGATCACGCCTACGGCCTGTGGGCGGGACTCGCCGTCGACAACACTGCTGAAGCCACGGCGGCCGGCGCGCTCTACTCCGATGCCGCGGGCAAGCTAGCAGTTCTCGCCAAGACCACGCGCAACGCAATGATCGGTTTCGTCGTGCTCGCCTACGCGATTTACTGGGCCAGCCGCGGCCAAGCCAAGACCGTAGGGAACAAAGCCGCATTCCTCTGGCAAAAATTCCCGAAGTTCGTTCTCGGGTTCCTGTTGATTTCCATTCTCGCGACGTACCATTTCTTCACCAAGGAGCAGACCACGGCGCTGGCGAATCTCTCTCGCTGGGCATTTCTTCTGACGTTCGCAGGCGTAGGGCTGCGCACTAACTTCCGCGAAATGCGAAAACAGGGCTTGCGCCCATTCGCGGTGGGCGCCATCGGCGAAGTTGTGATTGCCGTCTTTACGTTAGCGTTGGTAGCAGGAGCCGGAAAACTCTTCGGCTTCTAGTCAGTAGGGAAAGGGCGCCCTGCCTGTGCGCCCCTTCTTCTCTGTGACCTCGGTGCTTCGAGCTCTGCGTCCTCTGTGTTAAGTCTTTGCCTTGCTCAAATTCCCAGCACGTTCACCAGTTCCTTCACCGACCCGGCCGACTTCTGCAGCGCCATATTCTCCTCGGCAGTTAGCTTAATTTGAATGATTTCCTCGACGCCTTTGGCGCCAAGCTTGACGGGGACCCCGACGAATAGCCCCTTGATTCCGTACTCGCCATCCAAATAGACGGCGCAAGGCAAAACTTTCTTCTTATCCTTTAAGATCGCTTCGACCATCTCCACAGCAGCCGCCGAGGGCGCATAATACGCGGACCCGGTCTTAAGTAAATTGACAATCTCCGCTCCGCCCTTGCGAGTGCGCTCTACAATCGCGTCGATGCGCTCCTTCGGCAGCAAATCTGGCAGCGGAATCCCGGCCACGGTCGAATAGCGCGGCAGCGGAACCATATCGTCGCCGTGCCCGCCGAGCACAAACGAGTGCACGTTTTCCACGCTAACCTTGCATTCCATCGCCACAAACGTGCTCATGCGCGCGGAATCGAGTACGCCGGCCATGCCCAGCACGCGGCTCTTCGGAAACCCGCTCACCTTCCACGCCGCCTGCGCCATGGCGTCTAGCGGATTCGTTACCACAATAATGATGCAGTTCGGCGAGTGCCGCACAATCTGCTCGACCACCGCTTTCACCACATCGTAGTTCGCTTTCAACAAATCGTCGCGGCTCATTCCTGGCTTGCGCGGAAATCCCGCGGTGATTACGACAACATCGCTGCCCGCCGTCGCGCTGTAATCGCCATTCGCCGTAGAAATTCCTATCGCTCGCGAATCGGATCGCGTGATCGGCCCGGATTCCATCATGTCCAGAGCTTTGCCCGCCGGTGGTCCATCCAGAATGTCGGTCAACACCACGTCCGCTAGCTCCTTATCCACAATCCGCTGTGCGGTCGTCGACCCCACGAATCCGCCGCCCACCACCGTGACCTTCTTCCGCATTCCGTCTCTCTCCTCGCTCTTCTCTGCGATCCTCTGCGTGCCCAGGGCCTCGGCACTATCTTTTTATTTTTGATTTATCGTGCGACCGCGTGCGCCGCCATATTCTCGATAATCGCCGAAGCAAACGCCGACGTTCCCACTTTGCTTGCGCCGCTCATCAGCCGCTCGAGGTCATACGTAACGCGTTTTTGCTGAATCGTACGCGCAATGCCGTTTTCGATGAGCTGCGCGGCTTCCTCCCACCCCAAAAATTCAAACATCATTGCGCCCGACAGCATCACCGAGCTTGGATTGATCACATCCTTATCCGCATACTTCGGCGCCGTCCCGTGCGTGGCTTCAAACACACCATAACCATCGCCGATATTCGAGCCCGGCGCCATGCCCAGGCCGCCGACCTGCGCGGCGCAGGCGTCCGACAAGTAATCGCCATTCAAGTTCGAAGTCGCCAGCACGCTGTACTCATCAGCACGCAGCAGCACCTGTTGAAACACGGAATCCGCGATGCGGTCATTGATCATCAGTTTCTTCTTCCACTGACCTTTGCCATGCGTCGTATAGATCGCGTCAAGGACTTGCTTGACTTCGTCATAGACACTTTTCTTGAATGCCTCGGTGGCCCGCTCCAGCCCCGGTTCAATCATGGCGCCGTTCTGTTCTACGGTCAGTGATGGATTCTGGTCCAGATTGTCGACGATCCAGCTCTCGCGCTCGGTCACCGTCTGCCCGCGAAACTCCTCCCGCGCCAGTTCATATCCCCAATCGCGAAATCCGCCTTCGGTAAATTTCTGGATGTTTCCCTTGTGAACCAGCGTCACGCTCTTGCGCCCATGCGCCAGTGCGTACTTGATCGCTCTTCGCACCAGCCGCTTTGTTCCCGTCGGCGACATTGGCTTGATGCCCACGCCGGAGTCCCAGCGAATCTGCTTCTTTCCGTCCTTCAGCATCTCGCCATTCAAGAATTCCAGCAGCTTTTTGGCCTCGGGAGAGCCGGACTTCCACTCGATCCCGATGTACACATCCTCGGTATTCTCGCGAAAGATCACCACGTCCATCTTCTCGGGATGTTTCACCGGGGAGGGAACTCCCGCATAGTAGCGCACTGGCCGCTCGCACGAATACAAATCCAAAATCTGTCGCAACGCTACGTTCAACGAGCGAATTCCGCCGCCGACCGGAGTAGTCAGCGGACCTTTGATGGCCACCCGAAAGTCGCGGATTGCCTCTACCGTGTCGTCCGGCAACCACTCCTTGAACGCATTGAACGCCTTTTCGCCGGCAAAAACTTCAAACCATGCCACGCGCCGCTTGCTGCCATAAGCATGCTCCACCGCAGCATCGAACACGCGCCGCGAGGCCTTCCAGATATCGCGTCCCGTTCCGTCGCCTTCAATGAATGGAATGATCGGCGCGTCCGGCACGCGCAGTTCGCCGCCGCTATACTCGATAGCCTTTCCCCCGGCGGGAATGGCCTGCCCGTTATACGACTTCTTCATGGTCCATGACCCCTTGCAAATAGGTTAATTGTGTACTTGCCGCTCGACAGAACCGACCAGAGTCCAGCGCGAATTAAAGAAGATACCACAATCATAACAATCCCACGCGGCGCAGGACAGCACCGAGGTATACTCGCGCGGAGTGAGGATACGAGCGGAAGGAGAGATGCATATGATGATCGACTGGAACGAATACCACAAGGAGATCGGCGCCAGATTAGGCGAACTGATGAAGCTCAGCCCGGACACCGTCCGCGGCTATCAGACGCTCAGCGCGGCAAATTCCAAAACGGGCAAGCTTGATGAGAAAACGCGCCAGTTAATCTCCCTAGCCGTTGCGGTCACGACGCGGTGCGACGGCTGCATCGTGGTGCACAGCGAAGCGGCGTTGAAGGCCGGAGCCACAAAAGAAGAGATTGCTGAGGCGCTGGGCGTCGCGGTCGCCATGAATGCGGGAGCCGCGCTCATTTATTCCACGCGCGTGCTTGACGCTGTCAATGCCAAGAGCGCCCAAGTCAGAACAGCGTAAGAGAACAGCGTAAGAGAACAGCGTAAGAGAACAGCGTAAGAGAACAGCGTAAGAGAACAGCGTAAGAGTCTGCTGCGGCGCAGGATGCTCCGCCATTACGGGAACAATCTAGAACAAGTTCCAAAGGAACTGGTTGTAGACTTCGTGGTGGAACTGCACCTCGGGCGCTTTGACGACGGTGCCCAGCTGCCGCGGGCACCGGTCAGCCGATGCGCGCTTCAGCTCAGCGTATCGCCCCTTCACGTCGGCACCGAACAGCTTGGTGGTCCACTCTGCTTTCTCAAAATCGTCGATCGCAGTGTAAATGTTGTCCGGCAAGTAGCGTTGCGCCTGGCGGAGGTTCTTGATTTTGGCAGTTTCGCCGTCCAGGCCGGTCTTGAAGATGGAATACATGACCATGTAAGGGTTCGCATCCGGAGCCACGGCGCGCACTTCTGTGCGCATGCTGCGCTCGTTACCGATGGGGATACGCACCATCGCTCCGCGGTCGACCGGTGAAGCCTTCAGCTGGTTGGGCGCCTCGAAATGGGGGTCGAGCCGGCGATACGCATTGACGCTTGAGTTGAATATGAGGCAAATATCATTCCCGTGTGTCAGGATGCGGTCCACGAACTCCCAGCCTAACTTGCTTAGCTTCTCGTCGCCCTTCGGGTCCCAGAAAAGATTCTTGCCGCTCTTACTGACCGAAACGTTGGTGTGCATGCCGCTGCCGTTCACACCCACGACGGGCTTGGGAAGAAAACATGCGGAGAGCCCCATATTAGTGGCTACCTGGCGGCAGATCAGCTTGTAGAGCTGAATCTGATCGGCAGCCGCAACGACTTCGCCGTAGCTATAGTTGATTTCGAATTGTGATGGCGCTACTTCCGGATGGTCCTTCTCGTTCTGAAAACCCATGGCGCGCTGTACTTCCGCCGTCGTATCGATGAAAGTGCGCAATGGATCGCCTGGCAACGAATGATAGTAGCCACCGGTGTTGACATATTCAAACTTGAGCGTCTCATAATAGCGACGTTCCGCGTCGGAGCCTCGGAAAAGAAATCCCTCGATTTCGTTGGCGGCGTTTAGCGTGTAACCCTTCTTTTCATGAAGATCATCAGCATAGCCTTTCAGCAGCCCCCGAATATCCGCTGAGTACGGCGTGCCGTCCTTGTCGATGACCTGCCCAAAAACAAGGATCTTTCCTGAGCCAAATACATCCGACGGCGCCCAGTAGAACGCGCCCCAATCCATAGCCAGGCGCAAGTCGCTTTCCCGCTGCGCAGTGAAACCGCGGATGGAAGAGCCGTCGAACGTTAAGTTGTCCCAGCTCTTGACCAGAAACTTCTTGTCGTAGTCGAGCATGTGCAAGCGGCCTTCGAGGTCGCTGAACAGCACGGTCACGGCCTTGATGCGCTTTTCGTCGGTCAAATATTTGATGCGCTCCTCTTGCACTTTGTGCGGCGCAACACGATCCAGGCGCTGTTTCTTGGCCCTTAGGTTTAGCTCTTCCAGTTCATCGTAAGGGAGCGCCAAAAAATTACGCAGTTCGGTCGACATGAGTCTCCTCAAATTGAGTCTTGAAGAAATTCCGTGGGCAGATTATAGGCGGAAAATGGCCAGCCATGTAGCCGTTAGGGTAGCGCGCTGCGTTTCCGAGCGTCAAATCGAAAAGCTCGCTTCATTCAGCAGAAAAACGAATCGCGCAAATCATCTTTTCCGATACAGTCGCGCGGCCGTCAGTCGTAATACTCTTGCCCCAGGTGGGTGATCAAGTCCTCGCCCATCATCCAGCGCAGAGTGTTCTTCAGCTTCATCAACTGAATGAACAGATCATGCTCGGGATACAAATTCGGCGCGGTCATCGGGGACTTAAAGTAAAAGCTAAGCCACTCCTGGATGCCGCGCATCCCGGCGCGCTGCGCCAAATCCAGGAATAAAACAAGATCAAGGACAATCGGCGCCGCCAGAATCGAATCGCGGCACAAAAAATCCACTTTGATCTGCATGGGATACCCGAGCCACCCGAAGATGTCGATGTTGTCCCAGCCTTCTTTGTTGTCCCCGCGCGGCGGATAGTAGTTGATGCGCACTTTGTGATAGACCTTGCTATACAGCATGGGGTAAAGCTGCGGCTGCAAAATATACTCGAGCGCGCCGAGCTTCGATTCTTCTTTCGTCTTGAACGATCCGGGATCATCAAGCACTTCGCCGTCGCGATTGCCCAGAATATTGGTCGAGTACCATCCGTCCAGCCCGAGCATGCGCGCCTTGAACGCCGGCGCCAGCACGGTCTTCATCATGGTCTGCCCGGTTTTGAAATCCTTGCCGCAAATTGCGACGTTATGCTCTAGCGCAAGCTGCTGGATCGCCGGAATATCCACGGTCAGGTTCGGCGCGCCATTCGCGAAAGGCACGCCGCTGGTCACCGAAGCCCACGCATACAACATCGACGGCGCAATCGCGGGGTGATTGGCCTTCATTGCTTCGACAAATTTCTCCGCTGTCGAGTGCACCTCTTCTGGCTTGATAAAGACTTCCGTCGAGCCGCACCAGCAAGTCACCAAACGCGACACGCGCTTGGTCTTGCGAAAATTCTCGATGTCGTCCTTAATTTGCAGTGCCAGGTCGTACTTGCTCTTGCCCTTCTTGACGTACGTTCCGTCGAGTTTCTTTACGTACTCGCGGTCGAACGCCGCCTTCATCGGTGCAATCCCAGAAAGAAACGGCTTTACCTTGTCTAGATCTTGTGCGCTCAGCACACCGGCCTTGCTGGCCGCTTGGTACGCGTTGTCCTTGTAAATGTCCCAGCCGCCGAACACCAGGTCTTTAAGATCGCCCAACGGGACAAATTTCTTGATTAGCGGCGAGCGCGCATCGGTGCGCTTGCCCAGTCGGATCGTGCTGAGCTGCGTCAGCGAGCCGACCGGCTGCGCCTTGCCTTTGCGCACCAACTCCACGCCGGCCATGAACGTCGTGCTGACCGCGCCCATCCCCGGCAGCAGCACCCCCAACTTGCCTTTGGGAGGCGCAATCTTTCCTGGTTTTTCCATTCCGCTCCTTCTTGAATCTCTTTTCAGCTCGCCCAGTCGGCTGGATTTGCCACAAATTAACCAATCGCAGCGAGGATTGGCGCTCGCTCTCTGATGGGGCGCGAGTTGCACCGAACAAGCCAGTAATGATGCGCGAACACCGCCCGTTTTGCAAATTATTGACCCGGAAATCATCGCGGCGTGCGTCGTTGCAGCTCGCAAACGCGTGCCTGCGGGTGCCGTGGCCCTGCGTTACGCCCTCCGCCTGCAATACTAGTTATTTGTATTGACACAAGAATTACTCGGACTTAAACTCCGCGGAAAGTTATCGAACCCATACTGAGGTTGCTTCAAAGGCGCAGATCAGGTGGTAGCAAGCATGGCAAGCAGAGTGTCAGGGATGGCATCAAGCTTCGGCAGGCGCTCTGTGCCTGGCAAGACCATCGGCGAGCGTGACTTGCTGAACGCTCTCTTCAAGAGCTCAACAGTGGGTGTTGCCATTTGTGATCGCCAGCTTCGCTTCCGGGCCGTCAATGACGCGTTAGCTTCTATGAACGGCATTCCTGCCGAAGCGCATCTCGGAAGGACCATACACGCCGTGCTCGGAAGGGCAGCCGTTAAGGTTCAACCCGCCTTTGAGCACGTGTTTGCCACCGGCCAGCCACTATCCAACCTTGAAGTGACGGCGGAGTTGCCCTCAAGAGGAGCAGCGGGTCACTGGAACGGGAGCTATTTCCCAATCAAGGATGATGCCGGCCGGGTTCAACACGTCGGCGCCATTGTCCTGGAGCTCACAGAACGCAACGAGCTTGAGGCGGCGTTGTTCCGTCTAACGGATAAATTGGCTCGCATGACGGCTGCGCTGCGCAGCGATCCAGGCGCGCCCGAGTCTTCTGGCCTTGGCAGCGGTTGTGCAAGTCTTCACAATGTTTTTGCAGGCCCTGCGGGACTGTTGGAAAGCTGCCTTTCAGAAACGCGCGCCATTTCGCAATTGCTGCGTGACGCTCCGCCCTTGACCGCTGTCCAGCCGCTGCGGCTAGCTCGCATTTCTCGCGTAAAGCAGTTCGTGCGAAGGCAAGGGCAAGACCTTGCCGCCGTCCACCCAATCGAGGCCGAACGGGAATACCTGAGCCCACTCTCTTCGCGCGAGCGTGAGGTCGTCGCGCTTCTCGCGGTTGGCAAGACCAACAAGGAAATCGCTACCATACTGGCAATCAGTACAAGAACAGTGGAGAGTCACCGCGCGAGAATCATGCTCAAGCTCGATCTGCATTCCCTAAGCGACCTCGTCCGCTACGCCGTCCGCAGCCACCTCATTCAGCCTTGACCTCCGAAAGTATTCGCTTGCTGTTCGTCATCGGGGGGACCCTTCCGTATTACTACTGACGTGATTAATAGTATTGACGAAATCTATGTGGAACGACAGTATCCGCCCCACAAAGGAGCCCTTCCCATGGAACATTTCCTTATTTGCGGCAATCCCTCTTGCCGTTTTGTCCTCGATTTGCAAGAAGCGCGAAAGCCTCTCCGCCGCTCGGTGTTGTTGCTCAACGAGTGTCCGGAATGCGGCTCGCAATGGTCGGCCACGTGTCCATTCTGCAAAGAACCGCTAAGTGTCATTTGGCGCGGCCACCATGCGGTCTGCGCGCACTGCCATCGTCAGTTTCACAGGCCAGCCGCCGCATAGCTTCGCCCCGGGCGGCTGTGCCACTGTCGAATATGTCATTGCTACTGGTGCGCGCTTAAGCGGCATCACAGAATCCCTACACACGCGTCCAATTCTTCGGTACACTCTCCCCACTTATGTCTCAACTATCACGCCGCAACATGCTGAAAACTGTGATCTCTGGAGCAACAATGGCTGCTCTTCCATCGTTATCTTCTTCTTCGCCCAACTCGTCCCAGCAGAACACTCCGGTTCGCCGCAAGGGACAAATCCGCCAATCCGCGTCGCGCTGGTGCTATCAAAATATTCCACTCGAGAAACTTTGCGCGTACGGCGCCGAAATCGGACTGAAGGGCATCGACCTGCTGAAGGTCGATGAGTGGGAAGTGCCCCGGCGCTACGGGCTGATTTGCAGCATGGGTTACGCTGGTGGCGGGGACATTGCCACAGCCCTGAATCGCGTCGAAAATCACGCCAAGATTGAAGAAGCTTTCCGCAAGAACATCCCGCTAGCCGCAAAATTCGGCGTGCCCAACGTCATCACATTTTCGGGGAATCGCGCCGGCATGTCCGACGAGGAAGGCGCCAAGAATACCATCGCGGGACTCAACCGGCTGAAGAAAATCGGCGAAGACCACGGCGTGACCATCTGCATCGAGCTGCTCAACAGCAAGGTCGACCACAAAGACTACATGTGCGATCACACCGCCTGGGGCTTGCAAGTGGTGCAAGCGGTGAACTCGCCGCGCGTCAAACTGCTCTATGATATCTATCACATGCAAATCATGGAAGGCGACCTGGTCGCCACCATCCAGAAAAACATCGACTGGCTCGGCCACTTCCATACCGGCGGCGTTCCGCACCGCCACGAACTCGACGGCTCCCAGGAAGTGCAGTGGGACGGCGTAATGCGCGGGATTGCCGCGACGAACTACCGCGGCTATGTCGCTCACGAGTTCGTGCCGACACGCGACCCGCTAGCTTCGCTTCGCCAAGCAGTCGATCTCTGCGACGTTTAGCCAAGCTACATTTCGTAATCCAGCTCCGCTGCGATCTTCAACAGCGGCATCAGCCATTGCACCAATTTTTCATGTACTGGGTGCGTGGTGTATGCATCTAGCGCCGCCTTGTCTCGAAACTTCATCACCCCGCCATGCGTGAATCCCTGTGAGCGCGGCGAAACGTTCGCGTTGTAGCTGGTCTCGAGCAAGCCTGGGATTTGTCCATGCAAGGCGCGAATTTCGCGCGCCGCCCGATCCTTCATTTCTGCCGTGACACTCGGATGCCATTGAAACAAAAACGTATGGATGTACATGTTCCGCCGCGCTCTCCTTCTGGAATGTCCTTCCCATTCGCCCCGAGTATCGCACGGAAGCAAGCCGCAGCAGGCAACGTCAGCGCATCGCGTATATGCCGAGCCATGGCCTGCTTTCGTCACCAGCTATCACGAAACACTTTCGGTGCTGCCTTCGTATATCAATGCAAGTACCCTTCTGCTGAAGAAAGGGTGGTTCGCCAATGGAAACGCTCGGCAAAGACCTCCGCTACGCTTTTCGCATGCTCGTCAAGAGCCCGGGATTCAGTCTGATCGCCGTGCTCGCGCTCGCGCTGGGCATCGGCGCCAACACCGCCATCTTCAGCGTGTTCGACGGCATGTTGTGGCGTCCGCTGCCCGCCAAGAATCCCCACGAGCTCGTTGTGCTGGCCGCGAAAACGAAGGGCTTTGAATTCCCAATCAACATGTCGTATCCAGACTTCCTGGACTACCGCAACGTGAAGCAGGCGTTCGCCGACGTCGCTGCTGAGGTGCCCAGCCCGGTGAATCTCAGCGTCGACGGGCGTGCGGAACGCGCCTGGACGGAATTCGTGAGCGGCAATTTCTTCTCCATGCTCGGGTTGCAAGCAGCCCGTGGCCGCACGTTCGCTCCGGACGAAGGCTGGGTCAAGGGCAAGGACCCGCTTATGGTTCTGAGCTACAAATTCTGGCAGCAGCGATTCGCGGGAGATCCCGGCGTTATTGGACGTTCGGTGCAAGTCGACAAGCACCCTTTTACGATCATCGGTGTGGCGCCCAGGGAGTTCCACGGGACGTATTACTTCATCGAACCAGATTTCTATCTGCCGGTCACCATGATTCCCGTTATGGCGTTGGACAGTGGCGGCATTCTGGAAAATAGAAACGAAAATGATTTCCGCATTCTCGCGCGACTGCAACCCGGCGTCACCCCAGAGCAGGCCAAGGCCGCCGCCGCGCCGACGAACCAGCGCCTCGCGCAGGAGTACCCCGATTCGCACAAGGATTTCTCTCTGTATGTTGCTCCCGAGCTCAAGGCGCGGCCCGAGCCCGGATTGGGCGAATTCATGTCCAAAGTGGTCATTGTGTTCATGTCCCTGGTGGGATTGGTTCTCCTGATCGCGTGCGCAAACGTAGCCAACTTGATCCTGGCCCGCGCCAACGCGCGCAGAAAGGAGATTGCAACGCGCACTGCCTTGGGCGCGAGCCCTTGGCGCATGGTTCGCCAACTGCTTACCGAGAGCGTCGTTCTCGCGCTGGTGGGTGGAATCGCCGGTTTGCTGCTGGCGCGATGGGCGGCCGTGGGATTGATGTCCGTTCACGTTCCTACGGATATTCCGTTGCGCTTGTTTGATTTGCGCATGGACTACCGAATTTTTGGTTTTTGTTTTGCCGTTGCACTGCTCACCGGGATTCTTGCGGGAATCATACCGGCATTGCGGACCTCGCGCAGTGACCTCGCGGAAACGCTCAAGGAAGGTGGCCGCTCCGGCGGCGCCTCGGCCACGCACAATCGTTTGCGAAACACACTGGTGGTGGGGCAAGTGGCCGTTTCGCTCTTGCTGCTCGCGGGCGCAGGCTTCTTTGTCCGCAGCTTTCAAAACTCGGCCCGCGTGGATATGGGCTTCCGCACCGCCAACACGTTGATGGTCTCCATGGATCTTCGACTCCAAGGCTACACCGACCAGCGGGGCCAGCAGTTTTATGAACAGCTTCGCGATCGGGTCAAAACCCGGCCGGGCGTGCGCGACGCCGCAATCTCTTCTTTCATTCCCATGGGCTACGAGAATTCGTCGACGAGCGTCTTTTTGCCAGGGCAAATTTCCATCGATAAATCGCAGGTAGACAACATCTTGTTCAATTCTGTGCAGCCGGAATACTTCCGAACCGCCGGCGTCCCGGTCATTCAGGGGAGGGAATTTGCCCATACGGATACGGCCACGTCGCCGCGGGTGGCCATCGTGAACGAAGAATTCGCTAAGAAAATATTTCCAGGGCAAGATCCAATCGGGAAAGTCTTTCAGAGCGAGAAGAACGGGCCCGCGATCCAGGTGGTAGGCCTGACGCGCACCGGGAAGTACTTGTTCCTTTACGAGCCGGCGCTTCCGTACGTGTATTTTCCGATGACCCAGAACTATCACTCCTCGGCAGTGCTCTTTGTCTACTCGGAAGGCGATCCGCTGCAAGTTGTGGAGCCGGTGCGTGAAGAAGTGCGCGCGCTGGACCCCACGCTGCCGCTCTACGACGTCACCACCATGGAGGCGCACGTGCGCTATGGCAAACCGCTGCTGCCGGCTCGCCTGGGTGCGATGCTGGTGGGGGCATTCGGACTGCTTGGATTGGCGCTTGCCTCGGTGGGAGTTTACGGCGTGATTTCCTACTCGGTGAGCCAGCGCACGCAGGAGTTGGGCATTCGCGCAGCGCTGGGAGCTAGGCCGGGGAATGTCATTTCCATGGTGTTGCGTCAGGGAATATCGCTGTCGCTGATCGGTATAGGCATCGGCCTGGTCCTGGCGTTTCTGTTGCTGCGAGCCATGCGCTCTGTGCTTTACGGGGTCGGTTCGACGGACATCCCCACGCTGGCGACCGTATCTGTGCTGCTCCTGTTGGTCGCTTTTGTGGCCACCTACATTCCCGCGCTGCGCGCCACAAGGGTCGACCCGGTGATAGCGCTCCGTCACGAATAGTGGCCCGCGAGCCGAGCATTAGCGCTTTATTCTGCCCCGACCCACTCCGTGCGGAGGGCCGGTGGTCGGAGCAACGTTTGCATCACGACACAATATTGCTCTGTCTTTTCGCGTAATCCACGTAGTTCCTCCGCTGTCGCATGCGGCGCAAGAATCTCGAAACGAAGACGAATATGGTCAAAGCCGACGGACACGTCTTTTGATATACCCAGCGTGCCGCGAAGATCCAAATCGCCTTCAACAGAGACGTCGATGCGTTCAGTTCTTATACCCATGGCCGCAGCAACCATTTGGCAGGTTATCTGTGCACACGCCGCCAAGGCTCCGAGCAGGAGGTCGCCGGAGCAGGCGGCAGTTCCGGAGCCGCCGACTCCCGTGTGTGCCTGCGCCTGATAGATGGTGCGTCCGATATCGACGGAGCATGCTATCGGTGTTTCGGTTTGCCCGCCTCTCGCGGTGAGCGTGATCCGCGACTTATTCGGTTCCTTGCGGTATTGGTCTTTCAGCGGTTTTTGAACGGATCTGATGTCCATTGTGTACCTCGGCCCTCTTAATGGTCATTCACGCAGCCACTCCCGACAGACTCTCGGCGCGCAGTTAAACATGAGCAAGGGGCATCAGGGTAAGAGAAGCCACATAGTGCAGCCACAAGCCGTCTTGAAGCAAGTCTCATTCATTGCTAGCATATGTTCCTATCAGGCGGTGGCCATGCCCAAGTTCGTGATCGAACGCGAAATACCGGGAGCCGGAAATCTATCCGATGCGGAGTTGCACGAAATCTCTCAAAGGTCTGTGAATGTTCTGAAGGGAATGACTCCTGCCATTCAGTGGCTGCATAGCTACGTCACCGGAGACAAGCTCTATTGTGTGTACCTCGCTCCAGACGAGGCGGCGGTCAGGGAACACGCACGAAGGGGAGGCTTCCCCGCGAATCGCATCTCCGCCGTCCGCAGACTGATCGACCCGACAACTGCGGAGTGAGCGTCGGATGAAATGCGCCGGGCCCAAGCGGCCTAAACCGTTGGAACCCAATCATGTCGCTGGCTCGTCTGGGCCGCGCGTGGCCGTGACCGAGCGACCCGCAGAATGTGGCATCAGCACCTCCTCAATCGCTTTCTCGACTGGTACTGTCCAGCCCTCGAACCATACCGTGGCAGCTGTCGAGTTGGTCAGCGTTTGCCGTGCTGGCTCCAGTCCTCTTTCGAGTTTGACCTGCTCTGAAGGCGTAAGTGCCGCTCCAACGGTTTGGCGAAGCGCAGCCGCCGCGCCAGCGAGTCGGAGGGAGCGGGCAGGCTGCCTCTGAGCAGCGGCAGAGCAGGCGAAGCATTCGAGCACACGTGCAATACCCCTTTTGTGGCCAAGTGCCTGGAACATCCTCATGCTTTCCCTGTAGAGCGAGTCCGCCACGTCATAGTTCTCCTGATCCCGAGCTAAGTTTCCCAAGTCAGCGAGTGAGCCGGCCATTCCCCATCGATCACCGAGCTCGCGAAAGGTGTCAAGACCCTCCTCGTAGAGCGACCGAGCGGATTCGACGTCGCCTTGGTCACGCGCAACGTCTCCTTGATAGTTAAGGGACCAGGCAATGCCTGTTCGGTTGTTTGATTTCCGGAAAATCGACAGGCATTCAGCATAGAAGGAGCGTGCGTTTGCATAATCACCCTGCAACCTGACAATACTCGCCAAATTGCTGAGGGAACGAGCGATAGTCAGGGGGTCGCCAAATCCCCTCCAAAGCGCCAGACACTCTTCAAAGAGGCGGCGAGCCACGGCGATGTCACCGCGGTCACGGGCATGGACCGCCAGAGCGTTCAGACAAACCGCGACGCCTCGTTGGTCCCCCAATTTACGAGCGATCTGCAAACTCTCATCAATGAGCGTGTCCGCGGAAGCATAGTTTCCCTGCTCGCCTGCTAAAACACCCGCAGCAAAAAGCGCTCGCACTCGCCCTTCGGTTGGCGCCACCGCTCCTTCCAGTTTGAGGATTTTGCCCAGCCGATCCCGTCCTTCGGTGAGATATTCGCGCGTCTCCCAAAAGCGAAAAAGAGCTGTGCCGAGGCGCAATGCCCAATCGGCATTCCCGGTGTCCGTCAACCAATCGAGCGCCGAAAGGAGATTATTGTGTTCAGTTTCGAGGCAATTCAGCCATTCCGAACTTTCCGCGCCAGCTTCATCTGAAGCTCCCTCTTCCGCCAAGACAAGGTAGTATGCTGCGTGGGCGCGCTTCGTCAGTTCCCCTTCCCCACTTGCCGTCAATTTTTCCAGCGCATATTCGCGAATCGTTTCGAGCATCAAGAAGCGCAAATCCCCTGCAGGTTGGTCAACCTGCTGGACTAAGCTTTTATCCACAATCGAAGCCATCCCATCGAGCAAATCAAATCCAAGATCGTTTTTTGTGTTGCACACAGCTTCCACTGCTTCCAGAGTACCCCCGCCCACGAAGACGGAAAGCCGTCTGAAAAGCTTTTGCTCGGCAGCGTTCAGAAGGTCGTAGCTCCAGTCGATTGCGCCACGAAGAGTTTGTTGCCTTGTCGGCAAATCCCGCGCGCCGCCCGTCAAGAGCTGCAGGCGACTCGCCAACCGCGTCCGCATAGCGGAGGGCGACAGTAGCTTGATGCGGGCAGCTGCGAGCTCGATGGCAAGCGGCAGACCGTCCAGCCGTGCGCAAATTTCGGCTACAGCCGATGCGTTTTGTTCGGTGAGTTCGAAATCCGGCTTGACCGCCGAGGCGCGCTGGACGAATAGCGCTATGGCTGAATACTGCGACAGCGCCTCGAGAGCGGGCAAGGACCGGGGATCTGGTAAAGCGAGTGGAGGGACGGGAAATTCCTGCTCGCCGTACACGTGCAAAGGCGCGCGACTGGTCACCAGGAATTTTAGACCACTACCACCAATGGCAAAAAGTTCGGCCAGCATGGGTGCCGCCGAAATCAAGTGCTCGAAGTTGTCCAAGACAATCAGCATTGGCGTGCGCAGCGAATTCTGCAAGAATTCTTTGAGCGTCTCGAGAGGCGACTGGCCGCCATCTTCCGGGATTCCGAGCGTCTGGACGATCACGGAAGCAATCGAGCTTGGATCGCCGACAGCTGCAAGCGGGGCAAAATAAACACCGCCGGGAAAGTCCTGAGTCATTTCTCCCGCCAATTGCAAGGCGAGTCGCGTTTTGCCGATTCCGGCGGGGCCCGTAACAGTAACCAACCTCATATTCGGCCGGCGCAGGAGCTCCTTGGCCGCAGCCACTTCGAGGTCCCGCCCGACCAACCCGGTACGCTGTGGAGGTAAGTTGCTTGGGCGCGTCTTGAGTGGCTTCAGTGGCAGGCCCGGTAAGTGGTCGCGCATAGAAGCGAGGTCGCGCGCAAGGTCACGCGTCGAGATGTAGCGCTTCTCGGGCTCGCGGGCAAGGCAGCGCTCTATGACCCAGCACAGTGGAATTGGGACATCCGGAGACAGGGAACCGATGGGCTCCGGCTCTTCCCGGAGAATTGCAACAAGCGTCTCCGGTTTCGTGCTCCTTTGATACGCCCGTTTTCCGGTCACCATCTCGTAAAGCACCAAGCCGAACGAGAACTGGTCTGAGCGGAAATCGATCGATCCTCCGCGCGCCTGCTCAGGTGACATGTACTCGATCGTGCCAAGTACAGCGCCGGCGCAAGTTTGGAGGTCGATAGTGCCCGCGCTAAAGAACTCGCCCGTACCCGCAAGTTTTGCCACCCCGAAGTCAAGAATTTTTGCGAATCCTTCCGACGAGACCATCAGGTTCTCAGGCTTTAGATCCCTGTGTATGATGCCGACCTCGTGCGCCTTCGCTAGCCCATCGGCGATCTGCGCAGCGATCTGAATGACCTTTAATACAGGCATCGAGCCGCAGCCCAACAGCTCGCGCAGAGTTCGTCCCTCGATGAGCTCCATGGCGATGTAGTGGGTGGAATCTACCTGCCCGAGTTCGTAGATGGTGACGATGTTGGGGTGGTTGAGAGCCGAAGCTGAACGCGCTTCCTGTTCGAACCGGTCGAGACGCTCCCTACTGATGACTGGATTGTCCGGTAAGAGCTTGATGGCAATGTCGCGGCCAAGTCGGAGGTCCTTGGCACGATAAACTTCGCCCATCCCGCCGGTTCCCAGGAGCGATGTGATTTCATACCGTCCGCACCGAGTCCCGGCTGCAAGTGCCATGATGCCCTCCGGTCGGTCGCATTATAATCATTATAAGCCCGCAATGATCAGCCGGACGCGTTGCAATGCGCACTGTTTACACAATCAAGCGCCGACTCAGCGGGGCGGGCGCATGGATCTTTGGAGGGAAAGTCGCCGCTGGTCCGGGACTGTACTTCGACTTCTCCGGGTTCATCTTCCAGTTTCCCGAATGCTGATCGGCGGCTGCAGCCGCCCAGCTCCAGGCAAGCGCGACAATGAGCCATTCGCATACGATACTGGCGACCGGCTAAAGACGATTACATATCCCGATACGACGACGACCACATTCAACTACGATTCGCGCGGGCGGCGAACTTCCGTTACCGATCAAAACGGAAAAACAACCACATACGCATACGACGATGCCGACCGCCTAACCTCGGTCACTGATCCCGCCAACAACGTGACGACCTACGGCTACGACACCGAAAACAATCTGACCTCCATCAAAGACGCCATCAACCACACGACTTCGTTCACCTACGACGCGTTTGGCCGGGTCACGAAGACAACTTTCCCATCCGGCTACATCGAAACCTACAATTATGATGCTGTCGGAAATCTCACTGGCAAGACAGACCGCAAGAACCAGCTCATTGGCTACGTTTACGACGGTCTGAACCGCCTGACGCAGAAATCTTATCCTGATACCACCACGGTGAATTACACCTACGATCTCGACAGCCGCCTTACGCAGGTGACCGACCCGACGGGCACTTATCAATTTACCTTCGACAATATGGGACGGCTCACATCGGCAAGCACCAGCTATGCATTTCTGACGGCGCGTAATTTCACAACCGGCTATTCCTACGATGCGGCATCGAACCGCACCGGCTTCACCGATCCCGAGAGCGGCTCGGCAACGTACGTCTATGACACGCTGAACCGGCTGCAAACGCTGACGCCGCCTTCGGCCTTCAGCGGGACAGGTTCGTTCGGCTTCAGCTATGATGCGCTGAGCCGCCGCACGCAGATGACTCGGCCAAACAATGTCGCCACTAACTATGCCTACGACAATTTGTCGCGGCTGCAAAGCGTCCTGCACCAACTGTCCGGAAGTACTATCGACGGGGCCACGTACACGGTGGATAATACTGGAAATCGCACGGCGAAGACGGACCAGCGGGCAGCGGTCACGTCGAACTATGCCTACGATGCGATTTACGAGCTAACGGGCGTGACCCAAGGAACGAACACAACGGAGAGCTATACATACGATCCGGTCGGGAACCGGCTCAGTTCCCTTGGTGTCTCACCATACAGCGTCAACGCGTCGAACCAACTGACCTCGACGCCGAGCACGAGCTACACGTACGACAACAACGGCAACACATTGACCAAGGTAGTTGGGACGAACTCCACGAGCTATTCGTGGGACTTCGAGAACCGCCTGAGCAGCGTCACGCTGCCCAGTACGGGCGGGACTGTCACCTTCGCCTATGACCCGTTTGGCCGCCGCATAAAGAAAGTCACGTCCACCACCACGAGCATCTTCGCCTACGACGGCGACAACCTTGTCGAGGAGACGAATTCTTCCGGAGCAGCTGTTGCGCGCTACTCGCAAGGTCTCCATACCGACGAACCGCTGGCCATGCTGCGAAGTGGTGCGACCAGCTACTATCAGGCGGACGGGCTCGACTCCGTAACATCTCTAAGCAACGCCGCTGGCGCGTTGGCGCAAACTTACACTTTTGATTCGTTCGGTAAACAGACCGCATCGAGTGGTTCGCTCACGAATCCGTTCCAGTACACGAGCCGTGAGTTTGATGTCGAAACTAACCTGCAATTCTCCAGGAACCGATACTACGACCCAGCCACGGGCAGATTCCTGAGTGAAGATCCGATTGGATTCGACGGTGGAGGGAATTTTTATGCTTACGGCCAAAACAGTCCAATCAATGAGAGCGATCCAGATGGATTGACGGGTAAGGATAAGTGGTACGGGTACAACGACCCAGATTTTCACAAGTGGTTCCACAGGTGCTGGAAACAACCTGGTGATCCTGATGCCAACAAGGCTGGAATCCAGGAGGCGTTTGAGGAATGGGTTAGGAGAGGCAGACCCAAAGGCGGCAAATGCGGGGACCAGCCCGAGAAAAACCCTAAGAAAAAGGATTGCGGGTGCAAGCAAAAAACAAATTTCGAGTACCAGATGGATGAGCAATCCAACCGCTATATGCAACACTTCTGGGAAGACATTCTAATTGGGGACGTAGCTCTTGGAATTGTAGGTACCGCTGGATCGCTAGGGCTTCTGGGAGAAAGCTGTATTGGTGCTGGTGCTAGTGGGGTAAGGCCGCCCGCGCCGCCTATACCTATACGACCGCCTGCGCCTCCTATACCGAAACCTGCTCCTCCACTGCCCCTGCCCAAGGCGTCTTAACGGTCGGAGATGACAATGCATCGATACACAGTTGAGCTGCAGATCGTCGGGCAAGACCTCAACCCTGAGGAGGTAACGCGCACACTTGGTCTTGCGCCAACCCAAGTGCGGAGGAAGGGAGAGCCCAAGGTTGAGGGCGCTACGTCCAAATGGACGACTAACATGTGGGCGTTTGAGGTGCTCCCGCAGGGCCGTGATGACTGGTCTTCATTGGGGGATGCGCTAGCCTCTGTACTCAGCACCTTTGGCCCCCTTCGAGACCGACTTCACGCTTACTCGGCAGCAAATCAGATATACCTCTGGTGCGGCCATTTTACGTCGAGCTTCGACGGCGGACCGACCTTCTCCCCAGGCTTGCTCAAGTCCCTTGGCGATTTCGGGGTTCAGTTGGTTCTGGATACTTACTGCGAACGCACCGATGAGGTTCCGACGCGTTCGACTCCAACGGGAACACGCTGACCAAGGTGGTTGGGTCGAACACCACGACCTACGGATGGGACTTCGAGAACCACATGACGAGCGTGACGCTACCGGGTACGGGCGGCACGGTGACCTTCAAGTACGATCCCTTCGGAAGAAGAATTTACAAATCATCCTCTTCGGGCACTTCGATCTTCACCTATGACGGCGACAACCTAATCGAAGAAACAAACAGCAGCGGTGGAGTGGTCGCGCGGTACTCGCAAACGACTGAGGTCGATGAACCTCTTGCCATGCTGCGCGGCGGCACCACGAGTTACTACGAGCAGGACGGCCTCGACTCCGTCACATCGTTGAGCAACGGCGCGGGAGCGTTGGCGCAGACCTACACGTTCGACTCGTTCGGCAAACAAACCGCTTCTTCCGGGTCGCTCGTGAACCCGTTCCAGTACACCGCTCGTGAGTTGGACTCGGAGACCAACCTCTATTTCTACCGCGCTCGATACTACGACTTCGCGGTGGGACGATTCCTAAGCGAAGATCCTCTCGCGTTCGACGCTGGACTGAATTTCTACAACTATGTGAACGGAAACCCGACGAATCTCGCCGACCCCTTTGGCTTATACACCTACAAACCACCAAAACCTGGTAAACCACCGATTCCACCGGCCTCGCCGAAATTAGACAAGTTCCTGAAGTGTTTGGAGACATGTATCCAGGGCAGCCCAACTACGATAACTGTCACTGCCACCACGCCTCTTCCGGGCGAGCTGCACGCAGACCCCGGACACGCAGCAGGCACAACGGTGGACATTAAGCCCGTGGATATGTCAAAGAGCTGGTTCTGGTGCTGCGCGGGAAAATGCGGAGGTGCTTGGGGTCTGGATGAGGGACCGGGCGGACTGAAGTTCCCAACCACGCAGGGCTTCAACTATCACATACAGCTCGTTCCGCCCAGGCATCCAAGCCCGAAAGCTCCGAACAGCATACCGCAGACTCCAGACTGCAAACCTGGTTGCTCCCGTGACTCGAGATGAGGAGATACCCGTGCTGCTGAAATCCATTTGCTTCTCTGTCGTGAGTCTTTATCTATTTCTCCGCGTTCCAATGGCAGCTGGTGCCCCGCCGGGTGATGCTTGCGATCTTCCGAAGGACTTGCGCTCTGAAGTTGCGACAAAGTATCCAGGGAAGAAGGTCGTCACCTTGGCTGACCTCCAGGACGACGACAGAGGATTCTTCCAAAAAGATCACAATGATAGCTGTCCCGGTCTGGTCAAGGTTGACTTTTACGGTGATGGGAAACCGACTCTGGCCATGGTTTTGATTGGGAATGGCGAAGGGAAGGACAGTTCCGTACTTGTTGTGGCCCACTGGACTGGAGCCGGCTGGAAAATCAGCACTTTGGCCACTGGCGGCCCAACCGTGCCGGTGGTGTGGAGTCAGGACCCAGGTGAGTATCAAGACGTTTATGGCCAAAAGAAGATTCATGCCACCGAGCCCGTTGTCGTTTTTTGTAGGTACGAGTCGTGGGCAATCCTTTACGCCTGGACAGGTGGGCGGGTAGCGAAAATCTGGCTCCAGGATTAGGCTGCCCTCCCCTTCTTGCGGCTCAAGCGAACGCAGTTAACCGAGGGTCGGAAGAGCGCCGCCTTCGGCGTCGGGATGGGTATGACACGTCACCCCTAAAAGGGTGGTGCACAGCAACTTTGGTTGCTGTATAGGAACCATCATGAAATCAAGCGACTTACGGAATTTCCGGCGCTGTCTTGCGCCCAGGAGCAAGCAAAACTCCTAGCCACATTGCACGAATGTATTCTTCGCGACCGTCACGAGGCGGGGGTGGTTGCTTGATGATTACGTTCATACGGTCCTCCGCACCACGTGGATTCTCGCCTGTCGGCGAGCTTCAAGAATCTTCGGCTGATACTCACTTCGAATCTGTCCGACTGCATCGAGAAGGCCATCTAGGTCCGGCATCATTCCGTCAGCAATCAGCTTCTCGGCCTGCGCCCGTAAATCAGACGGCTTGATGTGTCTGCTCGTGGTTGGGAGCCGCGCTTTCACGGTTGCGCCCGTTTGAACGCGGTCCACAACATCCTGAATCCCAACGTGATCGAAACAACACGAAGGCGGGCCAGCACCACATCACGCTACCGCCAATCCGTCGTTGCGAATGCCTTCAGCGATGTCTGCTATGTCTCGGATTGCGAGCGAAACAAAGCTGCATTCGATTGCGGAGAATATTGAAGCGGCTATTGAACTATTTTATTTATCAACGGCGCGTACTGCTCTTCATCACCGTCGCGCTTTTCGATGAACAAATCAACTTCGAAACCTGGAACCGCGAAACCGTTTGGCTGGGCGAAACGAAGCCCGAGAAGGTCATCGTCCTCGGTCTGGATGATTTCCTGATATTCGTTGGTGCACAGCATGTTGGTCGTGTGACCAGCGGTGAGTACCCAGCGGCCCATGCTCGCACCGCGCAAGGTTCCCAGCCAATGGGAATGCCAGGCAATTCCGCCAACGCAAACGGCAAAGCAGACACGCCGGGATTGCGTGGCCCACTCTTGAAGAACTTGGTCGGCTTCGTTCGCACTGATGTGTTTGGATTCCATTCTCACCGCCGCAACGGTTGATTCAGCCGCTTGGCCAAGCGGCTGTAGCTCGGGCCACCGCCTGCGGCGGGGGCGAGGCGAAGGCCGGCATTATACATGATTTACGTTACATCATTTCTCTTGCTATCCTTGTCCTCATTTACAAACCGAAAGACATCGTGCATCGTGTTCGGAACTACAGGCCATGAAGATAGTGGGCGTCCGACGAGCGAGGCATGACAAAATCGAAAAGCAAGTGTTCCCCTGAGGGGTCAAAGCTTCGGCGGCTGCGCCTCAAGCTGCAATTCACGCAAGAAAGACTCGCCCAGCGGGTGGGCGTCACCACGCACACGATCTGGCGCCTCGAAAATGATCCTGTGTTCAGCCCACGCCTCGAAACTCTCCGGGCGATTGCGAAAGCGCTCGGAGCTGATGTTGCCTATTTCCTGAGTTCCGGCAGTTAAAGAAGCTAACGGAATATACCAGGAGTCTTTCGCTATGCTCCTGATCTGCCGCGTTCCGGGCGCGTACCGCATAAGGGACAGAATCTGTTGAGAAGCCAGTCGCGAGTTGCGGCAATGTAGGCTTCCTTCACCAGCCAACACCCCGCGAGGCTGAAATCATCCGGTTTCTAGCACAAGGGAAAGCAAATAAAGAGATTGCCGCGGCACTGAAAATTACGGTTCGGACTGTGGAGACGCATCGGGCTAGAATCATGCTCAACCTGGGCTTTCGTTCACTCGCCGAACTCGTTCAATACGCCATCCAGAATCGGATGGTTTCAACATAAGCGATCAACTGTAGTTCTTGATTCTTGGCCACAATTGCTGCAAGAAAATCTTCGGCTGGCGGCAGTAGTAGATGGTGAAGTGCTCGTTGGGCATGGCGTAGGGGTGACCGACCTCTGCGGCAGCTTCGATGGAGTTGAAGTACCGCTCCAGTTCTTGCCGGCTGACACCCATTACGATGACGCTCTCACCGGTGTAGTCTCGGGGTCCCCACAGAAAATAGCTTTGGTGAGGGCTGATCGCTTTGGGAAGGCCGAATTTCCGCCCGAATAGATCAATCGCCGCTGCCTGTCCGTAGGTGCCGCCCAGGATCGCTGTTTTGGGACGGACATCCGGTGGAAGGGAATTGTACACGCGGGCGACTTCGACGGTCATCTCTTCCCATCCGAACATGTCGGCATAGAACTGCGGTAGCGGCCCGAGTTTGTCTGTCTCAATGGGCGGGGGAGCGAAATGCAGGCGCTGCGAGTAACGAATGTAAGTTTCGGGGGAGAGCACCGGTATGGCCATAGGCGCCCCAATGGCACCAAAAATCAGCAGCAAGAACGGGTATGCGGGCTTCAGCCATTGCAGTCCCCGGCGGGAGAACCACTCTTCCATGGCGGCTCCTCCAGCGGCAAACAACATGGGATAGGCTGGCGCGGCGTAATAAGGCCGGCCATTCGCCGAAAACATGATGACCGCGAGGAGAACCAGCGAGGCCCAGCCCAGAACGCGAAACTGCTTGCCTTGGGGATGCGCAACGTAGAACCACAGCCCCGCCAGCACGAGTGGGACGGAGGCAGGGAGCATGTGCAGCGCCACCTGGCCGAGAAATTGTAGATGAGTGAGCTGCACATTACGCCCGTTGCGGCGGATGTTGGCGAGCAATTCGAAAAACGGGAAATGATGTTGGATGTTCCAGACGAGATTGGGAAGGAATAGCAGGAAGGCGATCAGGCCTCCGAGCCAGATCCACGGCTTAAGGAACATGGTGCGATGCTGGGTAAGCAGCAAACCCGCGATCACGCCGGTTGCGAAGAAGGCGATGCCATATTTGTTCTCAAGTGCTAAGCCCGCGATGAGGCCGAACCACAGCCACAATTTCTGATTGCTGCTCTTAATGATGCGGATCAGGACCAGCGCGCATCCGGCCCAGGCCAGTGGTTCGAAAGCGTTCATCGAGATGTAGTGGTTCATCGCGAGGCAGACCCCTGCTACGAGCACTGCCAATGCCGCGAGTGCTTGGGCAAATCTTTTTCCGCCGAGTTCGCGGGCGATCCATCCGGCGAGAAGCACGGTGCACGCACCCCCGAGAGCGGCAAAGAGGCGGATGGACTGCAGGGAGTCGCCGAACAGCAGCCGCTCGATTCTTAGGATCACGGCGATGAGAGGAGGCTGGTCGACGTAGCCCCAGGCCAAGTGCCGGCTGCAGGCCATGAAGTAAAGTTCGTCGCCGAAATATCCGTAGAAGCGCGCGGCATAAAGATGGATGGCGAGCTTGGCGAGAGCGATGTAGAAGACGATGGCCGGGCCAGTGGTCAGGTGCGCCCGGAGTGGAACAGCGGCTGCCGTTTGTTCAGCGACGGCTTGGGGCATAGCGTCTCGTTACAACACCGCTGTAAGGTACATGTAAAGCGTCACCTTTCACAAATCAGTAGAGTCTAGGCTTGAGGCGCCGCGCTCGGCGTATAGGGCTCGCGTGGTTTGCGTTTGCAGGGAGTGGGTCCGGCGAACGGCGCGTAGAGGAATTTGGCTTGGTTCCAGCGATAGGGCTTGCACGACAAGTTTTTGGAATGGCGGAGTTCAAGCTCACGGACCTTCCATTCTGCTTCGGCCTAGCTGCGTAGCGAAGCTGGACTTGATCGGATGTGCCTGATGTGTCTGTCACCTCCGTGCCGGCTTGAGCTGGCGGTCCTAGTAGGAGGAATCCCTCGGACCGTAGATCTTCATTCTGAGAACGCAAATTCTTGACTAGCGATTCAGGTGATGGCCACTTAACGTGATCGCGGCCCATACCTAAGTCGCCGAGGTCAGTCTGCGCGGTTGATTTTGAAAGCTGCGCAGCGCAAGAAAAGGGGAAAGCGAGAAGCATGAAAAAAATTACAAGCGCGAACTGCACGAACCGACGATGCATTTGATAGGAGCGCGATTCTACGCCGAAAGCGATAAACATATCCTGCTGTCACAAATACGCAAGGAATTAAGCCGAGGCGGCGCGCTCGGCGTTTAGCGCGGCACCGATGATGCCGACCTCATCGCTGGTGGGGACGATCTCGAAGCGGCTGCCTTGCAGCGGGCTCATCTTCACCATTTCGTGGACGAAGCGGTCGAGCAGCGCAATGTCGATGAACTTCGCGTTGTGCCCGGTGATGTAAAACTGGCCGGGGCCGTCCATATGGATGCTCGTAGCGGTGGCGGCGGCCAGCGCGCGATGGCATAGCGTTACGAATTCGGAGCACCGTGTGTCGCCGGTGCGTGCGTTGGCGAACACTTCTTCCGGCTCAAGATCAAGAAAGCGCAAACGCATTGAGCGATGACCGAGAAAGCCTTCGAGGTGCCCGCGTCCGCCGCATCCGCAGAGACTCTCTTTAGGATCGAGCGTCACGACGGAGTGCCCACCTTCCCACACGCCTTCGCGCCAGGGATAACGGCCGAAGCCCACTCCGTTTCCGAGCGTCCATACGCGGATGAATTTTTGCAGCTTGTCGCGCGTAGCGGCAATGCCGGCGGCCATTGCGTCGGCGTCATTGAACACACGAACGGGGGCGGATAAGCCGCGCGCCGACAGCGCCGCTTGCAAATTGAAGCCCTTCACCTGATGCAGGTTGGGAGAATCCTCGATGATTCCCGCGCGAATCACTCCGGGAAATCCGAGCCCGATAGCTTGAATCTTCTGGCCCTTGGCCGCGGCATCGATTTGTTGCTGGATGCAGTCACCGATGTTTTCCGCGGGCATGGATTGCAGAGCATCGAGTGAAGTGCCTTTTTCGGGATAGATACTGAGCGGGCCGGCGAGTTTGTTGTTCTCGACGAGGCCGACCGCGATATGTTCCATTACGAGTACGCCGACGGATTTGGGCATTGTTGCCTTTTACCTCAATTTGTTAAGACCGTTGAACGCGGCGGCTTTATAGCATTCCGCCAGAGTCGGATAGTTGAAGACAGCGTCCGCGAAATACTCGACGGTTCCCTTAAACGCAAAAACAGCTTGCCCGATGTGGAGCAGCTCGGAGGCGCCTTCTCCGACGATGTGCACGCCAAGCAGCTCTTTCGAATCGGGATCGAAAATTAACTTCAGACGCCCAGTAGTGTCTCCGCGAATCTGACCGCGCGCTATTTCTCTGAAAAAAGCGATGCCCACTTCGTACGGCACACCCTCTTCGGTCAGTTGCTCCTCAGTTTTGCCGATGAAGGAAATTTCCGGAATGGTGTAAATGCCGTAAGGATAGTTGGCGCGATTCGAATGGATGGGAATGCCAAAGGCATTGGCGGCGGCGATCCGTCCTTGTTCCATGGAGACGGAGCCGAGGCTGGGGAATCCGATGACGTCGCCGACGGCGAAAATGTGCGGCTGCTTGGTGCGGTAATCGTTGTCGACGGCAATGCGTCCGCGCGAGTCGGCCTCAAGGCCGGCGTTGGCCAGATTCAATTCGTCGACGTTGCCCTGTCGCCCCACCGCATACAGAAGTGCGTCGCCAGATACTTTTTTCTTGCTCTTCAGTACGGCGGCGACTCCGTTGTCGGGAGTTTCTTCGACGCTTTCGACCTCTTCATTCAGGCGCATGGTGACACGGCGGTCGCGCAAGTGATAACAGAGCGCCTCTACCATCTCGGAATCCGCAAATTCCAGCAAACGAGGACGCTTTTCAATCAAAGTGACGCGCACGCCGAGGGTGGCGAACATGCAGGTGTACTCGACACCGATCACGCCGCCGCCCACCACGATCAGCGTCTTGGGAATATCAGGCATCTGCAGGATCTGGTCGCTGTTAATGATGTTGCGATTGTTGAAGGGAACCAGCGGTGATTCGGCGGGCTTGGTGCCAGTGCCGATGATCACGTTGGCGGCTTCGTAGTCCGATTGATTCTTGGAGCTCACCACGTGAATGTGCGTGGGGTCGGTGAAACTGGCCAGGCCTGTCAGCACTTCGATTCCGTTGCGCGAGAGTTGCGCGCGGATAACGTCGACTTCGGTTTTGATGACGTGCTGCGCGCGAAAGGAAAGATCGGCCATGGTGATCTGATCCTTGACGCGATAGTTCACGCCGTAGATGTTTTGGTAGTAGAAGCCGGAGAGGTGCAGCACCGCTTCGCGAATCGTCTTGCTGGGAATCGTGCCCGTGTTGATGGCCGTGCCGCCGACGACTTCAAGCTTTTCGACGAGTGCGACGTGCTTGCCGAATTTGGCCGCTTGAATCGCCGCCCGCTGGCCCGCCGGCCCGGAACCTATAACGATGAGGTCGTACTTTTCCATCGGGAGACGCCCACCGAGGCGGGAAGTATATCACCCTTAAATTGCCGCAGTGGCAAGGGGCAAAAGTTGCGGGAAAGGGTGTCCGATTCCGCGACGCGCATCCCGAAATCGGGCAACGCGGGTGAGACTCTTCGCACTGTCTCTGCGTAAGATGTTCATAACAGGATGTCTACCCCGGACTAGGCTGGGGCACCCGTTTGCATCTCCAGCAAAGCATAAAGGCCCAAGTGTTTCGTATCCGAGGTAGTCCGATGCAAAGTTTTTGGCAGGATTTACGTTACGCCGCAAGAACACTCCGCAATTCGCCCGGCTTTACGATCATTGCGATTGTGACGCTGGGGTTGGGCATGGCGGTAAATACCACCGTCTTTAGCGTCATCAATGGCTTGCTGCTGCGTCCGCTGCCCGTGCCGCATGCGGAGCAGATCGCCGTGTTCGCGATGCAACAAACAGGAACACCGGGCTTCCAGAGATTTTCTTATCCGGACTATCAGGATATCCGTCAGCAGACAGGAGGCTTCAGCGACATTTTCGGCTATCGCGCCACCCTGGCGGGATTTACCGCGGACGGTAAGGGCGATCACTGCGTGCTCAGCCGCGTCACCAGCAATTATTTTTCGGCTCTTGGGATCCAGCCGGCACTTGGGCGGCTGATTTTGCCGACGGAAGGTCGAAACGCTACGCCTTCCGCTGCAGAGCGGGCGCAAGTTCACAGACGCCGACAACGAGAAAGCGCCCGTTGTGGCGGTGATCAATCAAGCCATGGCCGCGAAGTTCTGGCCCATGGAGAATCCGCTGGGCAAGCGCTTCAGCACTAAGGGCGCGAAGGGTCCGTTCAGGGAAGTGATCGGAGTAGTGCAAACCGGAAAGTACAAAAACGTAATTGAGGATCCACCGGAGCCCTTTTTCTACGTGCCGATGGACCAGAATTATGTGGCCTGCCGGACAATTCACGTGCGGACGTCGGTGCCGCCGGAATCGCTGCAGCGCCAGATTGAAGCGCAAGTGCGAGAGCTAGCTCCGGGCATCCCGATCTCGCAGGTACAGACCATGACGCAGGCGCTGCAAGGCGTGAACGGCTTTTTCTTTTTCCGCTTTGGCGCGCAGTTGACCAGCACGATGGGGCTACTCGGCCTGCTGCTGGCAGTCGTCGGAGTCTATAGCGTGGTGTCTTACGCCGCGGCGCAGCGCACGCACGAAATTGGCATTCGCATGGCGCTGGGCGCAGAGCCTCGCGATATTTTGAAAATCGTGTTGCGACAAAGCGTCGCAATCGTAGCATTAGTTCTAGCGATCGGGTTGCTGGCGGCTTTTGGGGGGACACGCGCCATTGCTAACTTGATCGTTGGGATTAAGCCGACCGATCCGGTCACCTTCGTGACCGTGATTGTCCTGCTGTCCGCTATCGCCATGGTGGCCTGCTGGATTCCCGCGCGGCGCGCCACGCGGGTCAGCCCTCTGACGGCATTGCGTTATGAGTAGCTCGCGAAGAACGCAGCCGCGTTACGAGCGGCGGCGTGTTGCCGAAGCGATGGTCCCGGTTAGGGTAAGGGCGAAGAGCGCGGCAACCGCAAAGGTTAGAATAAAGACAATCATGACTGCTCCTGTAGGTTTGACTGGCACGCCGGTGACCAAAGATTCTCCTGTGTTTTCAGGGGATTAGAGACGCTGTAGGGAGCCCTCGGTGCGCAAAAAATAGACAAATGTCGCCAGTGAGCGACAATTTTTCACGCTACAGTGTTATGGTAATAGTACCGCCCTATGTTGCAGCCGTTCGCTAAGAAGATTTGCTCAGTCGAATGGACCCGTCTCCCGTGTGAATCGTCAGCGACTGCCCGCCGCCATTCATCTTGCCGTGTATCTGTGAGTTGCTGAACGTTCCTTCTACCGTAACGGGAATCCCCAAGCTGATGTGGCCGTCATTCGTGCTGGCATCGATGTTGGCCTGCAAATCGGCAGGCAGGACAATGTCCACGCTACCGTCACCGGTGCGGATGCTCCAGCCGCCGGTTAGCTTCGAGCCAGGCTCGACGCGCGCGTCGATGCTGCCGTCACCGGTCTTCACGTTGAGAGCGTCCAGCCGGCCATCGATCTTGATGTGGCCATCCCCGGAGTTGGCATCCACGCGGCCGTCGAGGTTGCGCGCGTCGATGTGCCCGTCGCCGGTGTGCAGCCGGATATCGCCTTTGGCTCCTTCCACCGTGATGCTGCCGTCGCCGGTGTCGATATCCACATTCCCATTAACCGCTTGTACGCGAACAGAGCCGTCGCCCGTATGAATCTTGACGCGGCCGCTGATCGGCTGCGTCTCCACCGACCCGTCCCCTGTATCTATCTGTAAATCGGCATCTTTGGGCATGCGGACTTCAATGCGCGGCCCGCGACGCCCGCGACCAAAGGAGAAGCCCCAATGACCGATTACACGCGCGTTGATCTGCACGCTGTCGCCATCTTGGCGCGTGTCGATGTGCAAGTTTTTGTTCAGCTCGTAACCCTCATAAATGACACGAAACTCGACCTGTTTTGAGTCGCTCGTGGCAATGCGCACGGCGCCATCGTTGGTATCGACGCGGACCTGCGCGCGACCGGAGACGGTATAGGACTTGGTCCATTCCTCAGCGCGGGCGCCAGGGGCCAAGGTCGCGGCGGCCAAGAGTGCCGCGCAGGCGATGCCCAGACGAGCGGCGGTGCGGTGGGCGGCCAGGTTCATAAGTAAGATCCTCCGTAAGCTCTGCTTCTAGGACAAGATACGACAATCCCTACAAAAATGTTCCGGGCAGGCTCTCCTCGATTCCATGCGGGGGAGTGTGACATTCAGCCCGCCCAGGCGGAACCCAGAACCTCAACACACTTCCCGTAGAGAAAAACAAAGGTCGCGGAGAAGAGCCTAGCGCTTGCCGGCGGCTTGCTTGGTGCTGGTGCTGCCGGGCTTTGGGCGCAGAGCGGCCAGGAACTTGTCGATCGGCAATGTATTGATTACATTGGCCTTCTCCAGCCAGCCGCGGCGAGCCATGGTCACGCCATGCCTGATGAACGGGAGATGCAGCACGTTGTGTGCGTCGGTCGAGATGACCACCTTGACGCCGCGCTCCTTGCACATCCTCAAATACACGTCCGTTAAGTCCAGGCGATCTGGGTAAGAGTTGCACTCCATAGCCACGCCGTGTTTCGCGGCCGCCTCGAGCACTTTCCCCATGTCGTAGTCGAACGCCTCGCGACGCAGCAGGAGCCGTCCGGTGGGGTGGCCGATAATTTGCGTGTAGGGGTTTTCGATCGCGGCGAGCATGCGCTCGGTCATAGCAGCGCGGTCCAGGTTCATGTAGGAATGGATGGAACACACCACGACCTCAAATTGAGAGAGCAGCTCGCTGGAATAATCGAGTGCGCCGTCCTTGAGGATATCGACTTCCGCGCCAGCCAAGACGCGAATGCCCAGCCCGTCTTCGTTCGCGGCTAGCAGTTTCTTGATGTGCGCGGCCATGCGCTTTTCGTCAAGGCCGTTGGCTATGGTCACTGACTTTGAGTGATCCGTGATGGCGATGTATTCATGCCCCAGCTTGCGCGCCGCTTCGGCCATTTGTTCGATGGAGTTTTTGCCGTCGCTCGCGGTGGTGTGCATCTGCAAATCGCCCTTAATATCCTCGCGGCGCAGCAGATTCGGCAGGCGGTGCTGCTCGGCGGCTTCGATCTCGCCGGTGTTTTCGCGGATTTCCGGGGGGATGAAGTCCAGCTTCAGCTTGGCGTAAATTTCCTCTTCCGTGCGCCCGGCAACGCGGCGCTCGCCCTTCAGCGTGGCCAGCGCGTATTCGTTCAGCGTATAGCCCATATCGTTGGCGCGGCCGCGCAGCGTGACGTTGTGTTCGCGCGAGCCGGTGAAATACAGCAAGGCGGCGCCAAAGGAATCCTTGTCCAGCAGACGCACGTCCACCTGGATGCTGTTGTCCAGCGTGAAGCTCACTTTATTCTCGCCGTGCGCCAGAACTTGATCGATTCGCGGATATTTCAGGATGTGTTCGGCGATGGCGTCGATATGCTTCTGCGCGGTGAAGCCGTCGGCAAGGGTCAGCAGCAGGTCAAGGTCGCCGACCGTTTCTTTGCCACGGCGCAAGGAGCCCGCCGGCGTGACGGACGCGACTCCTTTTCCGTATTTCTCGATGTGTGCGACGACCCCTTCCGCCGCGGCTTCCGCCACATCGAGACGGAAGCGGCCGGTCGAGCGCTTGAAGGTCTCCACCGCCTTCAGAATGTTCTGCTCGCTCTTTTCGCCGTAGCCCGGCAAATCGCGCAGCTTGCCTTCCCGCGCGAGTTTTTCCACGTCCGCGACCGTGGCGGCCTTGAAGTTCGACCACAGGAACGCCACTTTCTTCGGGCCAAGCGATTGCAAATGCAAAATTTCGAGCAGCGTAACCGGATATTTCTTCAAGAGTTTTTGCCGGAGACTGTAGTCCCCGGTTTTTAAGATCTCCTGCAGATGCTCGGCCATGCGCTCGCCGATTCCCGGCAGCTCCTCTAGCTTGTCCGGATCTTTGGCCAACTCCTCGATCGACTCGTGCATTCCGGAAATTAGCTCGGCGGCTTTCTCGTAACTACGGTAGCGGCCGATAATGGCGCCGTCGATTTCTAGGAGTTGCGCAGTGTCGCGGAGAATGCGGGCTATGCTTTTGTTGTCCATACGTCCAGAGATTATAAGCCGATGGAGACGAGATAAAGGAGGACGAGGTCGAGATGGTTAAGGAAGTACAGGAGGTGATTCCTTTCCTTCTTTTCCTTCCGCTATCTCCCTTACCTCCTCCTGCCAAAAGAAAAGCCGGCAAAGAAGGGACTCTTTGCCGGCACGGAAAAATGGCGGTGTGAAGGTTTAGCCACCAGGTTTTTGTACGTTGGCGGCCTGCGGACCTTTCGGTCCCTGCACAATTTCAAACTCGACCACATCTCCTTCCTGCAAAGTGCGGTAGCCTTCGCCAACGATAGCGGAATAATGCACGAAAACGTCCGGGCCATCGTCGCGCCCAATGAAGCCGTAACCTTTGGTATTGTTGAACCATTTCACGGTGCCACGCAATCCTAGCCCTCCCTCGACGGTCGTATCTCTTTCCGGGTGTAGCCGGGTGCAGCCCCAAGCACACGTGAACCAGAAATTGCGCGGAGTCTAGCAGAACGCGAGTGCCAGTCAATAAAAATGGCCACATGCAATTTCCCAATACAACTAATTAGGTAGCTATAAATCGATTTAAGTAGGGTTGCTTATGTAAGCGATCAGCATGCGCGGCTCAGCGCGGTCCGCTCTGCTTGAATCTTACCGGCCGCAGTATCTGAAAAAGATTATTGAAATCATCGGTCCACACCTGCAGATTCGGCGGCACGGAAATCGGCTCGATCAATACAGTGGTATCAAGGGAGCCGAGAAAATGGCGGTTGCGCGTGACCAGCACCCAGTCGGAAGAGTCGATCAGCTTACGATGATTGTCGTCGTTGATGATCATCTGCGCGTCGCACCCCGCCTCCTCGGCCAGAAGCTGCACCACCGGCGGCAGATTTAGGTATGTGTTGGATGTGTGCACGGCGAGTATGCCGTCCGCTTTCAGGTGACGCAGGTACACCGCGAAAGCTTCGCGCGTCAAGAGGTGTACGGGAATAGCGTCGCCGGAAAACGCATCGACCGCCAGCACATCAAACTCCTGGGGCGGTTCGCTTTGCAGCGAAAGACGCGCGTCTCCGAGGACTACGTCGATTCGCGCAGGAGAATCGCGCAGGTAGCTGAACGAGTTCCGGGCAACGGCGATAACTTGCGGATTGATTTCGTAGAACCGGAAGTAGTCGCTGGTCTTGCCGTACGCGGCCAGCGTGCCCGCGCCCAGGCCAATCGCGCCAACACGCTTGGTGTTGGGACAGCAGTGCGTCAGCGCCAGCCCGACGCCGGAATCAGGTCCGTAGTACGTGGTGGCCAAAAGACTCGCCGGCGGATTGACATACTGCGCGCCGTGCTCAATCTTTCCGTGGTACAGCGTACGGTAAGGCTCCTTCAGCCAGTTCGTGAATTGCCGGACACGCAGCGCGCCGTAGAAGCTGCGCACGCGCACGATGGTGTCCTTTTCGTACGCGCGCACATTGCGCACCAGCACGAAAGCCATCGACGCCGCTGCGGCGATCCAGAGAAGGCGCACCAGCCAGCCTTGCGGCCACAGCGTAGCGACTGCCAGCAAAGCCGTGAAGATCAGCGCCAACGGAACCTCATAGATCGCGGTGAACAGGTTAGGAGCGGCAAGCCCGACAAACATCGCGCCCAGCGCTCCGCCAAGAGAAATCATCAAATAGAAGGCCGTTGCATAGCGGGGCGCCGGCCGGCGCAAGGCCAACTCGCCGTGGCAAAACCAGCAGCACACGAAGAGCCCGATGCAAAAAACCGGCACGCTGACCTGCACCGATTCCGTGTACGTCGGTTCGTAGATCACGTAGCCCAGACTGCCGAGCGCAGCGGCGAGAAAGCGAACAAGTGGCCAGCGCCAATAGAAGATGCGCCTGCTGAACGCGAGCGCGAACGTTAGGAGATAGAGCGCCAGCGGCAGCACCCACAGCAGCGGAACCGGTGCGACGTCTTCCAGCAATTTGTTGGTGATGGAGAGAAGCAGCATGGAGCTGCACGCCGAAAGAAGGAGCCACAGCAACTTGTCGCGCGATGTGGGCGCCGCGGCGGCTTCGCTCTGCTCCGTTCCCGCCGCGGTGGCTGGCAGGGTGCTCCCTCTCGCGAGCCACGCCGCTGCCGAACACAGCAACACAAACACGGCGAAGAGCGCCGACCACAGCCTTGTCTGCTTGTGTGCGGCCACGTGCCGCTCGATTAGCAATGGAAAACTGAGCAGTGCGAGCAGGGAAGCAAGGTTTGACAGACCGAAAAGGTGATACGGTTCGCGTTGAGCGCAGGCCCGCGCGTACCAGGTTTGCGCCAGCGGGCTGGTGGCGCTCAACAGCACAAACGGCAATCCGATGGAGACGGTCAGCAAGATCAGGATCGTGAATCCCGGATCGCTGTTCGCTCCGTGCAATTCTGAAAAGCGCGGTGCGATGGGAAGAAACAGCAGGCTCAACAGGAGCAGCGCGATGTGCAATTGCGATTGGCGCGCCGGGGTCAGCCGCCGCGACGTCAGGTCGGCATAGAAATAGCCCAGCAGCAGCGCGCATTGGAAGAACACCAGGCACGCGGCCCACACGGCGGCCGCGCCGCCGAAGCGCGGAAGAATCAGCTTGGCGAATAGCGGCTCGACCAGAAAAAGGAGAAACGCACCGAGAAAGACCGTCGAAGAGAATAGCAGTGTATGTACAGAAGCAACCTGACCGCGGATAGCCAGCGCGAGCGCACGAGCTCTTCTCGGCGAACTCTGTTTACCCTGAGCCTCGAAGGGTGCTCCCGCCTCTGTGTCCTCTGTGTTAATTCTTTTTCTTCCTACCCGCCAAAAAGCGGAAATAGTAGAGCAATCCGGCGATGGACTTCGCATCGCGCAGCACGTTTTGCCGGACCATGCGCTCGAGCACGGCGGGCTGGAAAGCTTTCGCCGTAATCTTTTCGTCTTCTTCCGGCTGCGCTTCGCCGGGAGTCAGTTTTTCCGCCAGCAAAATGTACATTCGCTCCTCGAGGAATCCCGGAGAGGGAAACACGTCGAGGAACACCCGGAAACGTTGCGCCCGATAGCCGGTTTCTTCGATAAGCTCGCGCGCCGCGGCTTGCCGTACGTCTTCGCCGGAGTCGATGCGCCCGGCCACAAGCTCCCACAGATACTGCCGAGCCGCATGGCGATACTGCCGTATCAGCAGAATGCGGCCGTCCGGCAGCACCGGAAGCACAACGACCGATCCGGGATGCGTGATCACCTCGCGAATGGCGCGCACGCCTCCCGGCTCCAGCACCTCGTCGCGCCGCACGCCAAAAACCGCACCATTGTAGACTTCTTCGCTGCGTAGAATCTTTGCGACCGGACGTCCGGTTTTGCGTGGCGGCATCGAAGTTGACTCTCTCCGTTCGCATCATAACGCACGCCCGACCGAATCTTGTAGCTCAGGTCTTCGGGCCTGATGTTTGCGCTGGCGTAAGTCTGGTCGCCACAGCCAGCCGCAATTGCCTGCGTTCGCGGCCTTGCCTATACTCAGCGTGCCGCCAATATGCCCATCAACGTCATCATTGTTGACGACGAAAAGCCCGCGCGCGACGAGCTGGCCTACTTGCTCAAGAGCTTTCAGGAAGTCAGCGTGATCGGCCAAGGGAAGAATGGCGTGGACGCGCTCGCTCTAATCAAGGAGCATTCGCCCGACCTTGTATTCCTGGATGTGCAGATGCCCGGACTCGACGGCTTCGGCGTCCTGAAAAAGCTTGTCGAGCGGAAAATGAAAATGCCGCACGTGGTGTTTGCCACCGCGTTTGATCAATATGCCGTGCAAGCCTTCGAAGTGAACGCCGTCGATTACGTGTTGAAGCCGTTCGACAAATCGCGCATCGCCAAGGCCATTCAGCGCGCACGCAAAATGATGGAGACGCAGACCACGGCAACCGATCGCCTGGAGCAGCTCGTCAGCCAGCTTGGCGCCGCCAAGCAGAACCCGCCATCGCCGGCGGTGAAGGTACTGATAACGACGCAGCAGAGGCTGCTGTTGGTAAACGCTGAGGACATGATTTTTGCTTCCATCGACGGCGGAATGATCACCGTGATAGCGCGCGACCTCGAGGGCAGCTCGAACTACCGCACGCTCGAGGAAATGGAAGAAGCGCTGGCCTCTGATGTTTTCTGGCGGCCGCACCGCTCCTATCTCGTGAACATTCACCACATCAAGGAAGTGATTCCCTGGTTCAAATCCACGTTCATGCTGAAAATGGACGACAAGAAACACACGCAAGTGCCCGTAAGCCGCTCGCAGACCAAGCGCCTCCGCGAACTCTTCAAAGTGTAGGAAGGGAGTCTTTTCGTTGGGCGAGGATCAAGAACACCGGATTGGCGAGGGCTCGAAGAAAACGCTTCGCTGAAGACTGCCTTCGGTTTTCCTTTTAAGTTTCGTTGTAGTCTCGCTCACTAGCATTGTTTTTGATCGCTGGATCTGGCGAGAGCCTGAGTCACCCTTGCAAGTCGCCCTACACGCTCTCCTGTTTGCGGTACTGTTTACCTTTGTCGCCCTCACCTGATACGCTCGTGGCGCAAGTAGGTTCTGCGATAGGTCCTCGCTGGATCCGTGTGTTAGCATCGCGTGTACACCTCGTACACCGGATCCGATGGATTTTTCGCTTAGCGACCACCAAAAACTGATTCGCGACACCGTTCGCCAGTTCATGGAGCGCGAAGTGCGTCCCGGCGTGCGCCAGCGCGACCGCGAAGGGCGCTTTCCCACTAACGAAGTCAAGAAAATTGCCGACCTGGGCTGCTGCGGCATGATAACTCCGGAGGAATGGGGCGGCGCGGGGCTCGATACTATTTCGTATGTGTTGATGCTGGAAGAAGTGGCGCGCGTGGACGCTGCCATGGCCACTTCGCTGGGCGTGACCAATTCGGCGGTGCAGGTGCCGCTGCTCGGATTCGGCAACGATGCGCAGAAGAAAAAATATTTGGGCCGCATGGCCACCGGGGAAATCCTCGGCGCGTTTTGCTTGACCGAACCGCAAGCCGGTTCCGACGCTGCGGGAATTCAAACGCGTGCGGTGAAGTGCGACTGCGGGTATCGCCTGAATGGCACGAAGACTTGGGTGACCAATGGCAGCGTCGCCGGCGTCTTCATTGTTTTTGCGAAGACCAATCCGGAAGCCGGCGGGAAGGGCATTAGCGCGTTTCTGGTCGAGCCGGGCTTCAAGGGCTTTTGCGTCGGGCGCCACGAAGAAAAAATGGGGCAGCTTTCTTCGCCGTCGGTCGAGATCGTGCTGAATGATTGCGAAGTTCCCACGGAGAATCGTGTCGGCGGAGAAGGGCAGGGGCTGACGATTGCTCTCAGCGCGCTGGACGACGGGCGCATCGGCATCGGCGCGCTAGCCGTCGGGCTTGCACAAGGCGCGCTCGAAGAATCCGTGAAGTACGCGAAGCAGCGCCGCGCCTTTGGCAAAAACATCAGCGAGTTTCAGGCCATTCAATGGATGCTGGCCGACATGCAGACGGAAATCGAAGCGGCCCGCGGCCTGGTGCAGTACGCCGCTTGGTTGAAGGACGCGCATCCGAGCAAGCTGGGCGCGATGGCTTCGAAAGCAAAACTGTACGCCAGCGAGATGGTGAATCGCGTAGTCTATAAAGCGGTGCAGATTCACGGCAGCGTGGGCTATTCGCGCGAGACCGATGTCGAGCGCATGTACCGCGACGCCCGCGTCGTCTCGATCTACGAAGGCACCAGCGAGATCCAGCGCATTATCATCGCGCGCGACTTGCTCAGCACCTAGGGTGGAGGCTGCGAGATTGGCGATCGGGTCTGACTCTGCAAGAAAGCGCGTCGTCAGCGGCATGCGGCCCACCGGGCGGCTG
>DATNMD010000062.1:0-7454 GCA_035602505.1 Candidatus Acidiferrum sp.
CCCCTTCCAGCAAACGGGCGACAAAACGAAGACGTTCCTCCATAACCGAACACTCCTTCCAAGGCATCACTTCCTCCCCTCGGGGAGGAAGTGTCACCTATGTGTCCGGTACAAACTGTCACCCATGTGTCAGGCCGCTCAGTGTTTCCGATTTTTCTTGCTGAACCAAATCCGTAGAACAGGGGATCCATTACCCTTATGAGAGCGCCGTGCGATGAAACTCTCATTCGATCGGGAGGGCACGGCTTACCGTGCACGGCGGAAGCTGGTCCGTGGATTTTGACGGCGACGATCCTCGGCTCCAGCATGGCTTTCATTGACGGCACGGTTGTCAATGTGGCCGTGCCTATGCTGCAGGCCGTATTCCACGCAACCGTGGTTGACGTGCAATGGGTTGTCGAATCGTACGGGCTCTTCTTGTCCTCGCTGATCCTTGCTGGCGGTGCGCTCGGCGATTTGTTCGGGCGGCGGCGGGTGTTCCTGCTGGGCGTGGGAATTTTTGCCGCAGCTTCAGCAGCTTGCGGTCTGGCTTCTAGCATCCAGCAACTTGTGATCGCGCGTTGTATTCAAGGAGTCGGGGCGGCGCTGCTGGTTCCTGGCAGTCTCGCTATCATCAGTGCATCCTTTGACGAGAAATCCCGGGGACGTGCGATCGGGACGTGGTCCGGTTTTACGGCGATTACGACCGCTCTCGGTCCGGTCCTTGGCGGGTGGCTCATCGAGCACGGATCCTGGCGCTCGCGCGAGTGGCGGGTGTGTTGGCCATCGCCGTCTTGGGTATTGTTATGGTGAAGGCGTTTGGGGCTTACCTGGATCAGAGCCTCCCGAAGCTCTCGCTTCCGCCAGACGTTGTCGAGAATATTCGTTCGAGGGAAATCGAGCTTGCCGGTTTGGAGCTGCCTCACGGCCTCGATGCTAACGCGATTGAGGAACTCCGGCGCGCGATTTCGAGAGCTTTTGTCTCAGGATTCCGTCTTGTTCAGTTCTTCTGCGCGGGATTGTCGATCGCGAGCGCGATAGTCCCATGGCGACTGATTGCTCCTGCCGCAATAGCGCCCAGCCGCACCCGACCGGCTATCTGAGAGCAGTTGCGCGTCAGTTAGAGTTCTGTAGCAGAAATCTAGTTTCTGTGATGCTTGGCGCGGTGTCGGGAGGGCGGACAGCAAGAAGCGGTGCGTTCGTGCCAGAATGGATAGTGTGGGCACGAGTACGCCAGCCCTGAATTGGAGGAAGCTATGGATGTGGGATTGATTGGATTGGGCAGGATGGGCACTGGAATTGCGAAAAGTTTGCTGCGCGCCGGGCATCGGGTAACAGTGTACAACCGCACACGTGAGCGTGCCGAGGCGTTGCGTAAGGATGGCGCGGCCGTTGCAGGTTCCGTCGCGGAGGCGTGCCGCGGCGAGGCGGTGCTGACCATGTTGGCGGATGACATAGCGGTCGAGACTGTCGTTTTCGGCGAGGGAGGTGTGTTGAAGTCGCTGGCGAACGGACGCGTGCATATATCGCTAAGCACCATCAGCGTGGAGTTGAGCGATCACTTAGCGGCGGAGCACGCGCGCGCGGGACACGAGTTTATCGCGGCGCCGGTATTTGGCCGTCCGGAGGCGGCCGAAGCGGGGAAGCTGGCCATCGTCGCCGCAGGGCCAAGGGCGGCGGTCGAGCGCTGCAAGCCTTTGTGGGACGCGATCGGGCAGAAGCTGCTGGTTATTGGCGAGCAACAGTCCAAGGCGAACGTGGTCAAGCTGACTGGGAATTTCATGATTGCGACGGTGCTAGAGACGCTAGCGGAAGCTCTGGCGTTCGCCCGCAAATCAGGCGTTGACGCGGCAGCGTTATTGGAATTTTTGACCAGCACGCTCTTCAACGCGCCGATTTACAAAACGTATGGCGGCCTGATCGTCGAAGGCAAATACGATCACGTCGGATTTGCGTTGCCGCTGGGATTTAAAGACCTACGGCTCGTGATGCAAGCGGCCGATGCGCGGAGAGTACCCATGCCAATCGCCAGCGTGTTGCACGACCGGTTCGTGACGGCGCTGGCGCGTGGGCATGAGCGGAGTGACTGGTCCGTGCTTGGCCACGTTGCAGCGGAGGACGCCGGACTGTCGCGCGCCCAAAGCGCATAAGCTGCGCTCGGCCGTGGTAGGCTCGGAGCCTGGGTGTGGAGAGGCAAATGGGCGGACCGTGGGCTGGGAAATGGGCGCTGGTCACTGGCGCGAGCGCGGGAATTGGTGTGGCAGTGGCGCGCGAATTGGCGACCGGCGGCGCGAACTTGGTTCTGACGGCGCGGCGCCAAGAGCGATTGGAACAATTGGCGCGGGAGCTTTCGGCAGCGCACAAAGTTCGCGTGGAGCTGTTTGCCGCGGACCTGGCGCAAACAGAGGCGCCGCAGCAAATTTTTGCGTTCACGCAGGCGAAAAAAGTCGATGTCGATCTGCTCGTCAATAATGCCGGATTCGGCGCGTACGGAGCCTTTGCGGAAGTAGAGACGCAACGCCTGCTCGACATGGTGCAGGTGAATTGCAGCGCAGTGGTTCACCTGACGCGGCTCTACCTGCCGCAAATGCTCAAGCGGCGCCGCGGAGACGTGCTGATTGTGGCTTCGACTGCCTCCTTCCAGGCTGTGCCTTTCATTTCCACATACGCGGCCACGAAAGCATTCGATTTGCTATTTGCAGAGGGCCTTGCGGAAGAGGTGAGGCCGTATGGCGTTCGCGTTTGCGCGCTGTGCCCAGGCTCGACAGAATCGGAGTTTCACGAAGTAGCCGGCCAAGCTGGCCTGGTTGCCGCGATGAAGAATCGGGAAACAGCGGAGAAAGTCGCGCGCGTCGGATTGCAGGCGCTGGCGGCAGGCAAGAGCTATGTGATTTCCGGCACTGGGAACTACCTCGGTGCGCACGCGCAGCGTTTGGTGCCGCGCCGGTTCGTCACGCGCATCGCGGCCAAGATGTTTCGCCCACTCGCAGCCAAGCTGGCCTGACGGCACGGCAGGTAACCTCGGCTGACACGCGCCCGCAACACCTGACGTCCAACAACCATAACAATGATCTTCAAGCCTCCATGTGCCGGGCGCACGGGAACCTTTTTCCGTGCCCTCGGGAAGTATAAGAGAGCGCGGGTAAATGCTTGCCCGTCGCGGACGCCGTGCCAAGAGAGGTGAGTATTCCGGAGCAAGACAGGGACGACGTTCTGCTGCGGCGTGCCGCCAAGGGCGACGAAGAATCGTTTACCTCGCTCTATCGCCGGCACCAGGCTGGGCTGTACCGTTTTGCGCTCCGCATGACGGGTAACACCTGGGCCGCCGAAGAAGTAGTGCAGGACGTCTTCATGACCTTGATGCGCGAACCTAAAAAGTATGACTCAAGTCGAGGACCCGTGGGTGCGTATCTGTTCGGGATCGCTCGGAATCGCGTGATGAAGCATTTGGAGCGGCTGCCGCGGGAGCTGTCACTGGAAGACTCAAACGGCAACGGAACACGCGCGAGTGAGGCGGCCGTCAATGCATTTACTCCGGCGCATTGGGCCGAGCAGCAGGAACGCGCCCAGCGTGTACGCGCCGCGGTGTTGGACCTGCCCGCGGAGTTCCGCGAGGCCGTCGTGCTGTGCGAACTGGAAGAGCTCAGCTACGAAGAGGCGGCGCAGCTCAGCGGCTGCCCCATCGGGACGATTCGCTCGCGGCTGCATCGCGGCCGGGCGCTGTTGATGGCCAAGCTGGAAATCCTGCGGGATGCGCCGCGGCGCGTCAGCGCGGCACCCTAGAAGAAAAAGAGGAAAAGCGTCATGAAGTGCGAAGAATTTGATGCAATCGGTCTCGAGCGCAGCGGCGTTCGGATGGGCGAGCTCGACGCAGCGTTGCGGGATGCGGCCGCGGAGCACGCCGCCCAGTGTCCGAGCTGCGCGGCGCTGCAAGAATCCTGGCAAGAAGCGCGGATCGCATTGCAAGCGTTGCGTGAGACGACGCGAGACGCGGAGACGCCGCGGCGGGTTGAAATGCGGCTGCGGCACGAATTTGGCACGCGGCACCGCACGGCGAAAGCGCGCTCCGCCGCGATCTTTGCCGCTTGGACGCTCGCGGCTGCGGCCGTGCTGTTCGCGGGCGTGAGCTGGTGGAATTGGAGGCTCACGCAAGCTCAGCACACCGGCGCTTCGGTTGGAAATAACGTGACGACGAATGCTCTGACTCCGACGCCATCGGTGACGGGCACGTCCGAGGAGGCAACGCTCGTCGCCGGCAACGAAGCGGGTGACTTTACGCTGCTGCCGGGCAGCCTGCCGCAGGACGTGGACGATTCCGCCATCGTGCGGGTAGGCATGCAGCGCGGCGCGCTGGGCGCGCTGGGTCTGCCGGTGAATGAAGAGCGCGTTAGCGACTGGATTCAGGTGGATTTGCTGGTAGGGCAGGACGGACAGCCCAAAGCAGTGCGGTTGCCGCAATAGAGCGTGTTCGACTTTCTGTCATGAGGTTAGGAAACGCGGGAGAGAAGAGGAGAAGAGACGATGAATCGTAACATTTGTGCCTGTTCGCTCGTGGGCGGGGCTCTATTGCTTGCAGCGGGAATGCTGAGCGCGCAAGACCCGCCGCCGCCGGCGTTTGAATATCATGCGGAAGGCCCGGACGGAGGCGGACCGGCGGGTCCGTTTGCAGAGCGCATTGAGTTGCTGGGTTTTGAAGGGCTGCATCCCGGAAAAGTTGTGAAGGGCGCACCTTTTTCGGCCACGGCGAACTCGGATACCACGCAAACATTGCAGGACGGGACTACCATCCATCGCACAACATCGAGCACTCTATACCGCGACGGTCAGGGCCGCGTCCGAAGAGAAGTCTCACTCTCGGGGTTCGGACCGCTTCAGGCATCCGGGAAGCCGCACACGATGATCACCATCGGCGATCCGGTTGCCGGCGCGCATTACTTGCTGGATCCGGAGCAAAAACTAGCGCACAAGATGACTCCCCACAAGGGCGGCAAGCATGGTGAATTGTCGAATGAGAAGGCGCATTCGTTCGAGCAAAAGATGCAGCAGCGCATGGCCAAAGAGGAAGCTTCGAGCGAAGTGAAAAAGGAATCGCTTGGTACGCAAGCGATCAATGGCGTGAACGCCGAGGGCACGCGCATCACTCGCACCATTCCGGCAGGACAGATAGGAAACGACAAGCCAATTCAGATCTTGTTCGAGCGCTGGTATTCGCCGGACCTGCAGATCGTGGTGAAGAGCACGCGCACGGATCCGCGCTTTGGGACCACTACCTATACGCTAACCAATGTGCAGCGTGCCGAGCCTGCGGCGGCGCTGTTCACTGTGCCCTCGGATTACACGGTGAAAGAAGGCGGGCCAGGCGGTCCGGGGATTCATCACCACGGGTTCCACGGTGCTCCGGCGGCCGGTGCGCCCGCCGATGTGCCGCCTCCGCCGCCGGGCGCCTGACTTTGTAGTTTGTGACGGCCTTCTCTCCTGAAGACGGACGCGCCCTTTCTGCGGTGTCCCCCAATGCCGCAGGGAGGGCGTAGCCGTTTTAGGGGCTGCCGATTGCCCGGTGTTCGCTAGAATAATCGAATGGACGAAAAGCTACTCGCGCGAGCTCTCGAGCAGGAGGGCTTCAGCCATACCTACGTCTGGCAGGATGCGCCCAACGCGTCTTATCCGGATCACAGGCACTCGACGGAAACCGCGCACATCATTCTGAGGGGGGAGATGACGCTGACGATGGATGGCGACAGCCGCACGTATAGGGCCGGCGAACGCTGCGATGTGCTGGCAGGCGCCGTACACTCGGCGCGCATGGGGCCGAACGGTTGCCGCTATTTAATCGGCGAGCGCTAAGGGCTGTGGGAGCCCCGGGGGGGGGCCCCCTCCCCCTTTTTTCATAAGTGTTCATTCTAAAGAAGGTTAAAGTCGTTTGTTTTCACACACTTTTGCAAGTGTTGATTCTAAAGGAACTTATTTCGACAAGAATTGCGCGACATGCGTTGCGTTTCGCGAGCGTGGCAAACAAAGCACCACGGCCTGCTGGCTGGCTCCAGAAAGTAAAAACGCCAGCAAGGATGCTGGCGTTACGGGATACGAGGCGCAGTAGTACCCAAGGCTTATGCTACGCGAGTAGTAACGGGTTGTCAAGGAAAAAAGGCGGTAGTGGGTTAGCTTCCGGTTAGCCCGCAACCCTTCCAGAATTGGCCGCAGCAGGCGCGGCGATCACTTCCTACAAGCCGACATATCGTTACTAATCTGGCGGCGCACATCCGCGTCGCCCTCCCAAGGCGTTTCTCTGAGCTAGCCGTTTTCGACGCGCGCCTTTATATCCGAGTACGCTGCATCGATGAGCCTGCTTAGCGCTGCGGCGTTTGTGGCCGTTCCCGGTCTCAGCTTCACATGGCGCATGAACTTGCCGGTGCCTTGCAACAAGCGGACCGGATCCGGCAGCGCTGCGCCGTGAAAGAACCCCACGTTTACGTGCGAAGTGAATACATTGACGTAGCCGAAGGGCGCATCTCCCAAACATGCAACCGGACAGCCGTCATGCAAAAGCTCCCGGACTTCGTCCCCGCATTTTCGCATCACCTCAAACCACTGATGCGCGATGGCTCCCAATCCACCTGCATGCTCTTTCATCCACGCATCGATGGCGGGATCCCGCTCGACAGCGCCGTTGAATCGCAGCAATTCCGTTCTCATCGTCGCTCCACTTTCTGCTTTCGAGAATCTGTCGTTACGTAGCACCCTTACGTTCTGTTCACCAAAATCCCTCGTCTGGAACAGTCGTTCTTGTCGAAGGAGTGTCGCTCCCGGCTAACGCCGCAGTCTTTTATAACCCGGATTCGTCCGTGACCGGCTTGTCGGCAATTCGGAAATTATGGGTAAGTCCCGCTAAATGCGTATCTCGTCAGTGCATTATTTCCTGACGAGATGCCGACTTCCCGGTACTAATCTCCTCGATGAGTGGATTGGCGATTTACCACTCATCGCGGAGGTCGTAGCAAGCCAATTGGCAAAGATCACTTGCCCAACGGGCCGGCAATACATCGAGAACAGGTTCCAACGGCAATCCGCATCCCCCGGCCCCTGATGCCAGGGCCTCCGCCGTGACGGCTCGCGCTCCTGCGCAGGTTGCGGTGGCACTCTAATCGTCAGGTTAATGAGTAATTGCTCAAGGAAGCCTATTTGTTAAAACATGCACCCAGCTGCGATACGCGGTGCATGGGGAAGCATAAATTAGCGCAGGTGTCAGGGTTCAGAGATCAGGAAACAGAAATCGGGAACTCCAAAATCCACACTTGACATCGGCGGATAATTCACTACCATATGGTTGTGGATAGGTTAGATACAACATTTACGGCTCTGTCTGATCCAACCCGCCGGGCGATGATCGAACGGCTCTCCCATGGGCCTGCCTCTGTGCATGGATTGACGGAACCGTTTGCACTCTCGCAGCAGATGATTTCAAAACATATTGCCTA
>DATNMD010000014.1:0-254635 GCA_035602505.1 Candidatus Acidiferrum sp.
CGCGGCGAGATTGCTCTTGTGTTCGCCGGCGAGAATGATGGCGCCCACCACGGCGATGGCGTCGAGCGCGTTGGTGAGGGACATCAGCGGGGTGTGCAGCAGCGGGGAAACGCGGCGGATGACTTCAAATCCGATGAAAGCCGCCAACATGAAAACGTAGAGGCTGGTGATCAGGTCCAGCTTCATTTATGCGCCTCCCTTGATGGCCAGCACGGGCAGCTGGAAAAATTCGCGGAGGCGGGCGTTGACGACTTCGCCGGATTGGGTCAGCAGCGTGTCGCGAACAATCTCATCGGTGGTGTTGAGCTGCAGTTTTCCGTCTTTGACGAGGTGGAGAAGGAAAGCGGTGACGTTGCGGGCGTACATCTGGCTGGCGTGATAGGGCACGGTGCTGGCGAGATTGAACCAGCCGATGATGGTGACGCCGTTGACGTTGATTTTTTCTCCGGCCTGGGTGAGCTCGCAATTGCCGCCACGCTCCGAAGCGAGGTCGACGATTACGGAGCCCGGGGCCATGCCAGCGACCATTTCCTTGGTGACCAGCACGGGCGCGGTTTTGCCGGGGATAACGGCGGTGGTAATGACGACATCATTTTCGGCGACGACTTTGCCGAGCAGTTCGCGTTGCCGGCGATAAAAATCTTCACCTTGCGCGCGCGCGTAGCCGCGTTCGTCTTGCGCGTCTTTTGCTTCGATGGCGAGTTCGACGAAGCGGCCGCCGAGGCTCTGCACTTGTTCCTTTACCGCGGGGCGCAAATCGTACGCGGAAACCACCGCGCCCAAGCGGCGCGCCGTGGCGATGGCTTGCAATCCAGCTACTCCACAGCCGATGATCAGCACGCGCGCGGGTGTAATGGTGCCCGCCGCGGTGGTGAGCATGGGGAAAATTTTCGGCAACGTGTCCGCGGCAACGAGGACGGCTTTGTATCCGGAGATGGTGGCCATGGAGGAAAGCGCGTCCATGCTTTGCGCGCGCGTGGTGCGCGGCATGAGTTCGACCGAGAAAGAGGTAACACCTTTGGCGGCGATTTCTTGAATGGTTTCGACGGAGCCGAGGGGACGAAGAAAACCGACCAGCACCTGGTCGCGATGAAAGAGCGCAAGGTCGGCTTTGCCGGTGCGATCGTTGGAGCCGTAGCAAAGGACTTGCGTGATGATGTCCGCGGTGCGAAATACTTCGGCGCGCTGCGGAAGAATTTTCGCGCCCTTGGCAACATAATCGGCGTCAGGATAGCCGGCTTCCAGGCCCGCGCCGGCCTCAACGACCACTTCCAGGCCCGCTTTGGCGAGATTGGGAACCACCGCGGGCACCAGCGCAACGCGCCGCTCCCCCGGAAAAGTTTCGCGGGGAACACCAACAATCATGAAGCTTCCTCCGGTGATGTAGGGCTGAGATTGTGGAGCAAAGATAGGGCCATTGATGATTGGTCAGCCGCTGTCTCGGACATTCGCATTAGGCAAGGGTTAAAAACACAGCCTCAAAGAATACACGGAGTGCAAAGGGATGTCAGGTCGTTTTGCATTTTCTGTGCTTAGTGCAGGTCCCATCCGAAACAGCGCGACTCGGAATCTCCGAACCGCCAACCCGCTAGAGTTACTTTGACCATAACTTGTAGATTGCGTGCAGTTCCGTGACGGCAAGTTCCGCGCTGTCGGTTGAGGGCCACAGACGCGGATGCTATCCTGCTGGCTATGCCGGACCCGGTCATTTCCGCTCCAGAAACGGCTCCCGCGGCGCCGCTGGAACACTCGCGCCGCCAATTGGAAGCGTTGCTGGAGGTTAGCGAAGCGATCGCGCAGCAACGGGATCTCCGTGCATTGTTTCACGATTTGGCGGCGCGGCTGCACTCCGTGGTCGATTTCGATTTTCTCACCTTGATCCTGCACGACCCCACGCAAAATGTGATGCGGCTGCATATTTTGGAGACGGACCATCCCACCGACGCGCCGATCGGAAAAGAGCTTCCCATCGAAGGGCATCCTTCGGGATGGGTGTGGCAGAGGCAAGAGCCATTTGTGGTAGGCGACACGCACGAAGAGGCACGATATCCCGAGTACATGACGGTGCTGCGAGAAAAGGGCGTGCGGGCGTTCGCGCTGGTCCCGCTGACGACAGCGCAGCGGCGGGTGGGAGCGATGGGATTTGGGCGCATGGTGCCGGACGCGGTGCTGGAGCTGCCATTCATGCGGCGTGTGGCGAGCCAGGTGGCAGTGGCGGTGGACAACGCGCTGAACCTGGAATCATCGCAAGCGTACCAGAGGCAATTGGCGCAGGAGCGCGATCGTCTGCGGGTGCTGCTGGATCTGAATAATGTGCTGGTGACCAGCAGGGAGCTGCCGGATCTTTTCCGGGGAATCGTCACGACCCTGCAACGCGTGATCCGTCACGACTACACAAGCTTGGCGCTGCTGGATCCGATGACGGGATTGCTGAAAATTTACGCGCTGGACTTCCCAGGGCACCAGGGATTTTTCAAGCCGGAAACGGTGATTCCGCGCGATGCATCTCCGGCGGGGCGAGCGATTGCCGAGGGCCGTCCATTGATAGCGAGGGGAGCGGAGCTGGATAAGTATCCAAGCGAAGTGGTGCGCCAGCTACGCGCGGAAGGATTGCAGATGATCTGTTGTATTCCGCTGACGAACCGGGCGCGGACGTTTGGCACCCTGAACTTGGCCAGCCGCAGCACAGACGCGTTTAGCGCGGCGGACATCGAATTTGTGCAGCAAGTGGCGGCACAGATTGCGATTGCGGTGGAAAATGCGCTGGCGTTCAAAGAGATTGATGTGCTGAAGGACAAGCTGGCCGTGGAGAAGCTGTATCTCGAGGAAGAGATTCGCACGGAGTTTAATTTTGAGGAAATCATTGGAGAAAGCGCGCCTTTGAAAAGGGCGCTGGCGCAGGTGGAGCTGGTGGCGCCGGCGGGGACGACGGTGCTAATTCTGGGGGACACAGGAACGGGTAAAGAATTGATTGCGCGCGCGATTCATAATTTGAGCCCGCGGCGGGAACGAACTTTTGTGAAGATCAATTGCGCGGCGATTCCGTCGGGGCTGCTGGAATCGGAGTTGTTCGGGCATGAACGGGGGGCGTTTACTGGGGCGGTCAATCAAAAAATTGGACGCTTCGAGCTGGCGGATCGCGGAACGCTGTTTTTGGATGAAGTTGGGGACATTCCGCTGGAACTTCAACCGAAGCTGCTGCGCGTTTTGCAGGAGCAGGAGTTCGAGCGGCTGGGGAGTAATCGCACGCAGCGGGTGGATGTACGCTTGGTGGCCGCGACGAACGGGGACCTCTCCAAGCTGGTTGTTGAGCGGGCGTTTCGCAGCGATCTGTATTACCGGTTGAATGTTTTTCCGATCCAAGTTCCGGCATTGCGCGAGCGGCGCGAGGATATTCCGCTGCTGGTGCGCTATTTTGTGCAGAAATTCAGCCGTCGGCAGAGCAAGGTTGTGCAGTATGTGCCGGCGGATGCGATGGATGCGTTGGTGAACTACGCTTGGCCGGGAAATGTGCGGGAGCTGGAAAATTTGATTGAACGCGCCGTGCTGCTCTCGCCGGGCAAAGAGCTGCGCGTGCCGCTGTCAGAGTTGCGCGCGTCGACAATGAATGCAGACAATTCTGCGACAAGCGCAGCAATGGGAGCGTTCGGGCCAGCGGCGTCTCCCCTAGCGACGCTGGAAGAGGCGGAGCGGCAGCACATTTTGCGGGCGCTGCGGCAAACGGAGTGGCGGATTGCGGGCGTGAAAGGGGCGGCGGCGCTGCTGGGTATGAAGAGGACTACGCTGCAAGCGCGCATGCGAAAACTGGGGATTCGGCGGCCGGTGTGAGCGGTCAGCCTATTGAGCATTTTTGAGAACAGAGCCAATTAGACTTCAGTTCTCCCCCGCTACTTTAGTTCGGCGATTAGCTCGATTTCGACACAAGAGCCCAGCGGGATTTGCGCTACACCGAAGGCGCTGCGGGCGTGCGGACCACATTCGCCGAACACATCGCCAAATAGTTCGGAAGCTCCGTTGGCGACTAGGTGCTGCTCGGTGAAAGTGGTGGCGCTGTTCACAAGTACGAGCAACTTGACGATGCGGCGGATTTTGTTCAGATCGCCGACGGCGGCTTGCAGCGTTGCCATCAAGTCGACGGCAACGCCTTGTGCAGCCTGCTTTCCCTCCGCAGTGGTCAGTTCCGCGCCGAGTTTGCCGGTCCAGGGCTTGCCATCCTTTTTAGCGATGTGCCCAGAGATGAAGACGAGATTGCCGGTGCACACGAAGGGAACGAAGGCCGCGACCGGTGGGTCAAGCTGTGGAAGAGTGATATTCCGAGCTTTGAGGCGTTCATAAATGGACATAAAACCTGCTAGCCGCTGATACTGGCTCGGCTGACAACGGATTTCGCCGGACCGGCACCGAAGTTCACTGCTGTGGTATTGCCGCCGCAGAGGAGAACGCCGACACGTTCGCCGGGCGCCGGTTGGTAGCCGTGCCCGAGCAGGGCGGCGAATGCGGCAGCGCCTCCGGGTTCGGTGACCGCGCGCAGCACGCTCCAAAGCGCCTCCTGCGCCTGGGTGATTTCGTCATCTCTGACGAGGATCACTTTCTCCACATACTTTTGAGCGATGGGAAACATGAGTTCGCCAACGCGTTTGGGGGCAAGCGAATCGGCAGCGATTCCCCCAGCGGGGCTGTCCACTGGGCGACCCGCGTGCAATGCGTTTGCTAGCGTAGGCGCGGCTTCCGGCTCTACGCCGATGAGTTTAATTTTTCCGGCGTACCAGGCGGCGATGCCTCCGATGAGACCGCCGCCACCAACGGCAACGAGCAGTGTGTCGAGTCTCGGGCACTGCTGCTGGAATTCCAGGCCGACGGTGCCCTGACCGAGCAGGGTCTCGAGTTGATCGTAGGCGTGAATGGGCATCGCGCCAGATTGTGCAACCCAGGCTTCGCTGGCGGCAAGGGCATCGGCGTAGCGCTCGCCGAAGACGACGAGATCCGCACCGCAGCGGCGGATGCGTTCGACCTTTTCCGGGGAAGCCACGTTGGGGACAAAAATCTTCGCCGGCACGCCGAGCTTGCCGGCGGCAAAGGCCACGGCAACTCCGTGATTGCCACCCGATGCGGCGACGACGCCAGCTTTGGGGATTTCCCGAGTGAGCAGATTGGCAAAGGCACCGCGAGCCTTGAAAGAGCCGGCGTGCTGCAGGAATTCCAGTTTGAAGATGAGGCTGATAGAATCCAGGCGGAAGTCGGCGCTAGCAGCCTCGAGGACGGGTGTGCGGCGCACGTGGGGCCTGATGATTTTTTCGACCGCGGCGATGCGGTCGCGATCTATGCGCGTTGTGGTCACGGAATCTCGTGAGGTTGCATCGAGCCAAGCAGGGGCGCAGCAGTGCTGCGCCCCTACGAACTAGAGTATTATAATTAGGGATTTGGCTAAGTGTCTATATGAATCTTGAGCTGGCGCTGCGGGCGCTGTCCAACGAACGCAGGCTTCGGATCTTGGACTGGCTGCGCAGCCCGCGGAGGCATTTTCCGCCGCAAGTCGACGGGGACTTGATCAAGGACGGCGTTTGCGGGCTGCTCATTGCACGCAAGCTGCGCGTGACCCAGCCGACGGCCAGCGAGCATTTGAAAATTTTACAGCAGGCTGGGCTCATTCGAGGAAAGCGCATCAAGCAATGGACCTTTTACAAGCGCGATGAGGCGCAGATTAGAACCATCAAGAAGCAGTTTCTGACGAAGGTTTAGCCGCACTCACCAAAGGAGCCGCCGCGAATGCAATATCGCCGGTTTGGACGCACGGGATGGAATGTGAGCGAGATTGGGTATGGCATGTGGGGCATGGCGGGTTGGATGGGGTCAGAGGATGCGGAGTCACTCGCCTCGCTGCAGCGGGCTGTCGATTTAGGATGCAATTTCTTCGATACCGCGTGGGCGTATGGCGATGGGCACAGCGAGCAGTTGCTGGGGAAAATCCTGCGCGCAAATTCTGGCAAGAAGCTTCATGCGGTCACCAAGGTTCCGCCAAAAAATCGCAAATGGCCGGCGCGGCGGGAGTATTCGCTGGATGATTGTTACCCGCCGGAATACATCGAGGAATACGTCGACAAGAGCCTGGCGAATTTGGGCGTGAAGACGCTGGACCTGATTCAGCTTCACACGTGGGAAGACAAGTGGCTGGACGACAAGCGATTGCTTCCGGTAATTGAGAAACTGCGGAGCAGTGAAAAGGTGCGCGGGTTTGGGCTGAGCTTGAATCGTTGGGAACCGTGGAACGGAGTACGGGCGGTGCGCAACGGCGTGGTCGATGCAGTGCAGGTGATTTACAATATTTTCGATCAGAATCCGGAGGATGAGTTGTTCCCGGCGTGCCGGGAAAAAGACGTCGCGGTAATTGCGCGGGTGCCGTTTGATGAAGGCTCATTGACCGGGGCGGTGACGCTGGACAGCAAATGGCCAGCGGGCGACTGGCGAAATACGTATTTCGTCGCGGACAATCTGAAGGCCACGGTGGCACGAGTGGAGGAACTGAAGAAGATCCGGCGCGGAGGAATCAGCTTGGCGGAGATGGCGCTGCGATTCATTCTGAATAATAAGGATGTGAGCACGATTATCCCCGGAATGCGCAAAATCGCGAACGTGGATACGAATGTGGCAGCAAGCGATCGAGGTCCGTTGCCCGGGCCGGTGCATGCGGGGCTGCGGAAGCATCGCTGGGATCGCACGCCGACGAAGTGGTCGCAGTGAAGATAATTCCCTTCAATAATTAGGCCGTTTGTTTTAGGGCGCGCTCGACCAGGGTCAGGCAGCGCTCGGCTTGTTCGCGCAGAAGCTCTTCCTCATCGGTGCGCTCTTTGCGGATGGTGTGAAGTTCGTCAGCGATGGCGAGGGCGGCCAGCACGGCGACTTTTTGCGTGTCGACCGTGGCGGTGACGTCGGCGATAGCGCTCATTTTTTCATCGACATAGGCCGCGAGTCTCTGGACGTAGCGCTCGTCGAGGTCGCCACGAATAGCATAGATTTGGCCGAAGATTTGTACTTTAACGAAATTGCTCATGTTGCTGAGCAACGATAGCACAACATTCGTGCTGTGTTTCCGCAAACGAAGGACAGAGTTAGCTAGCGCGGAGATGAGCGCCGAGTTGCTTTTCCAGCGCGGCGACGATGCGTGCGGAGAAGTCGGTCAGTTGGGCTTCGGTCAGGGTGGATTCGCGGCTTTGGAAAGTTACGCGGACCAGCAGCGAGTATTGCCCGGCGGGGACGTTCTTGCCGCGGTAGAGATCGATGGCATCGATGGATGCGACTTCGCGAATGTTGAGCGAACGGATTGCGTCGGCGACATCGGCGAAATGCGCGCCATCGGCGAGGAGCACGGAAAAATCGCGCTCGACGGCGGGGAAGCGCGGGACAGGCTCATATCTGCGCGATTCTTTCGCGGCGCGGATCGCGGCGTACAACGGCGTAAGCTGCAGCTCGGCGAGGAAGATTTCCTGGCGCAGCTTTAGCTGCTCTGCTACGCGGCGCGTGAGCTCGCCAGCTTCGCCGATTGCTCCATTGACAAGCGCGATGCGGCCGCGCCGCGCGGCATGCAGCCAGGCGGAGCCGCCTTCGTTCCACGTGAAACCACCGGCGAGGGCGCCGAGCGCATCAACGTCACCCTTCAAATCTGCAAAAGAATAGTCTCGGGCGGTATCGTACAAACCTTTTTCGCGAGCCTGGCCGGTGGCGCCGATGGTGAGGATCGGAGGCTCGACAGACTCGCTGTCACGCAGCCGGTAATGCCGGCCGATCTCGAAAAGGCGAACGTTGCGCTGGCCGCGGTTGAGGTTCCATTCCAGTGCCGCGCTCATGGTGACGATGCCGCTCGATTTCAGGACATTGGCTTCTTCGGAAAGTGGATTGGCGAGGCGCGCGGGCTGCACGTCGGGCGGACGGAACAGCGCGTCGCGGTCTTCGGCGACGTGTGGAATGGTAAGAATCTCGCGATAGCCGAGCCCGATCAGACGCTCGCGGAGGCGCGCTTCGGCTTCATAGTGCGGGAGACGCGCGGCACCCTGGCGAGCGGCAGGCAGTCGCGGGGGAAATTTGTCCAGGCCGTAAATGCGGGCGACCTCCTCGATGAGATCAATTTCACGTTCGACTTCGGCGCGCCAGGAGGGCTGCGTGCATTCCCACGTGGCGAGCAGGGAGCCTTCGGCGCCGCGATTTTGATCGACGCGAACGGGAGCAAAGCCGAGCGCGCTGAGGCTCGATTCGATTTGCTTGTCGGGAACGTCGGCGCCCATGACGCGGAGAAGTTCGGCGCGGGTGAGGAGAATTTTCTTGGCCGTGCGCTTGGCGGGATAGGCGTCGACAACTCCGGCGAGGAGCTCGCCTCCGGCAAGTTGCAGGATGAGCTCGGCGCAGCGGCGCGAAGCGAGCTCGGCCATTTCGGGATCTGCGCCGCGGCCGAAACGAGTGGAGGCTTCGGTGTGAAGCTTGAGGAAGCGCGTGGCGCGGCGAATCGCGATGGGATCGAACCAGGCGCACTCGATCAAGACATTTTTGGTGGAGAAGGAAATCTCCGTATCGGCGCCGCCCATGACTCCGCCGATGCCAACGGCGCGCGAGCCATCGCCATCGCAAATCATGCAGATGCCGGGGTCGAGGGTCCGTTCGATGCCGTCGAGGGTGCGAATTTTTTCTGAGGGCTTCGCGCGGCGAACGACAATGCGGTGGTCGCGCACTTTGTCGTAGTCGAATGCGTGGAGCGCGTGGCCAAGCTCTAGCATGATGTAGTTGGTGACATCGACGACGTTGTTGATGCTCGCGACGCCGGAAGCTTCGAGTCGATCTTTCAGCCATTGCGGTGACGGCTGAATTTTCACGCCGCGAATCACTCGCGCGGTAAAGCGGCCGCAGAGCTCAGGAGACTGAATTTCGACGCGCACAGCGTCGCTGGCTTTTGCGGCAGCGCTTTCGGGAGGTTTTGGGGAGACGGGCTTCAACGGACGTTGATAAATGGCGCTGACCTCGCGAGCCATGCCGTAGTGCCCGAGGCAATCGGGACGGTTGGAGGAAACTTCGGCGTCAATCACCGCGCCGTGCGGGCCATTTTCGATGCTACCGATGTTTGTGCCAGAGAATGCGAGACGAGAGGCGAGATTGTCGGGCGTCGCGGTCACTTCGACGAAATCTTTCAGCCAGTTGTAGACAATTTTCATGCGCCGGCCTTTATCTGACCGAAATAGATTCGTGTGAAATATTCCATGCGCACTTGACCGTCTTGTTCGCAGGCGCCGAAGAGTTTCCGGAGCTCTTCCATCATGGGCGCGAAATTCGGGTGGCCTTCCGTAGGAGTAAAAGAGCTGCTGCGAAGGCGGCCGCACAAAGAGTCCCAATCGAGGATCTGATAATTCGGCAAGTCCCGCTGCGAGAACGTGCTAAAGAAACCCCGGATGCGGTCCGCTTCGGGGTAGGAGTCTTTAACCTTTTTGTACTCGATGCCAAAACGCTCGAGAATATTTTCGTACGCGCGCGTGAATGGCGCTTCGTTCATGCGTCGATCGTTCCAGGCGATGACCATCCAGCCACCAGACTTGAGGATGCGGGCGAACTCGCGGCGGGCGTTGTCGTGCTCGAACCAGTGGAAGGATTGGCCGGCGGTGACAAAGTCCACGCTGGCGTCATCGAGCGTTGTGGCTTCGGCAGAGCCTTCGATGCTGGAGAAGCCATCGTCGGAGGCGAGATATTCTTCGCCGGCTCGACGCATGGCTTCGTTGGGTTCGACGCCGTAGACGCGATTGCCATTTTTCAGGAAGAGCTCACTCAAGAAGCCGGTGCCGGAACCGATGTCGGCAATCACGTGACCGGGGCGAAGAGCGCATTCGCTGCGCAAGAGGTCCAGCAGAGCGGACGGATAGCTCGGGCGGTAGCGGACGTAGTCGGCGACACGATCGGAGAAGCGCTGTTTTGCGTCAGTAAAGGTCATGGGAATTGGCGCAGGAATCTGACGTCGTTTTGGAAGAAGACTTGGATGTCGTCGATACCGTACTTGAGCATAGCCAGGCGGTCGATGCCCATTCCGAAAGCGAAGCCGCTGACTTTTTTCGGATCGTATTTGACAAAACCGTAGACGGCGGGATCGACCATGCCGGCGCCGAAAAGTTCAATCCAGCCGGAACCTTTGCATTTCGAGCAGGTGCCACCGCTTGCGGCCGAGCCGCTGCCTCCGCAGAAGATGCAGGAAACGTCGAATTCAACGGAAGGCTCGGTGAACGGAAAATAGCTGGGGCGAAAGCGCGTTTTTACGCCGGGGCCGAAGAATTGTTTGACGAAATATTCGATGGTGCCGGTGAAATCGCAAAAGGTGATGTCGTTGTCGACCGCGAGACCTTCGACCTGGTGAAAGATGAAGGAGTGCGTGGCGTCGGGATTATCGCGGCGATACACCTTGCCGGGAACGATGACACGCACGGGGGGCTGGCGCTTTTCCATGGTGCGAATCTGCATGGGCGAAGTGTGCGTGCGGAGCAACAGAGGCTGCGCAGAGCCCTTGGGCAGATCAAGATAGAAAGTGTCCATATCGTCGCGGACGGGATGGAATTCTGGGATGTTGAGGGCTTCGAAGTTGTAGTAGGGCGTTTCGATTTCCGGGCCTTCCACGACGGAAAAGCCGATAGAGAAGAAGATGTCTTCGATTTGCTGAAGAACCTGTCGAATCAAATGGTGAGAGCCAAGTGGGCGGGTGACGCCGGGAAGAGAGAGGTCGACGCGCTCGCGAACAAGCGCGCCTTCGTCAGCGCCGGCTTCGATTTCCTTGCGGCGGTCTTCGATTTTGGATTCGACATGAGCGCGAAGCTGATTGAGTTCCTGGCCGACGACGCGTTTGAGTTCCTGCGTGGCGGGCTTGAGCCAGTTGTCCGTGATTTGGGTAAGCACCCCAGACTTGCGGCCTAGCCAGGCGTCGCGAAATTGTTTCCAGGAAGATTCGTCGCAAGCGCACGCGCACTCTTCGTCGAAACGTCCGCGCAGATCGGCGAAGAGGGCCGCAAGCTCCTCAGGCCGCGTGATGCCGAGGTGTACGAGAGGCAGCGCTGTTTTGTTTTCGGGCGTGCTCATGACAATGACCTAGCCGAGATGAGGCCGCAGCAATGCCTGCCTGCCGCAGGCGGGCAGCGCCCCTACGCCTTTTTCGGCGGTGGCGCTGCGGCTTTTGCCTTCGCGGCCAGTTGGGTGAAAGCGACGGCGTCGAGGACCGCGAGGTCGGCCAGGACCTTGCGATCGAGCGACACGCCGGCGGCTTTCAGGCCGTGAATGAGTTGGCCGTAGGTCAAACCATTCTGGCGCGCGGCGGCGCCGATGCGCTGAATCCAGAGTTTGCGATATTCGCGTTTTTTAACGCGACGATCGCGAAAGGCGTAGCGGTCCGCGCGATTAGCGGCTTCCTGCGCGGACTGGTAGAGCTTGCTCTTTGTGAGAAAGAAGCCTTTTGTACGCTTGAGATACTTCTTTCGGCGAGCGCGGCGCTTTGTGCCGCGTTTTACGCGTGCCATGGGTTTCTCCTTAGTTTTTTAGTCGAGACAAACGAGATGCGATCAGGCGCGATGAAACTCGCCGACGCAACGGGTTTGTCTCGGTTGGTGTTTCGTATCGGCCGGCAGGCACCCGTGAAGCGCTGCCTGGCACGATGGCGGAGCTTACGCCCCGCGATACTGCGCCTCAACGCCGGCGAAACCGAGGTTGAGGATTTCGCTGAGATTCTTCGCGCCGCCTCAACGGATGCGCTCAGAACGACAGCGGGAACAAAAGCTAGCCGTAGGGAAGCATCTGCCTGATTGCGGGAACGTCGGCAGGGCTAACGAGCGTCCGCTTTTTCAGCTTGCGCATGCGGCCGTGGGCCTTGGTGCCGGTAAAGTGGCGCTTGCCGGAATGCATGCGCAAGATCTTGCCGGTCGCCGTGATTTTGAAGCGCTTGGCGGCGCCGCGATGCGTTTTCAGCTTCTTCTTTGGCTTAGTCGAATTTCTCGGCATTGCTGGAATCTCTCCACAAAATTTTTACGCGAAACCGAATCGTTACGCCGGTTGCGCGGCTTGCTGCGAACTTGGTTTTGCTGCTGGAGCACCTTTCTTGGGCGCCAGCAGCGCGACTAGAACGTTGCCTTCCATGCGCGGCATCGTTTCGATCTGGCCGTGCTCGCCGATTTCACCTAGCAAGCGCGTCATCTTGGCGCGGCCCACTTCCTGGTGAGCCATCTCGCGTCCGCGATGGAAAATCATGGCGCGCACTTTGTGGCCTTCCCCGAGGAAGCGAATAATCTGGTTCTTCCGAACCTGATAATCGTGCTCCGCGGTGGCCGGCCGAAATTTGACTTCCTTAAGCTGCGAGCCACGGCTGCTCTTGCGTTGTTGGTGCGCTTGTTTATTTTGTTGGTAGAGAAATTTGCCGTAGTCGGTGATCTTACAAACCGGGGGGTCCGCCGTCGGCGAGATTTCCACCAGGTCGAGTCCCCGTTCTCGCGCCAGACGAACAGCCTCGTACGGCTGCATCACCCCAAGCTGGGCGCCTTCCTCATCAATCACCCGGACTTCGCGCGCCCTGATCCGCTCGTTGACGCGGGTACGGTCGCTCTGCCGGAAGCTGCGTTCTGCGATAATTCCCCCTAACTAACGTAAGGCGCCAAGCTGCGCGCCTCGCCGGGCACGGGCCCGAATTTATTGCACCGGCCCACGGTGCGAAACCACTGAGGGACGGGCTACAAAGTATAGCACGTGCCTACGTTCGGTCGACAAGGGGTTTGATGTCCGCGGCTAGCTGACGGTTCGCGCCGCAAAATATTTTCAGGAGGTCAAGGTTAGCTCGCCTTTGGGACCGACAATAGTTGCTTGCAGTGCGGCCTTATCACCGGGCGAGATGAGGATGTCGAGTTGAAGTAGGTCGGCGATTTTGTTCAGGTCATCCGTATTTGGAGTGACCGCACCGAAATGGGTGAGCCTGCAACCTTTGGGCGCATCCTCGGAAGGATGAAGCGAGTCGGCGCTCCATTCAATGAAGAAAGGAAGTAGGCCATCTTGAGCATCCTTGAGTGTAAGGCTCTTCCAGTGAAGAACTTTACCGTCGGGGCGCTGCCGAGAGCCCGGCCAGGGCCCCATAAAGGCGATGCCGGCATCGCGAAGGCGCGCGGAAAACTTTTCGAGGTCGCCGGGGTGTGCAGCCCAACCCACTAGACGCGGCGAGGTCAATTGCTTAAGGTGCGCGAGTTGTTTGAGCGCGAACTGCTGGTCTTGGTCCTGCTTGGCGTCGGGCGCAATGACTTCGAGGTAGCGACGTTCGCCGAGAGAGAGGAGTGCGTTGCGTGTGCCGCGGCCGGGATGCACACCGCCAATCGCGGCGCGGACGCCAGTACGCTGCTCGACGAGATCGACACCGCGATCGAGATCATCACAGCCGAGGAGAAAGTGATCGAGTTGAGAAGGAGTTTCGTTGGCAGCCCATGTTAAGAGCGGCGTGCATGCTGCTCCCACCGCGACTGCGATAAAGGACCTCCGCCTGATCGTCTCCATTTGTCCTCGTCACAACGAATCCCGGTAATCGCAGCTAAGCCTGAGCTGTCGCATCGATAAAAACGCTCAGCTGGTCCTGCGAGATTCTATCTCTTGCTGGAGCGATGTGACGACTTCTGCGAGGGGCTTGGGGCCGAGGTCGCCCTTGCTGCGGTGGCGGACGGAGACAGTGCCGGCTTCAGCTTCTTTTGCGCCGACCACGAGCATGTAGGGGACTTTTTGCATTTGCGCGTCGCGGATTTTGGCCGGCAGCTTTTCGTTGCGGTCGTCGAGATGAACGCGAATGTTGTGGCGCTTGAAGGTTTCGGTGACGTGCTTGGCGTAGTCGGAAACTTTTTCGCTGACCGGGCAGATTTCTACCTGCACGGGAGCAAGCCAAAGCGGAAACGCTCCGGCATAGTGCTCGACCAGGATGCCGAAGAAGCGCTCGACGGAGCCAAGCAGCGCGCGGTGGACCATGAGCGGCTGGTGGCGGGCGCCATCTTCGGCGACGTATTCAAGGCCGAAGCGGGCGGGGAGATTGAAATCAAACTGGACCGTGGTGAGCTGCCAGGGACGGCCGATGGCGTCGATTAACTTAATGTCGATCTTCGGGCCGTAGAAAGCGGCTTCGCCTTCGATTTTTTTGTAGGGAATATTGAGGCGTTGCATAGTGTTGGCGAGCGCGGCGGACGCGCGGTGCCAGTCTTCGGGCTTGCCGGCGTAATTTTCGGGGTGCGCGGCGTCCCAGTCGGAGAGCTCGACTTCAAATTTGTCGAAGCCAAAGTTTTTCATCACCGCGAAAGCGAAATCGACGCAGGCTTCCACTTCCTTTTCAATTTGCGATGGCGTGCAGAAAATGTGCGCGTCGTCTTGGGTGAAGCCGCGAACGCGCAGCAAACCGTGCAGGACACCGCTGCGCTCGTAGCGATACACGGTCCCGAGTTCGGCCAGGCGCACGGGAAGGTCGCGGTAGCTGCGGAGCTTCGATTTGTAGATCAGGATATGACCAGGGCAGTTCATGGGCTTGAGCTGATAGTCGGCTTTCTCCACTTCGATCGGCCCGAACATGCTTTCCTTGTAGAAATTGGTGTGGCCGCTGGTTTTCCAGAGATCCAGGCGCATGATATGCGGGGTGTAGACGAGATCGTAGCCGCGTTTCAGGAGCTCGTCGCGCAGCCAGTCTTCGATGATTTTGCGGATCAGGCCGCCCTTGGGATGCCAGAAGATGAGGCCGGGGCCCGCTTCGTCTTGAATGCTGAAAAGGTCCAGTTCCGTACCGACCTTGCGATGATCGCGGCGCTTGGCTTCTTCCAGACGATGGAGATATTCGTCCAGCTCCTTCTGAGTAAAGAAACAAGCAGCGTAAATGCGCTGAAGCTGCGGATTGCCTTCCTGGCCTTTCCAGTACGCCCCCGCGACGCTCATCAGCTTGAACGCCTGGATGCGTTTTGTGGAAGGAATGTGCGGTCCGCGGCAGAAGTCGATGAACTTGCCTGTGGTGTAAAAAGAGACGATGGGCTCCTCGGCCTTTTCCTGGACCAGTTCGCATTTAAAGACTTGGTTACTTTTTTTGTAAAGCTCGAGCGCTTCGGGTTTGGGAATGAGCTTGCGCTCGTTGGGCAGATCCTGGGCGGCGAGCTCGTGCATTTTCGCTTCGATCTTCGCCAGGTCTTCCGGAGTGAAAGGTTCGTCGCGGAGAAATTCGTAGAAAAAGCCAGTATCGATCGGAGGGCCAATCCCGAGTTTTACGTTGGGATAAAGGTCCATCACCGCTGCCGCGAGGAGATGTGCGGCGGAATGCCGAAAGACAAAAAGCGCGTCGGGATCTTTTTCGGTAAGAATTTGGAGCTTGACGTCGTGGTCGAGCGGACGACGCAGGTCGATTAGCTCTCCAGCGCCGTCGTTGGGCGCGGCTACACGCGCGACCAGCGCGGCGTCGGCAAGGCGAGGCGAAATCCCTCTCGCGATATCCGCGGGTGTGGTGCCCTTGGGCACCTCCTGGACTTTGCCGTCCGGCAATGTGACGTGAATAGGGTCCATGATGCGTATCCGCCCGGAAGAAGAAACCACAAGCTTATCGGCGCAGCGTGCACAGGGTCAAGTTGTGCGATCGATGCCTCTTCTGTACTACGTACCGTCGAAGCATTCATGCAGGCCATGTCGTCACACTTTTTGCCCAGGGTGATAAGGCAGGGTAAACTCTTCTTCTTTAAATTCCGATGGGTGTCGAGGTTTTTGACATTGAAGCACGCCGATTTCTAAAGGCTCTTTCATGAAACGACTCTTGCTGTGCGTTCTTGCTTTGTTGCTTGTTGCGCTGCCAACTTTTGCACAAGAGGCAAAGCCTCTCCCAACACCGGACGAGCGGTACAAGGCGGATATTCTTCTGGTCGTGGCGCATCCGGACGACGAAGGCGCGGCCACGCCTTACCTCGCGCGGGCACTGGATGAAGGCAAACACATCGCAGTGGTGTTCGGGACGCATGGCAGCAGCGGGGCAAACGAAGCAGGCAGTGAACAAGCTGCGGCGTTGGGAGCCATCCGTGAAATTGAGGCGCGAAGGGCGCTGGCCACGTTGGGAATAACGAATGTATGGTTCCTCGGCGGAAAGGACACGGCGAGCCAAAACGTGCTGCAGTCGCTTGCCAACTGGGACCACGGTGCCGCCCTAGAACAATTGTTACGGCTGGTTAGGTTGACCCGTCCAGAAGTGATATTGACGTTTTTGCCGGGAACATTCATTGGAGAGGATCACGGCGATCATCAAGCCGCCGGCGTGCTAACTACGGAGGCGTTTGACACCGCAGGCGATCCTGCCGGTTTTCCGGAGCAATTGGCGGCGGCGATGCGGCGGCTCGAGCCCTTCCTCGAAAACTTGCGGCCGTGGCAGCCCAAGAAAATCTACTATTTTCCCGACGCCACGAACGACGAAATGTTTCGCGGCAAGGGGCCCGAATACTCCGTAAAGGATATTTCGAAGACAGCAAAGCAGCCTTACTGGCGTTTGGCGCTGGCGTCGTTTCTCGCGCACCAGACGCAAGCGAAGAGCTATCTGGACTCCTTTAGCAAATTGAGCGAAACAGAGCTCGAAAAGAAGGCGCTTGCGGACGGCTGGGGCGACGCGCAGCGCTTCGTGCTCGGGAAATCGCTGGTGGGCGGAACTGCGACCGGGGACATTTTTGAGAACATCAAACCGGAAGCGATTCCGTTTGTGCGTCCAACAGTTTCGCCAAAGCCTGAGCCACCGGAGCTCTACGCGGAGCTAGCCGGGCCGTGGAGTTTCTACGATGACTTTCGCCGTGAGCACGGCCTCACACACTTGTGGCATCCGGAGCCGCCTGAAATCGCGTTACAAGCGGGAACGACGGTAGTGATTCCTTTGTGGTTGCGAAATCAGACCGCCAGCGCGCGGGAAGTTACACTCATCGCGGACCTGCCGGCAGGTTGGAAGCTCCAGAGCGGAGCGGGGAAATTTGTGGTGGCCGCAAGGCAGGTTGCCGCAGCACGCGTGGAAATCGACTTACCGCTGCTAGATGACGCGGCGCACGGGAAGCAGGAGTTGCGCGATGTTACCGTGCGCGCTGAATCGAACGGGCAAAGTATCGGTGTAGCGAAACTGCGGGTGGAATTGAGGAAGCGGACCCTGCCACAGTAGTTCCCGTTTGCTCGGACGTGAATGTGACGACCACACAGCCGTAGATGGCTGTTCCACTCACTTCTTGTTGCGAGCGGCCTCCATGTTCTCCCACGCGGCATCTGGAATCAGCAGCAGGTCGTTGAATTCGCCGGCGCCGCGCAGCCAGTCGCCGCCGTCGATGACCACACATTCGCCGTTGATGTATTCGGCCATGTCGCTCAGCAGAAACGCCGCGAGGCTGGTCAGTTCTTCGTGCCGGCCGAATCGCTTCATCGGATGCGATTCCTTCGCGTGCTCCTCGTATTGCTTTGAAGGCATAAGCCGCGACCACGCGCCTTCGGTGGGAAACGGACCAGGAGCAATAGCGTTGAGCCGAATGTGATATTTCGCCCATTCCACGGCCAGCGAAGTGGTCATGGCAAGCACGCCCGCTTTTGCGCAGGCTGATGGCACCACGAAAGCGGAGCCGCAATTGGCCGCGGCGTAGGTGGTGGCGATGTTCAGCACGTTGCCGCCGAGTTTCTCCGCGATCCATTTTTTGGCGAAGATTTGCGTGCAATTAAAGGTGCCGTTGAGCACGATGCCGACCACGGCGTTAAAGGCGTTGGGCGTGAGTTTTTCCGTGCGGGCCATGAAATTTCCCGCAGCGTTGTTGATGACCGTATCGATGCGCCCGAATTGCTCGTAGGCGAGATTCGCCACGGTTTCAACGGCGCCGTAGTCGCGAACATCGCAGGTGGCAAAGGCCGCGGAGCCTCCGCCGCGGTGAATTTCGTCGCAGACGTCTTTCAGGGGCTGTTCGCGACGGCCGGTCAGAAATATACGCGCGCCGAGCATGGCGAAGTGCAGCGCCATCGAACGTCCGAGGCCCGTCCCGCCCCCGGTGAGAAATATGGCCCGATCCTTCAGCATGTCTTGTTGAAACAAAGTTCACCACCTGAGTTTGCGACTGCCGCAGTTCTGTTTCTTTGCGGCAACCGGATTCTAGTGCATTCGCGTACGAGAAGCTGCGGATTTCCGCGTGCAGATCACTGAGAATGAATCAGCGCGTCAGGATTGCGGGGACCGGCAAACCCATGGCCTTGGCGTACTCGGCCGCAAATGTGTCATTGGAGGGAAATTCTTCGCTCAATTCGCGCAATAATCTTTGAGCCAGCGGGTTCTGTTTTTCGCGCCGCGCCGCCAAAGCTAGCATGATTTTCGCGAACGGGCGAAGATAGCGGCCATTTTCAGCGGTCTTGGCAACTTGTTCCATGCCGAGTTTTTTGTCGCCGTGAATCCCACCGAACCACAGAGCGAAGCGGTAGCCTGGGTTCAGCGAGCCAATGATGTAGTTGGCAATGCCGGGCGCGACGTGGGCATCGGCGGCGTCAGGGCGCTGCGCGAGCAACTGCTTCGCGTACTCGTTGGCTTCCTTCATGCGCTTGAGGCCATCAAGCTGTTTCTTTTCGAGGATCGCGTAGGCGTCAGATTCCATTCCAGCGGCGAGGGTGAGCGCGAACAGAGCTTCCGGGTCCTTCGGGTTTGTTTTCTGGCGTTGCTTCGCTAGAGCTCGCGCGCGGGTCAATGCCTCGCGGAAATTCTTCATACGAACGGGATCGGGTTTGCCGTCGATGCCGTGCAGAAATTTCTTTTCATTCAGGAAAAAGTCGCTGGTCAGCACGCCTTGACGGTAGAGCTCTTCGAAAAGATAGGAGGCGGCTACCGCAATTTCACCAAACGGTTCTTCTGGGTTGCGCGATTGCCAACCGCCAAAGGTTTCGCGAGCCTCGGTAAACTTTTGCTGGTAGAGCAAATTGAATCCGGCGATGAGCTCCGGCACGCGGTAGAAAGCCGGTGTCGAAACAACCGCGGTTTCCTGCGCGGCAATGACTGCCGGCGCAAGCAGGACACAGAAAACCAGGATGCAGGTGCTCTTGTGCATTTTTCGCTTTTCGAAAATCAAAACAGACCCGGCAAGAATCTCGGTTTGCCGGCCATGGCCGCACGATAGTCCGGATTGGCAAAAAGCACGCTCTCCTCCACAGCGATACGCTGCGAGATGGTGATCGCGTAACCAACGCAGCCTAGCAAGGCGGTTATCCATGCTGTGTGAATCAATGGCAGCGAAAACATCTCCACGAAAATCGCCGCGTAATTTGGATGCCTGACAAAACGAAATGGCCCCGACGTAACAACACCGAGGCCCATGGAGTTCATTACTTGCACGTTCCAGTGCTTTCCCATCGCTCGCACAACCCACAAACGGACCGCATTTGACGCCAAGAAAAGGAAAAACATCACGGCAGCAAGAGTGGGAATAAACGGCCGGCGAAGAAGAACAACTTCAAGGGCGGCGCCGATAAGAACGGCGGTGTGAACCAGCACGACCCAACGGAACCGCGGATTGTTCACTTTCGTCGCGCCCTGCGCGATCATCTGCTGCTGGTTGCGCCGGGATACACCGAGCTCGAAGATGCGCAACAGCGCGACGGCGAGCAAGAGCGCAAGGTATGCGACGACGGTTATGTCCATTGCAGCAGCAAAAACTCAGCGCTGAATCCGGGCCCGAAAGCGGCAGCCAGCGCATAGTCACCGGGCTTCAACGGCCGCTTTTCCAGCCACTCCTGAAGAATAAAGAGGATGGTAGCGCTGGACAGGTTGCCTACATTGGCGAGGACATCCCAGGAGGGCTGCGTCTGACATTTTGTAAGTCCGAGAGCCGTCTCTACATTGCCCAGCAGGCGCGCGCCTCCAGGATGCAGGATCCATCCCTTGATATCTTGGAATGTTTTGCCATGGCGCTCCAGAAATCCGTCAATTAAGCCGTGGATTTTATCCCCGATCATCTCCGGAACGTCTTTGGCGAGCAGGATGTGAAAGCCCGAGTCGCGAAGGTCGAAGCCCATGGCGCCAAGGGAATCAGGAAATGTATAGGTTTCTGACACCATGATCTTGGGACCGTGCGATTCTTTCCCGGTGACCAGCACCGCGGCGGCGCCATCGCCAAACAAAATGGACGAAATCAGGTTGGCCTGCGAAATGTCTTTGCGCTGAAACGTGAGCGAGGGGAGCTCAACAGCGATAATCAAAACATTCCCGCCGGGATTTGCCTTTAGAAAATCCGCGGCGCGGCCCAAGGCCATAGCTCCGGCGGCGCAGCCCAACTCGGTGAACGGCATGCGCCGGACGTTCGAGCGGAAGCCCATCAGATTAATGAGATGGGCATCGAGCGAAGGAATCATGAAGCCGGTACAGGAAACGGTGATGATCAGGTCGACTTCATCAGGGCGCACACCCGCGCGCTGCAAACATTTTTCTGCTGCTTCTTGTCCGAGCTTGACCGCGTGCTCGATGTATTCCTGATTGGTCTGATACAGAGCGCGCGGCTCGACGGTGTACTCGATCGGGAAAATGGCATGGCGCTTATGCACTTGGGCATTGTCGACAATGCTCATCATGGCTTCGAGCTTGCGTTCCGGAATGTCAAAGACACGTCCCATGTAATACTTCACGTCATCGCGGGTGATGGTGTGTGGAGGAAGCGCCGTGGCGGTGGCCGCGATGGAGCAGTGTGTCGAGTTGGTCTGCTGCGACGGCGCGTGCGTGGCCGTCTGATCTGTAATCAAAGTTTCCCCTGCCTAATGGACGCAGAACTCCCGGAGACGCCGGAAAGCTCGCAAAGTTCTTAAGATGCAGCGGGCCACCAGCACGCTGCTTATTGGCAGTAAACTCTACATCATTCCAGGCACGAGGCGATATACCGTTTGAAAAATTTAGCAGTGCATCGCGCGGCGATTGACTTGCGCTAAGCGTTTGTTAACCTACCTCATTCTCCTGGCATCGTTGTATGCGCGATATCGCGCCGACGCTGGCCCGCCTAGTCGGCCTTTCGTTCCCCTCCGCAGACAGCAAGAACCTGCTTCCTTAGCCGTTCAGTTGAGGTCAGGACAAGACCGCATATCCGCCAGGCGGCAAATTCAGCGCTGCGGCACAACAGTCATCTCGCGCAGGGCTGCGATGCGGTCTTCCAAGGGGGGATGAGTGCTGAACAGAGACGACAAAGTCCCCGAGCCGAACATGGGCTTGACGATGCACAGCGCGCCTGTCGTCGGAGATACTGCCGTCGTCGGGATCCGCTTGTTGTAAGCGCCAAGTTTCTGCAATGCGCTGATAAGACCGTACGGTTGGCCGACCATGCGAGCGCCCGTGGCGTCGGCGGAGTATTCGCGCTGCCTCGAGATGCCAAGCTGCAAAAGAAACGCAGCAAACGGCGCGAGAATCAGCATCAGAATTCCTGCTAAGCCACCGCCGCCCTCACGATCGTCTTCGCGGCCGAACCAGAAGCCCATTCGCGCAAGGTAAGTAATGGCGCCAGCGATGGTGGCGGCAATGGAACTAATCAAGATGTCGTAGTTACGCACGTGTGAAAGCTCATGCGCAATGACGCCCTCGAGCTCGTCATCGGTCATGTGCTGCAGGAGTCCTTCCGTGACAGCGACGGAAGCGTGGCGCGGGTTGCGGCCGGTGGCGAATGCGTTGGGGGCTGCTTCGGGCACGACGTACAGTTTCGGCACCGGAAGATTAGCCTTAGCCGCTAGGCGCTCCATGACTTCATAAAGCCGGGGCAACTGCTCGCGGCTGACCGGTTGCGCGCCACTCGACCAAAGCGCGATTTTGTCCGAGAAGAAATACGCGAAGGCGTTGAGGATCACGGCGATAATCAGCGCCGACTTCATACCGTTGCGGCCGCCGAAGTACGCGCCCAGGGTGATGAGCACCAGCGTCAGCGCGGTCAATAGAAATGTCGTGCGAAGAACTCTCATGAGATTTCCCTATCACTATATACGTAAACCCGGACCTTCCTCTTTCGTGGGCTAGTGCGAGATCGCAAGGCCTCTCGCACCGGCGCTTTAGGCCGCGGTAGCCGGTTTCTTGGCCTGCACGCGCTCGAAGCGCACGGAGTCGCTCTTGCCGTCGCGGTCGACGCGAATATGGTCGCCGGGGAGCACCTTGCCGTCCAGGATCTGCAGCGCCAGCGGATCCTGCACCAGGCGCTGAATCGTGCGGCGCAGCGGCCTGGCGCCGTAGGCCGGGTCATAACCTTCTTTCACCAGCAACTCCTTCGCCGCGGGCGTGAGTTCCAGCGTGATCTGGCGCTCCGCCAGCAACTGCTCCACTCCGCGCAGCAGCAATTCCACGATGTGCTCGAGTTGCTCCTTGCCAAGCGGATTGAAAATCACAATTTCGTCGATGCGGTTGATGAACTCCGGCCGGAACGCGGCGCGCAGCGCTTCCATCGCTTCTTTCCTCGCGCGCTCGGGGTCTCGATGCGAAAGCTCGAAAATCGCCGTGGAGCCAACGTTGCTGGTCATAACCAAAACGGTATTGCGGAAGTCCACCGTGCGGCCCTTGCCGTCCGTAAGCCTGCCGTCTTCCAGGATTTGCAACAGCACGTTGAACACGTCCGGGTGCGCCTTCTCAATTTCATCGAACAAAATCACCGAATACGGATGACGCCGAACCTGTTCGGTGAGCTGCCCGCCCTCTTCGTAGCCAACGTAGCCCGGAGGCGCGCCAATCAATCGCGAAACGCTGTGCTTCTCCATGTACTCGGACATATCGATGCGGATCATCAGCTTTTCGTCATCGAACAGAAATTCAGCTAGGGCGCGCGCCAGCTCCGTCTTGCCCACGCCGGTGGGTCCCAGAAAAATGAACGAGCCGATGGGCCGCTTGGGATCAGACAGCCCGGCACGGCTCCGACGCACCGCGTTGGCTACGCGCGCCAGAGCATCGTCCTGGCCGACGACGCGCTGTCGCAGGCGCTCTTCCATGTGCACAAGTTTTTGCGCTTCCCCTTCGAGCAAGCGCCCGACGGGAATGCCGGTCCACTTGCTCACCAGTTTGGCGATATCTTCTTCGTCGACCTCTTCCTTGAGCATCGGCGCTTCTTTTTGCATGGACCGGAAGCGTTCCTCGGCTGCCTTCAGCTCGCGCTCCGCGACAGCGATCTTGCCATAGCGAATTTCCGCCACCTTGGCGAGTTCGCCGGCTCGTTCGTAACGCTGCTCTTCCGCTCTGAGCTGCTCAATCTGCTCCTTCAGCTTGCGAATCTTGCCGATGGCTTCTTTCTCGACTTGCCAACGCGCTTTCCGCGCGCTTGAATCTTCGCGCAGCTTGGCCAGCTCCTTTTCGATTTGCGTGCGGCGCTCCTTGGAGTGCGCGTCGTTTTCCTTCAGCAGCGCTTGGCGCTCGATTTCCAACTGCATGATGCGGCGCTCGATCTCGTCGATTTCCACCGGCAGCGAATCGATTTGCATGCGCAAACTGGCCGCGGCTTCGTCAATCAGGTCGATTGCCTTGTCGGGCAGAAAGCGATCCGAAATGTAGCGGTGCGAAAGCGTCGCGGCGGCCAGAATCGCTGCGTCTTTGATGCGCACGCCGTGGTGCACCTCATAGCGCTCCTTCAGGCCGCGCAGAATGGCGATAGTGTCTTCAACGGTCGGCTCTTCGACCATGACAGGCTGGAAACGGCGTTCCAGCGCCGGATCTTTCTCAATGTATTTCTTGTATTCGTTCAGCGTGGTTGCGCCAATGGCCCGCAACTCGCCGCGCGCCAACGCGGGCTTCAACATGTTGGAAGCGTCCATGGCGCCTTCCGCCGCTCCCGCGCCCACCAGCGTGTGCAACTCGTCGATGAACAGAATAATCTGGCCTTCCGCTTCGGTGATTTCTTTCAGCACCGCTTTCAACCGGTCTTCAAACTCGCCGCGGAATTTTGCGCCGGCCACCAGCGCCGCCAAATCCAGCGCCACCAGGCGCTTGGTCTTCAGCACGTCCGGTACATCGCCGGACACGATTCTTTGCGCGAGGCCTTCCACAATCGCGGTCTTTCCGACGCCAGGTTCGCCAATCAGCACCGGGTTGTTCTTGGTGCGGCGTGCCAAAATCTGCATCACGCGGCGAATCTCTTCATCGCGGCCGATGACGGGGTCCAATTTGGAGCGGCGCGCAAGCTCGGTCAAATCGCGCGCATATTTCTCCAGCGCTTCGTAAGTTGCCTCCGGATTTTGCGAGGTTACCCGTTGCGTCCCGCGCACGCTGGTGAGCGCCTGCAGGATTGCTTCGTGAGAGGCTCCGTGCTTCTTCAGCAACTGGCCGGCAGGATCGCGATCCTGTCCTGAAATGGCCAGGAACATGTGCTCGGTCGAAACGTATTCGTCCTTGAATCTTTGCGCTTCATCGAATGCGCGCTCCAACACGTCGTTCAGCGGCTTGCCCATGTGCTGCTGGGCGAAGCCTGTCACGCGCGGCAAGCGCCCCATCTCGCGCTCGATGTCTTGCGAAAGGGTTTCCACGCGAATCCCGAGACGCGCGAGCAGCGGGGGCACCACGCCGTCGGTTTGTGCCACTAACGCAGCGAGCAGGTGAATCGGCTCAATTTGTTGATTCTCATGGCGCGCGGCGATTTCCTGCGCACTCTGCAGGGCTTCCTGCGCCTTCACCGTCATTTTGTCGAATCGCAGCATGACAGCACCTCAAATCCTACTTCTAACAAAAGGGGCTGGCTTTCGCCAGCCCCGCTGTGCTTCACAACTTGTGCCCCTTACCTCGCGCCGGCCGCAGCAGCCATCGCCGGTGCTCCGACGTTGACCTTGACCTGCTTCGGCTTGGCTTCTTCGCGTTTCGGAATGGTCAAGGTGAGGACCCCGTTTTGGTAGTCCGCCTTGATGGCATCCGAATTCACAGTGTTCGCCAGCGAGAAGCTCCGGCTGAACGAACCATAGGCGCGTTCCACGCGCAGATACTTGTCTTCGCTCACCTTGCTCTCGAACTTGCGCTCCCCGCGAATCGTCAAAATATTGTTCTCCACGCGGATGTCTAGATCCTTCGGATCAACGTCCGGAAGGTCTGCCTTCACGACCAACTCGTGCTCAGTCTCGAAGATATCGACGGCTGGCGCCCAACTGGTGAGGTTGGATTCATCGCCAGTCCGTTCAAACACATCGTTGAACACGCGATTGATCTGTTCCTGCAAAGTAGAGGCCCCGCGGAAGGGCTCGAAACGGCTCAAAGTTCTCATGTTATGTGCCTCCTGTAATAAATGATTGCGATAAAATCATAAAATATGCGCGTAGCATTGTCAAGTCCTATTCTGAGCCTTCTACCCTTTCCCGTAAGTCATTAATGATTCAACTATTTGCTGCTGCAAGCAGCCCGTCAATCGGGTGTATCCCATACCGAAGAATTGACACGAAACATGACTACAACGGACGCAAGTGGCCAGTTTTCACCCGCTTAGCTGGATTTGCTAGACTCTGAGGCCATGCGCCTCGACGAACTCGATTATGTGCTTCCGCCCGCGCAAATCGCGCAACGCCCGCTACAGCGGCGCGATGGCTCTCGCCTCTTAGCCGTGGACCGCGCCAGTGGCAAGATAACTGATCGCATGTTCGCCGAGCTTCCCGCCCTGCTTCGCGGCGACGAACTCATTGTGCTGAACAACGCGCGCGTGATTCCTGCGCGACTGTTCGGCCGCCGGCTGGGAGTGTTTTCGGATGCGCCCTCGCGCGCGACGCGCCACGAGCATTTGAGCGGCATTGTGGAAGTTTTCCTCGCGCGGCAAATCGGTCCCGACGTATGGGAGGCATTAGTGCGTCCCGGGCGCAAGATGAAAACGGGCGAGCGCGTTGCGTTTGGCGAAGGCGAGCTCGAAGCCGAGATTATCGCGCACGGCGAATTTGGGCTGCGCACCGTGCGATTCAGTTCGCGCGACCCGGGCGGAGTGTCCGCTCAGATTGAGCGGCTCGGCCACGTGCCGCTTCCACCCTACATCGACCGCGAAGACGAATCGGCAGACCGCGAAAGATATCAGACGGTCTTTGCGAGCAGGCCCGGCGCGGTCGCTGCTCCCACCGCCGGGCTGCACTTTACGCCCGAGATTCTGTCAGCGATTTGCGCGCGCGGGGTCGAAGTATGCGAGCTGACCCTGGACGTCGGCCTCGGCACGTTTCAGCCCATCCACAGCGACACACTCGAGGGTCACGTGATGCATGCTGAGTCGTACGAGATTTCGGAGCAGGCTGCGCAACAGATCCAGGCGGCCCATTCCGCGCTGCGGCCCATCCTTGCAGTGGGCACGACGGTGGTCCGCGCGCTGGAGGACGCTGCATTGAGCGCCGCGGAGTCGAGCTCGGATACTCTGGTATGCGCGGGCAAAGCCGAAGCACGCTTATTCATTGTCCCCGGATTTCCGTTTCGCGTCGTGAACGCGCTGCTTACGAATTTTCATCTTCCCAGATCGACGCTGCTCGCGCTGGTCTGTGCTTTCGCTGGGCGTGAGCGGACGCTGGCCGTCTACCGGCATGCGGTCGAGGCAGGGTACCGTTTTTACAGCTATGGAGACTGCATGCTGATTCGATAATGGTAGGAATTTTCGGTACGTACTTCGGGGGAGGATCAAGCCAGATGACGAGCAGGGAAACCGCCCAACGGCAGTCTCCCTCTCGTCCAATGAGAGCAGTTCACGGAAGCTTTCCCTTATTCGCTAAAAACGAAAACGCGCTTTTGTCCGGAGAAGCGCACTTCCTTCACCTGCCCGTTTTCGCCGAGCAGCACGGCGTCGTAGTTGGACTTCGTGTCGCGATCTTCCCAGCGCCCTTCGCTTTCAGCCACAACGGATTTGCCCTTTTGCACGATGGCTTTGTTGCCATCAATCAGCAGGCGGTACTCACCGGCCTGCAGGTCCGCTTTGCCGAATCTTGCGGCTTGCGTGATGCTGATGGTTTTGCTGATGGGCTTCGCAAATACCGGCACGGCCAGCGCGGTTACCGCCAGCAGCGCGACACTTCGGAGGAACAAATTGGATTTCATGCGTGTAAACTTCCTTTCGATTGGATCGAGTCAGCCGAATGAATAACGAACGACGCTAGGAGTAGGGCGGAGTTGACACGCAGGCGGGGGAACGAGTAGATTTCCCCGAACGACACCTCCTCTTCCTGGACTAACGGCCGGAAAGATGCGTGTCACCGCCCCGCGGCTGCCACCGCGGGGTTTTTTGATGGTTGCCCTGACAGACCCAATGCCGTCTTGCTACTCGGCTGCACTCGTATAGACGAAGCTCCCCCATCGAATGTTTCGCGCGCGCGGGTGAAATTCCTTCTTTACTTGTCTTGTTTTTGTCATCGACGGAGAGCCGAATTGGCCTGTAAATTGACGCTTTTCTCAACGCTTGCTAAAAAGTTAGAACTAGCATCCGCTTCTGGTGCCTTTTCATGCTTGCGTCGATTGGGCTTTGCATTCGGTCCAACTCAACGCTTGGTTCTGTGCATTGCCAATCACTTCATCTATACTCAGTTGCTCTTTTTGGACGTTTCCGGAAATGCGGATTCTCGTTCTTAGTGATTTGCACGCGAATGCGACGGCTCTAGACGCGGCTCTGGCTGCGGCTCAGGGACGCTGGGAGCAAATTGTGTGCTTGGGTGACGTGGTTGGCTACGGCCCGGATCCCAATGAAGTAACCTCGAAAATTCGCGAGCTGGGCGCCCAAACGATTCGCGGAAATCATGACAAAGCGGCCACTGGAGTGATGCCCACCGACGATTTCAATCCCGTTGCGAAAGCGGCGGTGGACTGGACGCGGTCGCAACTATCTGCCGACAATTTGAAGTGGCTTGCGGAGTTGCCACACGGCCCGCTGGAGGTCAGCGGAATTGTTTTGGTGCACGGCGCGCTTCAAGATGAGGACGAATACGTCTTTACGCCCGCGCAGGCGCTGGAGGGGCTGTTGGACTCCACTGCCGGACTCACATTTTTCGGCCATACGCATCATCAGGGTGGATTCTCTTACTCGGATGCCGGCAACAATCTGGAAATATTGAATCTGCGGCCGCGCCCCTCGGAACCGTTCGCTGCTTTGCGCATCGACGCAGGCTCCCGATACCTGCTCAACCCCGGATCGATTGGACAACCTCGCGACGCCGACCCAAGAGCGGGATTTGCGATCGCCGATCTGGAACACGACGTCGTGGAGTTCTGGCGCGTTTCTTATGATATCGAGGGCGTACAATCGCGCATGCGCGCCGTGCGCCTGCCAGAGGCGCTCGTGCAACGACTCAGCCTCGGCCGATAGCCGCGCAGACTCCCGCCTGCTTAAAATTTGGCGTGCGAATCCCAGAGGCACGTTTTACTCTGGATGGATGCACGAGCAGCCTCAAATCGAAATCCCTGGCGAACAGCAGCCGGACCGCGGACCCTTCAACTTCGCGTTGGTGGTAGCGGCCGCGGCGGTAGTAATCGTGCTGGCAGGATTTTATTTGTGGCCGGGCCGGCAATCACCGTCGCGCGGCAGCGCACAAGAAGTCCATCCGCCTTTCGGCCCCGCCGAACGCGCATATGCCTCGAAGATCAAGATTGAGAACCTGGCGTTGAGCCGTGCGGAAAACTTTCTGAACCAGGAAGTAACTATTCTTTCGGGCGAGCTCGTTAACACAGGCGAGCGCACGCTGCGCGAAGTCGAACTGACCGTGGAGTTCTACGACGACATGAACCAGATTGCGCTACGCGAGTCGCAGCTGGCCCTAAACTCCGCCAGCCCGCCTTTTGGGCCGGGGGAACGCCGATCCTTCGAGGTTTCTTTCGAACATATTCCCACTTCGTGGAACATGCAGCTGCCCGCGGTCCGCGTGACTGGCTTGCTTTTCGCTCCGTCGAAACAATGATTCCCTGTAAGTAATACCCATCCCAGATAACTTGCTTTATAATCCTGCACGTGGAGCTTGCCGCAGAATTGGAAGCCACTCTCCGCGAGTTTGCCGCGGCCGCGCCCGTGGAGGTCCGCGAAAACGGCGGACGCGTGGCGCCTCTCGCTGGGTTGTCCTGGGAGGTGCGCGGCGCAGCGGAGAAGCCGTTGCTCCACCTGTGGTCCGCCGAATACAACCTCACACGCCGCGTTCTTGCCATCACTGATCACTCCGAGCAGCGCCTGACCCTGGCCGTGGAGCGCTTTGGGCGGAGCAAACCAGACAGGCTCGAATTTGTGCGCATGAATTTTGACCGCTCAGCTCGCGAGATGACCCGCCAGGCTTTTTGTGAGCAGCTTCGCCGCATTCTCGCCGAGCAATTCCCCGATGAAATCGTCGAATCGCTGACCATTTCAGCCGACCTCGAGCATTCGCTTTCTGGGAATTACGTGCGGGGCATTCTTCGCCGCGGCTCGGCGCAATGGGCAGTGCTGGGCGTCGCCGACGACGAGTCCGCGGACACTGTCGAAAACAGCTTGACGTTTGCGCTGCTCTGGCTGGAGCGCGCGCGTCAATCGAGCAGGCGCGGAACCATCGCGGGCCTTCGTCTCATTCTGCCGAAAGGCGGTGCTCGCGTCGTAGCGCAACGCATCGGGGCATTGCGTCCGCAACTGGCTCTGGAACTTTACGAGCGCGATCCCGTGCGCGAAGTGCTGGAAAGACTGGACCCGCGCGCGGCGGGAAATATCGACAGCTGGATCGTGCCACAGCGAGAGACGCAATCGCTGCTCGACCGGGCTCGCGCGGCCCTCGCCCCAATCGTCGCGCTGGCGCCGCAGGCGATCAGCCTGCATCCGTCGGTGGCGTCCGCGGAAGTCTGGGTGCGCTTTCGCGGCCTTGCGATTGCCAGGTGGGATGAGGGCCACGTCTTCTTTGGAACCAGTGAACAGCGCGAAGAGCTCAGCGCGTCCTCTTGGCCGGCGCTGAAGAATTTACTCAGTGACCTGGCACTTTATCGGCAGCCACTTGCCACCGATACGCGGCACGCGTTGTATCGCGCGCAGCCGGAGCGCTGGTTGGAAGCGATCGTTCGAACGGACGTCAGGCGCGTCGACGCGCAGCTTGATGCGTGCTTCGTTTACACGCAAGTCTTCGCCAATGCCGGTGGCGAGCACGGCATTCTCGATTTGCTTGGCGTAACGCGAAGTGGACGGCTGGCGATTTTGGAATTGAAAGCCACGGAGCATATTCACCTGGCCTTGCAGGCTGCGGGCTACTGGCGGCACGTGCGGCATCACCTGGAACGCGATGATCTGTCGCGCTACGGATATTTCCCGGGAGTGCAGTTGCAAGTGGCCGCTCCGCTGGTTTACCTCGTGGCGCCGGCGCTGCGTTTTCATCCAGCTACGGACGAATTGCTGCGCTATCTGGCGCCTGAAGTGGAAATCGTACGCGTCGGTCTCGCGGAGAGTTGGCGGCGCGGCGTGCGCGTAGTCATGCGCCAGTAATAAACGCATCCACAAGACTCAAAAATTATCGTTCTCTTAACTCACAATTCTTTTTGTCCGCTGTCCGGCCGAAGGTAGAATTGTGATGTCCCATCTACGAGGCCATCCCGTGAATTTTTCAGCCACCATCCGGCAAGTAGGACAGGTTTCTGTTGTCGAAGTCACCGGCAGACTAACTTCCTTCGAGAGTGGCGCGCTGCGTAATAGCATCGCGCGATTGCTCAAGGAAGGACGCAAGCAGATCCTCTTGAATCTGAGCGGCTTGGTGTACCTGGACAGCTCGGGGATCGGCGACCTCGTGCACACCTACATGAGCGTCATCAAGCGCGGCGGCGAAATGAAAGTTGTCGGCTTGACCGACAAAGTCGAGGAAATCCTTAAAATCACGCATTTGTATCAGGTATTTCAGGAGTTTCAGGACGAGCAGTCCGCGCTGCAGAGTTTTCCGGAGAACGGCACCAAGCGCAAGACGCTGCTGGAGATTGTCCGGCCTAACAAAAATTAGCTCTACAAAAGAAGAGAAGCAGCTAAGGTTTTGGCCTTAACTGCTTCCCGGGGTGTGTCCTCGAAGTGGTTAGTTATTAATTTAGATGCCGGCCAGTGAAAAAGGTTTCATCCAGCCGAAAATTTTCTAAACTTTCGGCATAACTGAAAACCATTAGTTGAAAACCCTTAATAAAAAAGATACTTACGCCAGCGCTCGTCACGGTGCCCAATCAGCCGCATCAATTGCCGAGACGTATGTAGCGTGAACGGCCGAGGGCGTCGGGCCAGCTTCAGCCCTGCTTCTTCCGGCGTGCGGTCGCCCTTGCTGTTATTGCACTGGTAGCAACACGCCACCAAGTTTTCCCATGAGGAGCGCCCGCCGCGCGAGCGCGGCACGACGTGGTCAAGCGTTAACTCGGAACTCGGAAAGACCGCGCCGCAGAACTGACAGGTGTTGCGGTCGCGCAACAAAATATTCTTGCGCGAAAGCGCCCGGCTCTGCTGCGGGATGTGGCGGTACGCAAGCAGCCGAATTACCGACGGTACCCGATGCGCGTGCGCCGCAGAGTGCACCTCCGCGCTATGCATCTCCTCGGCCTGCGCCACGCCCTTCAACAGCAACACCATCGCACGCCGCACCGCTGTCACATTGATCGGCTCGTAGGTCGCATTCAGGACCAGCACAGGCTCCTGCATCAGCGACGGACGCCGCATCATGATTGAGTTGTGGATCCTACTGCCTGCGGGACTCTCTGAACCAGCCGAGGCCGTCCCCGAAGCTTCCGGGGCTCTGCGCCCCCGGGACTCGAACGATTCTAGCCGTCTTGCGCTCACCGCGCGTCCCTCGGGTTAGACTCACCGGAGCCTACCACTGGATGCCGCGCCGCCCGGGCTACGGTCAGCCCGATCACCGACTTGGCTCCCGCGCCCCGTAACGCCTTGGCACAAGCGTCGAGGGTGGCTCCCGTCGTCATTACATCATCTACCAGCAACACACGTAAGTTGTCAACTTGCGTGCCCGGACGTGTGGCAAAAGCGCCACGTACAGAGTCCCAGCGCTCCTCCAGGCTAAGGATGTGCTTGTCCGGGCGGGGCTTGGTGCGCACCAGCAGCACCGCGCGGTACGGCAAGCCCAGTTTCCGGGCCAGCGGCTTGGCGATCAGGTCCGCCTGATTGTAACCGCGCTCCTGCTCTCTTTGTCGGTGGAGGGGTACTGGAACTACGACGTCAGCCGCGATCCCTTCGCGCCTGACAACCTCTGCCAGACGCTCGGCGAACCAGCGACCCAGGGGTTCTACCCGCTCAAACTTCAGCAACACAATCGCCCGCACCAGTCCCGCTTTGTATATGGCGTAGCTGCGCGCGCGATCAAACCCGTACTCCCTGCTCTGGCACTCCGGGCAAACTAAGCCTTCAGCAGCGTGTTCTTCCCGTGTGTCGCCCAGCGACCACGCCGCCAGCGGCTGGCCGCAAGTCTCGCACGCCGCTCCTCCCAGCGACGGGAAGGACCCAAGGCACTCTTCGCAAATCGGCACAGTGCTGGCATGCACCAGCACTCGCTCGCACAATCGGCACCCCGCCGGGAACAACACGCTGACGAGCGCGTCGCCCGCTCCGGACATCCATGCGCCAACGCGTTTCTCGAAAGTGAATCGAGCCGCCACGCTGGCGAAGCCTATCCCACTTCATCCGATAAACAAAGAGGAATTGTACCCTTCAGGTAAGTATAACAAGGAGGACGCCGCGACCGGCTGCCGAATTTACAGCAAACCTTGCTCGGCCTTTTCCTGGCAGTTGATGCAGTGCTTGGCCCAGGGAACCGCTTCCAGCCGTTTTTGTTGCATTTCTTCCTGGCAGTTCGCGCACAGCCCGTATTCGTTCGCTTGAATGCGCTTCAGTGCCGCGTCGATCATGTTCAGGATCGTGCGGTCTGTGTTCGTCATCCCGAACAAAAATTCCTTGGTGTAGGAGTTCGCCGCTTTGTCGGCCAAATCCACGGTCTGATCGTCGTCGGCCTGCCGTCCTTCTTCCTCGGTGCGCGCGATGGTCCTCATCAGCTCTTCGCGTCGCGATACCAGCTTCTTCTTGTAGTAGTCGAGCCTTTTCTTGTCCATTGCCAATTCCTGGCCCTTCTGTGTCGATTTCGGGGTCATCTAAAAACTCCATAGTCTAGGCCGCGTGTTTTTTGGTGTCAAGGCGCGCGCCTAAATGGAAAAATCTAGTTCGCGCAATAAGATGCTGCAGAGCGCCTACTCGATTCACCTTGTCGCGTGTGCTACGGCACCAGCGCAAGAACCAGCGCCGACGGATGCGTCTTGTCGTGATAAACCACGTTGGTGGCCTTGCTCATGCGCGTCCCGCTGGCTTGCTCTTCGCCCGTATTTAGATTGCGGTCGAACCTCGGAAAGTTGCTACTGGAAACTTCCAGCCGCACCCTGTGCCTGGCCAGGAACACGTTACTGGTCGCCCAAAGATCCACCATGACGTGATAAGTCTCGCCGGGCTTGGCAAGCTCCGGCTTCTCTTGCGAGTTGCGATAGCGCAGCCGCTGGATTCCCTCCGTAAGATTCTGCGCGAACCCGTTCGGCCACACGTCGACCAGTTTGCCCGTGAAATCCGTATCGACCGCCGAGCTGCTCACATAAAGCTCCAGCGAAACAGGTCCCGTGACCTCCAGGTCCTTCGCCAACGCAGGGGTCGTAAATACCAGCACGTCCCCGCGCGACTCCGCTTTGCTCTGATCCTGCGGCCCCAGCCCGGCAGGAGGGAAAGGTCCGCAACACAGCGGCCCTCCCAAAGTAGGCACCGCATCGTTGGGATCGTATGTGAATTGATCGGCCTTCTCTGCTCCAGCGGCCGCCGTGCTCAGTGTCCCATCTCCGCTCGCTGTGTTTGCCGCTCCTGCCGAGTGCAGGTAATACTTCGTGCTCTTCGCGCGCTCAAGCGGCCAATCTTCTTCGTCGCGCCACTCATTCTTGCCCATCACAAAAATCTTGACCGGCTTCTCCGCTGACGCAGTGCTCGTTTGGCCCTTGAGCAGCGCGTCGTACCAACCCAACATCACCTCGTCGAAATCGAACGGCAGCTTGTCCCCGAAATCCACGGCACCGACCTTTTTGCTGTCCGATCCGCCCGCGTGTCCCCCAACGTAAACCATCAGCTTCTGCCCGCGCCTCGCTTCCTCGGTCCCAGCCTCCTTTTTCAGCCGCGCATAGTTCCGTAGCGTTCCTCCCAGAAAAATGTCATACCACGCGCCGAGACTGAAAACCGGCACGTGAACTTGCGCGTAGTGATCCTCGATCGACCACTGCTTCCAGTATTCGTCGTAATTTGGATGCGCAAGCCAGTCGGCAAAATATGGAGCAAGACCTGCGGCAGGCGGTGCCTCCAGAATCGGATACGCGGTCAGCGGCAGCTTCTGCGTCCACGCCACCGCTTTCTGTCCGGCTTCCACGCGCCGCTGCATCGTGTTCTCCGCCAACCCTGTCGTCCACGATTCGTTGAACCATTGCTCGAACGCGCCGCCCTGATATGTCCAGCCATCGTGATAATTGGACGCGGTGACATTGGGGCAAATGCCCGCAAGGTGCGGAGGCTTTGCGATGGCCGCAAGATATTGCGTTGCTCCCACATACGAGCCGCCGAACATCCCAACCTTGCCATTCGCGTAGGGAAGCGCGGCTGCCCATTCCACCGTGTCGTAACCATCTTGCGATTCATACTCGAATGGATACCACTCGCCTTCCGATTGAAAGCGCCCGCGTACGTCCTGCGCCACCACCACATAACCTCGCGCGGCGGCTTTCACGCCAAACTCCATCTCCCGCGTCTTGTCATACGGCGTGCGTACCAGGAGCACCGGAAATTTTCCCTCCGCCTTCGGTCGATAGATGTCACTCCGCAGCTTCGTGCCGTCGCGCATCACCGCCGTGGCATTGTGCTCCACGGTCACTCCATAGCTTTCCGCCCGATCAGTCCCCGGCATAAGTAGCAACAGCAGAAACACAATCGAAACACCGGCGGCCCGGCTCCAAACATTCTCGCGAGTTTCATGTTCCGCTCTCATGGCGCCCCCTTTACGGTGCCGCGATCTGGCGGCGACGGCTGACAGCCACACGTTTTCCCTCAAGAGTCGAGGAGCCTAGGGCGCGCGCGAAGCATTGTCAAGCGACGCCGCAAGGTTGTCGCACGACTCGCATCAACCTCCCGCATCTAATGCAAGAGGTGCACGATGATTAAGAAGGTCGCTGGCGGCTATAAAGTTCTCTCGGAAAACGGCAAGAAGAATCTCGGCGGTCCATACAAAACCAAGAAGGAAGCCGAGAAGCGGCTCAAGCAAGTGGAATTCTTCAAGCACCGCAAAAGCTGAACTTATCCACCCCTCACTCTTCTAGACGCACCAACCTCTGCCCGAGCATTCGCACGCGCGCCCTCAAGTTGCTGGGCATTCCGGCGCATTGCTACAATGACAAGGCAAAAGCCGCGACGGAACCGGACGCATCCCGCAGCCGCGCCCGCAATACAAATAAAGGCACCGCGCAGCATGAAGTGAGGAGCAGGCATGGCCGGATACAGCGGCGTCGACTTCATCGACTTTGACTCGCAACTCAACGACGAAGAAAAGCTGGTGCGCCAGACGGCACGCCAATTCGTCGAAAACGAAGTCATCCCCATCATCGAAAAGCACAGCCGCGAAGGAACATTTCCCCGCCACCTGGTCCCGCAGCTAGGTGAACTCGGTTTTTTTGGAGCCAATCTGCAGGGTTACGGCTGCGCCGGCATGTCCAACGTCGCGTATGGCTTGGTGACGCAAGAATTGGAGCGCGGCGATTCCGGTTTGCGCAGCTTTGTCTCCGTGCAGAGCGCGCTAGTGATGTATCCCATCTACGCGTATGGCAGCGACGCGCAAAAAGATAGGTGGCTGCCGCTCCTGCAGCAGGGTACCGCCATCGGCTGCTTCGGCCTGACCGAGCCGCAATTCGGCTCCAATCCCGGCGGTATGCTGACCCGCGCGGTAAAAAAAGGCAGCAAGTATGTTTTGAATGGCGAAAAAATGTGGATTACCAGCGGCTCCATCGCGGATGTCGCTGTCGTGTGGGCCAAAAGCGAAGACGAAAAGATTCGCGGCTTCCTGGTTGAAAAAGGTACCCCTGGCTTTAAAACCTGGGACGTGCACGGCAAATGGTCGCTGCGCGCTTCCGTGACCTCGGGCTTGTCTTTTTCGGACTGCGAAATCCCCCAGGAAAATCTCCTGCCCAACGTGGTCGGACTCAAAGGGCCGCTGGGCTGCCTCAACCAAGCCCGCTACGGCATCGGATGGGGCGCGCTCGGCGCGGCCATGGCCTGCTACGACACCGCGCTGCAATACGCCAAAACGCGCAAGCAATTCGCCAACAAGCCCATCGCTTCACACCAACTCGTGCAGGAGAAACTCGCCTGGATGATTACGGAAATCGTGAAGGGGCAATTGCTCGCCCTACACGTCGGCCGGCTAAAAGATAAGAACAAGGTCGACCCCTCGCACATCTCCATGCTGAAGATGAACAATGTCGCCATCGCACTCGAAACCGCACGCAAGGCCCGCGACATTCTCGGCGCCAACGGCATCGTCGACGATTACCCCATCATGCGCCACATGAACAACCTCGAAAGCGTCTCCACCTACGAAGGCACCAACGACATACACAAGCTCGTAATCGGCGAGCGCATCACCGGCATCTCCGCCTTCGTCTAGGCGACGCTCCTAACCATCGATTTCTCGAAATCCGCCGCGTCGATTCCTGTATCTTGTAGGGGCGCAGCACTGCTGCGCCCCATTTGGAGGCAACTGATGCGTCTTGGCACGATCCGTTTTTGCTTTCTCCTCTGCGCCGCCCTGATCCTTACCTCGCCCGTCCACGCGCAGCGCAAAGCTCCCCCCGACCCCGCGCGCCCCAAAATCCGCGCCATCACCGCCTTCATCAGTCTCGATCGCGCCCAATATCAACAGCAAATCGCCGACGCCATGACGATGCTGAAGCGAGCTCGCACCATCTTCGAATCGCGCGATTTTGAAGTGGAAACCATCCGCATCTCGACGCAGCCGTTTCCGGAGTACACTAAGGGCCTCACCGCCGAACAAGGGCTGGCGTTTTTCAAGAATTACGACGCGCTGGCCGCGAAAGAAAAATTCGCGGCTTCCATCGGCCCCGCCATGTTCAACGCCTCCGACCCGGAATCGCAAGCCGACCTCCTCGTCGACGTCCTCAAAAACACAAAGTCGATCAACGCCAGCCTCGTAGTCGCCGATGAAAACGGCGTGCGCTGGCCCTCCGTAGGCGCCGCGGCGCGCGCCATGCAAAGGCTTTCCGCCACCGAGCACAGCCAGGGCAATTTCAAGTTTTCCGCGATTGCTCTGGTGCCGCCTCTGACGCCTTTTTTTCCCGGCTCCTACCACACCGGCTTCGGCCATCAGTTCGCCATCGCGTTGGAGTCCGCAAACACGGTGGCCGCCGCCTTCCAGGGCGCCCCCGACCTCGCCACCGCCCGCCAACGCCTGACCGATCGCCTTGGTAGCGAAGCGCGCGCCGTGCAGGAACTCGCTGGCCGCGTGGATCAAGACACCGGCTGGACCTACATGGGCATCGATCTCTCTCCTGCGCCCATGAAAAATGTCTCAATCGCCGCCGCGCTCGAAACTTTGACTTCGCAGTCGATCGGCTCTCCTGGAACTCTGACCGGGGCCGCCACCATCACCGCCGCCATCCGCGACATTCAGGTAAAGCAAACCGGCTATTCCGGACTGATGTTGCCGGTCCTCGAAGATTCGCGCCTCGCCCAGCGCTGGAGCGAAGGCCGCCTCTCGCTGGACGCTTTGCTGAGCTACAGCGCCGTCTGCGGCACCGGCCTCGACACCGTTCCGTTGCCCGGCGATATCACCGAGCAGCAACTCGAGTTGATCATCGGAGACATGGCCAGCCTCGCCGTCAAATGGCATAAGCCGCTCTCCGCGAGGCTTCTGCCGGTTGCAGGAAAAAAAGCAGGCGACACGACCGAGTTCGACGACCCGTACCTGGTCAACGCCACGCTGCAGCCTCTCGATCGCAAGAGCCAATGAGGGGACCCCGGTCGATTTCCTGGCTCCGGGCTTGCTAAGACTCAGTTTTTTTTTGTTCTAGCTCGACCCAGCGGGCGTACAGGTGATCGATTGTCTTCTGGGCCGCGTCCATTTCGATGGAGGCAGCGTGGAGGCGCGAGCCGTCGCTCATGATCGCGAGGTCTTGCAGGACGTCGTGTTTGGCTTGCAGTTCCTTCTCGGCTTCCGCTATGCGCTGCTCGATGGTTTCTAATTCGCGCGCCTCTTTATAGGAGAACTTCTTCTTGGTTAGGGACGCCTTGGGCGCATTTGCCGGGCCGCTGGGGCTCTGCGTTTCGACCGACAGGTTGATCTTGCCAGTCGCCAGTTGGGAGCGCTGCCAAGACTCCCATTGCGAGTAGTCGGCAAAACGCTCTGCGCCACCGAGGCCGTCGAGCCCCAACACAACCGTTGACACACGGTCAAGCATGTAGCGGTCGTGCGTGACCAGCACCAAGGCGCCTCGGTATTCCAGAAGGCTCTCCTCCAGCACCTCCAGCGTGGGAATATCCAGATCATTGGTGGGCTCGTCCAGCAGCAGGACGTCGGCAGGCTGCAGCATGAGCTGCGCGATCAACACGCGGGCGCGCTCGCCCCCAGAAAGCCGCCCGATGCGTTGATTGAGGTTTTCTCCCGTGAACAGGAATCGTGCCGCCCAAGCGGCCACGTGAATCACCCGGTCTTGATAAATCACCGAATCACTGTTCGGTGCGAGGGCACGACGCAGCGTGATATCCGGATCCAGCTCGCGATTCTGGTCGAAGTACACGATGCGCAAGGATTCCGCCTGGCGCATGCTGCCGCGCGTTGGCTTGAGCTCGCCTTTCAATAGCCTCAGCAGCGTAGTCTTCCCGCTGCCATTTGGACCAACGAGCCCCACGCGCATGCCGGAGGTGATAATGAAATGAACATCGCGAAAAAGCGTGCGCCCGCCCACCGCATAACTCACGTCATCGAGCGTGATCAATTGCTTGGTTTGCCGGTCCGATGCAGAGAAGTCAATTTTCGCGCTAGTGCTGCGCGTGCGCGTATTCATTTCCGCCAGTTCGCCGATCATTTCGTGCGCTTTATCGATGCGCGCTTTCGATTTCGTGGTCCTCGCTTTTGGACCCCGCCGCAGCCAGTCGATTTCACTATGCACGCGATTCTCCAGCGCCTCTTGCCGGTTGCGCTGCGCATGGAGATATAGCTCCTTGGCTTCCAGGAATGTGCTGTAGTTTCCGGAGACGCGCAGCGCTCCCTCTTCATAAGCGGGATTAAGCTCGACAATTTCGTTCGCCACGTTTTCAAGAAAATAGCGGTCGTGGCTGACGATCACGCTGGCGAATGGCGCACTTTGCAAAAGTGTTTCCAGCCACTTGATACCGGCGAGATCCAAATGGTTGGTCGGTTCGTCGAGAAGCAGAATATCCGGCTTCTGCACAAGTGCCTCGGTGATTGCCAGGCGCTTTCGCCAGCCGCCGGACAGCGTTGCCGCCTCGGCGTCGAGGTCTGTAAAGCCGGCGCGTCCCAGGATTTCCGCAATGCGCGAGAGTCGTTCGCTCTCAGGGATTTTTACCTGATCCAAAGCTCTGTCAATTACCGATCGGATCGTTTCGCCGGCCGCGAATTCCGATATCTGCGGCACGCAATTGACTCGCGTGCCTTTGCGGATCGCCACATCTCCGCTGTCCGGTTTTACCTGGCCGTTCACCATTGCCAGAAGCGTCGATTTGCCGGAACCGTTCGGCCCGATGATGCCGATGCGCTCGCCCTCCGATACCGTGAAAGAGATATCTTGAAAAAGCGGACCGGCCCCGTATCGCTTGGATAGTTGTTGTGCGCTGATGATCGGTGGCAAGTTTCTGAAGATTCTCCTGGAACTAGGGCTCGTCAAGAATACCAGTAGCCGCCATTGGATACGAAGCCGCTCGAATCCGCGCTCGGCACGTCCGAACGCCGCGCTGTGCTAAACTTGAGTCGGATGCATCCCTCAATTCCGCGCCTTCTCGACCTCCAAACCATTGACCAGCACATTGCCGCCTTGCGCGCGGAGCTCGACGCTTTTCCCAAGCGCGTTCGCGATGCCGACCTAAAGCTGACCGGGGCGCGCAACGCCGTCACCGCCGCGCGCGAAGCTCATACCCACGGTCTTACCGAGCGCAAGAAATTCGAGCTCGACGTGCAACAGTGGAAAGAGCGCGCCAAGAAATACCGCGAACAAAGCGGCGCGGTAAAAACCAATGAAGCCTACAAGGCGCTGCAGCACGAAATCACCAACGCCGAAACGGAAGTCGCCAAGGCCGAAGACCGTCAGCTCGAAATCATGATGGCCGGAGAAGATTCCGAACGCCGCTTGAAATCCACGGAAACCGCGCTCAAGCAAGCGGAACAATCCATCGCCGCGGAACGCAAGGAAATGCACACGCAGCATGCCGCCAAGAAAAAAGATCTGGACGCGTCTCTCGCCGAGCGCGAGCGCGCCATCGTGCCCATCCCCGAGGATTTGCGCGATCTCTACGAGCGCATTGCCAAGCGCCACCACGGAGTCGCGCTAGCCGAAGCCCGCGACGGCCAGTGCCGCGGCTGTGGCATGCGCGTCCTGCCGCACATCCTTCAGCAACTCCTCCAGGACGCCAACGATGAACTATTTCGCTGCGAAAGCTGTGGCTTGATTCTGTACTCGCTGGAGCCTATTCCCGCGCCCGGTCCGGAAACCGGCTCCGGCAGCACCGCCTCTTCCGCCTCCAGCTCGTCGTGATGTCCAAGCCCCCATCCGCAAATCGAGGTGCGAGACTCTTCGCCGATGCCGCCGCCGAATCGAATGCTCCGGCTGCGGCCTACCGCGCGAACATTGATGGCGGTTCGCGCGGAAATCCCGGACCCGCATCGTACGGCGTAGTAATTCGCGATCCGCGCGGCGGAGTCGTCGCCAAGCTCAAAAAATATATCGGGCGCACGACCAATAACGTGGCCGAATACTATGGGCTCATCGCCGCGCTCGATTATGCGCAGCAGCACGGCATCCGGGCGCTGCGTGTGGAGAGCGATTCGGAGCTGCTGGTCCGCCATATGCGCGGCCAGTACAAAGTGAAAAGCCCGGAGCTGCGCCCGCTGTTCGAACGCGCGCGAAAAATGGCCCAGAGCTTCGATTCCTTTAAAATCGAGCACGTGTATCGCAACCAGAACGCCGAAGCCGACGCCCTGGCCAACGAAGCGCTGGATGAGACTTCGGGAGCCCCGGCACCGTCGAAGCGCGATTCGCAGGCCGCCAAGCCGCAGCCGACGCAGGCGAGCAAAGTCCGCGCGCGTTTCCGTAACGGCGCGCTCGTGCCCATCGATCCTCTGGATTTACCGGAAGGCTCTGAAGTAGAAATTCTCGTGCGGCCTACTGCCAAGCCCTGAAGAGCAGCTGAAAATCCACAGAGGTGCCGGATGGATCACTCGTAGCGAAGCGCGTTCATGGGATCGACGCGGGAAGCGCGATACGCCGGAATGTAGCTGGCTGCCAGCGCGACCGCGGCCAAAAATCCCGCTGCGCTAAATAGCGTGAGCGGATCATTGGCCTGCAAGCCATACAGCAGCGAGTTCGCCCCTCTTGCCGCGGCCATGGAAAGCACCAAGCCCGCGCCAACACCCACGCCAAGCAGCGTCAACGTTTGCCGCACGATGATGCGGATTACGCTTCCGGGGCTCGCGCCTAAAGCCATGCGAATGCCGATCTCATTCTTGCGCGTAGCCACAATGTAAGAAATCAGCCCGTATAGTCCGATCATGGCGAGCAGCGCCGCCAAGGCCCCGAAGAATCCGGAGAGCAAGGCCATCAGCCGCTCGCGCGCCAAACCGTTTTCAATGTCGGTTTGCAAGACATGAAAATCTATGGATATCGCGGGACTAAAAGCGCTGATTTTTTCTCGGACGGCGCTCATCACCGCCGACGGCGGCGAAGAGTAGCGGATAAACAAGGCGGCCCACGGACCAGGATCGGGAAACTGCTCGGCGGGAGCAAAGGTGATCGGAGGAGGAGGCTCGCGCAGTTGGTTATACCTGGTGTCTCTGACCATTCCGATAATTTCGTATTCAGATTCGGGATATCCAGGTTCCGTGTTTGTTCGAATGATTTTGCCGATGGGGTTTTGGCCGTACATATATTTCTGGACAAAAGCCTCATTGACTTCGGCAACTTTTGGCGATGTACGCGTGTCGCGTTCGTTGAAGTCACGGCCGGCGAGCAGGTAAATATCCATGGTCTGAAAATATCCGGGGCTGACCCAGGTGAATTTCGAGCCGCCTTCCGCACCGTTGATGTGCACTCCCAAATTCCAACTGCTGCCATTCAAGGGAATGTGCGTGGAGGTGGCGGCAGATTCCACTTGGGGAAGCGCGCGAGTCTGGGCGAGCAGTTCGCGGATGAAGGCAGTAGTGCGCTCGGGCGAAAACGTCAAGCGTCGGAAATCGAGGGTGGCGATCAAAATCCCGCGCTGGCGAAAGCCGGGGTCGAGTGTCGCGAGGTTCCAGAAGCTTCTTACAAATAGCAGCGCACCCACCAGCAACACGACGGACACAGCGATCTGAGAAACAACGAGCAGCCGCTGAAACGAAAAACGCTCACGCCCCGCGGTAGTCCCGCGGCTTCCGGACTTAAGCACGGAGCCGGGCGCGGCACGCGAAGAGCGAAAGGCGGGCACCAGCCCAAAGACCAGGCATGTGAGTACGGCGATGAGCCCGGTGAAAAGAAGCACCCGCCAGTCCAGGCTCAGATCAAGGCGGATGACATCGCCTTCGTTGCTAAGAAAACGAATCAGGCTCCTGCTGAAGACTTCGGCCAGCACAATGCCCAAGGCTGCGCCGCCAGCGGCAAGCAGCAAGCCTTCGGAGAGAAGCTGACGGATGAGCCGCCAGCGCGAAGCACCGAGCGCGAGACGCACGGCCATTTCGCGCTCTCGTGCGCTGGCACGAGCCAGCATCAGGTTGGCCAGATTGGCGCACGCGATCAGCAACACGAGTGCGGTGATGGCCAGGAGCAGCCACAAGGAAGTGTCATAAGTTTCGCGCAGCCAACTGACTCCGTTACCGGCGGGGAACGCCGTGAGTCGGAAATTGCGATAGATGTTGAGTGGAATTGGGCCATAGCCGTTCGGAAGCGTTGCTTCGATGACGCCTGGGCTCATCGCGGTGAGCTCGGAGGAAGCCTGCTGCGAAGTGACGCCGGGTTTCAATCGCCCCAAGACATGAAGCCAGAAATAGTCTTTGCGTGAGAGTGTTCTCGCACTCGGGAAATAGGCATCGAGTGAGCAGAAGGGCGCCGCGTAATCAAAACTCCTGCCAACCTCGAGGCCGAAAAAGTTGCGAGGCGTCACGCCGATAACTTCGGTTGACCTGCCATCTATCATCAGCTTGCTGCCGATGGCGGAGTCCTGCCCGCCGAATTCGCTCTGCCAAAGCCCATAGCTGATGACCGCGCCGGGCAAGCCGCAGCCGGGACGGTCGTCTTGCGCAGAGAAAAATCTGCCGCGAAGCGGATAGATGCCCAGCGTGGTGAAAGCGTCGCCGCTGACCCACAAACCGCGCGCGCGACGCTCCTGCGCGCCCTCGCCCAACGATGCGGAGCCACTGTCGGCCCACGCAAAAGCATGTGAAAAAATTTGCTGATGCAGGCGAATCTGCTCCCAAAGCGGATACGTGAGCGACGTTTCATCGTCGGCGATGGTGATTCCGAAGCCGCGGTTGCCGTTTTTCACCTGCACGCCGGCCAGCATGTCCGGATTGGACACCGGCAAGCTGCGCAGCCGCACCGCGTCAAGGAGTTGGAAGATCGCTGTGTTGGCGCCGATCCCGAGAGCGAGGGTGAGCACCGCGGTGAGTGTGAAGCCCCAACTTTTCCGCAGCGTGCGCAGCGCGAAGCGCACATCTTGCAGCAGATACTCGGCGCGCCATTGACTGCGCTGCCCGCCCGTTCCGCGGCTTGTGTGCGAGTCGGCGCGCAGTGAACTCGTCTGCGACTCTTGATTGGAAGGGTTACGATCTTGCCGAGCCATCCGCGTGCTTGCCCCAGTTAATCGAAGGATGCTGGGCTGTACTATCTCATAGTACGTGACCTTTCGGTATGCAAGGAGAGAGCGCGTTTTCTTTATGGTTATGAGGGGTTTTAGGTCGGCTTTAGATTCTCCTTAGATTTTCTTTGCCATGTGGGCGCTCATTTTAGGGCGTAGGAGCGGTAGAGGGTGTCGCGCTGCGCGGGGATGAACCCGGCATCGGAAATGATGCGGCGGAGCTCGCTCTCGTTCGTGCGGTTTCTTACGCCGGCCGCGAAGACTACGTTTTCTTCGATCAGGATGCTGCCGACGTCGTCGGCGCCAAATTGCAGTCCCACTTGGCAGACTTTGATTCCGGGCGTGAGCCAACTGGACTGGATGTGGTCGATGTTGTCGAGGTAGAGGCGGCTGACGGCGAGCGTTTTCAGGTAATCGACCGCGGTGGTCTCCTGCACTTTCTTGCCGAGCGCGGTGTTTTCCGCGGCGAACATCCAGGGGATGAAGGCGGTGAAGCCTCCGGTATCTTCCTGGATGCGGCGTATGCGATCAAAGTGGTTGACGCGGTGGCGGAGTTCTTCGCCGCAGCCGAACATCATGGTCGCGGTGGTGCGCAGTCCGAGCGAATGCGCGATGCGATGGACTTCTTCCCAATCGTCGCTGGTGCATTTCAGGCGCGCGATTTTGGAGCGGATTTCGTCGTCCAGGATTTCCGCGCCGCCGCCCGGAATCGATTGCAGCCCGGCGTCCATCAGCCGCTGAATGGTTTCGCGCACACTGATTTCGGAAACCTCCGCGATGCACAAAATTTCCGGCGCGGAGAAGCAGTGCAGATGCACCTGCGGGAAGCGCGCTTTCAGCGAGCGCAGCAAATTTTCGTAGTAGCCGATTTGCAGGTCGGGATGCAGGCCGCCTTGCAGGAGAATGCCGGTGCCGCCGAGCTGCAGCATCTCTTCAATTTTTTCGTAGATGGTTTCAAAGGAGAGGATGTAGCCGTCTTTGGCGCCCAGCGGCCGGTAAAACGCGCAGAAGGAGCAGTACTCGGTGCAGAAGTTGGTGTAATTGATGTTGCGATCGATCTGGTAAGTGACCACGCGCGGGTCGTTCTTCGCCAGGCGCATCTGATGCGCCTCCATCCCGATGCCGACCAGGTCGTCGGACTCGAGCATCTCGATCGCTTGCTGTTTGGTCAGGCTCATGGGTTCTTCTATGTAGCGGCCGCCGACCGTGGCGGGCGATTTTGCCTTTCCGGTCAGCCCTCATTCTATCTGAAAACGCCCGAAGCTCGGAATGTCAGAACGTTTGAAACGTTCGTCCATAGTTCCGAGCTCTTTTACACATCTCCGCGCGTGGCTTGTTTGCCGCGCGCGGAGATGTGGCAGGGTACTCACGTCATTGAGCTAGTGAGTGAAAACTAGCCCTTCACGTCGCTCTTAGTGTTTGGTCGACGGGGCGGGAGGAAAATGCTTGAACATTTTATTCACGCCTTTGTCGAGGTTCTTGGTGTTCTTGTCCGCCTTATCGGACAGCGTATCGCTCGCTGAGCTTCGCCATAGCAATCCCTCTGTCTTTGCATCGAAGAGATCGACAACTAACGTCCCGACTTTGTAGGTTTCGACGGTTGTGGTTGCGTCGCCAAATCCGCCGAATCCTCCCCACCGCCGACCTCCTCCGAACCCGTTATAGAACGTGTTCAGTGTTTGTTGATTCTGCGTCGTTTCAATCGCAAAGACCTCGACGTCCCCTCCCGACGCAACTTCCGTCATGCCCTTTGCCGCCAGGGCGCTGTTCACTGCGCTCTTGATGCGGTCGACTTGGAGTGGGTCTTTGGTTTGCACCTTCTCCCACGAGTACGTTTTGTACTGGCTAAAGTTCGCATTGTGGTCGTAGTCCGTCTTAACGCTTTGTGCCAGTAAAGCACCCGCCAAAACTAGGCTCAGTCCGATCGATGCTGCTATTTTGGATAGATTCTTCATACTGCCTCCTGTTTATTTTTTGGATTTACTGCTGTTTCTCCGGTTTGGTCTTTGGGGTTAGCTGCGTCGGAGCCGATCATGGCGATCTCTTGTGCTCGCCAGGCGTCGTCCGCGCCGTCGGGTTCCACAATTAGTCCGATTCCTTCCGCCACCCTCACGAGAAGGAGAGCAAGGAGAGCCAATCCGACGCTGCCAGCAAATCCTGAATAAAGCGCTTCCATCTCTGCCTCCCAGTCCGCAAACTCTTTACGAGAAGTTCGCGTTTTGAAGCCCGCTTCTTCTAGAAGCCGCTTCTTGAAGACAAGTTACGCGCATCGCGCCAGCGCTTGAACCCCAAAGGGGATGTCTAGCCGATAGCTATTTCCGGTGTATGCCTGGGTACTCGAAGGGAGGTCAGAGGTGAATGATCTGGTAAGTGACCACGCGCGGGTCGTTCTTCGCCAGGCGCATCTGATGCGCCTCCATGCCAATGCCGACCAGGTCGTCGGATTCGAGCATCTCAATCGCTGGCTGTTTGGTCAGGCTCATGAGGTAGACCGAATAGCTTCGCTCACTTGCCAATGAAAACTCCGCAATTGGGCCAGTGTGGCAAAGTCCCTGGCATTGGCAGTAATCACGGTGATTCCCACACGTCGCGCGCTCATGGCGATTAAAGCATCATTGGTCAGTCGCCCTTGGCCGATTTGCTCATAGTCGTACTTTGCCGCTAGCAGGGCCAGAAGTCTGCCCGCTCCCGTCCAGTCGCTGAGATTGGGGACCAGAATTCGCTTTGCTCGGTCGAAATCGCGCTCAAGCCGCTCGACCATCCGTCGCGCGTTCTTGCTCGCTCCCGCGTAGAGCTCCTCTAACACCACGGAACTGAGCCAGACAGGCGCGTTTCCCGCAAATCGTCGAAGGAGCGCAGCAGACTGCTCTCCGGCGCGCAGCGCGGCAATGTAGACGGACGAATCGTAAAGAATCGGGTTCATCTATTCCCGGAGTTTTCCGTATACATCCGTGATTTGTGCGCCACTTCTCAAGAAGCGATCGTTGGCCGCCGCCACCAATTCGTTTCTCTCGTGCTCGGCGATTATAAAATCAAGAGCTCGCTCGATCGCTTCCGTCTCAGTATCGACGTGAAGCAGTCTCTTGGCGCGCCGGATTTTCGTGGCGTCGAGACGAAAATGCTTGTGCGTGCGATTTTTCGTAATAGGCATAGTGAGTCCGGCTGAAGCCCTGTGTACATATTATCACGTTTTGTGAACATCGGTACTAGTTTCAAAGAACTGCTCCGCGCGCGGCTTGCTTGCCGCGCGCAGAGGAATGGCCAGGGTACTCACCGTCATTGAGATAGCGAGTGAAAGGTCAAATAGCCATTCACGTCGCTCTTAGTGTTTGGTCGACGGGGCAGGAGGAAAATGCTTGAACATTTTATTCACGCCTTTGTCGAGGTTCTTGGTGTTCTTGTCCGCTTTATCGGAGAGCGTATCGCTCGATGAGCTTCGCCATATCAATCCCTTTGTCTTTGCATCGAAGAGATCGACCACCAGGGTCCCCACAGTGTAGGTCTCGGTTGTGGTCGTTGCGTCGCCAAATCCGCCGAATCCTCCCCAACGGCGACCTCCTCCGCATCTCAATCGCTTGTTGTTTGGTCAGTCTCATAGTGTCACAAGCATTCTAGCTGAAAACGTCGTAAGGTCGGAATGTCGGAAGGTCTGAGCGTCGCAACCGCGTCGGAACGTTTGAAAGTTTGAGCGTTGCGAACCGTTGGGAAGGAGTTGGAATTTGGGGCGCTTGGGGGTATACCTGCCGACAATGCGGATGGTTGTGAAAGAGCCGAAAAGATTACGACCGTGGCAGGTGAAAGCAAAGAATCGACACGTGGACAGGACGACTCGAGTCTCCCGGCAAGTGAAACTCATAGCGGAACCAAGACTCCTCGCGCTTGCCTCTACTGGCAACGTAGCAAGGGTGAGTCGCAGTCGTATCTTCGATGACCTTTAGTGGCGCTACCATTTCGCGCGTGTCAACGAAATAAACAATAGCAGTCTTGGAGTCGCGCCAGGTTAGGTAGCCAAGTAGCTGGTCGATAGTCGCGTGATGTTGCTTCTGTCCCCGCCAGAATTTGCACTCCGCCACAAAGACGTTCTTGCCTTCGTATCTGATTAAAATGTCCGTCTTGCCGGACTTGTTGAAGGTTTCCCCTGTCGTGCTGATCTGGAACCGCGGTTCGAGATTCAGGATGAGGTGGTCTCTCAAAGTCTCTTCATCTTTACCAGCGTACGTGCTCGGGAGACGCTCCAATACACGGCCGGTATCGAAAATCGTCTGAAGAATTTCCTCGTAAATCGACTCATCGAGAGTGGGCTCGGGAGCATACTTCCCGGATGGTGCAGTGGGTCTCGGCACAACTTGTTTGCGAGCGGCGGCAGGAACAGCAAACGTTGGTGGCACGTTTTCGGAACGTTTGACTGGCACTCCGAGCGAAGCTATGACCTGCAGCTGCTTCATGATCTCGGCTTTCCGGGCGTCAAACACGGATTCGGCTTGTGTCTGCAGTTGCTGGTTATGCTGATCGACATTTTTTGCTAGGTGGCCGGCTTGCTGTCGGATCAAATTAACGGCTGAATCCGCATCGCGTTTGATCCGCTCCGGATCACCGTAAAAATCGCGGAACTCCAAACACACCTCATTCCCCTCCAAAGATACAGGATACGAACTTACAATTCGCGGGTTGGGAATGCACCTCAGGAGTTGCTGTTCACCTGTGAATGGGATGTGATACTTGACCACTTGCTTGGGATAAGATTTCCCACCGAATACGTTGAAGTCTCGGGGAAACGCCTCGGCTGGGATCATCTTCTCAGAAGAAGAGACGGTCATCTTGTCAAAATGCAGTTCGAGCGGGACGATTGCAAATTCCGACAGGACGTGAGCAACATATTCGGTTCGATTTACGTTCAAAAGATAGTTTTGGTCCTCGCGATAAATCCGCGTCCGTAGGTTCTCGAATTGCCCGCGACTTACGAGGTCGAAATCGGACTCCGTAAAAATTTGAAATCTGGCACTCATTTGTGGAGTTCGCGGCGAACGGGGCGAGCTATTCCTCTTCCTTCTTTTCTTCTTCCTCGAGTACTGTCTGTCCCGAACTTGTGAGTTGGTTTTTGTTTTGTCAAAGGTACCCAAACCCACGCCGCGACATACGCCCCGTCATCGTCTCCGGTAGAGACGCGTGCGTCATTGTCCACTTCAATCTCGCCCTCTTCGTGATACAACTCCTTCGCGCGGTTTCGAAACCATTCGGCGTTCTTCATGGGGTTTCTCCTGTTGTTGCGTCGTGAAGCTAGCGTTGGATACTCCTGACTCATGCACGTCATAGTGCTAGCTGAAATTGTTCGTCTAGCACAACCCTAGAAAGCCTAAGACCGTCGACAAGGGCAATTGGATTCTTGCCTTCCTCACAAGCCTCATTGATGGCTGCCTTCGAGAAATGACTAGTTGTGACCACTGCACCCCTGGCGAACGGCTGCAAGCTTCCCCGCAACTCCGCAACTTCTTTGCGTCCGACAGAGTGCAGCCAACGCTTCGCCTGTACTTGCACTAGGGTATTTTCAAAAATCCAAATCCTGCCACCAGCTCGCGCGTTCACATCAATGCCGCCGTCGGCGCTGAATCTTGTGACACAGACATCCGAAAAGCCGCAGTGAAGGAGCAAGTCCTTGATAAACAGCTCAAAGTTTTTCGGCTCCATCGCTAGCAGCTTGCCCCGAACGTGTTCGATCCGTTCCATGTTTTCAGTCTTCTGGTAGTCGCCTCCGTCTACGATTTCGTCATCCTCGGAATTACTAGCGGCGCGCAGTCTCGACGCGGCAAGCAACTGTTTCGAGACAGCGGCTTCGATCGAGAGCGGCAAGATGTGTTGTTCACTGTGAATCTTGAATTCGAAAAGCCAAACCTTGCGAACCTTACCATCCGCGTCGAGCTGTGTGTCCGGATAGTGGCGAAGATATTCGAGTAGCCCCAGGTACCTCCAGCGTTTTGGTCCGACTGAGCCATCTCTCCTGCTGGCAATCAAGACGAACCCGTGGATGGGGAAATTGAATGTCTTTTGCTCAATCAACCGATTATTCATGCCTGCAAGCGTCTGTTGGCCAGTCTTTCCTGCCGCCGTAAAGGTCAGGATGTCGCCCTCGAGCCTGTCGTGATAGGGGTTCTCACCAACCCCGTGGAGGCCTTGCACTGAAGTCATGATTACGGCTCTCAGGACTATCTTGTCCTGCAGCGAAAGGCGGATACCGCCAGCGTTGGAAACCTTGAGGGACCTAAAGATCTCTTCGTTAGAATAAAGTTGTCCCACAACCAGCTCTTCCATCATCTAGACCAGGCATCTTGTATAAGGCTAGTGGCGGCACGGTGTTCCGAAGGTCTCGCCCACGATTTTCCGCCAAGTTGGGGATCCAAAAGGGTACCTTCGATTTCGGTAAGGTGCGCAAGTGAGCATACTGCCCAAGAGCAGCAATGCATGAAGATGATCTTCCTTAGTTTGGGGAAAACCATATCCGGCTTTCCCGGAGGGTAGGGAACGTGGAGCCGGAATTTATATCCGCAAGACCGGGCTATTTTCCTCACCAAAAGTTCCGGTTTTGTGTTTTTACCGTGGATGAGCGCCATCCGCTTGCTGCGCTCAGTCCGCGTAAGCGTGTCCATTTGCCGTAACGAGCCATTTCTTATTTTCGCGGATGGTACCCCACGCCGGGCCGACGTACAACGCCGACCGCTTCCCATCTGTGGAAAAGCTACACCCCGAAACGCTTGAGGGCAAGATAAATTATTCGCTTTTTCATCGCCGCAAGATTTCGGCTACCGATTTTGCCTTCTTACGCCATTCACGTAATTGCACTTGCAACTTTACTATTGACAAACGTCCAGATCTGTAGTATGATTGCGCGTGTTATCTCGAACGAACCTCCAAAACTCCTCCCGCCGCTCCACCCCTAACCCTCGACCCCTCAATCCCTTGCAGCCTCTTGCCTCTCTTTTTCCGACTCCCGTCCTTTGTTTTCAACAGCTTACAGCCTCTTTCTTGCCCAGAGCGCAAGCTGCGACGGGTTGCAAAACGCCCCGGAATCGCATACCCCCTTCGGGACTTTTAGCCATCCAGCTTGTTGAACCCACCTCATCCCGTTCTTGTCGGTCACGAAGAGGTCCACCTTTAAGTTCCTTTAGAATGAACACTTGCAAAAGTGTATCAAAACAAACAACTTTAACTCCCTTTAGAACCAACACTTATGCAAAACAGGGGGAGGGGGGGTACCCAGCCAACAAAATTAGGATGGTGAGGTGAACTCGCCGTTACGAAGGACGGGACGGATTGGGCCACGATTTATAGGGAGGAAAGCGATCGGTACCAAAAGGGGGACGGGTGCCCGGCTTGAGATATTTGGAGGCACTGGCAGGGCACCCGTTGGGTCAGCGAGGGTCGGCCTCGCTTCACCATGCTGATAAGAGAAAGGTAGCATTGGCAAAGGGAGCGAAACTGTCCCGAATGGGACAAGCTTTAAAGCCGGCATGTAGCTTGGTCCCCTCGACAGAAGTAGGGCGCGCCGGTTGGCGTTGACTTGGGTCTGTCCGTGGCCTAGTATCCGCGGCTAAACGCGGCGGCGGCTGCGAGGAATGCGCGGATGAGCGACTGGGTACACATACAGGCAGACTCCGGGGAGCAGTTGATGCAGTTGCATCACTTCTCGATTGTGAAGCAGCAGGCCGGCGGTGACGTGACGTTTGCGATCACGGTGAAGGAGTTTGCGGTGCCGCCTCCGGGGCAACGGCTGCGGTTTTATGCGGAGGCGGACAAGCCGGTGAACCAGAAGACGGCTTCGTTTGTGCCCTGCGGGTGGGGGCCATCGCTATTTTCGGCGCTGGGGGATTGCGTGCGGCTGATTCGGCAGTTTCCGTATGAGGGCAAGGAACGCGCGGCGTCGTGATCTTAGACTTCACAAAACGAGCTTTGCCACCAGGTATAACCGTGCTCGCGATGCAAGGCAGCATACACTGCGGTCCGGAATGCGCGCGGCTGGAGCGAGAAGTGGATGAGATGATCGCGGCGCGCGAGACGCGGGTGATCTTCGACATGGCGGGCGTGACGCATGCCGACAGCGCAGCGATTGGAGCGATCGTACGCTGCTTGGCGAAGCTCAAGAGCGCGGGCGGCGGGCTGCGCATCGCCGCGGCGCAGTCGATGATTGACCATAGCTTGAAATTAACGAAGGTGGATAAGGTGATCGAGATGTTCCCCACGGTAGATCAGGCGGCGCAGGGATTTTCTGGGCCGGAGCCGAGTGCCGGTCCGCGGGCCTGAGTCCAAGCGGAAGAAAAGAGAGATTTCATCCCGCAGAAAGCGCGGGATGGGGCGGCGGTCTCCGATGCGTCGAAATGACGAGCAAGACGAAGACGAAACAAAAAAGGGACTGGCGATGTCGCCAGCCCCTTGGCGCTACTTCGTCTTCGGTCTGCGCTCTTTTAGCGAGCGCCTGCGGCGGCCGCCATATACTTTTGTTGCGGCACACTTTGATTCAAGGACGGTGTTCCCACATTCACCTTGATCTGCTTCGGCTTTGCTTCCTCGGTCTTCGGGAGGCTTAGCGTCAGCACGCCATTCTGATAGTCGGCCTTGATCGCGTCCGACTTTACGGAGTTGGCCAGCGAGAAGCTCCGGCTGAACGAGCCATAGGCGCGTTCGATGCGCAGATAGTCGTCCTCGTGGACCTTCGTCTCAAACTTGCGCTCGCCGCGAATGGTGAGGACGTTGTTCTCCACGCGGATGTCCAGGTCCTGCGGATTAACGTCCGGCAGGTCGGCCTTAACGACCAGTTCATTCTCGGTCTCGAAGATGTCGACGGCTGGGGCCCAAGGGGTCAAATTCGACTCCTGGCCCGTATGTCCTAACCCATTGCCAAACAAGTGATTGATCTGTTCCTGCAGGGTCGTAGCCCCGCGGAAAGGTTGTTCCCAGCGATTCATAGTTCTCATGTAAGCCTCCATTCGATGTTTAGAGCTGTCCTGAAGGCAATTTCAGATAACTCGTGTCAACTCAGATTGCCGTTCTGCCTCTGTTGTACGTAGCCAACGTACGTCACTTAACTAACCCTTGTCAAGTCTAATCTTAGGCATTCTTCGTGACTTAATTGTCTGTGGTTAAGTAAGCACAAGCGCTGACGCAGCGGGCCACCTTGTGCCGGGCCACCTTGATGGGCACGAATTATCGTGCTCCTGCACGGCGAAAGGCCTCAGGCCCAAGAAGCGGGCCTGAGCTACACGGCGGATTGGCCCTTCGAGGGCTCAGGATGAACGGGCGAAGGTGAAGTCGAGGTAGCGGGCGTGGGAGTTGGGGCCGGCGGCTATGGCGATGGGATTTAGGGGGCCTATTAGGTTTAGGGCATGGCTGTGGTGGAAGAAGGATAGGAGGCCTTGGAGGTTTTGGTCGTCGAGGCTGTAGTCGATATTTTTTTCGAGATAGAGGCGGAGTTCGTTTTCGGGGAGCTGCATCTGGTGGGCGGCTTCGGCGCAGATTTCGGGGATTTGGCGGACGCCGAAATCGCGGGAGGCTAGGAAGTCTTCGGCGAGCTCCGGGTTCGCAGTGACGACTTCGGTGCGGGCGGCCCAGACGGCTAGTACGGCGGGCTTTTCGGTTAGGTGCCACCATTCTTTGACTACGTCGTAGATGTGGAGCTGCGGCGAGTTTTGCTGCTCCACGGTGACATCGCGCCAAGCAGGGGCGCAGCATTGCTGCGCCCCTACGAAGGAGTCGGCTAGCGCCGCAGCGGGCGTGAGCCATGCGCCGTCGGGGCCGGGCTTCACGCCGCGAGCTTCCGCGGCGATCGCTATGCGTAACGCGGAGTCGCCTATGACTAGGGCGGCGTCGGCGTGGTCGAGTATGGCGGCGGCACTTTTTCCATCGGTATCAGGGGGATCGGCTTCGAAGAATTCGGGGGCGATCTGCCAGCGGCGAGCGCAGAGGATTTTGGTTAGCGCCTGGGTGCTGCGGGAGCTGCGGTCGAGGGCGATGCGGCGCGCTTGTCGGATGGGGACTTTCGCGATGAGCAGAAGGCTGCGGACGCGCTCCTTGGAAGCGATGGCTAGGCCGGGGAGGATGGTCAAGCCGGGGATGCGCTGGTACTCGATGGCGGGAATGATGGCGACGTCGGCGGCGCCGGCGCGCAGGGCTTCGGCGCATTGCGAGGGGACGGTGAAGGAGAGGTCATATTTGCCCTGGAGGGCGCCGTGGGTGAAGCCGCGGACGAGCGGCGCGGTGTTGAGATATTGCACGATGGAGACGCGGAGTTTGCTCAAGGTGATCGTCCGAAGTCAAAGAGCCCGCCCCGTAGAATCATTCGGGACGCAAACGGCCCGCTTCCGAAAGCGGCCGCTATAAGTGCAGGAGAGCGGCTCGCGGGGTCAGTATAGCAGAGGGAATTTTGCGGAACATTCTCAACATGTGGCGCGGATTTGATGCAAAACCGTTTCGGCTGCGATGAGGGCTGCGAATTTGGAGGCTTCGCGACTGCCGTCGCTGCTCTATGGTCGGCGCAAATCAGCCTAAGACTAGGCCCGTCCAAACCATTCCTGGCCCCAAGGACGCAGCCAAGATGGGGCCACGAGCGTTACGGAGTTTGGTGCCGTGAATGTCCAATGCCATGCTCAGCGCAACTCCGCACGTAGACGATCCAAGGTTGCCGCAGTATTTTGCAACGAGCGGGACCTTGTCCGCCGGCAAACTTGTGCGGGTGATCAATGTGTCGAGCAAGCGCGGGTTGGGCTGATGCAGGGCGAAAGCGCTAAACGCCGCACGATCCACGCCGCAGGCTTTCTCGACATCAGTGATCATTCTCTCCATTCGATCGACAGCGGCCCGCGCCAATCCTTTGCCGTCAAATTCAAGGCAAATCGAAGCATCTTTACCAGGCCGAATGCGCAAGAGGGAAGAGAAGGCACCGGCGCAACCACCTAACGATCCGGAGATCACGTAAGGTTGCTGGTCGAGGTCTTGAGAGCGGCGCTGCAGCAGGAACGCGCTTGCCCCGTCGCCAAAAAGTCCTCCGAATTTTCCGGGCACTTTCGCGGCGCTAAGAATTCGACTGTGCATGTCCGATGAAACAATCAAAACGCATTGAACACGAGGATTGGTGCACAGCGCGCTCGCAACAGTGAGCCCGTTCAGCAACCCAATACACGCGCCGCCAATATCGAGAACCTGGCAGGTGGCGGAAGCCAAGAGCGTTGCATGCAGCGAGGCGGCAAAGGATGGAAAACCCAGGAAGGTCTCGCTGGTGGCGATGATCCAATCAAGGTTTTGGACTGAGACTCTAGCTCGGTGGAGAGCTTGTTGGGCGGCACGTTTCCCAAGGACGACCTCGTCCTCGATGGCAGAGGCACGGCAAACGGAATCAATCCCAGCGTTTTTCGCGAGTACCGCGTTGGAAAGCTGAAAATCTTGCTCCACCTCAAGGATGGAGACGCGGTCGGAGCCCAACGCGCTGCCCCAGCCTGCGAATCCCGTCGAGGCCCCTTCGTTGGAGGTCACAAGCCACGATTTCGGTATTTCGGTGGCCGCAGAGGCCGAAAGGGCGCTGCAAATTGTTTCGACCACTGCTCGCAGTGTCGTCGGCAGCGCGCCACCAGACTGGCCAAAGAGCTTGGGTACATTGAGCGCACTCGCGATGGCCAGCAGCACGTCCACATGTGCCATTGAATCGAGCAAGCCGCGGTCGATCCAGTCATCGTCATAGCCCGGTAGAGGGGTTTCCGGCGGGAGCACACCGCGCAGGCACTTCTCAACCGTGCCGCGGATTCGCCCACGATTCTCGTCCGTGGCCTTCATGGGAATAGCCGGACGGCTGCACTAGACATCTTGGCCGCTCAACCAATGTTTTTGCGGCAAAGGGAACAATGAATCGAGCATCAGCCAGCAAAAACCGTCCTTGTCCGGGCGACTGAGGCCTATTCTTGCGAACCGGAGTTCACTCGAGCTGATTTCCTCTTGCACGAAATAATCAAAGAAATGTTGCAGTCGTGTTTGATCATGTTGTCCGCTCTCGATATCGGTGCCAATTTCGAGGGCGAACTTAGTCCACTCGGTGTCGACCAGAGGCAGACTTTGAAGGGTTTCCCCGGAAGTGAGCGCCAAGGCTACGCGGATCTTCGGGAAGAATCGAAACGAGAAAGTAACCGCGGTAATAGCGCAGCCGCAGATAGAGCGCGTCGCTTCGTTCGGACTTACATAGACGGCATCTCCACCGCGAGGGCTTGGATGCACATCGCAACTGAACAACTCCCTGATGGAGCCAGCCACTTCCGCTTGCTTGAGGCGCTGCAGCAGTTCATGGTCGCTCAACGAACCCATGCTGTGATGATTTCCGGCTTGTCGATCTTCGGTGTGCGGTTGTCTAGCAGGGATACGCGACAACTCGAAGGCAACTCTGTCCCCCCGTTTGTATCCAAACGAGGGCCATGAAAAAGAACTGCGTGGAATTGGGCGTAGCGAGCGAAACCCCTGGTTGACGCGCTCCAATCCAATTACACAGAATCCCGGGCCCATGAGAGTGATTTCGCTAATCAGCAATTCCGTCCTTGGGGGCATGGTCGGGGGATGCCGCCTTCCGTTTCTTACTCTTGTTTATCTGCGAGATTAAGTGAACGACAGGTACATTATAGCCATGAGTGGCCAAAAATTGCGATAGGGTGTCTGCCACAATCCTCCGATGGCACTTCTCTGGTTCGGCTTCGGAGCAGAGAAGGGCCACGGTACAGTCAAAATCGGCGAGGTCGAGGCGTTCTGGAATACCACGGTCGAGCATGAGCCGTCGAAACATGCTTTCATACGCCGCCCAGTCCCCGGTGCTGCGATAAGCTGCCCGAATTTCCAAGGTGGGCGCGAGGCGCGGCTCGTAGGAGTAAGTTATACCGGCTACGCGATCCAGGAAGAAGGCGAGATCAGGGTATTTCGCAAATCCAGAAAGTTGGCCAATTCGATTCTCGCGAATATCAATTAGCCTTTGAACGCCTGCATTCTTGAGCAAGGTGAAAAACTGCTCCGCGGTTTTGCCGGCAAACCCGATCGTACAGATGGTGGTTCCCATCCGTCCTTACCAGAGCTCGAGCGCGCCGGGATCGATACGAAATGCACATCTCCTTGACTGCTCGAAATACGCGCTTTCCAGCGCGCTCTGCCTATCATCGGCAAATAGAGACGAGCCGGCCACGGCGGCGAGCTTCTGCGTCCTCAACAGCCGGTCCTCAGCGGCCTGTTGGGTTTCAACGATCCCGCTTTTGCGGATGTGCTTTGGCTCCATCCCCAAACTTACGAGTTCCGGACAAATCATCAGAAAGCGATGGCAACTGAGCGGATCTTCCTCAGCACACATCAAAGCCAAGTCTCGTCGCTCGAGTTCCTGAATAACTCTGTCGATGCCCATGCGAAAGCAAGCGGAGTTTCGCCGCGCTCGATAATCGACCAATCCATCGCTGCGATATGCTTTGAGGTCCTCGGGACGCCCACCCAATTCCTCACCCAAAAATAGGTACTGGATGTCGGAGAGCTTAAGCGTGCTTGCCAGCTCTTCGCGATCAAATTGCGGGAACCGAAGGCTCCGGGGATTGCTGCGCACATCGATAAGCAAGCTGATCTCGAAATGATGGAGAAGCTTTACCAACACCGAAGCTTCCATCGCCGAATGACCAACGGTAAATACTTTATGAAGTACCATATCGCTTCATGTAACAGGGGCCGGTTTCACTCGGCCCATTGTGCACCAATGGAGAGGCGCTCAGCAAGAACTCACACGCCGCATGGGCGACTCGTCTCGGGGTGTTGACGTGTGCGAGGAACTGACCAACCTAGAGTTACGTTGAGTGCCGATCAGTGGTCCTTGTGCGCCAGGATTGAGAAGGTGATTTTCAGTTTGTCTTTTACTTTTACGGAGCCGCCGCCCACCTTTACAGGCGTGATGCCGTAATCGGTTTGCAGGATCGAAACTGTACCTTCGCCGCGCAACTCGCCGGCTTCCGCGTGGACGCGGAGAGGAAAACTCACGGGCTTTTCGACGCCGTGGAGTTTCAGTTTGCCGGATAGGGTGAGCTCCCATCCGGCCGGAGTTTTCTTGACGACGGAGACGCTGGTGGAAGTGAAGGTGATCTCCGGAAATTTGGCGACGTCGAGGACCTTTTCTCCCTCCATGGTGGATTGGACGTCGCGACGGTCTTTCTCGGACTCTCCGGGGTCGACGACAGCGAGGGACTTGGCGGGGACATGGAGACGTACGGAGGATTGGTCGATCTTCTGCGCGTCAAACTGCACCTGGCCGGAGAGTTGCTTGGCGGCGATCAAGTGATCGTGGCCGAAGGCCTTGAAAACGCCTTCTTTGTAGACGTTGATCTCCATCTTGCTTTGCGCACTATCGATGGAATAGGGCCCAGTGCCCTGCGCTGCCACCGTGAGCGGAGCGAATAACACCGCCGTTAGCGCAGCTGTGATTGCTCTCATTGCGGTCTCCCCAGTCCATGATAGGGGGAAAGCGGATTTGGTTGTCACGGATTTGTCCGGGGCGGGCAAGACCGTAGGGGTGGGCCCGGCGTCTATAGCGGTGGAGGGGATGTCCATGAAGATGCGTACAACGGTTTCAATGGTTGGGGCGAGTATCGCTTATGTTTTGTTGCTGTTGCCGATGGGGCGGGTTCGCGCGCAAGTTCCCGAGGTCCCTGCGCCGCCGGCACTGGCGGTTCCGGCGATGCCCGCGATGCCTGCTGCGCCCGCGGCTCCGGCCGAACCAGCGGCTCCCGCTGCGCCGGGATGGGGCGAGTATGGGCGGAGAAGATCCACACACTGGGGCGATGGCCCGGTTGCGGATTGCTCCGACTTGCACATCCGGCTGGATGGCGAGCGGCCGAAGATCGAGTCCGAAGAGCGGACGGTGAGCAAGGCGGAGGCTCCCGTGCTGCGCGTTCGTGAGGTTGAAAACGGCGGCGTGCAGGTGCAGGGCTGGGACAAAGATGTGTACTCGGTGACCGCGTGCAAGGCGGCGGTGGGCGGCGATGCGGCGCGGCTTTTGTCGCAGATCAGGCTGGCGGTGCAGGGCGGCGAGGTTTCGGTGAGCGGACCTCACGGGGACCGCGACGACTGGACGGTGTTCCTGCTGATTCGCACGCCGCGTTCGGCGGAAATTGAAGTGACGGCGCATAACGGGCCGGTCAGCTTTTACAGCGTGAACGGGAAGATCACCACGCGGGCCACGAACGGGCCAATCAGCATGAAGGATTGCTCGGGCGAGGCGAACATTTCGGCGCAGAATGGGCCGATCAGTTTTTCCGGCACTAGCGGTAAGTTGCGGCTGCATACGCAGAATGGACCGATTACCGTTTCGCTGGGCGCGAATTGGGATGGCTCGGAGTTGGTAGCAGACGCGGTGAATGGGCCGCTTACGTTGCGCGTGCCTTCCGGATTCAGGTCGAGCTTTCTGGTGGAGTCCAATGGGAATTCGCCGGTAAGCTGCCATGCGAGTATTTGCTCGGATGCGCGAAAAACCTGGGATGACGATCACCGCCGGATTGAGTATGGCAGCGGGTCACCGGTGATCCGGCTATCGACGGAGAATGGGCCGATTTCTGTGGCCGACTAAGGCATCTCTCTTAGCTAGGGCGGCGGATGGACGCGCTGGTGCGTTGCGGATAAGATTTCCGCATGCTGCTTGAAGAGCGCGTTGCGCGGCCGACGACGGAAGCGGAAGCGGCAGAGCTGGCGCGTGACCTCTATGGACTGGCGGTCACGGCTAAGTCGCTGCCTGGCGAGTACGACGACAATTTCCATTTAACAGCGGTTGATAAGGAGACCGCCTCGCACGGCGAGGCTGCCGGTTTTGTGCTGAAGGTGATGCACCCGGCGCGCGAGCGGTCGTTTATCGATATGCAGTGCCGGGCGCTGCAGCATTTGGCGCAGCGCGCACCACAGCTCACCCTGCCGCGCGTGCGACTCAACCGGAACGGCGAGGCGTTTGCCGCGATGACTGCGACGGATGGATCGCAGCGACTCGTCTGGCTGCTCACCTACGTGCGGGGCACGATGCTGGCGAAGGCGCGCCCCCACTCGCCGGAACTTTTGGAAAGTCTCGGCCGGTTTCTTGGCGAAATGGACGCGGCGCTGTCGGATTTTTCCCATGGTGCCGCACGGCGTGAGTTGAAATGGGATTTAGCGCGCGCTAGCTGGATTCGCGCACATCTACATCAAATCGGCGACACGTCACAGCGCGCGCTCGTTGAGAAATTCCTCTCACTCTATGAAGCCGAGGTTTTGCCGGCCCTGCCGCACCTGCGACGCAGCGTCGTGTACGGCGATGCCAACGATTACAACGTGCTGGCGGGGGAAGCGCTGCCACTGCCGAGAAAAGTGGTCAATGTCATCGATTTCGGCGACATGCACGAGACGGTGACGGTTTCGGAAGTAGCGATTGCCGCGGCCTATGCCATTTTGGGGAAGGAGAATCCGCTGCGTGCGGCCGCGGAAGTGGTTGGCGGTTATCACCGCGCGTTTCCGCTTACGGAAGCGGAGCTGAAGGTTTTATTTGCACTGATCGGAACGCGGCTGGCGGTCAGCGTGGTGAACTCGGCGCAACGCGCAACGGTCAAGCCGGACGATTATTACGTGCGAATCAGCGAGAGGCCCGCGTGGGAGGCTCTGGGGCGGCTGGCGAAAATTCATCCTCGCTTTGCGCATTACACATTTCGCGAGGCGTGCGGGCTGGAGGCGGTTCCGCAGAGCAGCGCGCTGAAGAAATGGCTTGCGGAAAACGCTCATGCGGCAGCGTCCGTGCTCGATGCGGACCTGCGCACCGTACCAAGCCTGGTGTTTGACTTCAGCGTAGGCAGCAAATTTCTGGGGGCCGATCCTGCGGCTGCGGATCCTGCGGTGCTAACCGAGCGGATCTTTGCGGAGATGAAACGTGCCGGTGCTGCAGTCGGCGTCGGGCGGTACGACGAGGCGCGCGCGATCTACTCCTCGGCGCTGTTTGGCGCGGGCGCAAATCCAACCGACGAGCGGCGCACGATTCATCTGGGGATCGATTTAGAAGTCCGGCCGGGCAGTGCGGTGCGCGCTCCGCTCGATGGCATTGTGCACGCGATGGCGCATAACGAGGCGGCTCTTGATTACGGGCCGGTCGTCATTTTGCGGCATAGGATTGATAGTTCCGGCGGCGCTCAGGAATTCTTTACGCTGTACGGGCACTTGAGGTTGCAAACGCTGGGCCGACTTCGCGTGGGTCAAAAACTTGCGCGCGGCGAGAAATTCGCGGAAGTGGGAACGACCCAGGAAAATGGCGGATGGACGCCGCACCTGCACTTTCAGATCATTAGCGATTTACTGGAACACGGGACGGATTTCCCGGGGGTCGGAAGGGCTTCGGAGCGTGGCGTTTGGACTAGCTTGTCGCCGGATCCCAACCTGCTGCTGGGCATTCCCGCGGATCGTTTTCCGACGAAAGACGCCGACGCGGGCGAGACTTTGGCGGCGCGGCGGTCGCTGCTTGGAAAGAACCTCAGCGTTTCGTATCGGCGGCCGCTGAAGATTGTGCGCGGCTGGCGGCAATATCTTTACGACGATACGGGCCGCGCGTACCTGGACGTGTACAACAATGTGCCGCTGGTGGGGCACAGCCATCCGCGAGTAGTGCGCGCTGCGCAGGAACAGCTTGCGTTGCTCAACACCAACACCCGGTATTTGCACGACAACGTGCTGCGTTACGCGGAACGCCTGACGGAACTTTGCCCACCGGCGCTGCGCGTTTGCTATTTCGTGAATTCGGGAAGCGAAGGGAATGAGCTGGCGTTGCGGCTCGCTCGCGCGCACACCGGGCGTGAAGACATAATCGTCCTCGAGCATGCCTACCACGGCCATACCAACACACTGATCGATATCAGTCCTTACAAGTTCAATGGGCCGGGCGGACGCGGGCGAAAGCCGTGGGTGCATGTGGCGCCGATTGCGGACGATTATCGCGGCTTGTACCGGCGTGGTGATGCGCAAGCGGGCGCGAAGTACGCCGCGCCGGTCGGCGAAATTCTGGAGCGCGCGCGAGGGGAAGGCCACGAGGTTGCGGCATTTATCGCAGAAACTTTGCCGAGCGTCGCAGGACAAATTGTGTTTCCGCCAAATTATCTCGCGGAGGTGTATCGCCGGGTACGCGCTGGAGGAGGGGTTTGCATTGCTGATGAAGTGCAAGTCGGATTTGGCAGACTCGGAACGCACTTCTGGGGATTTGAGACGCAAGCCGTGGTTCCGGACATTGTGGTGTTTGGGAAGCCGATTGGGAACGCGTTCCCACTGGCGGCGGTGGTCACCACAAAAGAGATCGCCGGGTCGTTTGCGAACGGGATGGAGTTTTTCAGCACGTTCGGAGGGAACCCGGTGGCGTGCGCGGCAGGATTGGCGGTGCTCGATGTGGTGCGCGACGAGGCGCTGCAGGATCGGGCGCTGCGCGTTGGAAAGTATTGGATAGCTGAATTGAGGAAACTGCAAGAATGCCATCGCCTGATCGGCGATGTGCGCGGCTCGGGGCTTTTCCTGGGGATTGACCTAGTGCGCGACCGGGAAACGTGCGAACCGGCAACGGAAGAAGCGAATTACGTGGTGAACCGGCTGCGGGAATGCGGGATTCTGGTAGGGACGGATGGGCCGCAGCACAACGTCATAAAATTGCGGCCGCCACTTATATTTTCGGAATCGGATGCGGACCTGTTTGTAACGACTCTGGAATCAATTCTGCAAGAGGACGCAGCGCGAGCGTAGGCCAGAGTATAGCCAAAAGGCGCAGGCAACGCGGCAAGAGCTTTGTGATTCAAAGCGAGCGTAGACAATTCGTGTTGGCTGCGCGAATATCTAATTTCTGAAAACAAACGCGGGTTCCCGCCCCCAAGCGAGGACGTCGAGGTAAAAGATTATGCATCTTGCTCGAATCTCTAAGTGTCTGCCGGCGTCGTTGCTGGTTTGCGCTTCGGCGGCGCTGGGCCAGTCGGCCCCAGATACTCCGCAAAGCGCGTCACCGCGAGCCCAGATGATTTCAGCCTGCGATGAAACTCCGCGGGAAGACGCGAGCGCTTCGCTGTGCGCGCTGCCTTCCTCAGAGGAAGAACGTCGAGCAGTTGAGCCCGCGGCGCCGGCCACGATTCCGCTGACGCTCCCGACGGGAACGCCGCTACGCATTGCGGTGGACCAGCGGGTGCGCATCAATCATCCCGACGAAGTCGTTCATGGCAAGGTTGTGGAAGCGGTGTACGCATTCGATCAAGAGGTGATTCCGGCGGGAAGCGTGGCAACGGGTCATGTGAAGAGCATCGCTCCGGTTTCTGGGGTGAAACGCACCATGGCGTATGCGAACGGAGATTTCTCGCCGTTCCATAAGTACGAAGTGACGTTTGACATGGTTACGCTTCCGGACGGCAGGCAGGTGCCAATAACGACTACGGTCATGCCGGGGACGGCGGAGGTGGTGCATTTGGTTAGCAATCCCGCCAAGCAAAATCAGAAAGGGGCTGCGGGGCGCGCGACGGACCGGGCTAAGGGCGAAGCGAAGGGCAAGATCCAGGAAGCGAAGGCGCAAGCGCACGAATCGTGGCAAAAGCTGACCGCGCCCGGCAAAATGCATCGGCTAAAAGAATTTGTGCTGGCGCAGTCGCCCTATCGGCGGCAATATGTGCAACCTGGGACGCGCTTTGTGGCGGAGCTCGACGCGCCGCTCGCCTTTGGGGAAACCACCCGGACGAGTGAGCAACTGGCCGCCGTGGGAAGCGAGCCGGTGCCGGACAGCACGCTGAAGGCTCGCCTGGTTGCGGAAGTCAGCTCGGCGACGGCTACCCGCGGCACTACTGTTACGGCCATTCTCACAGAGCCGCTGTATTCTCCGACGCACCAACTGATTCTTCCGGCGAACAGCCGATTGGTTGGCGAGGTAGTGAAAGCCAAGTCCGCGCGTAAACTGCACCGCAATGGCGAGTTGCGCGTGGTTTTCGAGCGGATTGAAACTTCCGAAGAGGCGGTACAGGCGCTGGCGCAATTGCAGATGCAAGCGCAGGCGCAAGCAGAGCGCTCGCAGGCGATGGTGGGGAACCTGGAGGGCGTGGAAGTGGATCGCCGCGCTAACATGCAGCTCGATGACGAGGGCGGGGCGCACACCACTGACAGCAAGACGCGCTATTTGTCCAGCGGGCTTGCGGTTTTGCTGGCCGCGGCCGCTTCCCACACAGAAGTCGAACATGGCGCGACGGAGACGGCGGGTCCGGGCGTGCGGACGGCCGCCGGCGGGTCTGGGTTTCGCTTGACCGGCGCGTTATTGAGCCTGGTGGCGAAGTCTACCCCGGTGTCAGTAGCGATTGGCGCTTACGGCGCTTCGACTTCGATTTACGCAAATTTCCTTTCGCGAGGCCACGATGTCGTTTTACCGAAGGACACGCCTCTCGAAATCGGTTTCGGGGCGCCACACGTTAAAGCGCAATAGAAGAGGCGTCGCATTGGTATTCAGAAATCTGGTAGTTGACAATAGCGTTATTCTGCGCGTAGGCTCGCGGAGCAATGGAGCTGGACGCATCCCTCTCCTGGCTCGCGCTGGCGCTTACCCCTGGGCTGGCTTCGCGGCTTTCCGCGCGGCTGCTGCGTGAATTTGGCTCGCCGGAAGAAGTGTTTCGCGCGCCGCTGCCTCGATTGGAAGCGTGCAGGTTGCCGGCCCCAGTAGCGCAAGCAGTCTTCAAGAAGCAATCCTTCAAACGGGCTGAAAGAGAGCTTGCGCTGACGCGGCGCATCGACCGCTGCCGGCTAGTGAACTGGACGGAGCCGGAATATCCGCAGACGCTGCTAGAAATCTACGATCCCCCAGTGATGCTATACGTGCGCGGGGACGTGCAGGTGCTGAACCAGCCGAGCATCGGAATGGTGGGCACGCGGCGGCCAACGCTTTACGGAACGCAGATGGCGGAGCGGCTGGGGCGCGAACTGGCGGCGCGGGGCTTGGTGGTGGTAAGCGGCATGGCGCGCGGAATCGATGCTATCGGGCATCAGGGGGCATTGGCGGTGAACGGCCGGGCGATCGGAGTGCTGGGTACGGGGGTGGATGTCTGCTACCCGAAGGAAAACAAGAAACTGTACGAGAAGGTGCTGGAGCGGGGCGCGATCCTCAGCGAATTCCCATTGGGTACGCATCCGGCACCGGAGAATTTTCCGGTGCGCAATCGCATTGTGGCAGGAATGCCTCTGGGCGTGGTGGTGGTCGAAGGGGCGCAGTACAGCGGTTCGTTGATCACCGCGCGGCTGGCGATGGAGTTTGGGCGGGAAGTGTTCGCGGTGCCAGGGAATGTGACGCAGCCGGTTAGTTTCGCGCCGAACCAACTGATCAAGCAGGGAGCGAAGCTGGTGACCAACGGCGAGGATGTGATCGAGGAGCTGCCCACGCCGGTGCGCGCTGCGCTGGTGAAGGCAGAGCAACCCGAGGCAGAACAGCGGAATCTGTTAGCCGCGGCGTCGCTCAATACGTCGGAAAAGAAGATTTACGACCTGCTGAGCACGGACGAAGCAAAGCACATCGACGACATTGTAGAGGGTTCGGGGTTGAACTCTTCCGAAGTTCTGGCTACGCTGTTTGACTTGGAGATGAAGGGGATCATCCGGCAGATGCCGGGCAAGCAGTTCAACAAAGTGCTGCTCTAAGCTCTCGAGGCAGGAAGTCTGCTGCTGGAAACTACTGATACGCAGGCATTTAGTTGACGCGCAAACAGAGAGATGAATCCGTAGAGCGCGTTTGCGCATCTTCATTAAGGTAGCGAGAAGGACACACGCCCCGCCACATGGGCCTTCCTGCAAAGGAATCCGGGGTTACAAAGACAAGATGGCACGTTCGCTGGTTATAGTGGAATCGCCTGCCAAGGCGAAGACAATCAATAAATATTTGGGACGGGACTACACCGTCAAAGCGTCCATTGGGCACGTGATGGATCTGCCGAAAAAGACGATTGGTCTTCGTATGCCCGATGATGACCCGAAGAAAAAGAAAAAGGGCAAGAAGGGCAAAGAGAAATCCAACAAGAAACCGATAACCCTGGACGATGCCAAGATTTTTGAGCCCACGCTGCAGATTATTTCCGGCAAGGGCAAGATTATCAATGATCTGAGGAAATCGGCCAGCACCGCCACGGCGGTGTATCTGGCGGGCGACCCGGACCGCGAGGGCGAGGCGATATCGGCGCACCTGGCCATGGTGCTCTCCAAGCCCACCAAATACGAAGAAGAAGCGTCCAGCAAGAATGGCGACAAGGCCGCCGAAGCGAAAGAAAAAGAAGAGGCCGAAGCCAAGACGGATGCCAAGGGCAAGTCCAAAGCCGTCAAAAAGAACCGCGACGAAATCAGCATTCCACCCATCGATCCGAAAAAGATTTTCCGCGTGACCTTCAACGAGATTACGCCGAAGGCTATTCGCGCGGCGTTCGAAAAGCCGCGCCAGGTGGACAGTAACCTCGTCGATGCACAACAGGCGCGGCGCGTGCTGGACCGCATCGTGGGCTACAAGATTTCGCCGCTCCTGTGGGACAAGGTACGGCGCGGATTGTCCGCAGGCAGAGTGCAGACCGTTGCTTTGCGTTTGATTGTCGAGCGAGAACAGCTGATACGCGCGTTCGTGCCGCAGGAGTATTGGACGATCCACGCGATGCTGGATGCCGGCGAGCCACCCATCTTCGAAGCCAAGCTGAGCAAGTACAAGGGCGAGGACATCGAGGTTGGGAATCAGGAGGCGGCGGACAAGATCGTCGCGGCGGTGAGCAAGGCAAAGTGGCAGGTCACTTCGGTAACGCAGAAAGAAAAAAAGCGCAACCCGCCGCCGCCGTTCACCACTTCCAAGCTGCAACAGGCCGCTTACAATCGCCTGCGCTACACCGCCAAGCGCACCATGGGCCTGGCGCAGCGGCTTTATGAAGGCGTGGAACTCGGCGAGGAAGGCTCCGTCGCGCTGATCACTTATATGCGCACGGACTCCGTGCACGTCTCGAACGATGCGCTGCAGCAGGTGCGCGAGCTGATTCCGGAACGTTTCGGATCGAATTACCTTCCCGAGAAACCGAATTACTACAAATCAAAAAAAGACGCGCAGGAAGCGCACGAAGCGGTGCGGCCCACGGACGTTTCACGTGCGCCGGAAGATGTGCGTAAGTATCTCCCGGACGATCAGTTCAAGCTATACCAGTTGATCTGGCAGCGTTTTGTGGCCTCGCAGATGCTTCCGGCGATTTTCGACCAGACCACGATCGACATCTCCGCGGGCGATTACACTTTCCGCGCGACCGGTTCGGTGCAGAAATTCGACGGCTATCTGCGTGTGTACCAAATGCCGGTGGCCGGGGCGGACCGCGAAGATGATGAAAAGGATGATGAGGGTGAAGGCAAGGCCCTGCCTCGCGTGACGGAAGGGCAAGTGTTGCGGCTCGATCAGATCCGGCCGGACCAGCATTTTACGGAGCCGCCTCCACGGTACACGGAAGCGACGCTGGTGAAGGAACTCGAAGAGAAGGGCATCGGGCGGCCGTCGACGTACGCTTCGATTATTTCGACGATTGTCGAGCGCGAGTACGTGCGCAAAGACCAGGGGCGGTTCACTCCGACGATGCTGGGCGAACGCGTCAGCGTGCTGCTGGTGAAGAGTTTTGATGACGTGTTTGATGTGACGTTCACGGCGCGCCTCGAAGAAGAGCTGGACGAAATTGAAGAAGGCAAGCTGCCGTGGCGCGACGCGGTGAGGGAGTTCTGGGGGAAATTTGTCGTTGACCTAGCGAAGGCCGGCGACGAAATGGTGTCGTACAAGGCCGGGATCCCGACGGGCAAGAAGTGCGAAAAATGCGGCGAAGGCGAGCTGCTGGAGCGCATCAGCCGGCATGGATTTTTCCTGGGCTGCTCGCGCTATCCGGATTGCGACTTCATCCAGGATATGCCGCCGGAGCTGAGCGACGACGCCAGCGGCGAAGGCAAGACGGAGTATTGCGAAAACTGCGGCAAGGAAATGGCCATCAAGCGCGGGCGATTTGGGGCGTTTCTGGCGTGCACGGGCTATCCCGATTGCAAGACGACGCGGCGGCTGGTGGAGGGAACGCGCATCGCGCACGAGCCGGACGAACCCCTCGAGGAAAAGTGCACGCTGTGCGGCAACCACCTGGTGAAAAAAAGCGGACGTTTCGGCCAGTTCATCGGCTGCACGGGATATCCGAAGTGCAAGTACACGCGGCCGATCACGATGGGCATCAAATGCCCGAAATGCAATGAAGGCGAATTCGTGCGGCGCGGCAGCGCAGGAAAGGGCGGCCGCGGACGTCCGCGCGTTTTTTACGGCTGCTCGCGGTATCCCGACTGCGATTTCACGACGCCGCATATGCCGCTGGCCGAGCCGTGCCCCAAGTGCGGCGCGCCGTTCATTGTGGAGAAGAAGACCAAAATCGGCACGGTGCGCAGTTGCTTGAAGGAAGGCTGCGACTGGGAGTCCGTAGTGGCAGACCCGATGCCGCAGCAGCCGGAAGAAGCCGCGACGCCGGTGGGCGCGAAGCCGTAAGTTCCCGTTAACAACTCAGCAGCACGCGTTTGCGAATTAGAGCTCGCGGAATTCTGCGCGACTATACTTGCTGTGCCCTCGGAGCGGCTCCGCAGAAAATGAAGCAGGCCATTGGAAAATATTTGCAGTACCTGCAGTCGGTGAGGAATTCCTCGCCGCACACTATCTTGAATTACGGGAACGATCTGGAGCAGTTCGTCGCATATCTTTCCCCTCCCGGCATGCAGCCGCCGGCGCTGCCGAAGATTACGCATCTGATCATCCGTGAATTTGTGGGGCACTTGCACGAGCAAGGGCTGAAGAAAAGCTCGATTGCGCGGAAGCTGGGCGCGTTGCGGTCGTTTTTCAAGTATTGTGTGCGCGAAGGGATGATCAAGGAAAATCCGGCGCGGCTGGTGCCGACGCCGAAGCTGCCAAAGCGGATTCCTTCGGTGCTTTCCGCGGAGGAGATGAATGGATTCTTGAATGAACTGGCTGGCATGGGGCCGGCGGCGGGCGGACGACTGCCTGCGAAGACGGGTGAGGGTGGTGCAGCGGTGGGGAACAAAGCGGCGGGAGGCGAAGGCTTGCTGTTGCGCCGCGATCGGGCGCTGCTGGAGATGCTTTATGCCGCGGGGCTGCGTGTGAGCGAGCTCACGGGCCTGAACCTGGAAGACATGGAGCAGAAGGAGCGGATGCTGCGCGTGCGCGGCAAGGGCAACAAGGAACGCATCGTGCCGTACGGGACGAAGGCGCAAGAGGCGCTGGAAAAATACTGGCCTCTGCGCGAACAGCTCTTGCTGCAAACTTCGGGCAGCGGAGGGATGGGGCGGGCGGCGCCGCGAACCAATGCGGTGTTTCTGAATTATGCGGGGCGGCGACTGACGCAGCGGTCTGTGGGACGAATCGTAAAGAAATACGTGAAGCTGGTGAACATCAATTGGGATTTGCACCCGCATTCGCTGCGGCACGCGTTTGCGACGCATTTGCTGGCGGATGGAGCGGACTTACGGGCGATTCAGGAGCTGCTGGGGCACCAATCGCTTTCGACGACGCAGAAGTATACGCATGCTTCTATCCGGCAACTGATGGAGATCTACGACAAGGCGCACCCGCACGCGTAAGCGAGTTCAATACCAAGCCGAAAAAGAGGGCGTCCCGAGGAATCGAGACGCTCTTTTTTTACAATCCGGGCTAGAAGTCCAGGCGCGCGCCGATCTGTATTTGGCGCTGCGCCAGGAGAGAGTTGGAAGAAGAAGTCGGTATGCCAAAGTGACTGTTGAAAAGTAACTGGTTTACCGTGGGCGTCAATCCGGTCACGGAGCACTTCGCGTTGGCTGCGCAAATCGTATAAATCTGGTTGTCCAGAGCGGTGAAATTCGTGCGGTTGAGCGCGTTGAACGCATCCGCGGTCAAAGTGAACCTCCTGCCCTCTGTCAACCGGAAGCTTTTCTCGAGACGCAGATCGACGTTTGCGGTGCGAGGCATCTGGAAAGAGTTCGGAGCAAGAAAGGGGACGCGATTCGTCCCTCCGGCTCCGAGGACGCCCGAAGACACGCCGCCCGGCGCATTGCCTTGGATCAAAGCCGTGTAGGGCGCACCAGAAGAGATGGAGATTAGCGGCGATATCGTAAAGCCGTTGACCAGCTCCTTCAGGATGAGGCGGCTGCCCTTATAAAGGTCGGGGGTCCACACGGCCCCGAAGTTAAAACGCTCGCGGACGTCAAAATTGGAGCGGCCTTGTTCTTGGCTCAAGTCGAAGGGGTTGAGGACATTGTTTGCTACGGTAAATGTCTGCGAGCTCTGGCCGGCGTCACGTGCGTGCGAGTAGGTGAACGACGTCTGGATTTGGAAGCCCTGGTAGAAACGCCGATTCAAAGCGACAACGAGGGCGTTGTATTTGGAAGTCACGCTGTTCGAGATATCCGTGATGGAATTGAAGGCTGGATTTGGGCGTGGACCTTTGAACAGGGGGGCACTAATTGTTTGTCCGTTTTGGGCGCCGCCGCTAATGGTGTACGCGACTGTGGAGGCAGGCGCATTCAGGTTAATGTCCACAAAGCGCGGTAGATTTCCGCCGAGGCTGCCTAGATAGGAAACCGACACCACAGTGTTCGCGGCGATCTCACGCTGAAAGTCGATATCGAATTCATGCACCATGGGATTGCTTGTGTGAGGAGCAAACTGAACCACCTGAGGTGTGAAGCTGGCCGGCGGTGGTGCTGTAGACAGGACGTTCGGATAGGCTGGCGCACCCGCCGTTGAAGGCAAGAAGAAGAAGCCGAGTTGTGAGGACGACAGCACACCGGTATTCGTAATGGCATTGGCAATCGTAGAGTTGATTATTCGTCCATAAAAGATGCCATAGCCGGCGCGAACGATCGTCTTGCCGTTATGAGTCAGATCCCAAGCAAAGCCAAGGCGCGGGCCCACACCCTTATAGTCATTCGGGAGTTTCCTGGTGAGGGGCAGAGCTGAGTTGGCAATTTGTGGCGAAGGCATCAGCTCTGTCTCATAGCGCAGGCCGAAATTCACAGTAAAATAAGGCTTTACACGCCAGTCATCTTGAACAAAAAACGCAAGGTCATTTGTAGAGAAAGTGAACTTGCTGGGACCAAGCTGCTGATTGAACGAGGAGTAGCAAGGAACGGCGAAAGGCGGAGCGGGTGCGGCCGGAGTAAACGTGCAACGCGGAGTCAACTTGTTGGCTGCCGCGGCGAAGTCGCTGAGGTAATCCGCTCGCGTGCTGTACGAGTAGTCGCCCGATTCTCGAAAGAGGTTGTCTTCCACATCGTTCACATGATTGAAGTCAAAGCCGAACCGCAGCAGGTGCGTGCCGTGACTCCATGAGAGCGTGTCGGCAACTTGGTTGCGCGTCTCCTTTGGGAAAGCGCGGCGATCCAAAAAGTTGGGCTTTCCAAAAGTGAAGTTACCCACGCCCCCGACGAACACTTGCGGCGAAACACCCTGGGCGGAGACGGGCTCTCCGGAGATGGGATTCTGGCCGATTTGGTATTCGAAGTCGCGGCCAATCTGATAGCGCAACTCGTTTGTGAACGTCGAAGAGATACTCGAATTGAGTCGAGCGATTCCCCAATCTTCTTTGACGAAGTCGCTGCCAAAGCTCTCGATGCCGCGGCTTACTACTCCGGCGGTTTGTACGCCAGCCGGGGAAGCCCAACGAAGCCGGTTATAGCTGACCGAGACGTGGTGCTTGGAAGTGAGATTCCAATCGATCTTGGGAAGCAAAATGAGCTGGTCGCCTGTCCTAGGTACTTCGCCGGTGAGACTTTGAAGGAATGCCACGCCGGCATTCGCTTGCGCCGCTGACACTCCGCGCCCCGACAAAGTTGTGAGCTCCGCAGCAGTCAAAGGCGCGACGATTGCGCCCGGAGTACCCGAATCAGCGATGGCCGGGAACCCGCGCAATTGCTGGTCGCCGCTGAAGAAAAAGAAGAGCTTGTCCTTGATAACGGGGCCACCAATGCCACCGCCAAATTGATGCCTTTTATCCGGCGGCAAGAAGGGCCTACGTGTAGCCACACCGTTTACAAGTTGACTCTTGAAGGAGAAGGGATTGACTGCGCCGAGGTCGCTAGTCCGGTCATACCAGAAGGCCTGGCCGTGAAGCTGGTTGCTGCCGCTCTTGGTGACGGCGTTGACTACGCCGCCGGCGGAGCGCCCGTACTCAGCAGAGTAGTTGGAAGTGTTGATTTGAAATTCCTGGATGGCGGCGGCGCTGGTGGAATAGCTGATGCGCGTGCGGCCGCGCTCTTCGCTGAAGAAAGCCTGATTGTTGTCGGCACCGTCGACCGTGTTGTTGTTGAGCAAGCCGGAGATGCCGCGGAAGCTGACCAGGCCGAACCCGCCGTCGGGCACAGCGCCAGGCGTGCTCAGCGCGAAGGTGGACCAGCGGCGGCCGTTGATGGGCAGATTGTCGATCGTGGTTTGGTTGATGTTGGTCGTGAAGTCGGCGCGATCGGTGGTGATGACAGGAAGTTCTGCGGTGGCGACAATTGTTTCGGCGAGAGCCTTCACGGTGAGAGTGGCATCGATCGCTGTGACGCGCCCAACTTCCACGGTGATGTTAGTCGCTTTGAAGACGCCAAAACCGCTGCCGGAGATTTCAAGTGAATACACGCCGGGCTGAAGGTGAATGAGAAGGTAACGGCCGCCGCCGTCCGTGACACCACTTGAGCTGCTACTCGTGCCGAGATTGCGGCTGCTGACCGCGGCATTGGGCACTACGGCGCCGGACGGATCCGTGACCGTGCCGCCGATAGCGCCATCTGTCGTAGATTGCGCCTCCGCGCGGGGAACCGCCACGAAAAATGCCAGCAGCACCGCCAAAAATCCCACGATCGAAAATCCACTCGCTCTGCTTCTCATTTGAGAGCCTCCCAAAATAACGGACAGAACACCGCTCACAGCACAGTGCGCTACATCGAAGGGGACATCGAAGAAGACTGCGAAGGTCACCCCACCACACAAACCGACTCCCCACCCACAGCGGAGTCTGGATGGGGCATGTTACTACCACATGAATAGGCGAAGAGCAACCAGCAAAACGTGGAAATTTGAGGATATCCAAGGATTTACGGGAGCGATTTGCGGCATTGAAACAATCGAGTTACTGTCTTTGCGCGCGATTGCGGTCAAGTGATGAATAATGCTTGCGCATTTGACTTCAGGACAGTTGCGGCGGCGGTTGGCGCGCGTTCTCAGGACTATGAGGTGTAGGTGTACAGGTACGACCACCAGAGGGCAAAGGGGAAATGATCGCTCGCCATCGATATGCATAACCATATGCGGGTAGTGATCAGGTTGGTGGCGTTCTGGTCTCTCGTGCCGCTTGCAGTGATGTTCGGGCAAACGGGGAATCACGGCAGTTCGCGGACACAAGCCGGCGAGCAGATTTTCAAATCGGCGTGTGCTGCTTGCCATGGCGCTGATGGGACAGGGACAGCGAAAGAGATTGCCGGATTTGAGCGGCCGCGCACGTTCCCGGATTTCACCGCGTGCGACCAGACTACTCCCGAACCTAATACCACCTGGAAAGATGTAATCCTTCACGGCGGACCAACACGCGGATTTTCCGACATTATGCCGTCTTTCGGGGAGGCGCTGACCTCTGAACAGATCGACGACGTGATCGCGTACTTGCGTAGCTTCTGCCGGAATCCGCACTGGCCGCGTGGGGAATTGAATTTGCCGCGGGCGCTGGTTACCGAGAAGGCCTATCCGGAAGACGAAGTTGTGATCTCCACGGCGCTGAATGCGCAGGGCGCGCCAGGGGGCACGACTCACATCATTCATGAGCAGCGTTTCGGAGTGAAAAATCAGATTGAGGTCGACGTCCCGATCAATTTTCAGGATCAGAATCACACTTGGTATGGCGGTGTTGGCGACACCACGCTCGGTGTGAAGCGGACTATGTTTTCGAGCTTGCCGTCGGGATCGATCCTGAGCTTGTTCGGCGGTGCTATTTTGCCGACCGGCAACAAGGCGCGAGGCTTCGGAACCGGAACAACGACGTTCGAAACCTTTGCCGCTTTTGACCAGCTTTTTCGGACGAATACTTTTGTGCAGACGCAGTTCGGCGCAGACTTGCCGCGTCACACGCAGATTGCCCCGCAATCCATATTTTTCAATACCGCCATCGGCCAGAGTTTTGCAGCGAATCACGGTTTGGGGCGACTGTGGTCGCCCATGGTGGAGTTTTTGGGAGCCCGGGACCTGGTGGACAACGCGAAGACGAATTGGGACGTGCTGCCGCAAATGCAAGTGACGATTAGCAAGAGACAACACGTCCGCGCCAATCTCGGTGTCCGCGTCCCGGTCAACAACACAGCGGGACGACAAATACAAATTGTCTTCTACCTTCTGTGGGACTGGCAGGACGGGCGGCTGAACGAAGGTTGGTGATGGGAAAAAGGGCCCTTTACGCGATTGCGCTGTTGGGAGTGCTGGCTTGCTCAGCAGGATTGGTCAGCGGCGGCGGGCAGCATGCGGCACCCAAGCCGAGCTTTCAGACGTCGGACCGGTGCCTGGCTTGCCACAACGGAATCGTGACGCCTTCGGGTGAGGATGTTTCCATAGGGTTCGATTGGCGGTCGAGCATGATGGGTAATTCGTCGCGCGATCCTTATTGGCAGGGGAGCGTGCGGCGCGAATCGATCGATCATCCAGAATCGCAAGCGGCCATAGAGGATGAATGCTCAATCTGCCATATGCCAATTACGCGCTTCGAGGCAAAGTTGGAAGGCCGCAAGGGCCAAATTTTTTCGCATCTTCCATTTGATCAAGACAAGAAGAACAACGCGAAGGCCGAAGATGGCGTGTCATGTTCGGTGTGTCACCAAATCTCACAGGAAAAGCTGGGCACTCCCGAAAGTTTCAACGGGGGATTCGTTATCAATCCGCCGTCGTCGAAGGGCGAGCACGCGGAATATGGCCCCTTTGCGATCGACGCCGGACGTCAACGCATTATGCATACGTCATCCGGAGGGTTCCGCCCGACGGAAGATGCGCATATTCGGGATTCCGCGCTCTGCGGCACGTGCCACACCTTAAAAACAAAGGCTCTTGGACCGGGCGGGAAAGAGATCGGCACGTTTCCTGAACAGATGCCTTACCTGGAATGGCTGCATAGCGACTATCGGGAGAGGAGCAGTTGCCAGTCGTGCCACATGCCGGAGATACACGGACAGGTGCCCATCACAGCGGTGCTTGGCGTGCCGCGTGAGGGAGCGCATCGGCATACGTTCGTGGCGGCAAATTTCTTCATGCTGAGGATGCTGAATCTGTATCGCAAGGACTTGAGCGTGGCGGCGCTGCCGACGGAGATGACCGCGGCATCAGAGAGGACCGTTGCGTTTCTGCAGTCGGAGGCGGCACGCGTCAGCATTCGGAGCATCGACTTGGTCTCGGACCGTCTTCAGGTGCAAGTGCTGGTGCAGAATTTGAGCGGTCACAAGATGCCAACGGCTTATCCGTCGCGTCGCGCGTGGCTGCATGTAACGATTCGCGATGCGCGTGAGAACAAGGTGTTTGAATCGGGCGCGTTGCACGCGGATGGGTCCATCGAGGGGAACGACAATGATGCCGATCCGGTGCGATTTGAGCCGCACTACCGCGAAATTACGAGCGGCGATCAGGTACAAATCTACGAACCAATTTTGAAAGACGCGGCTGGTCACGTGACGACCGGGTTGCTATCGGCGGTCGGATATCTCAAGGACAATCGACTGCTGCCAAGCGGCTTCAAGAAAGAGACTGCCGAGCAAGATATTGCGGTGGTGGGGGATGCCGCGGAAGATCCGAATTTCACGGATGCGGGAAGCCTGGTGCGCTATTCCGTGAGCACCGGCAATGCGCAGGGCCCCTTCCACGTTGAAGCCGAGCTGTGGTATCAGCCGATTGGCTTTCGCTGGGCGCACAATCTAAGCCCCTACAATGCGCCGGAGCCGCAGCGTTTCGTTGGATATTATGACTCGATGTCGACGGCCACGGCGGTGTTGCTGACTCGAGCGGAAGCTAGGCACTGAAGACCTGGAAGCTTAAACACCGACTTTAAGAAAATGAAAACGGCTGGCAGCGTTTTGCGGCCAGCCGTTTTGCGTCGGGAAGACCCCCGGCGCCATCAAGCTTGGTTAGTGGTGCCCGCCTCCGTGGCCACCGCCGTGAGAGCCGCCACCGCCGTGACCTCCGTCGTGGGAACCACCGCCTCCGTGGAAGTTACCGTCACCGCGGTAGCTGCCGCCATGAGAGTCGCCACGGCCGTGAAAGTCACCGCCGCGGTAGCCGTCGCCGCTGGAACCGCCGCGATACCCTCGATCGAATCCACGTCCGTACCCGCGACGCTCATATCCGCCTCGGCCATAACCTCGACCGTAGTAGCCATAGCTACGGCCATAGTAACCACGATCATTGTAGCCATAGCTGCGGTGTCCGTAATAACTGTGATACCAGGGGCCGGCGCCGATGAAGACGCCGCCGACGAACCAGTCAGGGCCGTAGTATCCGTAGGGGGCGCAGGCGTAAGGAGAATAATCGTAGTAGCCATAGCTGCAGACTGGAGCGGGGCCGTAGTAGGCAGGAGCGCCAATGCCGACGCCGAAGGTGACGCGCTGGGCGTTCGCGTTAGAAGCCGCGAAGAGACAAATACCGAGACAAATGCCGAGCAAACCGAAGAACCTTAGATATCGCATCTGGGGACCCTCTTAGATCCTTTTACCGCTACATTCGCTACATTTAAGAAACCCGCGCGGACGAGGAAAGTTGCAAAGGGGCTTGTAAGGTATTGTTTTAAAATAGGTTAGGCAGGCAGTGCCGCAGAATGGTGCCTAGAGGAGCTCGGAATCGTGCTTGCGGAACAGTTGCTGCAGGGCGGCGGGAGTGCGCTCTTTCAGGGCGTGAATTCCCTGGATCGGGCTGAAAATGTTGGGATTCATAATCAGCAGGTAGCGAAGGCGGGCCGGGGGCCTGCGTTCCAATAGGTGTGCGGGGTTCCACGCGGGACGAGCACACCGGAACCGGCGCTTGCCTCGATTTCGCTTTCGCCGGCTTGAACGCGAAGCGTCCCCTCCAACACGTACCATGCTTCGTCGTCGTGGTGGTGTACGTGACGCGGAGCAATCAGCCGTGCAGGCTCGGCAGGCCCACCCGCATCCTGCCACTCGGCGATGACGAAGGAATCGTTCGGCGAGCCTAAAATGTTTCCCGCAAGCGGTGGAGCAATGATCGGTTCATTCATGGCCATGATTTTCGTGCGTTGACGGGTTCGGTGTAAAGCCCCTATAATTAACGTTTGTCTTTAGCGCTTGGAGGAGAGATGTACGCCGTCATTCAGACCGGGGGGAAGCAGTATCGCGTCGCGCCCGGCGACACCATACGAATTGAGCGAGTTAGCGGAGAAGTGGGAGAGAAGGTGACCTTCGGCTCCGTGCTCGCTGTGCATACCGACGACAAGAAGGTGGTTCTTGGATCGGACGCGTCGAAAGTGACCGTCACGGGCAAAATTGTTGACCAGGGGCGCGCGAAGAAATTGACGGTGCTTAAGTTCAAGAAGGGCAACCAGTATAAGATTTCGCGCGGACACCGGCAGAATTTTACGGCTGTGCAGGTCAGCGATATTAAGTTGTAGCGCGGGCTACGAAACGCCTCGGGCCTGAAGGCTTGAGGTGCAGCGGCGAGAAATTCAGAGAAGAGGATTGAGTCATGGCACATAAGAAGGGCGGCGGGTCGTCGACGAACGGCCGGGATTCCCACGGACAGAGGCTGGGTGTGAAACGCTTTGGCGGGCAGCTTGTCAATGCGGGAACGATTTTGGTTCGGCAGCGCGGCACCAAGCATCAACCTGGCGTAAATGTCGGACAGGGCAAGGACGATACGCTGTACGCGCTGGTGACCGGCTACGTGACGTTTGAGGACAAGGGCCGCCATGGGCGGTTCATTAGCGTGACACCGGCTGAGCAGGCGAAAGCGGCTGCGGTCAACTAGATCGTCTGCAGTAGGCTTGCCCTAGATAGCTCAAGCGCTGCGTGCGGAAAAGCGGCGGCAAGACCGCCGCACTCCAAATTGTGCGGCTCGGCTCCGGCTGAGCCGTTTTTGTTTTACCGAGGGGCGTCAGAAGAAACGCAGCTTAGCGCGCCGCCGGGGAAGAATTTGAGATAGGCGCTGCGACCGTGCGCGGGAATGATGGCGAGCTCCGGAACCATTTTGTGGAGTTGGTTGAGCTTGGCGACGATTTCGTTAGCGCGGGCGGGATCGTTGTCGCTGTCTCGCAGCAACAGTGATTTGCCGACGCGGTCCTCGAAGCCGCGCTCCTCATCGACGGCATCGCCGACGTAGAAAAGACGGTGATGCGGGTCCACGTTCACGAAGATGCCAACGCTGCCGGGAGTGTGACCACCCAGGGGCACGACCACGACCGAGCCGTCGCCGTAGAGGTCGGTACTTTCGTCGAAAGTCTCATACGGATGGGGATCGAATTTCAGCGTGGGTGAGTCGGCAGGCGGAAATCTTCGCGTATGGGCGGGAATCACGAAGCCTTTGGCTTGCACGGCGGGATCGAAGGCGAACTGCAACTCTTCGCGGGTGAGGAGAACCGGAACGCGAGGCAGATCCATCAAACCTCCAGCGTGATCCAGGTGCGCGTGAGAGAGAATTGCCCAGCGAATTTTGGTCGGGTCACCGCCGACGAGGCGCATAAGTTCCGGAAGCGGCACTTCGGGATTTAGCTGACCCGCCAGATTTTTGAGTTTGAGGCGCAGCAGGAACGGATAACCAGTGATTTCGTCGTCGAAATGCATGGAATTTCCGGTATCGATCAGCAGATCGCCGGCGGGATGCTTGACGAGAATGCTTCCGGCCGTCATGGCGAAGGAATATCCGGTGAAGGTGCTGCCGGTTTCGACCCAGCAGGCGGCGAGGCCCTTCAGCGGAGAGACTGTGGGCGCTACGCGGGCGTGTGGGGGAGCGGCGGGCAGCGCGTCTCGGCGGAAGTACAAGACGTAAGCGCCGACGCCGAAGAGAATAGCCAGGAGCACGAGCAGGATTGCGGCGCGACGCAGCCACACACGGATACGAGACACGCTGATTGACCTCCGAAGATTTGATGATTTGCACTGATGCCGAACGCCTATGTTATCGTTTTTTAAGAGGAAGTAGGGACTGTGTTTGTTGACGAAGCGAAAATTCTTGTGAAGGCCGGGAGCGGCGGGAACGGCTGCGTCGCGTTCCGGCGGGAGAAATTCGTGCCGCGCGGCGGCCCGTCCGGGGGCGACGGCGGGCACGGTGGCAGCATTTACCTGGAAGCGAATCCGAACGACAACACGCTGCTGCGCTACCGGTACAACCGCGAATTCAAGGCCGATCGCGGGCGCCACGGAGAAGGTTCGAACTGCACGGGACATTCGGGCGCGGACATGATTTTGCGGGTGCCTGTGGGCACGCTGGTATTCGACGAAAGCGGAGAGACGATCGCGGATTTAGCGGCGCCGGGGCAGCGCGTGCTGGTTGCGAAGGGCGGGCGCGGCGGGCGTGGGAATCAGAATTTCGCGAAGCCGTGGCACCAGGCTCCGCGGGAACATGAGGATGGGCATCCCGGCGAAGAGCGGTACCTGCGGCTGGAGTTAAGGCTACTGGCTGACGTGGGATTGGTAGGGTTTCCGAACGCAGGGAAATCGACGCTGATTTCCGTCATTTCCGCGGCGCGGCCGAAGATTGCGAACTATCCGTTTACGACTCTCGAGCCGAACCTTGGAGTTGTTAACGCGGATGGCGGCGGAGGCAGCGAGGGGAGAGAGATTGGGCGAACGTATGTCGTCGCCGACCTGCCGGGATTGATCGAAGGCGCGCATGAGGGCGCCGGCTTGGGGATCCGATTCTTGCGGCACGTCGAGCGCACGCGGCTGCTGGTACATCTAATCGATACGAGTGATGCTTCCGAGGCGGACCCTATTCATTCTTTCGAGGTGATTTCGGGAGAGCTGCGGGCGTTCAGCGATTCGTTGGCCGAAAAGCCGATGATGGTGGTGGCGACGAAGCTTGATGCCACGACGGACCGCACGCGGCTGGACGCGTTGCGCGAATTTTGCAGGGAGCGAGGGCTGGAGTTCCACTCGATATCGGCGGCGACGGGCGAAGGCGTGCGAGAACTGGTGAGGTCGATTGCGGACGCGCTCGATAAGATCCCCAAAGCGGCGCCGGAATCGACATCCGAGATCCAGCGTGCCTCACACGAAAATGCGGCCGATACATCCTCCGCGCGCTTCGAGAATTTGTGAGAAGATGCAGGTCATAAGCTCTTGGAGGCGTATTGACCACCGCGCAAGCGCAGCGCACCGCCACAAAACATCATCCTCGCCGCATCGCGCTCTTTGGAGGCTCCTTCGACCCGATTCACTCCGGGCATCTGGCGGTGGCCAGGGCCGCCGACCGGCGATTCAATTTCGACGAAATTCATTTCATTCCTGCGAGCAGGCCGCCGCACAAATTGAAGCAGCACCTTGCGCCTTTTCCGCATCGGTTTGCGATGGTGGCGCTGGCGTGCACGGAGCATCCTCACTTTGTTCCGTCGGTGGCCGAGGCGGGAGAAGATTTTAGCGGCGCGCAATTGCACTATTCCGTTGATACAGTGCGCTATTTCCGGCACACGTACCATGGGCATGGCGACCGCATCTATTTCATTATTGGCGCGGACGCGTTTCTGGATATTCCGATGTGGAAGGAATACGAGACGCTCCTGGGCCTTTGCGATTTTGTGGTGGCCAACCGGCCGGGCATTCGCGCGGAAGCGCTGCGGCTGGTGATTCCGCCAGAGCTGATGGCGCGCGATGGAAAAAGAAAAGAGGGCGAAGCGATGCACGAGTCCAGCGTGGTTGCGCACCTGAACCGCACCAGCGTGTACTTGCTGGAAAATGTGGCCAGCGAAGTTTCTGCGACAGACATTCGGCGGCGCGCGCATCGCGAACAATCCATCCACGGACTTGTCGCGGCGCGCGTCGAGGAATACATTTTGAAACAGGGTCTTTACCGGTGAACTACAACTCATTGCCACAAGGCGTGCGGCTCGCAGTCGAGGCGGCGCAGAACAAAAAAGCATCGGCCATTTCCGTGCTCGATCTCAGCGGAGTGGGCGCGTTTACTTCCTACTTCGTGATTTGCACAGGGTTCAGCACGCCGCAGGTGCAGGCGATCTGTACGGAGGTCGAGGAGCAGCTTTACAAGCAGCTCGGGCGCTCGCCGGAGCACCGCGAAGGGCATGGCTCGTCGGAATGGGCATTGCTCGATTTTGGCAGTTTTATCGTGCATGTGTTCAGCGAGCAGGCGCGGCGTTACTACGACCTCGAACGGCTGTGGAGGTCGGCGCAGAAGCTGGAAATTCCCGATGAGCCAGAAGGCGGGTCCGGCCACGGCACGCGAAACGTGGCGATGGGCGGTTCTCACGCTCCCGGCGAAGCGGTTTCAAAATGACGGCGGAGCGGCTGCCGTGGATCTCCGCGGATCCGGCGTCGCAACGCGTCTTCGAGTTGGCGCAGAAAGTTGCCGCCGCACCCAGCACGCTGCTGATCATCGGTGGTAGTGGCTCGGGCAAGGATTACCTGGCGCGCGTGATCCACGAGTTGGGGCCGCGGCGCGACGCGCCGTTTCTCAAGATTGATTGCGCCAGCCTCCCTCCACAGCTTGTCGAGAGCGAACTATTCGGCCACGAACGCGGAGCGTTCACCGGCGCCGTCGAGCGCAAACTCGGGCGCTTTGAACTTGGCGGCAACGGAACGATCGTGCTCGACGAAGTCGCCGCACTTTCGGCGGCGGCGCAGAGCAAGCTGCTGCGCGTACTGCAAGAGCGCTCCTTCGAACGGCTGGGCGGCACGGAAACCCTGCGCATCGAAGCCCGGCTGATGGCGTTGACCAACGTGGATCTTCCGGCAGCCGTGACCGCCGGCCGTTTCCGGGAAGATTTGTTCTTCCGCATGAACGTGTTAACCATCGCGGTGCCACCGCTGCGTGAACGTCGTGCCGACATTCTGCTGCTGGCGGACCACTTTCTGGCGGCGCTGTCACTGGTGCACGCACGAACGGGCGTGCAGCTTAGCGAGGGCTCCCGGAGGATGCTGGCCGCATACCCGTGGCCGGGCAACATTCGCGAATTGCGCAACGCGCTGGAGCGCGCGGTCGTTTTTAATCGCGTGGAAATGCTCGAGCCCGAGCATTTTGCGGAAAATATTAGAGCTGCCGCGGCCGGAACATCAGGGATGATCGGGGGGCTGCGGTCGTTGGAGGATGTGGAGAAGGAAGTTATCGCTGCAACGCTGGAAGCCACGCGCTACAAAATCAGCCAGGCCGCGACGATTCTTGGCATCAGCCGCAAGACGCTGTTAGAAAAGCGTAAGAAGTATGGGCTGAAATGAGAAAGCATGTAGTGCTCGCGGTCGTACAGTGACTCACAACACACGCGAGCCAAGTTATGCCGAAGCCCATGCTAGACTCAATCTAGGCCAGCCATTTGCGGTCGGCCCTCTCGCGGTCTTTCTTCAAGACCGCCTCTGCTAATGCCCAAAGAGCTCTTCGGAACTGACGGTATTCGGGGCGTGCCAGGCACGTCTCCCTTGGACGACGCTACGCTGTATGCCACCGGGCGATCGCTCGGGACCTATTTAAAGCAGACCAGTCCCGCAGCTCGCGTGCTGATTGGGATGGATACCCGCGAGTCGGGTCCGCACATCGCGGCGCTTCTAGCCGCGGGCCTTGGCCATGCGGGAGTGGCGGTCGACTTCGCCGGCATTATCACTACGCCCGGCGTCGCCTGCTTAGTGCGCCAAAGGGGCTTCCAAGCCGGCGTGGTCATTTCCGCCTCTCACAATCCCTTTCACGATAACGGCGTGAAGCTCTTCTCCAGTGCCGGGATGAAATTTCCGGATGCCGTCGAGGAAATACTAGAAGAAGAAATCTTCAAATACCGCGACGAACCGGCGCCCAAAAGTCCGCCGGCACTCGTGGCGGACGAATCTTTAGACGCTCGGTATCTCGATTTCCTCCGCAGCCGGGTGATTCCGGGCGCCAAGCCTTCCAGCCTGCGCATGGTTCTGGACTGCGCCAACGGCGCTGCGTACAAACTTGGCCCGGAACTTTTTGAGTCCCTCGGCGCGAAGGTTATTGCTATGGGCGCCCAGCCTGATGGGCGCAACATCAACGCGGATTGCGGGTCGCTGCACCTGGAAGGATTGCAAAAGCGCGTGGTAGCGGAGCGGGCGGCGCTGGGTGTCGCATTTGATGGCGATGCGGACCGTGCCATGTTCGTGTGCCAGTCGGGTAGGGTCATAAACGGAGACGGCGTATTGTTGGCTGCGGCACGCCACTTGAAATCGGCTGGAAAGCTGAAGGGCAATCGCGTGGTGGCAACTTCAATGTCCAACCTTGGACTGGAACGGATTCTTGCGCGGGAGGGAATCGAGCTGGGCCGCGCCGCTGTCGGCGATCGGTACGTGCTTGAGGAAATGATTCGCAGCAACAACGTGCTGGGCGGCGAGCAGTCCGGCCACGTCATTTTTCTTGACGATTCGCCCGCCGGAGACGGTTTGCTGACGGCGGTAAAAATTGCGTCCCTGGTTTCGATGAATGGAAGACTGGAATCCTTAATCACCGGGCTCAAAGACTACCCTCAGACTATCGTGAACGTAAGGGTGAAATCCAAGCCGCCGCTGGAATCCCTGCCGCAGGTGTCTCGTGCGCTTGCCGAGGCGCAATCGGCGCTGGGCGACAATGGCCGGGTGGTGTTGCGCTATTCGGGGACGGAGCCGCTGGCCCGTGTCATGGTCGAAGCCGAGCACGACGCGGACGTCCAACGTTATAGCCAGTCTTTAGCGGACGCGTTGCGCGCCTCCATCGGTGCCTGATCGTTGGCCGCAACGTCGTGTTGTGGTCCCATCGGAACTGTGCGTCGCGTCGGTTCAGTTACTTTCGTCAGACCGCCTCGACCCCTTACGAAGAATTGCGGTGTCACATCGGTGTAACAGCCGTGTCTCTCCCAAAGAATGGATGCAGGTGCGGGTTTGCCTGTGGGATTTTGTAGGTCAAAACCAGCAGTCTTACGACGCCAGGCTCTGCAGTCAGGCTAACTCCCGTAGTTTCATGCGGGTGCTTGACTGTGAATTTCCGATGAAATGCTGGCACACGGTTTGCTCTCTTTTAACCAACGCTGTTAAAAAGATTGGCTTCCCGGGGTGGCTGGAACCCAACCTCGACTGGGATTCCGGTTTTTGGGGGGTCAGTTCTAAGGAAAGAGGGGGCTTGCACCAGCCCCCTTTTTCATTCTCGGGTGGTTAGTTAGCGGTTCCCGTGGGTGGTCCTGTTCTCTCCACGTAGGGCGCAAAACACCGCGCCCGTCTGTCTAGCCAGCTCCCAACTTAAGTTCCCCAGCAAAGCCGTCGCAATCCTAAAAGTCTCCCCCTATTGGCGCAGGTGAGCGTCGAACCAGGCGAGGGTGCGAGCGATAACGTCACGCTGATGCTTGGGATTGGCGAAGAGGTGGCCTTCGTGCTCGTAGACCACGAATTGGGTTTCAACGCCGAGGGTCTTGAGGGCGTGCCAGAATTCATAAGACTGCGGGGCGGGAACTTCGCCATCGCTGTCGCCCACCAAGATCAGCGTAGGCGTCTTGGCCTTCTTGATGAAGTTGATGGGGGAGCTCTTGGCGTAAACCTCAGGGTCGTCGTAAACGGACTTGCCGAAGAATGGGATCATCCACTGATCAATTAAGTTTTGGCCATAGTAGGACTGCCAGTTGGAGAGGCCCGCGCCGGCCATGGCGGCCTTGAAGTGATTGGTCTGCGTGACGGCCCACATGGTCATGAAGCCGCCATAGCTCCAGCCTGTGATGCCGAGGCGGTTGGGATCGATGGGGGCCACGCGAATGGCTTCGTCGATGCCCGCGAGTATGTCCTTGAAATCGCCATAGCCGAAATCCTTGACGTTGGCGCGGGCGAAGGCTTCGCCTTGACCGTAGCTCCCGCGTGGATTGGGGTAGAGGACAAAATAGCCCATGCCGGCAAGGCCGGCGGCGAAGTCGTGGCTGCCAGGCCAGTGGGAAAGCGAAATGAACGAGGGTCCGCCGTGGACGTTGACCACCATGGGATATTTTTTCGCCGGGTCGAAGCCACGTGGATAGAGCAACCAGCCCTGCACTTCGTGACCATCATTTTTCCAGGAAATGCTCTTCGCTTCGCCCCAGGCGGGCGAAAGGCCTTTGTTGCGAGAGGTCACGGGAGTCATGTTGGCAGGATTACCGTTGATCAGAACCACTTCGGGCGGATGCGCAAAGGACTGGAAAACGCCAGCGATGCTGGTGCCGTCGTTAGCGGCCGAAAGCGTGAAGCTGAAAGTGCTGCTGCTGGTGAGCATGCCGTCGCTGGACCAGCGCTGCTCAATCTTGCCGCTAGCGGGATCGAGCGTGGCAATGGCGCTGTTGCCGCCGACAAATTCGCTAATCAGAATTCTCTTGTCGTGTTGCCAGCCGAGCCATGCGGCGGAGGCTTTCATATCCTTCGTGAGATTTTTCGCCTCGCCTCCGTCACTGGCGATCATGTGAATGTCGCCGCCGGTCAGGCCTTCGTCGCTCATGATGCCTTCGATGAAGGCGATTTGTTTGCCGTCGGGGGACCAGACGGGATTGGCGATTTGCAGCTTGGGTTTGTAGATGGATTTCATCAGGCCGGTGGCGGCGTCGAGCGTGGAGAGTTCGGCAATCCACCAGTTGTTGTCGCCGTTGCCGAGGGCAGAGCTGACAACGAAGCGCTTGCCGTCCGGCGACCAGTCGTATTCGTAGATATAGGTGTCGGAGGGGGTGATTTGGATCAGCTTGCCGGCGTCGACATCGACCAGGGCTAGGCGCTGCTCGAAGAAGGCATCCTTGATCTCACCCGTTGCCGCGGTTTCCGCGACGAGGGGACCGGAGGCGCGCGTGGCGTTTTCCGTAAAGAGGATCGCGATGGTCTTGCCGTCGGGCGACCAGCCGGGCTTGGCCAGGAATCCTTTGACATTCGTGAGCATTTTTGCGGCGCCGCCTGCGGGATTGGTGACATAGAGCTGGAACTGCCCCTTCTTAGCGGCGTCGGAGAGGAAAGCGATTTTCTGACTGTCGGGCGACCAGGCGACATTGCTTTCGGCGTGGAGTGAATCGGCAACGCCTGCACCGATGCGCCTTGGCGGCGTGCTCGACTTAAGATTTTTTACGTAGATGACTGTGCTGCCGGACCCCGCGCCACTCTTAGAATGCACGGCTTCCACCCAGGCGATGGAATTGCCGTCAGGCGAAAGAGCAACCTGTTCAAAGGTGTGAGCAGCGAAGAGCGTTTTGACGACATTATCGAGTGGCGTTCCGGCTTGGGGCTTCTGTGCGGCTTTCAGGCGCTTTTCGACGTCCTGTTTGGTGCCGGTTTTTTCTTGGGCGACGGAATAGCTTGATACCAGAAACATCAGCGGAATTGCCAGCATGGCGGCGTTACGCGCACGCAGAATCATTTTCACGTCCTCTCGATATGACCTGCATCTTCCTTGGCGTGCAGCATGGAGCCTGCCGCAAAAGGCACTTCGATCTTCTCAGTGAGGAACTGGTGCTACGTACAGTAATGCGGTTGACAGGGAGCCGCAAGCTTTCTCAGAGCATTCGTTGTCGTAATGACGCAATCCGGATAGAATCCGCGCATGTTTTGTGCCGGAGGATGCGAGATGGTCGATCGTCGAGGGTTTCTGTCGTCGTTTGCGGGCGCTGCAGCCGTGGGAGCGGCGCTGAATTTTGGCGGCGAGCTTCTTGCGCAACTGGCGCAGGCGCCGGGTCAACTGCCGGATCGCGGGCTGTACGATTCCAACGAAGAGGCTTACTGGACGGAGCTGCGCAAGCAGTTTCTGATTCCGGAGGACGAAGTGTATTTGAACAACGGCACGGTGGGGTCTTCGCCTGCGCCGGTGTTGCGGGCGATCTTCGATGGCTACAACGAGACGGAGAAGATGGCGCAGAGCGATCCCGAGGATTACCCGATCTGGGGCTATGGTGCCTGGAACGAGTTTCGCGATCCGCTGGCGGCGTTTGTCGGCTGCAAACGGGATGAGATTGCGCTGGTGCGCAACGCCACCGAGGCGAACAGCTACATCGCAAATGGCGTGGACTTGAAGGCTGGCGATGAGGTGCTGATGACCGACCAGGAGCATCCCGGCGGCGAGCATCCCTTCAACCTGCGCGCCAAGCGTTACGGCATTGTGGTGAAGAAGATCACGCTGCCGAAGCCGGTGCCGAACGCGGCAGCGGTGCTAAATCTCGTCAACGATGCGATCACGCCGCGGACGCGGGTCTTGTTCTTCAGCCACATCACAACAGTTACGGGAGTGGTGTTGCCAGCCAAGGAACTTTGTGCATTGGCGCGATCGAAAGGCATTCTTTCGGCAGTGGACGGCGCGCACGTCGTGGGAATGATGGCGCTGGACGTTCATGACCTGGGCTGCGACATGTACTCGTCCAGCCCGCATAAGTGGCTACAGGCGCCGAAGGGCAGCGGCTTTCTCTATGTGCGCGACGAGGTGATCGATCGCCTTTGGAACACAATTGTCACCGCCGGGTGGGACGAGCCCAAGCTGCGCGCCGAACGCTTTCAACGCATCGGCAGCTCGAATGTGCCGTCATTGTGGGGAATGCGCGCTTCCGTAAAGCTTGCGAATGACATCGGCTTGGATCGCATCGAGCGGCGGCACCGAAAGATGGCCGATTACATCCTGGGCGAAATGGTGAAGCGCGGAGCCGAGTCCTGGACCTCGCCGGATAGCGCGCTACGTTGCGCGATTGCATCGGTCAACGTGCCGCCCATCCAGATCATGGAGATCGAAACATGGATGTGGCAGAACAAGAAAATCCGCATTCGCGGCGGCGGGCCTTCGAAGATTCGCCTGTCTACCCCATACTATTTGCTGCGCAAAGATGTGGATCGCTACTTGGCGGCCTACGACGAATACTGGGCCAAGAAACGCTGATCTGTCCGCTTTCTTGACCGTGTGCGCGCGGGTCGACTACACTAATTGATTCGCAGAACGCCGCGGACGCGGCTTGTGGGCCTGCGGCCGAAATTTGTGAGGGCCGCGGTTCGTATTCTATAAGGGGGATTTCTTTGCCAAAGCGCACCTATCAACCGCGCAAGCGCCGGCGCGCCAAGACTCACGGCTTCCGCTCGCGCATGAAGACCGCAGGAGGCCGCAAGGTGCTTGCGGCGCGCCGCAAGAAGGGCCGTCATCGGCTCACTCCCGAATAGCGCGGAGCGCCTGGATTTTCCGCGCGAGGCGCGGCTGGTGCGGCGCGGAGAGTTTGACGCCGTATACCGTGCCGGGAAACGCCGCTCGAATTCACACTTCACCGTTTTTCTTCGCGCGAACCAACTGCCGCACAGCCGCTTTGGATTCAGCATCAAGAAGGCACTCGGCGGCGCGGTAGTGCGCAATCGCATCCGGCGGCGCGTGCGGGAAGTTGTGCGCTGCCATCGTCTGGAGATACCTGCAGGATGGGACATCGTCATACACCCGAAGAGCAATGTGGCGAAGGCGGAGTTTGCGTCGCTGACAGCGGACTTGTTGCGCCTCATGCCGAGTGCATAAGCAACTCACCGCGAAGCCGCGGCGTGCGCCTCGCGCTCGGAGCACTGCGATTTTACAAGGCATATTTGTCGCTGCTGGTCGGCGGAAGCTGCCGATTCGAGCCCACATGCTCGATGTATGCGTACGAGGCAATCGAGCGCTTTGGCGTCGCGCATGGAGCATGGCTAACGCTCAAGCGCCTGTTGCGCTGCCACCCCCTGTCGCGCAAGTTCGGATACGACCCCGTTCCTGACGCCACCCCTCGCTGTACAGCTGCCACAACGGAAGAGGCGCATTCGTGAGCGAACCGCAGAAGAAGTTCAAGCTAACGCACGAGTTGCGCATCGTCGTGGCCTCGCTCCTGTCCCTAGTCGTGATCTTGCTTTGGGCCAAGTTCTTTGGGCCGAAGCCGCCGACGAATCTACCGCAGGCGAACCGCCCAGCGCAGACGGCGCCTGCACCCACAACTCCGGGAGGCGGCACGCCGAGCGCCACTGCGCCATCGGCTCCTGGCCCGGCAGCTTCCAAAAGGGCGGCCACCAGTATGTCCGGCGTTGCGCAAGCGGCCATTCCGCCTAGGAGCGAAGCGCAAGAGCGGACCATCGTAGTGGAGAACGACCTCTATCGAGTGGAGTTCTCAAACCACGGCGCGGTTGTGAAGAGCTGGCAGCTCAAAAAATATACGGACGACTCGAAGCCGCCCCGCATTCTCGATCTGGTGCATCCCGACGCCGCGCAGCAGACCGGAGGATGGCCGTTTGCAGTGGCGTTGAATGACGAGCAGCAGGAGTCCGCAGCGAACAGCGCGCTGTATCAAGTATCTACCCCGGCGAGCAATTTGCACGCGCCAGCCGATGCCGAATTCAGTTGGAGCGACGGTCACCTGGAAGTCACTAAACGCTTTCACTTCGACCATACCTACGTCGTGCGCGTCGAGACGTCGGCGAAGTTCAACGGCGCGCCCATCGTCGCCGGGATAGGTTGGCTGGGCGGCTTCGGTGATTTGACGGTGTCCAATCCCGCGCCAATCGATACCGTTTCCCTCTTCTACAGCGAGAACGGCAAGCTCACCAACATCATGGCCAAGAAGTTGGAGGGGCCGGAGAAGTGGCCGCATGGAGTATGGCAGGGCGGCAAGGATTGGGCCGGAATCCAGGACCGTTACTTCACCGCGGTGTTTCTGCCGCCGGGCGGCGCGCCTCCTGGGAGTCTCGAAGTTCGCTACTGGAAGGTTCCCCGCACCGTTCAGGTAGAAGGTAAAGACACGGACGAACCCGTTCCGCAAATCCAGACGGCAACTTCGGCGCAGCCTTTGGCCCTGCGCATCTATGTGGGCCCGAAGGACTACGACGAACTGAAGAAGATGAACCCGCCGCTGCACTCGCTGGTGAATTTCGGGTGGCTGGAGTTTATCGCTGATCCGCTGTTCCACGCATTGAAATGGCTGCACACCTACGTCCCGAATTGGGGCTGGGATATCGTCGTGTTGACGCTCGTCGTCAACATGCTCCTCTTTCCGCTGCGCATTTCCAGCTATCGCACGACGCTGAAAATGCAGCGTGTGGCTCCTGAGATCAAGCAGATCCAGGAAAAGTACAAAAAATATTCCATGCGTGATCCGCGCAAAGCGGAGATGAACAAAGAAGTAATGGCGGTGTACAGCCGCGAGAAAATCAACCCCGTGGGCGGCTGCTTCCAGATGTTCTTGCAGATGCCTATTTGGTTCGGGTTGAACACCGTGCTGCGCTACGCCATCGAACTGCGGCATGCGCCCTGGTTTGGCTGGATCAGGGACTTGTCCGCGAAAGACCCGTATTACATTTTGCCGATCATCATGGGCCTTTCCATGTACCTGGTGTCGAAGATGACCCCGATGACCACCACCGACCCGCAGCAGCAGATGATGATGAAGATCATGCCGGTGACCATGGCCGGGCTGTTCATGATCTCCCCCATCTCGAGCGGCCTGGCCGTGTATATTCTTACCAGTAGCCTGGTCGGCATCCTGCAGCAGTGGTGGCTGAACCGCACGCATCCGCTGCCGGCGGCGGCGATCCAGACGCAAGGAAAGAAGGGCAAGAAACAGTAACGGAATCGCAATCGGGCTCTGCAGGTCGCTCCACTCTCTTTGATTGTTTGAGGTCATGGCTCAAGAACTTATTCAGAACGGGAAACTCGATCGGCAAGCTGCAGCGGACGCCCTGCGCGATTTTCTGGAGAAGATTATCCGCGCGGCAGGGTTTCAATTGAAGGTCACCATGAGCGTCGTTGCCCCCGGTGCTGGCGGCGACGCGGAAGTCCTCGCCGACGTAGACGGCCGCGACAAAGAGATCTTGCTGGAGCGAGGCGCGGAGGTATTGAAGGCCCTCGAGCATCTTGCGTTTCGCGCTTTGCGGCTGGAGCCGGAGCATCACGAAAAGATTCACATCGATTGCGGCGGTTATCGCGCGTTGCGCTTTGAAGAACTGCGCATGACCGCGAAAGTGGCTGCCGAGCGCGTGCAGACCTCCAAGCAGCCCTTTCGGCTGAATCCGATGACCTCGCGCGAACGCCGCATCGTGCATCTTGCGCTGAAGGACATGCCGGGTGTGCGCACGGAAAGCGTGGGCGTCGGCGAGCACCGCCAAGTGGTAATCCATCCAGCGGACCACAAACCCTCGAGCTAAGCTTGTACTTCCACAGATAGACTTGCCCCGCGACGCGATGGGCCGGAGCCTGTGCTATTTGGGTTTGACCCAGCCTTGCGACAGCACTGTTCCGTCGGCGGCGAGACGCACTCTGTAAGTAAATGATGACGGCCGGTCGGGCCTCATTTGGGGAAAACGTAAATCGGAGATCTCAACGATGGCGTCAGCGCCCTCTTTGTGAAAGCGCGTCACCGGAAAGCGGGCGAACCATAGAACGGTCTGAACTTCCGGCAGGCGCTTGGCCGCTTCGATGTAAGGATTAGGAGCGGCGTCGGGATAAAAGCGGTAACTCAAGGATGAACCCGCGTCAGGGCCGGCAGAGGCTGCCTGAACCTCTGTGGAGTCGCCGCTGAGATCCATGCGCAGCTCGTAGACGCCGCGCGGCGCGCGGATCAATCCGTCCCAATGCCACATCGACGGCGGGAACGGAAGAGCGCCTCGCGATTGCACGTCCAGGTGCAATGACGACGAGAACTTGTCGACGCGTTTAAGTGCGACGCGATGCGCGTAAGCCGCAGCTCCGATATAGCCGAACGCGATCAACAAGCCTGCCAAATTCCACGACGCGAGCCGCACGCGCAACCCCCACTTGCGAACCGCGGGCAAAAGGAAGGCGGCAGCAAATATGACAACCGCCGCTAGAATACCGCTCAAGGAGAGCGGTGCGCCCACGGCACGCCCAATCGCCGCGACCCCCAGCGTGGCTACCGCAAACGCTATCCAGCTTCCGAGCGCGCGCCGCTGCAATCCTTCCTCTTTTGCATAAGCCCACGCGACAATCTGCGGCGCGAGAAGAATCGCAGTCAGCGTGAAATCGATGATGAAGATCAGGTCCCAGGCGGGGCGCGACCATTTCACAGGCGACCAGATCATCGTGCCGAAAGACGTGACCAGATCGAGAAGAATATGGCTGAGAATGCCCACGGCGTAGACTGCGATCAGCGTGCCAAAGGACGGCGAGTCCCATTTGCGCCAGCGCACAAACCAGCGCGTCAGCGCAGCGAGAGCCACCGCAAAAATGGGAAGACAAACGAGTGAATGCGTGATGCTGCGATGCCAGGTCACGATGAGGAGATCGTTGCGCGAGACAAATTCCCGAAGGACGTCGGAGTCCGGGAACATCGCGCCTAACATCAGCGACCAGGTAATGATTCGTTCGCGATTCAGCGGTTTTGCTCCGAGCATGTCTTGGCCGCGAAAAGCCGCCTTCGCGATAAGCGCGCCGGCGATGCCGTGAGTGATGGTATCCATGCGGGGGAGTCTACCGGATTGCCCCAGTCGAGCGCATTTCAGCCCACCGCGAGGAGCGGAGAGCGCTTGGCCACGACTCTGCCAACTCGCCGCGCGGCAACGCCGTGACTTTGCAAAGTAGCGAGAGCGGTTTCCGCCGCTTCTGGAGCGATGGCGACAAGCAGACCGCCGGAAGTTTGCGGATCGAAAAGCAGATCCTGATACTCGGCCGCGACGCTCGGCGCGAATCCGGCGCAGTCGCTCACAAAGGCGCGATTGTTCTTGAGTCCCGCGGGGAGATGACCTTCGCGCGCCGCCTCGACCGCGCCGGGGAAATAGGCAAAGGCAGAATGGTCAATTTCAAAGGACATGGCCGCAATCCCGTGCGTCGGATCACCAAGCGCCATCTCACGCGCATGACCCAGCAAGCTGAAGCCGGTGACATCGGTGACGGCGTGAACACTTGGTGAGTCGCTGAGTTTCTCGTCAATTTTTTGCAGCGCCGCCGCGGCATCCCGGTTTAGCATAGTCATCGCCGAAACCGCAGCCGCCAGAGATTCTGCTGTGGCCCGATCCTTTTTTAGCGCCGTGGTGATAACGCCTGTTCCGAGCGGCTTCGTGAACAACAGCGCATCGCCTTCGCGCGCGCCAACGTTGCGCCACACTCGCTGCGGATTGATCAAGCCTGTGACCGCATAGCCGAACAACATGTCTTCGTTGCGGATCGAGTGACCCCCAATCACACTGCAGCCCGCTTCGCTCATTTTCGCCAGACCGCCGCGAATGATTTGCTCGAGAATTGCAGGGTCACCCTTTTCCGGAAAACCTACGATGGAAAGCGACGATATCGGCCTGCCGCCCATCGCGTATACGTCACTAAGCGCGTTGGCGGCGGCGATTTGGCCGAATAGATAGGGGTCATCCACAATCGGAGTGAAGAAGTCGACGGTCTGTACGAGCGCCAGGTCCTCGGCGATTCTGTAAATTCCGGCGTCGTCGTTGGTATCAAAGCCCACCAGGACATTGGGATCCGTTTGCCGCGGCAGCTTCCGCAGCACCGCTTCGAGAGTGGCGGGATTCAGTTTTGCGGCACAGCCCGCCGCCTTAGCCATGGAGGTCAGTTTCACTTGCGTCGCCAACGGAACACCTCTCTGACTTCGTCACTGATTGCATTATAAGGATGCCACTGTTTTGCTGCTCGTAACATCCGTTCAAGTATTGCGTATTTGCGCCGGAACGTGCTCTTATCGCCGGATGCCCTGGGACATTCTGCTGATCTTTTTCGTGTTGGTCGTGATTGTGCCGTGGCGCGGCCGCGCGAAACTGCAGCATCTTCTGGCCAAGCCACGAGTCGAACCGGCAGAGCGGCTGTCGTTGTACTGCTCGACCATCGCGTTTCAGTGGATCGTGGCAGCCGTGGCCGTCTGGCGTGCTTGGGCGCACGGATTTACTGCCGCACAGCTCGGTTTGGCGATTCCGGAGCGCTTCAGGCTCTTCGTTATTACGCTGCTCGGCGCCGCGCTCATCGTGACGCTCCAATGGATGAACCTCCGACGCATGGGGCGGTCGACAAGCCCGCTGCGAAGGCCGCTCCAGGCCCTCGCGGAACGCATTCTTCCGCAAAGCAAGATGGAACTGATTCCCTTCTTCGCCTTGGCTGTCACGGCGGGACTGTGCGAGGAGTTCTTGTACCGCGGATTTGCTATGGCCGTCCTCAGTCGCACGGGCTTGCCAGTCGGAGTGGTGATACTGTTCTCGTCCATCATCTTCGGACTAGCGCATCTCTACCAGGGCCGTTCCGGATTTGTCAGCACGATGTTGCTAGGGATTTTGTTCGGAATTTCGCGAGTTGCTCTTGGCAGCTTGGTGCCCGTCGTCGCGTGGCACATGGGCGTGGATTTCGTTGCCGGAATTGCAGGGCCTCGCTATCTCATTAACTCAAAAGCAGTTACAGAGCAGCGCGATTGAAGTGCAATATTATGTTAACTAATAGTGCGGCTCCATTGTCGGCGGAAGTTATCAACAAGGCGCTGCGCGAATTCCAATTGCAGATTACTCCCGAGCAAGTGGCCTCAATTCAGCGATACATGTCGATGCTGTTGGCCTGGAATGAAAAAGTGAACCTGACGGCTATTCGCGATCCCGTGGAGGTGTTGTACCGACACTTCTGCGAGTCCATGTATGCTGCGGTTGCGGTGCCGCTATCCGCGGGTCGGCTAGCCGACGTGGGATCCGGCGGAGGTTTTCCGGGCTTGGCGCTCAAAATTGCGCGCCCAGACCTTCACGTGTTTTTGATCGAATCAAACGTGAAGAAGGCCACGTTTTTGGCCGAGGTGGTACGCGAGCTCGACCTGACCGATACTCGGGTGCTCGTCAGCAGGTACGAGGAGCTCGGAGAGGAGGTCGCGCCTCTGGATTTTGTTTGCTCGCGCGCCTTGGGTGAATTTGACAAATTTCTGAGCTGGGCGCGCTCCGAGCGCGTCGCAGCAAGCCAAGCTGTTCTTTGGGTTGGTGGCCGCGACATCGACGAGATCAAGAAATTAGTGGGATGGACGTGGAGGGAGCCAGTTTCGGTTCCCCACTCCTTGCAGCGGTTTCTCTTGGTAGGGACGAGGCAATAGGGGTTGCCAAATAGGTTCACGGCGTAGGGTTCCACGTGGAACAAACCAGCAAGGATTCACCGCAGTCGCTGCTAATGCTATCGAGTGTTCCACGTGGAACACCACCGATTGCTGAAGCTCTTATTCGGTGTTCCACGTGGAACGTTGTCCCTCATTAGTCGGCTCCCTTTCTACCTAAGGAATTCTCACAGCGTCCGTTCTGTTCCACGTGAAACATCTTGCATCTGGTTCCAACCTTTGCTAGGTTTTCGCCCAGCGGGGGTTCGGTGGCACGCATTATCGCGGTGGCCAATCAAAAGGGTGGTGTGGGCAAGACCACCACCGCTGTAAACTTAGCTGCCTGCCTGGCGGCCGCTGGCCAACTCACCTTACTTGTCGATTGCGACTCGCAAGCCAATGCAACGGCCGCAATTGGTTTTCAGAAGGATCCCGCCCGGCGCACGCTTTACCATTCGCTGATCTTGAACGAACCCTTCGATCGTATCACACAGAAATCGCAAGTCGAGGGCCTTGATGTCGTGCCCGCTGATAAGAATCTTGCGGGTGCCGCGGTCGAATTGGTTTCTTCAGAAGGCCGCGAATACAAACTGCAAGCCGTTTTGAATGGCCTTCGCGAAAAATACCGCTTCATCATTTTGGATTGCCCTCCCGCACTAGATTTGTTGACTTTGAACGCCCTAGTAGCTGCCGACGCTGTGCTGGTGCCAATACAATGCGAGTATTTGGCGCTGGAAGGCGTCTCGGAACTCCTCGACACGCTTATGCGAATACGTCGAACTTTGAATCCGAGCCTTGAGATTGAGGGGATTTTGCTCACGATGTACGACGAGCGGACGACCTTATCGCGTCAAGTCGCCACGGATTTGCGTAGCTTTTTCGGTACGCAAATTTTTCAGAGCGTCATTCCGCGTAATGTCCGCCTTGCGGAAGCACCTAGTTTTGGTAAGCCTATTATTTTCTATGATATGCACAGTAAGGGAGCCGAAGGCTACACACAACTGGCTCAGGAGGTAATCGCCAATGCCGAGAAACGCGCTGGGACGGGGGCTCGGAGCGCTCATTCGGGAGCCTGAACCGCAGGTTCTGCCGCCCACTGGTCCACCTGCCGTGGGAGCCGTGACGCCGCCCGCGCGCGAACCGATGTCGGCGGGCCCACAACAGGTCGATATTGACCTCATAGAGCCCAGCCCGTACCAGCCCCGAACGCGATTTCGGGAGGAAGCGCTCGATGAGCTGGCGCGGTCGATCAAAACCAGCGGTATCATTCAACCGCTCGTTGTCCGTCCAATCGCGGGGCGCTTTCAACTTATTGCCGGAGAGCGCCGCTGGCGCGCCGCCCAACGCGCCGGCCTGACCAAGGTTTCCGCGATCGTCCGGCAGGTTTCTGACGAGCTGGCGCTGGAAATGACTTTGGTGGAGAACATCCAGCGCGAGGACTTGAACGCCATCGAGACGGCCCGAGCTTTCGAGCGACTCATGGAAGAATTTCAGCTCACGCAGGAAGCTGTCGCCGAACGTACGGGCAAGGACCGCGCGACGGTAGCCAATGCGGTTCGTCTCCTGAAGCTCGAGCCAACGATTCAGGAGTGGATTGAAGAAGGTAAACTGAGTGCCGGGCACGGCCGTGCGCTATTGGCGGTTGCCGATACGCAACTCCGAATGCGCTATGCTCACCGCGCTTCGCGAGGAGGTTTGACAGTCCGTCAGATCGAACGTCTGGCCGCACGCCGTGCGCGCACCGGTAGCGTAGCAGCGAGCGTACCGCACGATGCGAACATTCGCGCCGCCCTTGACGAACTGCAACGCCACCTGGGCACCAAAGTTCTGTTACGAGAAAAAACGAAGGTGCGGCCCGGACAGCTCGTGCTGGAGTACTACGAAGACGCCCAGTTGATGGGTTTGTATGATCGCTTGATGAAGTAGTGATCGCTTGTCGGCCCGCGTTCGGCGCGGACGCTTTCCAACCATCGCCTGATTCGACAACTGCCTTGCAACGCCGCGTTGACTTGTCTGCGGGGGTCGTTAAAGTGGGAGAAGTCTCTTTGGGGGTTGCCATGGCGTGGAAGTGGCCCGGCGCAGCAGCAAAGGGCGCGAGCAGCGAAGAGTGGACAGGTTTCATCGACCAAGGCGTGACTCTTGAGGGAACCTTGACGGTCACCGGTACGTTCCGCATTGACGGCAACGTAAAAGGGAACATCATCTCGGAGCAGACAGTGATCTTGGGCGAACGCGCTAAAGTCGAGGGTCAGATCGAGGGGAATCGCGTTGTCATTTCCGGCCGTTTTGATGGCGTGATCTTTGCCAAGGGCCGCGTCGAAATTGAAGCCAAAGGCGTAGTCACCGGCGAAGTTCACTCCCCTTGCATGGTGATCGACCCTGGCGGCATCTTTGACGGCCGCTGCCACATGCTAGCATCCTCGGACGCCGTCTCAAGCGTAACAATCCCCATTCGCGCAGCCAGCTCCGCCTAAGCCAGACCCTTTGTCGCTAACCTGTATTTACTTGTATACACGTTAGTGACTCAGTCGCGTAATTTGAAGACGCCGCGAGTTGGCAAACGGGTTGACTGGATAGATTTTGGGGCTGCAAAGCTGAAGCTTAGGATCTCGTGGCGGGAAGTTCGGCCGCTGTCAGTGCCTTTTGTGCTTCCAAAATCCCACCTTGGATGTTCATGTCCCAATCAACGTGGGAAACGGGCGAATCGGCGGCAGCCTTGTAAAAACGCAGCGCCTCTGCGGGCCGGTTGAACTTCTTCAGGGACAGTCTTCCCGCAGCCATCAGCGCCAATAGCGATTGTCGTTCGTTCGGATAGGCGCGCGCCAACTTGTCGTATTCCTCCACAGCGCGCTCAAAATTCTCCTGGCCTTCCGCGGAACGGCAAAGCTCCAGCCAAGTGGAGGCAGGCATGCGCTCGCCACCGGAATTCAGGTACTCGCCAAAATCCTGCCAAGCGGCGTCAATATTTTGTGCTTTTAAGTGCAGCTGACAGAGCTTGATGATGGCTTCGTGATACTTCGGAATGTCATTCTTGCGCCAGCAAAGCTGAGACAACAGCGTCCAAGCGTCAACCGAGGCCGAACTGTTGGCAGTGTGTGTTTGCAGGATGGCGATGGCCTCGTCCAATTTTCCTTCGTCCACTTTTTCAGTGGCTTGCACGATGGCAGGTTCCGCGGTCCAGGTGACTTTTGCCTCGATGGCTTGATTGGCGACGTGCTCCAGGCCGGAGTAGCCGAGCCCGACCGCGGCCACGGCGCCGAAGGCGAAACCTCCGACGTGCGCCCAATGGGCAACTCCCGACGAACTCCCAAAAATCGCCCCCGAAAATACTTCCATCAGCAACCATATAGGAAGAAGCCAATAGGCTCGCGCGTGAAATCGATAGGACCGAACACCGAAGCCGAAGAGCCACAGCATTTCGATTTTGGTTTTTGGATACCGGACCAGGAACGCCCCCATCAAAGCGGCGACAGCGCCGGATGCACCGAGCGTGGGGACCAGGCTGCCGGGATTCGCCCAGGCATAGAACTCAAGCGCCATCGCTCCAGAGAGAAAGTAAAAAATGGGGTAGATAATGCGCCCCCAGGTATCTTCCAAAATCGCACCGGCGAGCCACAAAAACCACATGTTGCCGATAATGTGCAACCAGCCGCCGTGGAGGAAATTCGCGGTGACGTACGCAATTGGTTGCGGGTGCGCCGGAATAAACGCGTAGTGCGTCAGAATCGAGTCGTGCTCAAGTTCCGCGTATTGCCTCGCGAGCGAATCCATCTCTCGCTGCAACTCAGTGGGGTCTTCGATCAGGCGCATTTTCGCGTCCCAGGTGTCTGCGACTTCCCGGTTTTGCGAAGCGACTCGACTCCAGACCGACGGATTCTTTTCGCGGAAGGTGGTCACGAATTCCTGCACATCGGGGCTCATGCTAAGTTCCGGGTGCATGGCAGCAAGCAGAAGAATGTGCGCGCGAACTTCAGATCGCTTGGGATTCTGCGCGTCGATTTGCCAGTGGGTTCCCAGAAAAGCGGCGAAGTTGATCACGATGAGGGCGATCGAAATGATCGGCCAGCGGCGGCCCTTCATACTCTCGTGGCGCAAAGGAATCAGCACGGCTTGACCCCGCCTGGCCCCAAGCGCCAGGAATGTTATCTTCAGTTTAGGAGCACGCCCTGCCGCAAGAAGGCTTATTCCCGCGCAGTTCCTACAATAAGTAACCGTTAAGCGATACGAAACACTTCCGGAACCGGTGCCGCTTTGGTCCCAGAGTGGCGACTCCGACTAGGTTGACACAAATGGGGACTGGCTCTATCGTTCGGAAATCGGGAAGAGTCCTGTAAAAGAGGCAAGGGATGAAGATTTTGGTCATCGGCGGGGGAGGGCGCGAGCACGCACTGGTTTGGAAACTGAAACAGAGCCCGCGAGTCGAGAAGATTTGGTGTGCGCCAGGTAATGGGGGAATCGAAGCGGAGGCGGAGTGTGTGCCCGCGGATCCCGCAGATGTGCCGGCACTGGTTGCTCTCGCCGAGCGACTGAGTCCCGACCTCACCATCGTCGGGCCGGAACTGCCCTTGGTGAACGGGATTGGCGACGCATTCCGGAGCCGCAGTTGGCCGATAGTCGCACCTTCACGGCAAGCTGCGCAACTCGAGGGTAGCAAAATCTTCGCGAAGCAGTTTCTGCAGCGCCACGGCATTCCGACCGCGCAAATATATGGGGCTTTTGACGTCGCGCAGGATGCTGTGGCTGCGCTCTCCGAAGTGGATTGGCCGGTGGTCTTGAAGGCCGATGGTTTGTGTGCTGGCAAGGGAGTGTTTGTCGCTCAGGACGCGGCTTCCGCGGAAGATTTTATCCGGCGAGTGATGGACAAGAATGAGCTGGGAGCAGGGGGCAAGCGTCTGCTGTTGGAGGAAGCGCTCGAGGGAGAAGAGCTGTCTTTCATTGTAGTTACAGATGGTCAGCGGCATGTGCCGTTCGTGCCGACGCGCGACCACAAACGAGTTTTTGACGGCAACCGCGGCCCCAACACAGGCGGCATGGGCGCATATTCGACAGACGATCTCCTGTCCCCAAAGTTGCGAGAACACATCCTACATTCCATTGTTGAGCCCACCATGCGCGGGCTAGCATCCGAAGGAATTCGTTATCAGGGATTCCTTTACGTAGGTTTGATGCTGACAACTTCCGGACCCAAAGTGCTCGAGTTCAACTGCCGGCTTGGAGATCCGGAAACACAAGCAATCGTTGCGCGTATGGACTTCGACCTGGCGCAGGTGCTTGCGCAGCTTGCCGCCGGAATCTTGGAGCCTTCCAGGCTAAGGTGGAAACCCGGCGCCAGTGTCTGCGTCGTTGTCGCTTCCGCAGGCTACCCTGGCAAGTTTGCGACCGGAAAGACGATCGGGGGACTAACCGATGCAGAGCGAGTTAACGGTGTGAAGGTATTTCACGCCGGAACGCAACGGGCAGGCAACTCAATCGTTACCAGCGGCGGCCGCGTTCTCGGTGTGACCGCTGCAGGCGCTTCCATCGAAGCAGCATTGGCAACGGCATACCAGGCCGCTGAAAAGATTCGCTTTGATGGAATGCATTATCGTAAGGACATCGGGCCCCATGCGGGCCGAGTGCAGGCTGCCGGAGACTGAAGCATGGCAAACGTTCTGCAGTTATTCCGGGCCCCGCGAAGGCGATTGCCGATGGAGGAGACCGCGGAGATTCGCGCTTTGGAGGATTCAGGGCTTGAGGGGTGCGCGCACGCGAGGACCGGCAGTCCACGCCAGGTATTGCTCGTGGATAGCGAAACCTTGGAGCTGATGGACCTGCGTCCGGGAACCATTCGGGAAAACATCACCACGCGTGGAATCAACGTGAATGGCCTAACTGCGGGGGAGCGCCTTCGCGTCGGGGAAGCGCAACTGGAAGTGAGCGGACCATGCACGCCCTGCGATTTACTGGAAAAAATAAGGCCTGGACTCCGCCGGGAGCTGCGCGGTAGGCGCGGGATGTTGTGCCAAGTGATCGCCAGCGGGATGATTCGACGCGGGGACAGCATCGAAAGGATTTCCTAACGGTTCGGGGGATTGGGTTTCCGGCGCAACGTCGGCGCGTCAGGTGGCCGGTTCTTATCTTCTTCGCCTTTCTTGGCCCGTTCCACAGGTTCGTCTGGCGGAACAATCCAGTCAAAGCCGTGCTGCTCTTCCATTTTGGCGAGAATAAAGGTCTGTTTGCCGGCAATAAGGGGTAGTGCGGCGCGGAGAAAATCGGCGGCATCGGTCGGAGCCGCCTTTTGCGCCTGTCCCTTGTCCACCGCCTCAAGCACTTTTGCAAAGCGCGCGTCCGAGCCGCGAAGTTGCGCAATCGTTGGGTCGTTTCCCTGGATTAGCGCCATAAGCGTCGGCCCTTTCAGGTCCGCGGGATAACGAGCCTCCACGATCATGCGCGGCGCATGTTTTTCCGGTGGATAGAGTTGTGTGAAGCGCGGCCGCAAAACGCGCGTTTGCCAATACTCGCCGCGGATAGCTACCTGCTCCTGCTGCACGCGGTATTCGATGGTCCAAACCTCGGGGCCATAATTGTTTGGCGCATAGCCGATGAGCACCATTTCGAGGAGCGGCTCATCCGGCGGCAGGTCGATCTTGTGATGGAGCTGCGCGGTGAGGGGGCGCAATTTCTCAAGAATAGCCACGCCAATCGTTTCAAGGTCCGGCTCCGCTTCGCTGGCATCGTATTGATATTTTGGGTCCCGCGCGCGGATGCGCTCGAAGTTGCGGTCCAGCCGCACGGGATTGGGATCCGCGGGAAGGCGCCACTCGGATGCGCCCAGCAGCACGGCGACGTGGGTCGAGTCGAGTTCCACCACGCGAGGAGGGACGCCGCCAGCTTCCACGGGTTCATTGATGGCGGCGAAAACGATGTTGCCGTCGCGTGCGACATGAACGATTACGCGACCTCCGGCAAGATTGGCGACGATCTCGTCTTCAGGCGCTTGCGTCTGGGCAGCCGCCCCAGTGTACAAGCACACCAACGCCAGAACGAATGCAAAGCTACGGGCAAGCCAAAAAGAATGCCGCAGATGATTGTCGTGATTCATTACAGTTATATCGTAAGGCCAGAAGCCATCGAGCCGATACCAAGAATTATCCAGCGGCAGTACGGTTGCGGGCCACTCGATGCCTAGATAGGTGCGGCGTCCCGCTTTCCGGTTGCCTCTGGCTTCAGTAGAATAGACGCGCGAATCACAGGAGATGGTGGAACGATCATGGGATTGCGGAAGGCAAAAAATATTCGGCACAACGGCAAGACCGTGGCCGAGATACTCGAGGCACATCAGCTGTTTTTCCAGGGGAAAGACGGCGGCGCAAGGGCGGACTTCACCGGCGCGGATCTTTCGCGCGCCGACTTGAGCGGCGTGAACCTGAGCGGCGCCATTCTGCGGAATGCGAATCTCGAAGGGACGGATCTGCGGCGATCGAAGCTTCCCGGAGCCGATCTCTCGGGCGCGAACTTGCGCAAAGCCGACCTGCGCAACGCGGACTTGACGGAAGCAATTCTGCCCGGCGCGGACCTTTCGGAAGCCCAAGCAAGCGGCATCGAGTTTTTCCGCTGTGACTTGTCGCATGCAAATTTTCAGAAGGCGCAACTGCGCAACGTCAACCTTCGCGGCGCGAATGTGAACGGTGCCAAATTCATGGGTGCCGATCTGGGCGTGGCCATCCTGCGCGAAACGGATCTGAGCGGCGCTGACCTTTCAGGTGTGGACCTCTCGACCACCCTCATGCCTAAGGGCTGGGCCCAGCAGACCAAGCAAAAGAGCGCTTAGACACTCGCATCTGGTGCTGACGTTTTGACTGCGGGCGGTAGTTGCCAATGGCAATCGACACGGCTGCGTGGTAGCCTGCGCGAGAGTAGCAGTCCTCCGGAATATAATTGTGGCCACTACCACTGCACAGCTCGATCGCTCGGCCACGCGAGAACGCGTTCTTGAAGTAGTGCGCGAAGTGCTGCAGGAGTTGGGCAGCTTCGGCGCGCTGCCGATGTTGCACGCCGGTTCGCACCTGGATCGCGAGCTAGGACTCGGGAGTCTGGGGCGGGTTGAGCTGTTGGTCCGGTTGGAGACCGAATTCGGCGTGCGTCTCCCGGACCGCGCGGCGTCTGAAGCCAATACTCTGGAGGACCTCGCGCGCGCAATTTTGGATGCGCCGCAGGCAGATTCCAGCCAGGAACAAGCCTCCTCGGCACTTCGCGTTTCGTCCGCGGCGCAAACGCTGCATCGGGAAGCGGCGCAAACCGGAGTCTTCGCCGCGCAGACGCTGATCGATGTTCTGCGCTTCCGTGCCGCGCACGACGCAGAGCGCGCGCATTTGCTCATCAGCGAAGACGCCGAAGACGGGGTTCGCAATCTAACACTAACGTTCGGCGAGCTCTACGCGGCAGCGCAGCGCGTCGCCGCCGAATTGGCCCGCCGTGGCGTGCCAGCAGGCGGCCGCGTCGCGATGATGCTGCCCACCTCGCGCGCATTTTTTGTATCTTACGCCGGCATTCTCCTCTCCGGCGCGATCCCCGTTCCCATTTATCCGCCCTTCCGAGCGGACCGCATCGAAGAGTACGCCGCGCGGCAGGCCGCCATTCTCAACAATGCAGAAGTCTGCCTGCTGCTGACGTTCCGCCGCGCCGAAACCGTGGCGCACTTGCTCAAACCGCGCGTGCGTTCGCTGGCAGCGGTTGTCGACGCCGAAAAGTTGATTGACGCGGCTGATAAAGCGCCGCCCCCCGCGCCGGGCGCTCTGCCGGCGCATTTGAGCGGCGCCCGCGCGCGTAAATCAGCGGACATTGCCCTGCTGCAATACACTTCCGGATCGACTGGCGACCCCAAAGGCGTCGTACTTACGCACCAAAATCTGCTTGCGAACATGCGAGCGATTGGCGAGGCGGTGCAGCTCGGCCCCGGCGATGTTGGAGTGAGCTGGCTGCCGCTTTACCATGACATGGGACTGATCGGGGCGTGGCTGACGCCGCTGCACTATGGAGTGCCGGTGGCCGTGATGTCGCCGCTGGCTTTTCTTACGCGGCCCGAGCGGTGGCTCTGGGGGTTTCACCAACATCGTGGAACGATTACCGCGGCGCCGAATTTCGCGTACGAGCTCTGCGTGCGGAAAATTGCGGACAAGGATATCGAGGGGCTTGACCTCAGTTCGTGGCGCGCGGCGCTGAACGGCGCCGAACCCGTTAATCCCGAGACCTTGGAGCGTTTTGCGGCGCGCTTCTCGCGTTACGGCTTTCGGCGCGAAGCGCAGCTTCCGGTCTACGGTTTGGCGGAATCCGCGCTGGCCGTCACTGTTCCGCCGCTCAACCGCGGCCCGCTGGTGGACCGCGTCGAGCGCGAGGCCTTTACGACGCATGGAAGCGCCCTGCCGGCGGAATCCGCATCCGCATCGGTTATTTCGTTTGTTTCTTCCGGGAGCGCCCTTCCCGGCCACGAAGTTCGCATCGTCGACGAAAAAGGAAACGAAGTCCCCGATCGCACCGAGGGTTTCCTGTGGTTTCGTGGGCCCTCGGCCACGTCCGGCTATTATCAAAATCTCGCCGCGACGCAAGACCTGTTTCCTGCCGGTCGAGCAACCCGCGAAAACGAATTCGCATGGGTGAATTCCGGCGATCGCGCCTATCGCGCAGCCGGAGAGATTTACGTCACCGGCCGCGTAAAGGACATCATCATCAAGGGCGGTAGAAATCTGTATCCGCACGAAGTGGAAGAATTGGCTGCGCGGGTCGACGCTCTTCGCAAAGGCTGCATCGTCGCATTTGGAATCAAGGACGAAGGTTCGGGCACCGAAAAGCTTGTGGTTGTCGCGGAGGTGCGCGAACGGGATTCCAGGCGACACCCGGCAATCGCCGCTGCCGTGACGCAGCAAGTTTCGCAAGGACTGGGACTTCCGCCAGATCGCGTCGAGTTGATTCCACCGGGAAGCCTCCCGAAAACATCGAGTGGAAAACTGCGCCGAGAAGAGACCAAGCAGCTCTTTCTCAAGGGCCAGCTTTCTGTCGCCAAGCCGCCTGCGTGGATGCAGATCGTGCGGCTCGGCGCGGGAAGCGTCATGCGAAGCTTCGGCAAAACCGTGGCCGGCGCAATTGGCCGAAGCTTGGAGATTCTCTATGGCCTGTACTTCGGCATCGTCTTTTTACTGTGGATCGTGCCGTCGTGCGCGATCGTAAGCCTAATCAAGGACCCGCACGCGGCCGGGCGCTTTACATCTTCCGCGCTGAAGACTTTGTTTGCCCTGGTTGGCTGCCGTGTGCGGGTGATCGACAAGCAGCACATGGATACGCCCGGCGCGAAAATCTTCGCCTCAAACCACACCAGTTATTTCGACGTGCTTCCGTTGATGCTGGGGCTCGGCGTGCCGTATCGCTTCGTCGCCAAGACGGAAGTGCACGGGATGCCGTTCATCGGAACGTTTTTGCGGCGGATGGGGCACCTCTCTTTCGATCGCACGGATGCGAATTCAAGACTACGGCAATCGGAGGAGATGGAGGAAATCCTGCGGCGCGGCGAATCGGTGTTCGTTTTTCCCGAGGGAACCTTTACTTCAGATGAGGGTATTCGCCCGTTTCAACTTGGCGCATTCAAGGCGGCAGTCGCCGCAGGGGCGCCGATTATTCCTGTGTCGCTTGTGGGAACGCGCAGGTTTCTTCGCGACGGCACGTATTTGCCGCGGCCGACCAGCGTGACAATCACTTTGTCTCCACCGATTTATCCACACCAGGAGGGCAATCCCACGGATGGCACCGAATCGTCGGACTGGCATGAACTCATCCGTCTTCGAGATGCGACGCGCACGGCAATCGCGCGCCATGTCCCAGAGCCGCTGCTTTAGGTGGAATCCTGGCTGCGCTCCGCGTACGGCCCTCAAGTAATTTCAGGTAACTTTCGCCGCCCTCCCTGCATCTGTATGTAGCAGAAAAAACATAAGCAAATGCGGATTGCTGCCTCCCTGCCTGAGGCACGCCGCGAAACGCGCGGCCGCGCGACGCTTCTGTCGGCCTGCGCCGAAATACCAACTTGAATGGAGGTTCTATGAAATTGAGGGTCATTGTGTCTTTACTCGGTTTTGCTTCGCTCTTCGGCGTGGCCGCGCAGGCACAGGAGCGCAAGACCATCGATGTTTTCGCTGGCTACTCGTACGTTCGTGCGAATCCGGCGACGTCCGGTTCTGACACCTTTAATCTGCACGGCGGCAGTGCATCCATCGCATACAACTTTAATGGTTGGCTAAGCGGAGTCGCTGATTTTGGCGGCTATCACAACACCAACATTCTAGGCAGCGGCGTGGACGGTACACTCTCAACGTACCTATTCGGTCCTCGCGTTTCCTATCACCGCTTTGGGCGCGTGACACCGTTCGGCGAGGTGCTCTTCGGTGTTGCGCACACTGGCGCGAACCTGCTCAACACATCAAACAGCCAGAATGCCTTTGCGATGACCGTGGGTGGCGGGCTCGATTATCGCCTCAGCTCGCATTTCTCGATCCGGCCAGCCAAAGTCGATTACCTGCTGACTCGCTTCGACGAATTCAACACCACCAACGCAAGGAGTCAAAACAATCTGCGGGTGTCGACGGGAATCGTTTTCCGCTTCTAACGTAACCGCAGAAGCGGCGACCAAGCGTCGGTTGCACGGTGCTGGCAGAAGGGCCGCGCGGCAGTGCGGGCAGCGCGCGGCCCTATGCACCGCTCGGTATTTCTTCAGGTTTCCTCCTCAACGATCGATGTTGTAGATCACGGTGATGAAGGTGTCGACCTCCACGGGCTCGCCGTTGAGCACCGTCGGCCTGTAGCGCCACTGACGCACCGCATCCATAGCAGATTGGTAAAAGAGCGGATCCCCGCTGACAACTTGCAGCGACTGAATTGTGCCGTCCGTCGCAATGACCGCACGGAGTTCAACGCGCCCGGATCGACCCATTTGCTTCGGCAGTATCGGGTACACAGGCTCCACACGGTGAATAAGCATCGCGGCGCTGATCTGCGTCTGCACCACCCGCGGCCTCTCTCGCCGTGGTTCCGGCACGACAGGTGGGCGCGGCCCTTCTGTTCTCCCGATCTCGATGCAACCCGGACACGGAGCTGCGGGGATGGCATCCCCGGCCGAGTTTGCAAGAGGATCGACGGGCTGGTTCGATTCAGTTCTCGAGGTAGATGTCAGGTCCGCAGGCCGCGAATTAAAGCACACAAGGCAAACTCGCCTTTCACCTTGCGGCCTTGGCGTGTTTTGCGAGCGTGCAGCAACGTGCCTATATGGCGGAATTGGCGTTGCGATTGCCATGACCAAGTGCGCAGGCTTGGCAAATAAGGGAACAAGTATTAGCGCGGCGAGAAAACTGGCTTGCACAAGCACCGATGTAATCAATGCCTTGCGGCGTAGTCGCCGCTCCCGTGCACGCTGCTCAGGATTGCCTTCCACCAAACAACTTTGCAGCGAACCTAGATTTTGCCGGGGGACGGATTCAGGATCGAGCGACATCACACACCTCCACGGAAAATGGTGCGAGCCAATGCTCGGAGAATTTGCGGCGCCGGAGCCTGCCTGTTTCTGCAGGACACCGGCGCCGCGCTCGCAGGGATGTGAGGTTGCGCGCGTCCTCCCTGCGTTGGACACCGCCACCCTGGACAAGTTCCCAGCCCCGGCGTATGGAAAAGCCTCCCCGCGTGTAAAGATTGCCCCGGAAAAGGCTTCTCCTATAGTCACCTAAATTCGTACGTGCTTGATTCCGTGTGGGTTATGGCCTGCCAGGGACTCACAATCCTTTGGTAAACCAAGTGCTACCACTCCAGCAACACAGATGGGGGCTTTAAAAGGGGCACCAGGGGACGTGAACATGAGTTGTCGGGACACTATCCATTTGATTTGCTGGTACTTAGAGGGGAAGCTCTCGCCCTCGGTCGAAGCCGAGATCGAGAAGCATCTGCGGGATTGCCCCGACTGCCATCTCGTTCTGGACGCCGCCAATAGCACGCTGGACCGTTATTTCGGGCCTGCCCGCACCGCAGAAATCGCCACAGACATAAAAGCCGCCTAAGGTCTCAAAGGTAAGCCTAGCATTCACCTTCAGTTACGAGACGTGCTGAGGATTACTGTTAACAAGTGCGTTGGCTCGCCTCACGTTCAGTGTTTGAAGTGGGGTAAATTACCGCGCAGCACGCAACCGCGTAAACTTTACTGGTACTAGTACGCTGCAGGCCCCTCACTTTCTCCGTAAAATATGCTACTAAGTACCGCCGATTCTTACACTTCGGGCATTCAGATTCACTTTGGAGCATTTGGTGTAGCAGGTGCTCGTTTCTAACTCGCAGGGTATTGTTGTACAAGGAGAGAAACTCGATGAGCGAGTATCAAGAACCGGTTCAGGTGACCTCGACCGCGACGCCACGCTGGGTCGGAATTGCCCTGGTGGTGCTGGCGGCTGTTTCGCTGATTGGTATCGGAATTGGATGGAGCGCCCTCAGCCATGCAAATAGCGTGGAGCAGACGACGCAAACCTCGGTGAAGCAAGCCAATGATGCATTGGCGCAAAAGCTCGCCAAGGAAGACGAGATTAATCAGCAACTTCAGAGCGACCTCAAGGTCGTCACCGACAAGCTGAACGTTACGCAAGCGGATCTGATCAAGGCCCGCAAGCAGAATCGGCAGTCCTCGGTCGCCGTGGATAAGAAGATCGCAGGCCTCGAGAACTCCGTGAATACGCAGCTCGCTGCCAAGGCCAACGCCGAAGACGTCAACAAGCTCAACACCGACGTGACCGGCGTGAGGACCGACCTCGACGCCACGAAGAACAATTTGCAAATGGCGCGCAGCGAAATGGGCACGCTCATCGCCCGCAACCATGATGAGATCGACCAGCTTCGCCGCATGGGCACGCGCGACTATTATGAATTTACCGTCACGCGCAAGGCTGGAGCTCAGAAGGTTGGCGCCGTCCAGGTCGAGCTGAAGAGCGCTAACCCGAAGAAGAATCAATTCACCATCAACGTCCTGGCCGATGACAAGAGCTTCGAGAAGAAGAACCGCTCCGTAAACGAGCCGATTTTCTTCTACACCGGCGGGAGCCACGCGGCCCTCGAGCTGGTCATCAACAAAGTCACCAAGTCGACCGCTTCCGGCTATCTGAGCGTACCCAAGGCTGCTGGCAGCACGTCGGCGAGCGCTTCCACCTCGGGCCAATAAGACAACTCAAGCTGCTCCATGCGGGGCAATCTACCAGGGGAGGATTCCAGAGCATCCTCCCCTTATCTTTTGTGCTCATCCCGCGCCGCGGAAAAGTCGTACTATAACGAGGCTGGATGGAACCGCAGCCACGAGTACCTTACCCGCGGGCTCGGTGCAGGAAACAGTGGTGATGTCTCAGGAGGGAATGTCATGAAGATACGATTTGCCTTAATTCTAGTCGTCGCCCTTTGTGTCAGCACATTGGCTTTCGCCGGTGACGGCAGTTGGACCGGCTACATCACAGACAGCAAGTGCGGCGCTAAGGCTGCGCATGAAGGCGCAGCCGAATGCACCGTAAAATGCGTGAAGGAAGGCGCGAAGCTGGTCTTCGTGAACGATGCCGACAAGAAAGTGTACGCGATCACTGACCAAGACAAAGTGGCGGCCCACGCCGGTCATCACGTTGCCGTAAAGGGCTCGGTCGAGGGCGACACTATGACAGTTGCCAGCATCGATATGGCTCCAGCTAAGAGCAAGTAATTAAAATATGAATTTGTCATTCAACACGGGCGGGATTTGCTCCCGCCCGTTTCGTTTTGTCGCCCGAGAAATTTCCGCTACGATGTTGGCCTGCCTATGTCCACCATCCTGCTGCACGCAGCACGCGCCTTAACTCCCACGACAGAAATACTGGATGCCGGAATACTGATTCGAGATGGCGTCATCGAAGCCATCGGCCCTCGCCAGGACATGAGCCTGCCTTCCGGCGCCGCGGAAATCTCCGCAAGTGGCCAGACCGCCATTCCCGGATTCATCGACGTCCACATCCATGGCGCCGGTGGCCACGACGTAATGGAAGGCACCGAGCAAGCCATGTCCACCGTGGCAAACACGCTGGCGCGTCACGGCACGACTTCTTTTGTCGCCACCACGGTTACCGCCGGCCCTGACGACACTTGTCGCAGCGTCGAAGGAATTGCGCGCTACATCACCAGACAATTCGAGGCCCTTCAGCCGAAAGCGGAAGTACTTGGCATCCACTACGAAGGCCCATTTCTCAACAAGGTTCGCCGCGGCGTGCATCCCGCCGAGTGGATCCAATTGCCCTCCGCCGAACTGCTTCATCGTTTTCTGCGAGCTGCGGCCGGCAACGCTCGCATTCTCACCATCGCGCCGGAGTTGATCGGAGCCGTGCCGTGCATGAAGGCCGCTCGCGATGCGGGCGTAGTGGTCGCCATGGGGCACACCGATGCGACCTACGAGCAAGCTCGCGCGGCAATTGCGCATGGGGCTCGCCACGCGGTGCACGTTTACAACGCCATGCGGCCCTTTTCCCACCGCGACAGCGGCGTTATAGGCGCCGTGCTCACTTCGCCGGAAGTCACCGCGGAGCTGATCGCCGACGGCGTGCATGTCGAGGAGGCAGCCATGCGCCTGTTGTTGCAAGCCAAGGGCGCGGGCTCCGTAATCCTGATCAGCGACGGACTTTCCGCGACCGGCATGCCTGACGGAAAATACATGCTCGGCAAATTTGAGGTCACCGTGTCCGGCGGTGTGTGCCGCAATTCGGAAGGGAAACTGGCGGGCAGCACGCTCACCCTGGACCGCGCCCTGCGAAATGTAATCGCGCTCGGCATCCCGTTCCAGGACGCCGTGCGCATGCTCACCGTGAATCCTGCAAAATTGTTGGGAATTGAGTTCAAGAAGGGCGTGCTGCGGACCGGCGCGGATGCGGACATCGTGCTGCTGGATGAAAATCTTCAAGTGACAAACGTGTGGACGCGCGGCCTGCCGCTGAATTAACTACGGATTCAGTGGCACGTTCAATTCCAACGCCAGCTTCACGGCATTGAACGGACTGCACGCGAAATAGCGATCCCCAATCTTCAAGGTGGGAACTTTGCGTTTGCCGTGATTTGCTTTCAGCACGATATCTTCCGCCGATGGATCTTCCTCGATGTTGACCTCGAGGTATTCCACTCCCCGCTGCTTTAAAAAGTATTTTGCGCGGCGGCAGTCAGGGCACCAATGCGTGGTGTACATCGTGACCGGTTCCATCGGGCTCACTCGCTCGATACCGGCGCGCCTCGCCGCTTTCGCGCCACCTGGATGCGAATGAGCGACCTCTGCAGCGCAACCGCCGCGCGCGCCCAATCCACTTCCGGATCGCTCGCAGCCGTGGTCAGCCGTTGCTCCGCGCGCTTCTTCGCTTCCTCCGCGCGCGCCACATCAATCTCTTCCGGACGCTCCGCGGTCTCCGCAAGCACCGTGACGCGGTCGCCCAAAACTTCCGCAAACCCGCTGATGATTGCCAGGTGCCCTGGTTCGCCCGCACCCTTCGCGCGATAGGTCAACTCGCCGATGCCCAGCTCCGTGATCAACGGCGCGTGTCCGGGCAGGATGCCCAGGCAGCCGTCCCCGCCGGGAAGCGTGACCCCTACAACAGTCTCGCGCAGCAACTGCCGCTCCGGCGTAACAATGATCAGCTCAATGGATTCAGGAAGCATTGCTCTGCTTAAGCGCCCACCTTCATTTTCTCCGCCTTTTCGAGCGCTTCGTCAATCGTGCCAACCATGTAGAAGGCTTGCTCCGGAACTTCGTCGTATTTCCCTTCCACGATTTCCTTGAAACTGCGTACCGTGTCTTCGATTTTGACGTACTTGCCTTCCAGTCCGGTGAACTGTGCCGCGACGAACATCGGCTGGGACAAGAATTTTTCGATCTTGCGCGCGCGCGCTACGGTCCGCTTGTCCTCGTCCGACAATTCTTCAATACCCAGAATGGCGATGATGTCTTGTAAATCCTTGTAGCGCTGCAGAATCGATTTCACTCCGCGCGCCACGGCATAATGTTCGGCCCCGACGATGCGCGGATCAAGGATGCGCGAGTAGCTGGCCAGGGGATCGACTGCGGGATAAATGCCACGCTCCACGATTTGCCGGCTCAAGTTCGTGGTCGCGTCGAGGTGCGCGAAGGTTGCCGCCGGCGCGGGGTCCGTGTAGTCGTCCGCAGGCACATAAATCGCCTGCACGGAGGTGATCGACCCCCACTTTGTCGAAGTGATGCGCTCCTGAAGCTCGCCAATTTCTGTATTGAGGTTCGGCTGGTATCCCACGGCCGAAGGCATGCGTCCCAGGAGTGCCGAAACTTCCGCGCCCGCTTGCACAAATCGGAAAATATTATCGATGAAGAGCAGCACGTCCAAGTGCTCTTCGTCGCGGAAATATTCCGCAACGGTCAGGCCCGTCAGCCCGACGCGCAGACGCGAGCCGGGCGGTTCTGTCATCTGCCCGTAAATCAGCGCCGCACGCGACTTCTCCGGGTTGCCCGGAACGATCACGCCGCCCTCCGACATTTCCAGCCACAAATCGTTGCCTTCGCGCGTGCGCTCCCCGACGCCGGCAAACACGGAAACGCCCCCGTGTTTCATGGCCACGTTGTGAATCAGTTCCATGATCAGCACGGTCTTGCCAACGCCCGCGCCGCCAAAGAGTCCGATCTTTCCACCCTTGAGGTACGGCTCAATCAGGTCGACAACTTTGATTCCCGTCTCGAACATTTCCAGTGCCGTGGACTGGTCTTCCAGTTTCGGCGCCGGCCGGTGGATCGGATAATGTTTGTCGCTGACAATGGGGCCAAGCTGATCCACCGGTTTGCCCAGCACGTTCATCACGCGCCCCAGCGTCGGACGTCCCACCGGAACTTCGATCGGCTTGCCGCTATCGACCGCCTTCATCCCGCGCACCATGCCTTCGGTCGGCTCCATGGCCACCGCGCGCACGCGGCCTTCCCCCAGGTGCTGCTCTACTTCGACGGTCACATCGAGTGGTACGGGAATGTTAAATCCTTCGCTCGTGATGCGCACCGCGTTGTAAATCGCCGGCAAATGGCCGGCCTCAAACTGAATGTCCAGTACCGGTCCGATGACCTGCACCACCCGCCCCACGTTTTTCTCTGCCATGTTGCTCCTCAATCCGTCACTCGCGACTTGTTATTTCATTAGCTACTAGTCACCAGCGACGGATCACTGTGATCCGTATGCCGCGCCGCTTACGATTTCAATGATTTCCTTCGTAATTGCTGCTTGCCGCACCTTGTTCATGTGCATCGTCAGCGCCTCAATTACCTCGCCAGCATTCTTGGTCGCCGATTCCATCGCTGTCATGCGTGCTGCGTACTCCGACGCCGAAGATTCGAGCATCGCGCGCAAAATCTGCGTCTCCACGTAGCGCGGAAGCAGCTTGTCCAACAATTGCGCTTCCGGCTGCTCGTAGATGTAATCGACCTGGACCTCGGCCTTCTTTCCGGATTCTTTTTCTTTGTCGCTGCCTTTTGCCTCGCCAATCGCTTCCACTGGCAGCAGCTTCTCCACGGTCAGATTCACCGACATCACTGTCTTGAATTCGCTGAAGATGATGTAAACGGAGTCCGCCTTCTCCTCGGTGTACAAGTCGGTCGCCAGCTTGGCGATTTCCCGCGCCGTCTTGAACTCGACGCGCGAAAGGACATTCACCCACTCTCCGGCAAACATGAATCCCGCTTTTTTCAGCGCGTCGCGGCCTTTCTTGCCCACCGGAACCGTCACGACCTTTTTGTCACGATTCGTTCGGAAAAATTCATTGGCCTTGCGCAGGATATTTGAGTTGAACGCGCCCGCTAGTCCGCGCTCTCCCGTAAGCACAATTGCGAGTATCCTCTTTTCTTCGCGGCGCTCCAGGAGTGGATGCTGCGGCTCCTGAATGCGCGCCATCGTGGAGCGCAGAACGCGCACCAGCTCCCGCGCGTAAGGGCGCGCCGCCAGCGCCGCTTCCTGCGCGCGCCGCAGCCTCGCTGCGGCCACGAATTTCATCGCGCGCGTGATCTGCTGGCTGTTTTTTACCGAGCGGATGCGCCGCCGGAAATCGAGAAGTGTGGGCATTGATGTTCGCTACGCGCCGCTGCCAGGCAAGCTTTAGCTCGCCGCCGCCGCAACTTCAGCCGTGAACCGCTCCTTAAAAGCATCCACCGCCTTTTTGATCTCTGCCTTGATGCTGTCGTCCAACGCTTTCTTTTCGCGAATCGTCTTCAAGATTGACGAATGATTCGCATCCACGAATTCCAGCAGCTCGCGCTCAAACCGCCGCACTTCATTCACCGGCACGCTGTCCGACGACCCGCTCGTCGCCACGTAAAGAATAAGGACCTGCTTCTCAACTGGCAGCGGCGAATACTGATCCTGCTTCAAAATTTCCGTCAAACGTTGGCCGCGCGCGAGCTGCGCCTGCGTGGCTTTGTCGAGCTGGTCCGAGCCAAACTGCGCGAACGCCGCCAGATCGCGATACTGCGCCATGTCCAAGCGCAGCGAGCCTGCTACCTGCCGCATGGCCTTGATCTGCGCGTTACCGCCCACGCGGCTCACGGAGATGCCCACGTTAATCGCGGGGCGAATGCCGGCGTTGAACAAGTCCGCTTCCAAATAAATCTGTCCGTCCGTGATGGAAATGACGTTGGTGGGGATGTACGCGGAAACGTCACCCGCCTGCGTTTCGATCACCGGCAGCGAGGTTAGCGAGCCGCCACCCAGCTTATCGTTCAGCTTGGCCGCGCGTTCCAGCAAGCGCGAGTGCAGATAAAAGACGTCGCCCGGGTACGCTTCGCGTCCCGGCGGCCGCCGCAACAACAGCGAAATCTCTCGATAGGCCTGCGCGTGCTTGGAAAGATCGTCGTAGAAAGTAACCGCGTGCCGTTTATTGTCGCGGAAATATTCGCCCATAGCGCAAGCCGCGTACGGCGCAATGTATTGCACCGAAGCGGGCTCGGCTGCGGACGACGCAACGATAATCGTGTAGTCCATCGCACCGGCATCCGTCAGTACCTTTAACACCTGCGCGATCGTGGACCTCTTCTGACCAATGGCGCAGTAGATGCAAATTACGTCGCCGCCTTTTTGATTGATGATGGTGTCGAGAATGATCGCCGTCTTGCCCGTCTGCCGGTCGCCGATGATCAACTCGCGCTGACCGCGCCCGATCGGGATCATCGAATCGATGGCCTTGATGCCCGTCTGCAGCGGCTCGCGCACCGGCTGGCGGTCCAGCACGCCCGGAGCAATGCGCTCCAGCGGATTCCGCTCCTTCGAATTAATCGGCCCTTTATCGTCGAGCGGTTCGCCCAGTGGACTCACCACGCGACCGATCAGCGCATCGCCGATTGGCACGGACATGATCGTGTTCGTGCGCTTGACGGTGTCGCCCTCTTTCAGCTCCGTGTACTCGCCCAGCAGCACTGCGCCGACTTCTTCCTCTTCCAGGTTCAGCGCGATTCCGTAAACGTTGTGCGGAAACGCCAGCATCTCCCCGGCCATCACTTTTTCCAGGCCATGGATGCGCGCAATACCGTCGCCTACGCTGATGATCGCGCCCACCTCATCGACAGCGACGGTCTGCTCGTAATTCTCAATCTGCTCGCGCAGAATCTTGCTGATTTCGTCCGCTTTGATCTTCGCCATTCCCGCTCCCGCTCCCTATTCCGACGCCAGGCGCGCCCGCAAATCGTTCAACCGGGTGCGCAGCGAGCCGTCATAAACCGTATCGCCAACGCGAACCACCGCGCCGCCCAGCAGTCCCGGCTCGAGTGAAAATTTCGCTTCCACGCGCTTTCCCGTCAACCGCTCCAGCGTAGATTCCATTTCCGCTTTCTGCGTCTTGCTCAACTCTACCGCGGAAGAGACCTGCGCTTCCGTGATGCCTAGCCGCTGCCGAATCACTTCCTGAAACGCCGCGATCATTTCCGGCAAAACGTGTGTGCGCTGATGGTCCACCACCACAAGCAAGAAATTGCGCACAACCTTGCTTCCGCCAACGCGTGCCAATAGTTTCTCGATCACGCGGTGCTTAGCTTCCTTTGTCACCGCCGGGCTCGACAGAAAATTCCGCAGCTCCGCTGATTCCGCATACAATGCGCCGAATCCGATGAGTTGCTGCGTCACCGGTTCTGCCGCGCCTTGCGCCAGGGCGACGTCGGCCAGCGCGTTGGCATACTGCAAGCTCGCGGACTTCAATTCGGCCTCCCCTCGAGGCTTTTCACAAACGCCGCCACCAGCGATTCCTGCGTTTGCGGCGTCAACTGTTTCGCAAGCAGCGATTCCGCGCCGTCCACCGCCAAATTCGCCCCAATCTTTTTCAATTCTAGCCGTGCAGCCCGCTCCGCTGCCTCAATCTCCGCCCTTGCCGCCAGCCCGATCCTTTGTATATCGCTTTTCGTGATTGCCCGTAACCGCTCCGTCTCCGCCGCCATTTCCCTCTGCGCAGTCGCTCGCAGTTGCTCCACTTCCTGCTCCAATCGCGCCAGCTTCTCTTCCGCCTCACGAAGTTGGCGATCCGCCTCGGCTTTCGCCGCTGTCGCTTTGGTAATCGCGGAGCTGATAATTTCGGCGTTCTTGCGGAAAAAAGGAGGTGTGAGCTTCAGAAAAACCCAGGCAACCAGGCCCGCGACAATCGCGAAGTTAATCCACTTGAAGATCTCAGTCGCGCGCTCCGTCGTCGCATGGCCGCTTTCTGCGGCATGCGCGCTCATCGCCGTAAAAAGCAAAACCAGCAGCGTGCCGGCAAAAAGTTTCCACACGCTGCGGCGCGTCATCGGGCCTCTCTCGCGGGACCGCCCGGCCGCGGCGCAATCTGCAGCACGCGGCGCACAATTTCCGCCGCCAACTGCTCCACCGAAGACTTGAGCTCCAGCAGCGCCGCCGCCAATTCCTTGGCTACGTGCTCTTTGGCGTCCGCAACTTCCGCCGCCGCCGCAATCCGGGCTTCTTTCAGCAGCGCCCCGCGCTCGTCCAGCACCTTTTTCCGAGCCGCTTCCTGCTCCGCGTACACCTGCGCGCGCGCCCGTTTCAGCGCTTCCTGATACTGTTTCACTTTTTCCGCTGCGGCGGCTTCCGCGGCTGCCGCCGCTTTGCGCGCGCCCACCGTGCGGGCATCGCGTTCCGCCATTACCGCCAGCAGCGGCTTGAAAAATAGCGCTCGCAGAATCAGGTAAAAAGCCAGAACAATCAGGACTGTAGGCACAGCCTGAAGGAACAGTTCCCCAAGTTGGTGAACAATCTCTTGCATCTAAGTTGTGTCGCCTGAACCCCTTCAAGTCTGGCCGCGCGGGCCACAGTGGTAGGCAGCCGCCGTGTCTCGGCCCGCAACCAGCTTCACGGTGGGCCGGTAGCTGCCTAGTGAAACAGTATTTTATAGCATTCGCCGCGTTGCGCAGTCAATGCGGCTCGGTTCATCCGCGTGGCAAAATGGCGGTTTACAACGGGGTTTATTGGCGTGTTTGTGTCGAGCGTGTGGTTCGCGCATCCGCTTGATCGTACACGTAGCGAATACTGATCTGTGAATTCGAGCGACCCCTGGTAAGCCGCAGCGTTTCATACAGTTGGGTGCCATCGTAGGAGAGTTCGTACGTCTTGCTCATTTTTCGTCCGCTGGCGCTTTTCTCATCCGTCACCAGCCGGTTGCCGTCCCAGTGCGCCGTAATCTCCTCGTAGTTGCTGCCCTGCGTCTTTTGCAGCTTGCGCCCGTCGGTAAAGAACGCTCGCTTGCGCTCTTGGTCATCAAACATATCGATCTCGACGTCCTTCTTGGCCTCCGCAACACTCAGCGCGCGTGAGGGACTCAGATATTCCTGCATCCCCTCGCGGTCTTCGTCGCTTTCGTTTCCGCCTCCGCCCCTTCGTCCGCCGTATGGACCTCCTCCCATTCCAGGAATGCCCATGCGCACTCCTCCCCGTCCGCCTCTTCCGCCGTCCGCGCCCCGTGCCTCCTGCATTTTCTTTCGCGCGTCGTCGCTTTCATCGCGATTGAGCTTCCAAGCTCCCAAGATCGAAGTTCGTGGCTTCACTGCCGCTCTCTGCTCTTGCGGCCGCGCCTCAGGAGACGATGGCGGCTGAGGCTGTGCCGCGGGCAACGGACCTGCCGGCGCCTGCGCGCTTGTGCCTGTCGGCCAGCACAACGCAATAAGTCCCAACGTGCCGGTCGCAATGCAAATCCTTAGATGTTTGAATTTCATGGTGACCATCTCTTGTGCGTGGTTCTTCGGGTGCACAGCTCTCGCTATACGTTCCCGTTTTCCCTGCCGAAAGTTCCTGGCGGGCTGGAGCTCGCTGGATGACCGCCTAGAGTGCAGCGATCCCTCCATCATTAGAAGTACTGAGGACCGAAGGGTTGCCTGAGAGGATAGCTTCTGCGCAACGGTGGGATTATTTCAGCCATGCCCTAAGAGCTGTAGCACGTGGAAGCAGCGCCAGAGCCCCCAGCTCGCGAAATCTCGCGGCTCGTTGCCGATAACCATAGACTTTCGTCGGCAATATCGCCATAAATCGCACCTCCGCCGCGCGCGCCGCCAAAGCGTCATCGACGTTGTCCCCCACGTACAGCGCGGTTCCCGGGTCCCGCTCCCCCAAAATCTTCAGCAGTCCATCCGGATAAGGCTTCTTCCGCGCGACATCATCCATCGTGACCACCGTGCGAAAGTGCCTCGTGCCCGTCCAGCGCTCAAACGTGTAAGTAAATTCCTGCCGCGTCCGCCCTGTAAAAAGATGCAGCTCAAATCGCCGCGCCCACCGCTCCACTTGCTTTGGTGTCACCAGCATTTTTTCCCGGCGCACGTTTCCCGGCCGTCCATCGTAATCCCAATAAAACTGTTGAAATGCGTCCCGCGCCTCCTCATACGTCGTCGGCTGCCCCAGCGCCGTCGCCCAGTTCGAGACCATGCTCCAGTCGTCGTTGTTTCCCGGCTTGTTCTTCCATTTGTAAAGCTCCGCCCACGTCACGCGCTTCCCGGTCAAAAACCGCATCGTTTCCAGCGCAGACCGCCAGAAACTCTCGCGCACGTCCACCAAAACGCCGTCCACATCGAAAATCAGAATTTCTGGAGTTGGCTCAAGTCGCTTGCGGTTGGGCAAAGTAGGCAAAGATCCTCGCTGTAGCAGCCAAAAGTGTCGCCTTCCTCTCTTTCACCGTCAAGGTGTTCGCAGGATTAACCCATTCGGCGCAGCGTTGTCTTCACACCGGCTTTTTCATTACGTCCGCTGGCGCCTAAACCGGCTAGCGCCGCTATCAAAGCTTTAGGTAAAACCTTCCCGCGTCGTTCCGGCTTCCTCTAAATCACAAACATTTTAGGTACCGCCGGGGAATCTTTGCTTCCGGCGTTTCGTATCACTAGGCGACCCAGATCGGGTCCGCCGTTCGTTCGATGCACCGGTTAGGTGGTCGCCGCGAAACGCTCTCCTGCGAACGGTCCGTGGTGGTTGGCGTCTGGGCGGGAGAGTAAGATGCGTTTCGCGCGCGTTCGTTGCGCAGCCGTCATGCTGGCTGCCGCACATTTCTTCTTGTCCAGTTCACCCGCGCTGTCTCAAATTCGTTCCCTCAGAGCCGCTACGCCCGCGCGGCCGGCTGTAGCGTTCCCTCCCGATCTCCCCGAATGCGCCGGCGAAGCCAAAGGGCTCCCCGCTCCGTTTCGTTCCCCGGCAGCCCGCTGCAACTCCCTGGTGCCCGAAGCCGCGGAAGCTTCCGTCCATCTGCCGCTTCTAGCCTTGGGTGCGCGTGGCCTGGCCATCGAGCAAGCCCGCGAACACGTCATCGCCATTCTGAGCACCGAAAATTCCTGCAGCGCCTGGTTTCGCGAAGTCCATCCCGACTCCGCAGCCATTTTCGAGTCCCTCGATTTCTTTGTCGATGATGGCCCCAAGCACGTCGTGGCGTCCAAGTCCACGTTCGGAGAAATGCTCTTTAAGCATCCCTATTCCGCCCGTGTTCAGGAGAATGCTGGATACAACGCCGTAGTGTTGCTCAACGCTAACGGCCCCTTCTTCGCCACAGCCGCGGATGTTCTGGAGCGCCGCACCGCCGGCGGTCTGGCGCGCTTTGCCGGACGCCGCACACTCCGCGTAGGCTCTTACGAAGGCAGCACCCTGCCCGCGCGTATCACCACCCTCCTTCACGAGCTTGGGCACGTGATCGGGCGCCTTCCCGACGATTCCGACGAATTGAGTGGTTTGTCGGCGCAAAACACGGAGCACGTGCTGCACGCCTGCCGAGCCGAAATCAAAGCCAGCGCGCGTCCCCATCGCGACAAGAGCAACTAAAGAGTCTGTGTCGCGCCCCATGTTGTTCGTCAGGGCACGGCTTCAGCCGTGCCGTAGCTGACGCAAATCAACAAGGCTTTAGCCGCTGAGGGCCTCGCTTTTGAGTTCTCACGCGGACTCTAAACGTGGCGACGCAAATCTACTTCTTTGCGGGTGCTGCGGCGATTTGCTCGATCACCAGCGCATGCGATCCGCCGCGGTCATACAACTTGCCCTTCGCCGTCACGCGCCCGCCCGCGAATTCCAGCAGTCGCGCGTTCTGTCCGGTAGCCGGCGTGGTATCCGCGATCGGCCAGTAGATGGATCCGTCGTCGCTGAGAATCACCAGTTGCGAACCCGCCTTCGCGCATTTCAGCGCGCAATCCCGGCTGATCGGCTTATCCAGGTTCTTCGTGAACGCGCAAGCCGAATCCAATACGTATCCTTCCACCGAAACACTCTTCTGCTGCCCATGCAAAAGAACTCCCGACGCACAAAGTGAAATTGCCGCTACGCCCGCTCCCACCATAATTTTCGCGATACTCTTCATCTCTCCTCCTTACTCCGGCAAATCCTAGCACGCAGCCGCTATCGCAACCAGCCTCGTTCGGCAATGGGTAAGAAGGATGAAACGTGTTGAGCTGGCTCGCTGTCCCGTGCGAAGGACTATTCATATCTCAACGCAACCAAGGGATCAACCCGCATTGCGCGGCGAGCGGGTATGTAGCACGCAGCGAATGCTACAAGCGTTAGCAGTACCGCGACGGCAATCATCGTTAGCGGATCGTTGGCGTGAACGTTGTAGAGCATCGAGGTCAGATAGCGCGTTACGCCCACCGCCACGCCGATGCCCACTCCGGCTCCGACAATCGCCAGCACAATTCCCTGCCGTAAGACCAGCTTCAGCACGCTTCCCGGTTGCGCGCCAAGCGCCAGGCGAATTCCGATTTCACGGGTGCGTCGCGAAACTTCATACGAAAGCAGTCCGTACAATCCCACGCACGCCAGCACCAGCGCCAGCAAACCAAAGAAGCCGGATAGCCGCGCGACCAGCCGCTCCTGAAACAGCAGCCGGTCGATTTGCTCCGATTCCGTTTTCACGTCAAAGAGCGGCAAATTCGTGTTTACTTGGGCCACGACTTCGCGTATCGCGGGAAGGATGGCCTGCGGATCGGCCGCCGTGCGCAATTCAAATGACGCTCCCCCGGCGCTCTGCGGCATATACATCATGGCGTGAATCTCGCGCCGCAGGCTGTTGTATTTCGCATCGCGCACCACGCCGATGATTTCATAGCCGGGACTCGGTGGGTCGCCTGCGCCTCCTGCTGACTCGCCGAATTGTTTCCCGAGCGGATTTTCCTTACTAAGGTATTTCTCGACGAATGCCTGATTCACAATCACGGGAGTCGGCGCCGAAGTGGGTGTGGCTCCGCCGTTCAATGCGGACAACTTGAAATCCGAAGCATTGAATCTGCGGCCGGCAAGAAATGGAATATGGAGCGTCTCGAAGAAATTCGGCCCCACGCCCAGTACGTCCGCTTCGGAATTTTGATCCTGCGGAGTGCCCGGCCAGTGGAACATCGTAATCATCAACCCATCATTCAATAGCGGCACCATCGAATAGCTTGCAGATTTCACTCCAGGCGTTTCCGAGAGGCGGCCTTGCAAGTCGCGGTAGAAGCTGTCCACCTGTGGACCCTTGTAGCCGATCACCGTCGGGTCGATTCCGAAAATCAAGATGTTGTGCGAATCGAACCCGACGTCAATGCTGCGCAGATTCTGTAGCGTACGCACCAGCAGTCCGGCGCCGACGAGCACGACGATCGCCAGCGCGACTTGCGCCACCACCAGCGCGTTTCCGATGCTGAACCATTTTCCGCCGGAATGTCCCAAGCTCGCGGAGCTTCCCTGGCCTTCTTTGAGCGCCGGCGTCAAGACGACATCCGCGCTGCGCAAGGTCGGTGCGATACCGAAAAGAATTCCGGTGAGGAGCGAAACGGTGACTGTAAATCCGAGCATACGCAGATCGACGCCGGTCGCGAATCCCAGGGGCGCGGCCTGATTGCTGGACACAAACGAGATGATCGCGTGCGCTCCCCAGTACGCGAACAGAATTCCCAGCACGCCGCCGAGCACGGAGAGCATCACGCTTTCCGTCAAAAGCTGGCGCACAACTCGCGCGCGGCCCGCGCCCAGCGCCAATCGCACGGCCATTTCCTTTTCCCGCGCGCCTGCCCGAGCGAGCATCAGTCCCGCGATGTTTGCACAAGCAATCAGCAGAATAATTCCGACAGCGAGCATTAGCACGTAAAGAGGATTGGAATACTGGGTACGCGCGCCGGTCAGGCCGGTTTGCGCCGGCAGAAGCGTGACGTGCGGGTTATCGGTCACCGTGGACAAGGTTCGCGGACCGCCATCGGATGCGGGCGGGCCCGCTGCGACTGCACCTTGTGGCGGGGCTGAGACGACGGGTTTATTTCCCGCGGATTGCGGCATCGGGGCGCCAAGCGCTTCGCGTCGAGCCGGGACCGGGCCATTTCCCAGCGCCGGTTGCGCGGGCGGCGTTCCGCCAATCACCATCTGGCGCTGGACTCCGGCCCTGCCTCTTACGGGTGCTCCCATTTGCGGCCCAGGCGTTCCCGCCGTCTCGCCGGCATGGAAAAGCGGGACGGACCCATGCAGCATCTCGTTGCGGAAGAGGCCGCTCACCGCCACTTGTGCCTGAGCAAGTTCTGTTCCGGGTTTGAGCCGACCGATAATCGTGAGCCACCAGTTACTGGCGTCGCCAGAACGGTTTTGCCATCGCATGGGATCGGAAATACGTTGCGCCGCAGAGAGCGGCAGCCAAACGTGATAATCGCTGCCCGGAGTAATTCCAGTGAATCGCTGTTCCGCTACGCCGACAATCGTAAGTGGCACGTTGTTCAACTCAATCGTTCGGCCGACCACGTCGCGCGACCCGCCGAAGGCGCTCTGCCAGTAGCCATAGTTCAACACCGCGACAGGTGCGGCGGACGTCGTGTCGTCCGCTGCGTCGAACAGCCGGCCTGCGGCGGCTTTGAGACCCATCGTGCGGAAGAAGTCCCCGGAAACGAGCTGGCCATTGATAACGGTGGCAGAGCCGTTCCCTGTCACCGTCAACCTACCCGAGTTGGCAAAGGCCGCTGTCGCCGAAAAGACATTCGCTTGCGCTATTTCGCGAAACAGTGGCTCGGAGAACGAGCAGCCTGAGGGATTCGCGGCGCCGGGCCTCAGGTCCGTGGGGCAATCTCCCGACGTCATGTAGCCGTGAATGTTTGGCGCATTGCGCGCGCCCCACTTAAGCAGGACCAACTGCGACGGATTATCGACCGCCAGCGACCGCAGCATTACCGCGTCGATCAAGCTGAAAATGGCTGTGTTTGCGCCAATGCCTAGTGCCAGCGTCAGGATCGCGACCGCCGCAAAGCCGGGAGACCTGCGGAGCATGCGGAGGCCGAAGTGAATATCCTGCAGGAACTGCTCAAGCCAAACCAAACTCCATACCTCACGAGTATCTTCCTTAACTCGCATCACGTTGCCAAACTTCCGCGCAGCCGCATAACGCGCTTCCTCGGGCGACAGGCCGCGCTCGATGTTGTCTTGCGTCTCCCGTTCGATGTGGTCACGAATGTCCTGCTCGAGCTCTTCCATCATGCGTTTGCGGCGCCTCATGATTCGCCCTCCCGTTCCGCTGGCCGAAGAATCCGCGCGATCGCTCCCGCTAACTTGTCCCATTTGCTGGTCTCGACCGCCAGTTGCCGCCGCCCCTTGGCCGTCAACCGGTAGAACTTCGCCCGACGATTGTTCTCGGAGGTGCCTTCTTCGACCGCAATCCATCCTCGCTTGATCAGCCGGTGCAGCCCTGGGTACAGCGACCCCTGCTCCACTTGCAATACCTCGTCGGAGTTGAATTCAATGGCCTTGGCGATGGCGTGCCCGTGCGCAGGCCCCGCCAGCAGCGTGCGCAGAATCAGCAGGTCCAGGGTGCCCTGCAGCAGCTCAATACGTTCTTTTTGCTCTTTAGTAGGCATTCTAGGTGAGGGTAAGAGGCTTCTAGTAGAATGTCAAGGGGAACATTCCCCCGTGGTACGGCTCTGCACGCAACCATGCGCCTGCATGGCGCGCGACCGAGCAAGTCAGCCCGGTTGCGGCCTCGCATAGTTCACGATGTTGGCCGGCACCGGAATCTTTCTCTTACTGCGCGGATCATCCAGCGGCGTTTGCGGCGTCCACTTCAGCGGCAGCACTCCTGTCCAGACCGGTGTCTCGTAATCCTTGTCCTCGTCATCGACTGCAAATCCAGTACGCGTCTTCGCCGAGGCTTCCACCAAAGGCACCGCCAATACCATCGTCGCCTTCAATTCGTTCTCGCTTGGGGGCCGCACCTGCGCCCACCGCCCGCGGATCACATACTCCACAAAATCGCGCATCGCCGCGAGTTTCGCCGCCGGCTGCTCGACCACCTCCGCTTTTCCCATCACCACCACCGACCGGTAATTCAGCGAGTGCCCAATCGCCGAAGGCGCGAACACGATCCCGTCCAGCAAAGTCACGCTCAGGCAGAACGGCGCGCCGCTCGCCAGCGTCCTCATCAACCGGCTCGCCGGCGATCCGTGCAGAAACAGCTTATCGCCCACGCGCACGTAATTTGTCGGCACCACAAACGGCATCCCGTCCACCACAAATCCCACCTGGCACACAAACGCCTCATCCAGAATGCGGTAGATGAATTCCCGGTCGTAATGCGCGCGGTCCGCCTTCCGCCGCACCTTCGTTTTTTCAGTAGGAGTAAATTCGCTCATCCCCGCAGCCTAGCCCCCACCCCACGGACCCGCAAGCCCCAATCTGGCCATCCGATTTTCGGCATTCCCCTTGACAAACCTTAGTCACCTGTATATAGTTACTTCTGGTTACTACTGCGTTCTGCGCCACTCTGATGTGGCGCTTTTTATTTTCCCGTGTAGGCCAGGGGCTTCACGCCCCGGAACATCATCCAGCCGTAAGCCAGGAAGGCCTCGCGCGAAAACTCACCACTCAATGAGGCGCATCTACACGACCTTCGCGTTTCACAGCGAAGGAATCCCTCTTCACCTCGGACTTAGGACCTAACCCTTCTATAAGCAACACTTGTAAAAGTGTATCAAAACAAACGACTTTAACTCCCTTTAGAATCAACACTTATGGAAAAATAGGGGGGAGGGGGGCGTCTCGAAGCTGGTACAGACCGGGCACATCCCTGACAGAACAGACCGGGAGCATCCCTGACACTGCAGGAACTTTGGCAATTGCGTGTAAAACAAGCGCATGCCATGGAAAACGAGCAGTGTTATGGAAGAAAAACTTCGCTTTGTCTTTGAGCACGAGTTGCGGCAACGTACCATGAGCGAACTCTGTGAACGCTACGAGATCACCCGTCAGACCGGGTATGTGTGGTTACGGCGCTACCGGGAAGCGGGAGCCGCCGGGCTGCTGGAGCAGAGCCGCGCCGCGCGCCGGCATCGTAACCAGATGCCGGAGGAGATCGAGCAGCGGGTGTTGGAGCTGCGGCAGGCGCATATGCGCTGGGGACCGCGGAAGCTCAAGCGCATTCTGGAGCGCGATGAGCCAGGGCGAAACTGGCCCGCGACCAGCACCATTGGAGCGCTGCTGCAGCGCGAAGGTTTAGTGGTGCCCCGCCGGAAGCGCGTGCGCACCGCCCCGTACAGCGAGCCGCTGGCGCATGCCGATGGACCCAACCGCGTGTGGTGCGCGGATTTCAAGGGCTGGTTCCGCACCGCGGACGGAGAGCGCATCGATCCCCTGACGATTTCGGATGCGCACAGCCGGTACCTGTTGCGCTGTCAAGCGGTGGAGAAGACCGACACGGCCAGAGTGCAGGCCCTGTTTGAAGCGGCTTTCCGCGAGTACGGCATGCCGGAGGCGATCCGCACTGATAACGGCGCGCCGTTTGCGAGCCGTGCGCTGGCCGGACTGTCGCGGTTGGCGGTATGGTGGATCAAGCTGGGCATCGTGCCGGAGCGCATCGCAGCAGGGCATCCGGAGCAGAATGGCCGACACGAACGCATGCATCGCACGCTGAAACAGGAGACCGCAGACCCGCCGGCAGCCAACCGGCGCAAGCAGCAACGCGCTTTGGACCGCTTTCGCCAGGAATACAATGAGGTGCGTCCGCACGAAGCACTGGGCATGCGCACGCCGGCGGAGGTTTATGAGCCGTCCGCGCGAAAATTTCCGGAGCAGGTGCGCGAACCGGAGTATCCAGCGAATATGCTGGTGCGCAGCGTGCGGCGCCAGGGTCATTTTCGTTGGAAGCAGGACGAGGTGTTTTTGAGTGAAGTGCTGTGGGGCGAGCGAGTGGGCCTGCTGCAGGAGGACGACCGCTGGTTCACGGTCTACTTCGCGCAGCATCCCATCGCACTATTCGACAGCCAGCAGCTGCGAGTGGCGCCTCTGCTCACAAACTCTAAACTAGGGGAGGGCGAAGGGGACGCGTCCCCTTCGCCCTCCTCTAGTCCCCTCGTCGAACGGAACCAGAAAGTGTCAGATATGCGCCCGGTCTAAAATGTCAGGGATCCCCCCGGCCGAACAAGCTCTTCTCTGCGAACTTTGTGGCTTCTGTGGCGAAATCTTGCCTTGGTTTTTACTGCGCCGCAGGATTCGCTGCCCCGCGTACCACGCGGAAACCGACATACTCCGGCGCCGCCGTGCAATTCGCCTTCGGATCCGCCGGGCAATCCGCGCTGCCGCCCATCACTTTGCCTTTGCCGTCGCGCGTCAGCACCCACTCGGCCACGTTGCCGCCAAGGTCAAAAATTAGCTCTTCGTCGTCGTTGCCTTGACCTGCGAAGCTGCCGGCCGGTTTCAGCAGGGGCGCAGTGCCCGTAAGTTCCGCAGTTTGTCTCTTTAATCTAGCGGCGTCGTCGGAATTCGGTGTATACCCCGCCCAATAGTCGAGCGTGTTTTCTCCGTCTTTCTTTTCGTACATGCCGGAGATTTCGCTCTCGTTGGGAATGCGAAACGTCTGCCCGGTCAGCTTCGAGAGCCATGCCGAATACGCTCTCGCCTGGTCCAACGTGATGCCATTCGCGGGATAATTTTCCGTGCCCGCATCAAACTTATAGTTCTTGTCGAATTCTGCAAACTGCGCGCGCGTCACCTCAAAGCGTCCAATCTCCAGATCGCCGCGCTTCACGACTTCTGGAATCAGCACAGCTTTGCCCTTCACAGGGAACGCCGTGCCATAACTGCTGCCAGATCGAGCCAAACCCTTTGTGCGCAGCGCGCCCGCGAGCGGCGAGCCTTCCTTCACCGCTTCGCTTTCCGGTTTTGCGGTCTTGAAGAAATATTTGTCGAACCAGGCCACTTCTTCCTCGACCTTGCGCACCTGGTGCGTCAACTTGCGCGGGCCGTGCGGCTCGCCCGGGAACACTACATACTTCACGGTCTTGTCGAAATGCTGCAGCGCGCGGAAATACGACCAGCTTTGCGCTGGCGGCACGTTGCGGTCCGCCGTGCCATGGAAAATCAGCACCGGCGCCTGCACTTTGTCCATCTTGAAAAAAGGCGATTTGTTGATGTAAAGCTGCGGATCCTCAAACGGCGACTTACCAAAATAATACGCGTCAAACGATTGCCCGAAGTCGACGTTGCCCCAGTCGCTGAGCCACTCGATGTCGCCGGCGCCGACGCTCGCCACTTTGTAGCGCGCCGGATACGTGGTGATCAGACTGGTCGACAATATCGATCCGTTTGACCAGCCCATCGTCGCAATGCGGTCCGCATCCGCTTTGCCTTGCGCAATCAAATAATCGACGCCCGCGTTGATGTCCGGGGTCTCTAAGTCATAATATTTTCCGCAGCAGATCGACTCCGCCCACTTCAATCCGTAGTTGTTGCTGCCGTGATAGTTCGGCCGCAGCACAAACGCGCCGCGCTGTGTAAACAACTGAATCGGATACGCCCAGCTTTCTCCCCACAAATCCTTGTCGGAGCCCATCGGCCCGCCGTGAATCGCGGTGATCAGCGGATATTTTTTCCCTTGTTCATAATTCGTCGGGTAATACAGAAGGCCTTCCACTTCTTCGTTGTTCGCGCCCTTCCAGCGAATCACTTCGCTCTTCGCGTAAGCCCGCCCGTTCACCAACCCGTCATTCAATTTCGCCAATTGCACAGGCGAAACGATTTTTCCTCCCTCGAGCTGCGCGCGATACGGCTGCGATAATTTGCTCGCCGTCGAACTCGAATACACAATCGTCTTTCCGTCTTCGCTCGCGCGAAAACTCTCCAGATTCTTCGCGTGCTCGCCACTAATCGCCTCCCGCTTCCAAGTCCAGCCGGATGCGCCCTTCTCCGCGGAATAAAACGCAAGATCATCGTGGCTGCCCGCCGCCAGTAGCGCAACGAAACCGCCGGGCACAGTCTGCAAATCGAATCCAAGCCCGTTGGCACTGTCGAGGTTCACTTGCGTGCTTGCGCCGCTCGCGACGTCATAAAAATAAACAATGGTGATGCCCGCAGTTATAAATCGCGCATCCGTGGAAAACGGCGTCGCCATGTAAAATCCAGAATTATTCGGCGCCCACTCAAATCCCTCGGCGCGCACGCGCAGCTCCGAAAAAAGCTGCCTCTCCTGTCCGTCGCTCAAATCGTGCAAAATCACAGCCGGCCGCACCTTCTGATCGAACTGGTAATGCAAACTCTTTGCATGCGACGCAACCACATATTTTCCATTCGGCGAAGCACCGAAGTCTTCGATCCAATCAGTATTCGTAGTGAGCCGTGTAACCTTTTTATCTTTCACGTTCATCTTGTAGAGACGCACGGGCGGCTCGTGCTGCGCATCATCGACAACCTCGGAGTCATCCTTCTTCTTTTTTAGTTCCTGCTCGTACAGCGCGGGATCTTCTTCCGCGCTGTAAATCAGCATGTCTTTGTCCAGCCATTCCAGGCGCTTCGGCGCGTGCGCAAGTTCGGTCAGCGCCCAGGGCTCGCCGCCGTGCGAGTTGATGAGCCAGATTTGCATCGGCGCCGCATCCGGTTTCGGTTTTGGCCGCGCGCGCGTGCTGGTGAACGCGATCCACTCGCCGTCTGGAGACCAGCGCGGCTGCGTGCTGTTGTCGCTGCCGCGCGTCAGCGGAATTTCGCGGCTTTCCGACAAGCTGGAGAGCACAAGATTGGAAACGCGCGCGTCCTTGTCTTTATCGGCGCTGGTTTTGACCCACACCACCCACTTCGCATCCGGCGAAATGCGAAATTGCCCCGCAGTTTCTCCGTAAATGAAATCTTCCGGCTTCCATGGCTCTTTTTTCGAAGGGCCTTTTTCGTCGGCCACGACGGCCGGCACGAGATTTAAGAAATCGGCGCACGCGGCGAGAGCAACCAGGAATAAGCCGGCGGAAATCAATTTTCGTAGCATCATCCTCTTCCTTGTGAGCGTTTACGGTCGCCGGCCTAAAGACCGGCTACTACGTTCCACGCGGTAATTTGGCGCGCCGCACAGGATAGACGAATTGACGCGCGAAAGGAATCGTGTACGCTTGTGTGCCGTTACCACGGCGGTCCGGCACATGGCCAATTCGAAACCGATCATCACGCGCGAGACGTTTCGCTTTTTTCGCGACCTCGCGCGCAATAACCGCACGGAATGGATGGAAGCGAATCGCGAGCGCTACAAAGAGTACGTGGTACAACCGCTGCGCACTTTGTGCGAAGAACTTACGCCTGATGTTCTGCGGCTCAACCCGTGTTTCGATTGCCGCGGCCGCACCGGCGCCAATTTTTCACGCATCAATCGCGACACGCGCTTCGCCAATGACAAAACGCCGTACCGCGCGCAAATGTATCTGAAATTCGCTGTGCCATTCGCGGGTGAAGGCGAAACCGGCCAGCTCTATGCGGGCTTTAGCGCGGGCGCGGTGACGGCTGGCTTCCGCATCTACTCAGGTTCAAAGCGCAAGGAATCGGCACTCGCGCAGGTCGCCGGACCTCGCCTGGACGCGAATCCGCGCTGGCTCGCACAACAGAAAAAACGCCTGAGCCGCCGCTACGAAAGTTATTGGTACCGTACGGAAAAAGGCGAATGGACCAAGCACTTCGGCTGGCCGGCCAGCGAAAACTGGAAGAAGGTGCAAGCCTGGATTGTCCGGCGAAAGCTCAGCCCGGCCGCCGCAATGCGCACGAGTTTTCCTAGCGATCTCAGTAAAGTGTTTCGCGAGCTTTATCCGGTACTGCGGTGCACGTCCGTGAGCGATTGAATTGCACTTGCATCACTTAAAGCGAATCGGAGATTTTATGAAATGGAATGGAGCCTGCTTTTGTCCTGCGGCACTGCTCCGATCTGCGGTCTTGCTGTCAACTGCTATGATTTTCATGTCTGGCGCGGGCGCACAGGATCGATTTCCCACAAAAGGCTGGCCAACAGCGGAACCGTCAGCCGTGGGACTAGACTCCAGTGCGTTGGCAGCGCTCGATGCAGATATTGCTGCCGGCAAGTATGGCCTTGTGGACAGCATGTTGATTATTCGCGACGGCAAGCAGGCGTTTGCACATTCCTATCCACATGACTACGGCAAAATCTACGGCAATCTCGCCAAGCACGAGGGGCCACTGAACCACGACGTCAATAGTCCGTACAATTACTTCAGCGCGGAATTTCATCCTTACTATCAGCACAGCGATTTGCACACTATGCAGTCCGTCTCCAAGACGATCACTTCCATCACCATCGGGATAGCGATCGGCCGGAAGGAGTTTCCTCCCGATCTGGACACGCCGATCCTGAAGTATTTTGACGACTACAAGATTGCGAACCTAGACGAACGCAAGCGGCGCATCACTCTGCGTAACCTGCTGACCATGACGGCGGGCCTCGAATGGAACGAAGATCTGCCCTACAACGATCCCAAGAATTCCGCGGACGTGATGGAAGCGACGCACGATTGGGTGCAATACGTGATCAACCAGCCGATGGCCGCGGAGCCCGGCAAAGTCTTCGTGTACAGCAGTGGCGTCACGCAGCTTCTTTCGCATATCTTCAAGAAGGCCACGGGCAAAAATGTCGACGAGTACGCCGCCAAATGTCTTTTTCAGCCGTTGGGCATTCGCTACCACTGGAAACATTCGCCGACGGGACTGCCGGATACGGAGGGCGGTCTTTACATTTCGTCTGCGAGCTTGGCGAAGATTGGTTTTCTGTTCCTGAAAAACGGCATGTGGGAAGGGAAACAGATCGTTCCTGCGGAATGGGTAAAGGCCTCGGTGACTTCGGCTATGACGGTGCAGGACGAAGGGCGGCGGTGGGGATATGGCTTTCAATGGTGGCTGCAGCCTTATGGCAAATCACCGGAGAGATTCGCCTGGGCCGCGCGGGGCTTCGGCGGCCAGGAGTTGCGGGTGGTGCCGGAATACGACCTGATCGTGGTGCTTACGGGATGGGATATCCTGCCGCATGCGGAAGAGCCGAGACACGACGAGCTCGAGAGAGTGATCGCTGCCGTAAAGCAGGCAATACCGTAGCGTCGCGCCAGCGAGACCGGTCAGTCTTGTTAAATCAAGTCTGAGTTGATCGCCCCAGTATGCGGTTGACCTCGCCGGTCACGAACTCAATGTAGCGCATTGCATCCTGTTCCAACTGGGGGGTCGCCGAGCCGGCATTCTTCAGCCGATTATGTTTGGCAGCCTGAACGACCGCCCGCCACATGGGCGGGACTGTTTCTATGGCCCAGGCGTGGGCTCGGTCTTTGGAAGCCAGCGCCCTGTGAGAGGCCGAATAAAAGATGCGGCAAGCGGTAAAGACCGCGTAGGCATTGTGGATGAACGCCTTCTCGGATCGATCCCCGGCGTTGGCCGTTAGGTCTTCCTTCAGGTACTTCAGTTCTAACAAAAGCGCATCGTTGAGGCATTGGTCGGACACACGCGGCGAGATGAGCTTGGCGTCCTTGCCCCACAGCGTGATGCCGGACCCGCCAATATTCAGCCAGATGATCGGGTTTCCGTCCGATCCATGCCGGGCGAGTTTCCCCGTGTCGTGGTAGAAGCCGCAGCAGCGCGACGCCTTGTCGAGAAGCTCATGGTCAATCACGAAGCGCATGTCGATTCGGTCGACCCAGCGGTTTTGTTCTTTCTGGTTCTTGAACCAGTCATCCAGATCGGAAAACTCGCGGTCGTCGAGGTCGCGTCGAATGACGACGATGCAATCGACGTCGCTACAGCTTTCATCGAAGGCGTCGTAGGTCAACGAGCCCCACAGGTATATGCCGACGAGATTCCCTCGGAGTACCGCGGGAAAATCGGAGGCCATCGTTTGAAGAAGGTTGGACAGATCCGGGGGAATATTCTTCGGGAGGTCCATTTCTTGCAGAAGAATATCAGCTATGACTCGGAAGGAACCAGATCGTCGGCGCAGCGTGTCGGCGAGCCCGCGGAGGTGCTACTGGGAGGGTAGCGCTTCCGGGAGACTACTGCGCGACCCACAGGCGCAGGCCGATTAGGCCCCAGGACGCGAAGAACAGGGCTACGGCGCAGCAGGCCAAAGAAACTAGAAGAGAGTGGATGCGGACGCCGCGGTGAATTTCGGCTTTGGGCACGCGCAGGGCGAGCACCAGACCGAGCAGCGAGAGCAGGGCGAACAGAATTGTCGCCATGTAAATTCCAATCGTGAACATATTAGGCGTGCCGATGGCGCTTCCGTGCAGGGCGTTGAAGCAAAACGGAATGGCCACCAGGGAAAGGACGGCGAACAGGGGCACGGCGCGCACGGACAAGTGCTGCACACCTTTCATTTTTCCAATGAGTTTGCGCACGAGCCAGATTACCGCGAAAGCCACAGAGCTGAGCATTAGCACAGCACAGAGCGCCAGCAAAGCAACGCGCGCGTAGGGCCAAAGGGGGCTGGTTCTTACGGCGTAGGAGACTGCGTCGTCCCCCATGGACGTAAACGCCATGTGGCCGGATTCATCCGCAAAGAACAAGGTGGTCCCTTCGGGTTCTTTTTCTGCGCGGAAGAGATTTTTGCCGGCGGGGAGCAGCGGCTGCGGCTTGCCGAAGAGCGACGAGCGCGTGAGTTGCCCGCCGATGGTGCGGATGCGGATGCCGCCGGCAAGTTCATCGAGAAACGAGAGCATCTGCGAACGCGGTGCACGCTGCGCATAAAAACCGGCAAGAGATTGCAGCTCGGCAGGCGCAAGCGCGTTTACCGGTTTGTAAGGCTTGGGATAATCCTTCGAGAGGAATTCAATCGCGAGACGATTGATATTTTCCAACGCTTCCCCTGAGCCTGCGCTATTCAGCAGTGCCACATAGCCCCAGTTTTGCTCCGGCATGTAGCGACACGAAGAAATGAATCCATCGATGCCGCCATCGTGACCATGCGTCAGAATGCCGCCGGCAACTCCCGTGTAATTCGCGAGGCCATAGCCCAGGCGCAAGCCATGCTGCGACGCGGAACTCGTTTTCGGAGTTTCCATGCGGACAATCAATTCAGGCGCGAGCAATTGCGTTTGCCCGACCATGCCGCGGCGAAGAAAGAATTGCACCAGCTTGGCGAGTTCACCTGGCGAGGCTTTCAAGTCACCGGCAGGCCGCAAATAAATGTAGGGATAGCCGACGGGCTTGGTCGTCTTGCCATCATAGCCAGAGGCGAGAAGCGCTTTGTTTGCGTCGGTAAAACGATAGTCGGCGTTGATGATGCCAAGCGGTTGCAGAAACGTGTCCCGAATGTACTTGTCGTAAGGTTCGCCGGTGATCTTCTCGATGAGGTAACCTGCGATGCCATAACCCGGATTCGAGTAGGACATCCGTGTGCCCGGCTGCCAACGTACGATTTGCGGTTCCTGAAACCGTTTGAAGACTTCGAGGAGCGGGTAATCATAGGGGTCGCGGACGTTGTAAACCTCCGCGGCTTCCATATCGTCGAAGCCAGCAGTGTGTTCGAGTAAGTTCACGATGCGCACGGGATGAGCGGACTCCCAGGCATTCTTCATGGGAATTTCCGGAGCGACGTCATGCAGGCGGGCTTCGAGGTTGATCTTGCCTTCCTCTTGAAGTTTGAGCAGCGCGAGTGCCACAAAGCTTTTGCTGATCGAGCCGACGCGAAACTCGGTATCGCAAGTAATGGGCTTCTTGGAGGCAATGTCCGCATCGCCAAATCCGCCACACCAGAGAAGTTCGCCGCGTGAGATAAGCGCAACACCTGCGCCCGGCACGTGATTCTTGTCCAACTCGGTTTTAATGGCTTTCTGCAGTTCTTCGAGAGTCGTCGGCGGCGCGGGCTCCAGCTTTTTCTGCGCGTACAGCGCAAGCGGCAGCAGGACGGAGAGCAAAGCGAAAAGCGAGACGTGAAAGCCCGCACAATGTCGGCGCATGAAGCACCCTTCGATGAAGATTTCAGACCGAATGGAGCCGATTCTAGCCGGAAAGCTCTTTGACGACCAATGCTAATGCTGCATCGAATGAAGCGTCTAAACACAATTGACGCTTGAGCGTCGCTCGCATACGATGCGCGCGGCGCAAATTGTCGCGATTCTGCCGTGCTTTTGGGTTAGCCGCGTGAAACGACTTGGACGGATTTTGGTTTGGGTGACAGTGGCTCTATTAGGCGCGGGTGCGCTGGGCAAGATCGCGCTGGACCGCGGCGAGTCACTCAACGCGATTTGGTTCGTGATCGCGGCGGTGTGCTGTTATCTGGTGGCCTACCGGCTATATTCCGCGTTCCTTGCCGCCCGGCTCCTTGCGTTGGACGACACTCGCGCGACGCCTTCGGAGCGCAACGACGACGGCCGCGATTTTGTTCCCACCAACAAATGGGTTTTGTTCGGACACCATTTCGCGGCGATTGCCGGCCCGGGACCTCTTGTGGGCCCCACGCTGGCGGCGCAGTTCGGGTATTTGCCCGGGACACTGTGGCTGATTGCCGGCGCGGCGTTTGCCGGGTGCGTGCAGGATTTCATCATTTTGTTCTGCTCGATACGGCGCGACGGCAAATCGATCGGGCAGATGGCGAGGGAGGAGGTGAGCAAGCGCGGAGGATTTATCGCGCAACTCGCCGTCCTGGCGATCATGGTGATTCTGCTGGGGGTGGTGGCACTGGTGGTGGTGAACGCGCTGAAGGCGTCGCCGTGGGCGACGTTCACATTGGCCATGACGATTCCCATTGCGCTGCTGGTCGGCGTGTACTTGCGGTTTGTGCGGCCGGGGCGGGTGCTGGAAGGATCGCTGATGGGAGTCGGCCTGATTTTGTTTGTGGTCTTTGCCGGACAGTGGGTGGCCGATTCTCCATCCTGGGCACGAGTCTTCACGCTTGGCGGAGTTCCCCTGGCGTTTGCGATCATGGTGTACGCATTCGCCGCGTCAGCCCTCCCAGTTTGGCTGTTGCTTGCTCCACGTGATTATCTGAGCGCATTCATCAAGGCCGGCGCGATTTTCGCACTTGCTGCGGGAATTTTGTTTGTGCGTCCGCACGTGCTCATGCCTCCGTTGACGCGCTTCATCGATGGAAGCGGCCCGGTGTTCGCCGGGAAGATTTTTCCGTTTTGCTTTATCACTATCGCTTGCGGAGCGATCAGTGGATTTCACTCGCTAATTTCTTCGGGCACGACGCCAAAGATGATCCTGCGCGAGAGCCACGCGAGGTTTATCGGCTACGGCGCGATGTTGCTGGAGTCGTTCGTCGGCGTGATGGCCATGGTGGCGGCTTGTGCGATGACGCCGGGCGTGTATTTTGCGATCAACAGCCCTCCGAGCATTGTAGGAGCAACGCCCGATGCCGCGGCCGCGACGATCAGCGGCTGGGGCTTTCCGCTGACGGCGCAAACGATGGCCGGGCTCGCGCACGCTGTTGGCGAGCAGACGCTGTGGAATCGCGCCGGTGGCGCACCGTCTCTTGCCGTGGGCATGGCGCAGATTTTTTCCAACACGATCGGCGGCGAGCGCCTGCTGAGCATCTGGTATCACTTCGCGATCATGTTTGAGGCGCTGTTCATTCTGACGGTGCTGGATGCGGGCACGCGCGTCGGGCGCTTCATGGTGCAAGAACTAGGCGGCCGCGTGTGGAAGCCATTTGGGCGCACCGGGTGGATGCCCAGCGTCCTCCTATCGAGCGCGATCATTGTGGGCATGTGGGGCTATTTCTTGTATCAGGGAGTGGTCGATCCGCTCGGGGGAATCAATTCGCTGTGGCCGCTGTTCGGCATTTCTAATCAACTGCTGGCGGCGGTGGCGCTGGTGGTGGCCACCACTATTTTGCTGAAGATGGGCCGCACGCATTGGATCTGGGTGACGCTGCTGCCGATGGCGTGGCTGGTGATCATTACGATGACGGCCAGCTATCAGAAAATTGTTGATGCGAATCCGCGCATCGGATTTCTGGCCAATGCGAATGCGCTGGCGGCGCAAATTGCGGCGGGAAAAATTCCCGGGGACAAGCTGGTGGACACACAGCGGCTCATCTTTAACCAGCGGCTGGACGCCGGGGTGACGGCGGTCTTGGCGTCGATGGTCGTCGTGCTCATCGTGGAGGCGCTGGTGCAGTGGTACGCGATCCTGAGCAGCCGGCGCGCGCCGATGCTTCATGAATCGCCTTACGTGCCAACGCAATGGGCGGAAGGCTATTCCGGCGTTGCGCAGGGAGACGACTGATGCACGACGCGGCGAAAAACATAAGGCGCTTGGCGCGCCGCTTTTGGCGCGGGGTGCGCGAATGGTGCGGCGACGCCGCGTACGAGCGCTACCTGCGATGCTCCGCTGCGCAAGGCGAGGGATGTCGACGGCTTACCGCAGAGGAGTTTTACGTGCAACAACTCAATCGCCGGTACTCTCGGCCGAACCGCTGCTGTTGACCCCCCCGGCTGCTTTCGTCTGTAACCGCGCTATCGAAGCAAGGGGCGAGGTATCTCTTTGCTAACTATTAGAACCACTTAATAAACACGTGCATTCTGCGCGAGCTAAGCTCGCTTTTTTGAGGAGCGATCATGCGAAGAGTCCCTGTATTTGCGGTGCTTCTGTTGCTGATGAACTTTCCGGCGCCTCGCCTCGCAGCGGCGACGCCGGACGCGCCGGATTCCTCAGCGGCACCCGCACCGGCCGCGACTGCGGCAACTTCGGTTCCCGCAAAAAGATCGTCCGAGGGCCGCATTCCGATCGGCGTGGGCGTCAAGGTGTCCACGCTCGGAATTGGCGGAGAGGTCGCCGTCGCTGTCTCGCATCGCTCCAACGTGCGCTTCGGGTTCAACGCTTTCAGTTACGGGCACACGTTCGGTAAAGACGGCGTGACCTACAAAGGAAATCTGGACCTGCGATCCGCGCAAGCCACCTACGATCTGTTTCTGTTGAGATGGTTTCACGTCAGCCCGGGAGTGCTGGTCTACAACGGCAACAAAGTTAGCGCCAACGCTTCGGTGCCTGGCGGGCAGACCTTTACGCTGAGCAACACGAATTATGTGAGCGACGCCTCCGATCCCGTCACGGGAACCGGAAAGCTCACGGTATACAAGGCCGCGCCGATGCTGCTCCTGGGGATTGGCAATTTGGTGCCGCGCAGTAGCCGGCACTTCAGCGCTTCTTTTGAAATTGGCGCGGCTTACCAAGGACCGCCGCGCGTCACGCTGAACCTCAGCGGCAGCGCGTGCGACTCGACCGGCTTGTTTTGCCGATCGATCGGTTCTGATCCGACCATTCAGAGCAACATTGCCGCGGAGCAAGCGAAGCTAAACAAAAGCGCGTCCCCCTATAAGTTTGACCCTGTCATCTCGTTTGGCGTCGGATACAAATTCTAGGTTCGGCGCTGTCACACTTCGTCGTCTTCGTCGCCGTCTTGCCTGAGGACGGTTGTCTTGTGCTTGATCTTGATGCCGTGCGCGCGGATGCCAGCGACGATGGCGCGGCGCGTTTCCACGGGCAAGGCTTCAGGAGGGAACACGCCGGGCAGGTCTCGCGGGAAAAATTTAATGAATAGCGCGGCGACGTGAGCGGTGGCATACGCCACGGGCGTTGTGTAGAGGCCCTGCTGGCGGATTTGGTAGAGCGTGGGGAACAAACATTCCGTGCGAATCAGCAAGCGCTGATCCTCTTTCTTGCCGCGCTTTACGCCGCGCACCAGCACCACTGCGGCGAACCTCGCGTTTTGCAGCTCACCCCGGCGGATCAGCTTCGCAATTTTGCGCGGCGACAACGTGTGCGGAAACCGCTGGCGCACGATGCCGCGCGATTTTGAGAGCTTTCCTTGCTTGTACCAGCGGCGCAGCCGGTCGAATTCGTTGCCGCCGATTTTCACGTCCATGTTTTGCATGGGCACGAAGTAGGGCAGCGTGCCTACTTCGTCCTGGGCGGCCAGAACCACGTTCGCAGCGCCAATAGGGTCCGGAAAGCGGAATTTTTCCAGCTCCGCGAAGCGCTTTCCCATGTGAAATCTCTTGTTGCGGTACACGCGCGGGCGGGAAATGGCTTCGTCAAAGGTGCCTTCCGGGGACCATTGCGAGATGGGATCTTCGCTTTCGATGCTTTCGTAGAGGCGGATCTGCACCGACTCGACTTCGTGCAGCATTTCCGCGGCGCGCTTGACCAAGAGATTTGTGAGTCCGGGCGCCGCTCCGGTGTTGATCACCGCGGTCCTGTTTTTCTCTTGGAAGCGCCGCGCGAAGGCGAGTTGCTCGGCCTTGAAGGGGTTGCGCGTGAGGTGCGAGCTCAGGTCCAGATAGTGCGCGCGCAGGCGCACAGCCGCGCGCATCACGATTTGATTGAAGACGGAGGCCGAGGCGTTCACGATGAGCTGGCATCCGCGGGCTGCGCGCACAATCCCGTGCAGATTTCGAGCGTTGACTTCCGTGATGGGGATGGCGCTCTTCTTGCCGAGAAAGCGGCGCGCGCGCTCGAGGTCGCGGTCTCCGCACCAGACTGTATGTCCTTGCCGCTCCAATAATTGCGCTAGGAGAGAGCCGGTGGCGCCGGCCCCGAGAACGAAGATCCGCATGGCGTGGCGAAAACTCTACCACAATAGCCGGTCCGGTCCGGGGGGCGTCGTCGGGTGATGTGCTGAAATTGCAGCCTAGCCCTCGATGGCGTACACTGGCTGCGAAGACTCCGACCCTTGGTGCCTGGCGGGGAGAAAACCTACGGCAGCAGGGGCGACGTCCTGGCGATGCAGCCGGGAATGAGGGTTCGGCTGGAAACGGCTGGGCCTCCCGCTTGGAAAGGAGCCGACGACGGGAAAGTACGCTTTTTCGTCTGCGCCTGCATCCAAGCATACGGATTCAGGCTTTTTTGTTTATGCAGCGATCGCTGGGCACGATGTCATGACCCTTCACGACAAATTCGGCCGCCAGATTACGGACCTGCGCATCTCTGTTACCGACCGCTGCAACTTCCGCTGTGTGTACTGCCGCTCGGCCGATCCGGAGAATTATCGCGATCACGATGAAATTCTTTCCTGGCCGGAACTCGACCGCTTGGCGCGCATTTTTTTGAGCCTGGGCATCCGTAAGATTCGCATCACGGGCGGCGAGCCGCTGGTCAGGCAAGGCGTGGAGGATTACATCGCGCGGCTGCATGGCCTGGGCGTCGAGGACCTTTCGATGACCACGAACGGCCACTTGCTGGCGGAACGCTGCGAGCGGCTCATCAAATCTGGCTTGCGGCGCATCAATATCAGCCTCGATTCCCTCGACCCTGTAAAATTCGAGAAAATCACGCGCACTAAGTCCTTTGCAACGGTGATGAGCAGCATTGACGCCGCGCAGAGCTCGCGCTTAGCTCCTGCGAAGATCAATGCCGTGCTTGTCCGGGGCATTAATGATGATGAAGTGGAAGCGTTTGCTGCATTCGCGCGCGAACGCGGCGTCATCATGCGGTTTATCGAATTCATGCCGCTCGATGCGGATCGTCACTGGAATCGCGGTCTTGTGGTGCCAGCCGCCGAGATCCATCGGCGCATTCATGCACGGTGGCCGCTACAGCAAATTCCGCACGAGCGCAGCGAAACGGCCAGGAAATACCGTTTTGCGGACGGCGCCCCAGGCGAAATCGGCCTGATCGCGCCCGTGACTCAACCTTTCTGCGGGCATTGCTCGCGCATCCGCCTGACAGCAGACGGCAAGCTGCGCACTTGCTTATTCAGCAAGGACGATCACGACCTGCGCGCGTTGTTGCGTGAAGGTGCCTCCGACGAAGATTTGGTTACCTATATCCGCTCGGTGGTAGTGGAAAAAGAGGAAGGACATCGCATCAACGCGCCGGACTTCGTACCACCCTCGCGTACTATGGTGTTCATCGGGGGATAGTGGAGAATTGCACCAAAAGCTGAGGAAATTCATCTAATAACCAGGGGCTTCCCAGGATCACCTAACCCAAGCAGCATTCACGAAAACGCGATGAGCACCCTTATCTCTATTTCGAACTCCTCCACACTAATCGGTAGCGAAGCGCCGGAAACCGTGCGCGCACCGGAAATCGAACCCGGTGTGGGCTGCGACTTCGATTCCTATTTGCTGGTCCCCGACAATTCGATGGATGAACGCATTGCCTCCGCAAAGGCCCGTCTCGGCAAAGACGTGGTCGTGCTTGGCCATCACTACCAGCGAGATGAAGTGGTGAAATTCGCAGATTTTCGCGGAGACTCTCTCAAGCTTTCGTATCAGGCAGCCGAAGCCGATGCGCGCTACATCGTTTTTTGCGGCGTGCATTTCATGGCGGAGAGTGCGGACATTCTTCGCCGCGCGCACCAAACTGTGGTCCTTCCCGATTTGAACGCCGGCTGCTCGATGGCCGATATGGCGGACATTGGCCAAGTCGAAGTCTGCTGGGACGAACTTTCCACTCTCGGCGATCTTAAACTCGTTCCCGTCACGTACATGAATTCCACGGCGGCCATCAAGTCTTTCACCGGCGAACACGGCGGCTCCGTCTGCACCAGCTCAAACGCCGCCGCGGTGATGCGCTGGGCTTTCGAGCGCGGCGAGAAAGTCCTCTTTCTGCCGGACGAACACCTTGGCCGCAACACTGCTTTTCGCATGGGTATCCCGCTCGACCAAATGATCGTGTGGGATCCCTATCAGGATTTCGGGGGCAATTCTCCGGAGTCGATTCGCAAGGCTCGCGTCATTTTGTGGAAGGGCTACTGCTCGGTTCATCAGCGCTTCCTGCCGCAGCACATTGAGCGCGTTCGGCGCGCATACCCGGGTATTCGCGTAATCGTGCATCCGGAGTGCCGTTACGAAGTAGCTCAGGCCGCCGACGAGATCGGCTCGACCGAAGGCATTATCAAAGCTATCTCGCAATCGCCGGCCGACTCGCAGTGGGCCGTGGGCACGGAGATTCACCTGGTTAATCGGCTTGGCAAAGAAATGCCGGAGCGCAGGATCATGTCGCTGGATCCGAGCGTATGCGTGTGCACCACGATGTTTCGCATCACACCCCAGCATTTGCTATGGGCGCTCGATAATCTCGCCGCGGGCAACGTCGTCAACCAAATCTTGGTGGACGAGCGCACGCGACACTTCGCGCGCATTGCCCTCGACCGCATGTTAAGCTTGCGCTAGCCGCGATGTAGGGCGCACTACATTGCACCCTGGCCCTCAACGGGCCGACAGCCCTCGACGGAATCACAATGGCGGATGAAGACGACGAGCAGAACCAGGACGATAGCCCAGAGCCGGAGCCGCGACTTTTTACCCTCACCGAAGCCGAGCGCGCCCGCCAGGAGCTTGAGCCGTTCCTTGTTGAAGCGATGGATTGCCGAAAGAAGCTCGCCGGCCTCGAAACGGACCTTACTGCAGTTTCCGCTAGAATTACCATGATGGGCGGGGTCATTGTACCGTACGAAAAACTCGCTACCCTGCGCGTCGAGCACCAGCAGCTCGCTGAAACGCTTAAGTCCGCGCTCAATCGCATCCTTGAAACCGGTTGCCTCATCAAAGATCTTGAGGTTGGCCTGCTCGACTTCCCGGCGCTGATCAACAACGAAGAAGTTTATCTGTGCTGGAGGCTTGGCGAGGATCGCATCCGCTTCTACCATCGCCAAGACGAAGGATTTGCCGGTCGCAAGCCGCTGGATCCCCGCGACCTCGGTCCGGGTAACGTCGTTCAGTAGACTGCAGTTTTGTTCGGGGCGTTCCACCAGATTTTCCCAGCAATCCCGAGCGATGCGCCTTTGCGTCTCGCGGTTCTTGCGGGGAGTCCTTTCGCAATAGGGGGAGTTCGCTTGGCGTCACAACCTGAGAACCGGCTCAAGGATTCGGTTAGCCCTTATCTCCGTTCGGCCGCTCACCAACCCATCGATTGGTATGAATGGGGCGACGCCGCTTTCGCGCGCGCCAAGTCCGAAAACAAGCCGATGCTGCTGGATATCGGTGCGGTGTGGTGCCATTGGTGCCATGTAATAGATCGCGAAAGCTACGAGAGCGCGGAAATCGCGAAGATCATTAACGAGCATTTCGTGGCCGTGAAAGTCGACCGCGATGAGCGCCCTGATGTGGACGCACGCTACCAATCCGCCATCAGCGCCCTTTCGGGGCAGGGTGGGTGGCCGCTCACCGGTTTTTTGCTTCCCAATGGCAAGCCCTTTTATGGCGGAACGTATTTCCCGCCGGATGATCAAGGCGGACGCCCCGGTTTCCGGCGCGTTTTGCTGGCGGTCGCCGATTCGTACCGTAATAAGCGGCCCGATCTGGAGCGTGCCGCCAATTCGCTGGCGGACGCGGTGGCGCAGGCGGAGACTTTCAACGGCGCAAGAGCCAACTTCGATCTGAGCGTCGTTGATGCGCAAATCCAATCGATCACCAAACTTTTTGACATTCGCAACGGCGGCTTCGGCCAGTCGCCGAAATTTCCGCACGCCTCCGCGATTGAGCTGCTTCTCGAACGCTACCAAGAAACCAAGGAAAAGCATCTGCTCGCGATGGCGGAGACCACACTCGAGAAAATGGCGCGAGGCGGCGTTTACGATCAGCTTGCCGGCGGCTTTCATCGCTATTCCGTCGATGAGCGCTGGCTCGTGCCCCATTTCGAGAAAATGAGTTACGACAATTCGGAGCTGCTCAAAAATTATCTTCACGGCTGGCAGGTGACGCAGAATCCGTTCTTGCGCGAAACCGCCGAAGGCATCATCGGCTGGGTGAATGAGGTGCTCTCCGACCAACACAGCGGCGGTTTTTATGCCAGCCAGGATGCGGACTATTGCCTCTCCGACGACGGCGATTACTTCACGTGGACGCTCGAAGAAGTTCGCGAGGGGCTGCTACCCGCCGAAGCTCGCATTGTCGAGCTTTACTACGACGTGGAGCAGCGCGGGGAAATGCACCACAATCCAGCGAAGAATGTTCTCTGGGTGGCTCGCGATCCGGCCGCCATCGCTAAAACGCTGGACGGCGATGAAACCGCCGTGCGCCTGACGATCGCGCGCGCCAAAGACAAAATGTTAGCGGGCCGGCTCCGCCGCATAACCCCGTACATCGATACCACAATGTACGTCTCGTGGAACGCGATGTTCGTATCCGCGTATTTGGAAGCCGCGCGCATTTTGGGCGGATCCATCGGCGACAACTGCCGCGAGTTCGCGTTGAAAACGATGGAGCGCATGTTGCAAGAAGCTTGGAGCGAGGACAAGGGCTTCGCTCACCGCATCGGCGGCCCACGCCTGGAAGGCTCGTTGGATGACCAGGTATTCTGCGTCGTCGCTCTGCTGGATGCTTACGAGACGACGCTGAATCCGCGCTATTTTCGCGTAGCCCAGCGCACGCTCGATTACATTCTGGATTACTACGCGGATGCTGAGGGCGGCGGCTTTTTCGATCGCCCATCCAATGCACCGCCGCTGGGCGGGCTGGACGTGCGCCGCAAGCCCTTCCAGGATTCGCCAACCCCGAGCGCGAACTCCGTCGCGGTTATCGCTCTCGTCCGCATGCATGCTTTCACGGGCGACGAGCGCTGCTACAATTTCGCGCAAAAAACGCTGGAAGCGTTCGCGGGAATCGCACCGCAGTACGGACTATTCGCCTCCACGTACGGCCTGGCCGCGCTTCTGTTCGCGCGCCATCCCATGCAAGTCATGATCACAGGTCGCGCCGATGATCCCGCGGCACTGTCCCTGGAAGTCGCCGCCAACCGCGTCTACCGGCTTGGCAAATCCGTATTGCGGTTTACCGCCACCGCCGGCGACACATTGTTCGACAGCCTTCCCGAAGCGCTCAAGGATACTTTGCCGCATCTCCAAGCGGACAAAGCCGTCGCGGTTGTCTGCGCGGGCCAATCCTGTCTGCCACCCACCAGCGATCCCGCGCAATTGACGGCTCTGCTTGAAAATGGTGCTAGCGGCGCGGTCGGCAGATCCTAGCAGCGGTTTACGCAAACGCCAGCAATGCTCTCAATTGTTTATTTTTTCGGGCGCGACTCCGGAGGCACCAGTCCCGCAACGCGGTAGTACACCGCCAATTGGCCGTAGTGCTCGCCCATGTGCTCGATGAAGCCATACGCCCAATCGAACACGCGCACTTGCTGATTCGCGAAAGGATCGACCATCATTCCCGCAATTCCTGCATCGCCCTTAGCCTTGATTGCTGCGGCGCCGTCCTCCATTGATTTTTTCACGTATGCCACGACGTCGGCTTTCGTCTTGAAGTTGGCGCGCGGCGGATCTTCCTGCGCTGGAGGCTTCTCTCCCTTCACCAGATTGGTGAAGAAGTAGTTTGCGCCCGCAGCGTGCAGCAATTGCTCCGCGAACGACCGCTGCCCCGGGGTCGGCTTGAAGTCGTACTTGTCCTCGGGAAAATCCTCGGCCATCGCGACCAGCTTCCGCCCAATCTCGTTCCACTGATCAAGCACGGCCTGCGACAATCCCACTGCCGGCTTAGGAGCCGCATCTTTCTTTGCCGTATCCTGGGCCAATGCCGGCATGGCGGTAAGCGCGGCCCACACGGCAATGACACTGATCAAAAATAGTCTCTTCATGCTTCTCTCCTTTTACTTAGGTCCGTTGTTTCAGTTCGTCAATTCCCGGGTTCTCGCCGTTGGCCTACTTCTTCGGACGCGACTCCGGAGGCACCAGTCCCGCCAAGCGGTAATACACGACCAATTGCCCGTAATGTTCGCCGGAATGTTCTGTAAGTGAATAGGCCAGGTCCGAAACTTGCACTTGCTGTTTGCTTTCGGGTTCGGTGATCCATTCGCTCATGCCTTTATCACCCTTGGACTTGATCACCGCCGCGCCGTCTTCGATGCACTTTTTCGTGAACGCCCCGATCTCCGCCTTGGTCTTCAGGCCGTCGCGCTTCGGATCGTCCGGATAGCGCGGCTTCTGGCCCTGCGCGGGATCGGTGAAGTAATACATCGACGCGGAGACATGCAGGATCTGCTCCGCAAACGTCCGCTGCGCCGCAGTCGGCTTGAAGTCGTACTTGTCCTCCGGAAAATCCTCCGCCATGGCCACCAGCTTGCGTCCGATTTCGTTCCACTGCGAAAGCACGACTTGCGAAGGGCTCGGCGTCGGTGGCCGCGCTTCGCTCCGGGTTCGCGCAAACAAAAACGAGGCCCCCGAGGCCACAGCCAAAGCCAGCATCGCGCCCGCAATTACCTTCTTCATTTCTTCTCTCCTTAATTTTCGCTGCGTCGCGCCATCCGCCGGCGCCCTCGCGGCGCCAAGCGCGAGCCCGCCCATCTGCGCAGACTACTCCGTTCGACGCATCACTGGTCCAGACGGCGTTTCCTTCGGAAGCGTTTCCGGGTTTCAGCGGGTGTTCATATTACTCACGAATGCCATCGAGCGGCAAACGAAAGGGGATTTCTACAGAGGAGCAAAACCTGAACCACTCCGACGAGTATTGGTCGCCTGAACTGGGGCCCAGGTGCCTGCCTGCCGCAGGCGGGCTGCGCCCCTACAAGCGCAGCTAGGATTCATCGCACGCAAACTTCGCAAGCGGTGGGGCGGAGTTGGCTGTGCCCCGTTAGGCGACGGTGACTTCGGGGCTCAGGTAAACGTCTTGAATGACGTTCAGTAGCTGGACCCCTTCCTTCATGGGGCGTTGGAAGGCTTTGCGGCCGGAGATGAGGCCGGTGCCGCCGGCGCGTTTGTTGATGACGGCGGTGGCTACTGCTTCCTCGAAATCATTGGCTCCGGAGGCGCCGCCGCTGTTGATGAGACTGGCGCGGCCCATGTAGCAGTTGGCGACCTGATAACGGCAGAGGTCAATGGGGTGATCGCTGGCGAGGTCGGTGTAAATGCGCTTGTCGAATTTGCCGTAGCTGGAATCGCCGATGTTTAGCGCCTGGTAGCCGCCATTATTTTCGGGAAGCTTTTGTTTGATGATGTCGGCCTGAATGGTGACGCCGAGGTGATTGGCCTGCCCGGTCAGGTCGGCGGATAGGTGGTAGTCCTTGTCTTTTTTGAAGGCGCTATTGCGCAGGTAGCACCAGAGGACGGTGGCCATGCCGAGTTCGTGAGCTTCCGCGAACGCACGGCTAACTTCGACGATTTGGCGGTCGGCCTGGTCGGAGCCGAAGTAGATGGTGGCACCGACGGCGGCGGCGCCCATGTCCCACGCTTCCTTCACAGTGCCGAAAAAGATTTGGTCGAACTTGTTGGGAAAAGTGAGCAGCTCGTTGTGATTGAGTTTTACGATGAAGGGAATTTTGTGCGCGTACTTGCGGGCGACAGTGCCGAGAACGCCGAAGGTGGAAGCTACGGCGTTGCAGCCGCCCTCGACGGCTAGCTTGACGATATTCTCGCTGTCGAAATAGTCGGGATTTTTCGCGAAGCTGGCGCCGCCGGAGTGTTCGATGCCCTGATCGACAGGAAGAATGGACATGTAACCGGTGCCGTTGAGACGACCGTGGCGGAACAGGCGCTGGAGGTTCGCCAGCACACGAACATTGCGGTCGGAAATGGTCCAGACGCGATCGATGAAGTCGGGCCCGGGGAGATGCAGACGCTCTTTCGGGATCTTGGGCGATTTGAAGCCCAGCAGGAAATCGGCTTTCGCGCCGAGATACGTTTCAATTTTGCCGCCAGTGACGGTTGTAGTTGCCATGGAGTTTCTCCTTGCCTTATTCGCGAATTCCCACCGAAAGCATGCCGCCGGCGGCAGCGTCCACCAGCCAAAGTAGTTGGCCGTTCGACGGCTGAATCATCTGCGCCGGCAATTGCTCCGGCTCGTACGGTCCTTCCAGAACGCCTTTCAGTGCGAGCGCTTTGTCCGCGCCGGTGACCATGAAGATGACGCGCGCGGCGTTGTTGATGGCCGGGGCGGTCAATGTGATGCGGTGGGTGTAGAGCTTGCCCACCCAATTGCGCACCACGAGGCGCTTCGTTTCGTGCAGCGCCTTGGTTCCGGGGAACAGCGAAGCGGTGTGGCCTTCGTTGCCCATTCCCAGAAGCACGAGGTCGAAGCGCGGAAACTGGCCCTCGGCCATTTTAAAGGATGCGCGCAAGGCTTGTTCGTATTCTTGCGCGGCCTTCTCCGTGTCCTTATATTCCCCTTTGATGCGAAAGACCTGCTCGGGCCTTAGCGGGACCTTCGAGACCATCGCTTCGGTGGCCATGCGGAAATTGCTGTCCGGATGGTCGGGGCCGACACTCCGCTCGTCGCCGAAGTACAAATACATTTTATCCCATGGAAGCTGTGCGCGCAGTGCTGCGTCGTTTGCCAAAAGAGAATAGAGAGCCTTTGGGGTGGAACCGCCCGCGAGGGCGACTCTGAAGGAACCTTTTTCGGACACGGCGGAGGTGGCGGACTGGACAAATTCCTGGGCGGCGCGTTTGGCGATGGCGTCGAGGTTGGTCAGGATGCGTATGTCGCGTGGCACAACTTCTCCAAGAAAGCATGCTTGGTTCGGCGGCTGAAATCCGACGCTCTGCATTTTGACGCTAGCGGGCGGCAGCGACCTTGCCTTCATCGTCGTTGCAGCCACGGTCGCGGTCGATTTCCTCTTCACCTATGGGGCGCCAGGCGCGGCCTTCGCGTTCGAGAAGTTCTTCCGCTTCGATTGGGCCCCACGAACCGGCGGGATAATTTGGGAATCCGCGGGCGCGCAACGCGTGCCAGACGTCAATGACCGGCTGGATCACGCTCCAGCCGGCTTCAACCATGTCCGCACGCTGGAAGAGGGTGGGATCGCCGGCCATGCAATCGCGGAGCAGGCGCTCGTAACCAGTGCTGTGTTCGGCGCCGAAATAGGTGCAGTAGTCGAAATCCATATTCACGAGGCCGAGCTTCATGATCGTGCCGGGAACTTTTGCGCCGAAGCTGAGCGAGATGCCTTCGTTGGGCTGGATGTGGATGACCAGGCGATTCGTCTCCAGATTTTTAACCGTGGTGTTGCGGAAGAGAACGAACGGAGTGCGACGGAACTGAATGACGATTTCGGTGGCGCGCCGCTTGAGGCGCTTGCCGGTGCGGAGATAGAAAGGCACACCGGCCCAGCGCCAGTTGTCAATCTGCAGCTTCATGGCGACGAAGGTTTCGGTGTCGGAGTCTGGCGCGACGTCGGGCTCGCTGCGATAGCCCACGACTGGAACTCCGTCGATAGCGCCGGGACCGTATTGCCCGCGAACCATGCAGGTGAGCACGTCTTCGGGACTGAGCGGCTGGATGGCATGCAGGACTTCGGCCTGCTTGTTGCGCACTTCGTCGGCGTCGAAGGAGATGGGCGGCTCCATTGCGGTCATGGTGAGGAGCTGGAAGAGATGGTTGGGCACCATGTCGCGGAGGGCGCCGGCGGTTTCGTAAAACGTGCCGCGATGCTCGACGCCGACCGTTTCCGCGGCGGTGATTTGCACGTGGTCGACGTAGTTGCGATTCCAGAGCGGCTCGATGATGTTGTTGGAGAATCGAAAGACCAAAACGTTCTGGACGGTTTCCTTGCCGAGATAGTGGTCGATGCGGTAAATCTGATTTTCGGCGAGGACTTGTTTTAGCTCCTCGTTGAGCTGGCGGGCGGATTGCAGGTCGTGCCCGAAAGGCTTTTCGATGATGACCCGCGCCCAGTGGCCGTCATCTTCCTTGGTCAGGCCGGCTTGACCGAGCTGTTTCACGATGGGAGAGAAAAATCGCGGAGCAACGGCGAGGTAGAAAAACCTGTTCCCTCCCGTGTTGTGCTGCTTATTGACATCTTCGATTTGCTGTGCGAGGCGCTTATACGCATCAGGATCTTGAAAGTCGCCCTTCACGTAATAGATGCGCTCGGCGAACCAGGCCCAGATTGCGGAGTCGATCTTGGTGGAGGAATATTTGGGGATTTCTTCCGCGAGAGTTTTGCGGAACGTTTCCGTGGTGTAGTCGTTGGTGGCGAAACCGATGATGGCGAACTGCTTGGAGAGCAAATTGTCGGCGGCGAGGTTGCAGAGCGCGGGAATGAGCTTGCGCTTGGTGAGGTCGCCCGTAGCGCCGAAGATAACCATGACGCAGGGCGCGGCTACAGGGTTTGCATGGACATGGTTCATAAGAGGATGTCCTGTCCGATATTAGGAAGTGGTGCGGGTTGAAGCATTTCGCAGATCAAGATTTCTTTTCCGCGTGACCGCCGAATTGAAAGCGCATGGCAGACAGCACTTTAGCGGCAAATTCGCCTTCACTTCGGGACAGGAACCGCTGGTAAAGCGCTTCGCTCAGCACGGGAGCGGGCGTCCCGGACTCAATGGCGGCCAGAATGGTCCAGCGGCCTTCGCCGGAATCGGAGACGCGGCCGGAGAAATGGTCGAGCGACGGCTGCTCGAGAAGAGAAATGGCGGTGAGGTCAAGCAGCCAGGAAGCGACGACGCTGCCGCGCCGCCAGACTTCGGTGATGTCGGCGAGATTGAAATCGTATTGATAGTGTTCGGGATTTCGCAGCGGCGTGGTTTCGGCATCCGTTTCGTGATGCTGCTTGCCCACATTGGCGTGCTTCAAAATGTTGAGGCCTTCCGCGTACGCGGCCATGAGTCCATATTCGATTCCGTTGTGGACCATTTTCACAAAATGGCCGGCGCCCGATGGGCCGCAGTGAAGGTAGCCTTCCTCGGCGGTGCCGGGCGCTTTCTCGCGGCCGGGAGTGCGCGGTGCGTCGCCGCGCCCAGGCGCGAGCGTTTTGAAAATGGGATCGAGATGCTTAACGACGCTGTTTTCGCCGCCGATCATCTGGCAATAGCCGCGCTCGAGCCCCCAAACACCGCCGCTGGTGCCGACATCGACGTAGTGAATGCCGCGGGCGGAAAGTTCCTTGGCGCGGCGAATGTCGTCGATGTAGTAGGAGTTGCCGCCATCAATGACGATGTCGCCGGATTCGAGCTTCGGGGCGAGGTCGCGCAAGGTGGCATCGACAACGCCGGCGGGAACCATCAGCCAGATGGCGCGAGGCTTCGAGAGTTTTTTAACAAAATCGTCGAGAGAAGAGGAACCGGCAGAGCCTTCGGCGCTTAGCTGCTTGACGGAATCGGCGCTACGGTCGTAGACGACGCATTGGTGGCCATTTTTTTGCAGGCGGCGCACCATGTTGGCACCCATCCTGCCAAGGCCGATCATGCCAAGCTGCATTCGTTCGCTCCTGTTGTGCTACTGCTACTGCTCACTTTAATGGTCCTCTCGCGTGTATCGAGCACGATACGCGAGACAGCTGCACTCTGGCTCATGCCGCTAAAAACTTTGCATCGCCAGGGCCTTCTTTGTGGCTCTGGCAAGCTTTGCGAGATCGGCTTTCGCATTTTTTCCAATATGAACGCGCAGAGCCCGACGGCCGCGCTCCGCCAGAACGGCGAAATCGCCGCGGGCTTGCGCCGCTTTCACAACACCGAAAGTGTATTTTTGTCCGGGTACGGGTAGGTCGAGCTTGTCGTCGCAGGTGATCTGCAGGAAGACGCCAGTATTGGGTCCGCCTTTGTACGCTTGACCGGTCGAATGCAAGAAGCGCGGACCAAAGCCGAGAACAGTGGCAGCTTTCTTGTCGTCGCGCACGAGGTGGCGAACCACCTGGAGTGCGTCCTCGTTCTGCTGGTTCATCGTAATGTAGGCGAGCACGCCGAAGTAGTCATTCGCGTTGATTCGATCCAAGTGAAACTTCAGCACGTCCACGAGAGTCCGTGAATTTTTCAATGCAGCGGTGTTTCTTTCGTCCGCGTATAGCTTAATTCCTTCGGTCTGAAGAAAAGGGGATTCGGGAGGGAGCTGGCCGGTTCTTTCATATTCGCTGGTGAGCTTTTTGGTTTCGATTTTGCTGGCTTCGACGTCCGGCTGATTGAAGGGATTGATACCAATAATGGAGCCGGCGACGGCGGTGGCGATTTCCCAGCGGAAAAACTCCTGGCCCAGGTTGTAAGTGTTTTTCACGGAGATGCGTACGACGGGCAGACCATCTTTTTCTAGCGCCGCTACTGCGGCGTCTTGCTTTTTGTTCGGTTTCGTTTCAAGGCGAAGGTACACGAAGAGGCGATCGCTGCCGTAGGCTTCCGGTTTGGCGAGTTTTTCGCGATCGACGGGAATGATACCCTTGCCCTGTTTTCCTGTCGATTCCGCAATCAGTTGTTCGAGCCACGCGCCGAGATCCGCAATGCCGGGGGACGAGATGATCGTGAGCTTATCGAGGCCTTCATTCGCGGCATTGCCGAGGATGGCGCCGAGGACGACGCCAGGATTCTTGTCCGCCGCGACAGCTGCACCGCAGGCCGTTACCATTTCCTGGGTATTCTTGAGAAATTTTGCGACGTCCAGGCCCATGATGGCTGCGGGGATCATTCCGAAATTTGACAGCGCGGAATAGCGTCCGCCAATACTGGGAAGGCCGAAGAAAATGTGCCGGAACCTGTCGGCTAGCGCAACGTCTCGCAATTTGGAACCGGGATCGGTGATAGCGATAAAGCGATTGCCGACTTCTTGCGGGCCAACCCTCTTCTTGATCCGCTCGAAAAAGTACTGTTTGTAGATGTTGGGCTCGAGCGTGCTCCCGGATTTACTGGAGACGATGCAAATGGTGCTTTTGAGAGCGACTTGGGCCTCGATGGCTTTGATTTGCGCGGGGTCGGTGGAGTCCAGCACGTGCAGCGCGGGAAATCCTTTGATCTTGCCAAAAGTCATGCGAAGAACTTCCGGGCAGAGGCTGGAGCCGCCCATACCGAGCAAAAGGGCGTGCTTGAACTTAGCCTTCTTCACGTCGGCAGCTACTTTTCTGAAGAGCTCAATCTGGGCAAGCTGCGTCGCAGTCATGTCCAGCCAGCCCAGCCACTGATCTTCGTCGCTGCCGGTCCAGATGGAGGCGTCACGCTGCCACAGGCGCCGGACCTTGTCGTTCTTTTTCCAATCATCAAGGGAGGCCTTGACGAGACCCTCAAGCTTCCCTGGCAGCTTGTAGAGCTGGGAATTGAGGCTCACGCACGTACGCCAGCGGTCTTGCCGGTGGCCTCCAGCAACTGTTTGAACGCATCGGAGAAAAGTTTCACGCCGTCCACGACGAGTTTTTCCGTGACTTCCTTCATGGAAATCCCGGCCTTTTCGAGCGAGGCCATGACTTTAGCCGCTTCGTCGACGTTTTCGGTGAGGCTGGGACGCACGCGGCCGTGATCGCGGAAAGCGTCAAAAGTAGCCGGCGGAATGGTGTCGACAGTATCCTTGCCGATGAGCTCTTCAACATAGAGGACGTCGCGATACTTGGGATTTTTTGTGCTGGTGCTGGCCCAGAGTAGACGCTGCGTTTGCGCGCCTTTGGCGGCCAAAGCTTTCCATCGCGGGCTGCTGTAGATTTCCTGATATTTGCGGTAGGTCAGCTTGGCATTGGCGATGGCCACTTTTCCTTGCAAGCTGGTGAGAAGAGCGCGCTGATTGGCATCGGTGACGGTCTTCAGCTTGGCGTCGATCTGACTGTCGATCAGCGTGTCGATGCGGCTGACAAAGAAGCTGGCGACACTGGCGATATGACTGATGTCCTGGCCTTTTTTCGCGCGAGCTTCCAGGGCAGCGAGGAACGCTTCCGCCACTTGTTCGTAGACCGATTGCGCGAACAAGAGTGTGATGTTGATATTGATGCCCTCTTCGAGGAGCTGGCGAATGGCAGGGAGGCCTTCTTTCGTGCCTGGGATCTTGATCATGACGTTTTCGCGCCCGACGCTTTTCCAGAGACGGCGGGCTTCGTCGATGCTGCCCTGTGTGTCGTTGGCGAGCAGCGGCGAGACTTCGAGGCTGACGTAACCGTCGCGGCGTTTGGTCTGCTGGTAGACGCTCTTGAAGATGTCAGTAGCGTCTTGCACGTCACGGATGGCGATTTTTTCGTATACACCCTTGGCATCGAGTTTTTTGGCCTCGGGCGATTCCAGGATGTCCGTGTAATCCTTGCTGCTGGTAATGGCCTTCTCAAAAATCGTGGGGTTGGAGGTCATACCCATCAGGCCGTCCTCATCAATCATTCTTTTCAGGGTGCCGCTGGTCAGCAGGTCTCTGCGGACGTAGTCCATCCAGGGGGACTGGCCGAATTCCAGCAACGCCCTCAGGGGGTTCACACGCTTGGCTCCGACATTCGGAAGCGCTGTTGTGGTTGTCATGACGTTCTCCTTTGTTGCAAACTTCTTGAATTACCATTGTACGCCGCTGGGTTGGGCCTTGCTCGCTCCAGCCGACCCCGGCATTTTCGCAGCGCCTAAAGGCGCCGCTTCCAGAACTAAACCTTTCCCGCACCACAGTATTTGGCTTCAATTGCTTTTACTTTGCCGAGGCGGCGGACGTGGCGCTCTTCGTTGGTGAATTTGGCACCCAGGAAAGCCTTCACCAAATCCTGCGCGAGCATGACCCCTATGACGCGGGAGCCTAGCACCAGCACGTTGATGTCGTCGTGCTCTACCCCTTGATGCGCGGAATAAGTGTCGTGGCACATGCCGGCGCGGACGCCGGGAATTTTGTTCGCCGCCACGCTGGCTCCCACGCCGCTGCCGCAGATGAGCACGCCGCGCTCGGCTTTTTTGTCGACGACAGCGCGGCCAACCGCTTCGGCGAAATCCGGATAGTCGGAGGGATTTTCGTTGAACGCGCCGACGTCCAGCACTTCATGGCCGAGGGAACGCAGCAAGTCGCCGATGGAGACTTTCAACTGAAAGCCGGCGTGATCGGAGCCAATCACCAGTTTCATGTGCTGCTCACTTTCCCAGAACTTCTTTTGCCGCGGCTACGACGCGCTCGGGGAGAAAGCCGAACTTCTTGAGCAAATCTTTCAGAGGCGCGGAGGCACCGAATGTATGCATACCGATCGCTTTGCCCTTGGACCCGACGTAGCGCTCCCAACCAGTCGTCGCGGCCATTTCGACGGAGACGCGCGCCGTAATGCTGGAAGGAAGCACGCTTTCACGATAGGCGGCGTCCTGCTTTTCGAAGAGCTCCCAGGAGGGCATGCTCACGACACGGGCATTGATGCCTTCGGCCTTCAGCTTTTCGTAAGCTTCAACGCACAAATGGACCTCGCTGCCGCTGGCCATGAGAATTACCTCGGGCTTGCCCTTTGCGGCGTCGGCGAGAACGTAGGCTCCCTTAGCGACGCCGGAGGCTGCGGCGTACTTGGTGCGGTCGAAAGTAGGAAGGGCTTGGCGAGTGAGCACCAGGGAAACGGGGCTGCGCCTAAGCTGGATCAGGACCTTGTACGCTTCCACGACTTCGTTGGCATCACCGGGGCGCAGCACGATCATATTGGGCATGGCGCGAAGGGAAGCGAGTTGCTCGATGGGTTGATGCGTTGGGCCGTCTTCCCCGAGGCCGATGGAATCGTGAGTGAAAATGAAGATAGAGGGCGCTTCCATCAGCGCGGCGAGCCGCATGGCGGGACGCATGTAGTCGCTGAAATTGAAGAAGGTGGCGCTATAGGCGCGCAAACGAGAGACGCTCAGGCCGTTGACGGCGGCGCCCATGGCGTGTTCGCGCACGCCGAAATGTAGATTGCGGCCGCGGTATTGGTTCGCGTAGAAGTCTCCGGCGCCCTCGAACGTCAAATTAGTTTTGTTGGAGTGCGCGAGATCTGCGGAGCCACCGATCAGCCAGGGAATATTCTTGGCGATTGCGTTGAGGACTTTGCCAGAGGATTCGCGGGTGGCCATGCCCTTGGCATCGGGAGGAAACGCGGGCAAATCCTTGTCCCAACCATCAGGCAACTGGAAGTCTTGCATACGCTGAAGCTGATCGGCGAGCTGCGGAAATTGTTTTTTGTATTCGTCGAATTTCGCGGTCCATGCCGTACGAGCTTCCGCTCCGCGTTTGCCAATGCCGTTTTTGAAATGGTCGTAGATGCCGTCAGGAACGAGAAACTTTGCGTCCTCGGGCCAGCCGTAGTTTCGCTTTACGAGTTTGACTTCCGCTTCGCCGAGAGGCTCGCCGTGCGCGTCAGAAGAGTCTTGTTTATTTGGCGAGCCGTAGCCGATGTGGCTATCGACGACGATCAGCGTGGGCCGGTCGGTGGTTTTCAGGAAAGTTTGATAGGCGCGGCCGAGCATTTCAAGGTCGTTAGCGTCCGCCACGCGTGTGACGTTCCAGCCCAGGCCGACAAAGCGGGTCATCACGTCTTCGCTGAAGGACCAAATCGCAGGGCCGTCCAAAGTTACGTGGTTGTGGTCATAAATCCAGCAGAGATTCGAGAGGGCGAGATGACCGGCGAGAGACGCAGCTTCGCAGGCGACGCCCTCCATCAAATCGCCGTCGCCGCACATGGTGTAGACGTTGAAATCGAAAAGCTCGAAGCCGGGGCGATTGTAATTCGCGCCCAGCCATTTGCTGGCGATGGCCATGCCCACGCTGTTGCCGCAGCCCTGGCCGAGGGGTCCCGTGGTTGTCTCGACGCCGGCGGTAATGTGCGATTCCGGATGGCCAGGAGTTTTGCTGTCGAGCTGGCGAAAGCGTTTGATCTCTTCCATCGGCAGCGAGGGCTTGTCGAGCACTTTGCCGTCGGGAGAAACGTCGCGGACGCCAGTGAGATGCAGCATGGCGTAGAGGAGCATGGAGGCGTGGCCATTGGAGAGAACGAAGCGATCGCGATTGGGCCAAAGAGGATCGGCGGGGTCGTAACGCAGAAATCGCTGCCACAACGCGTAAGCGACGGGAGCGAGGCCCATGGGCGCGCCAGGATGCCCGGAGTTGGCTTGCTGCACGGCGTCGATGGCCAGGGTGCGAATAGTATTGATGCTGAGCAGGTCAAGGTCTACTTGAGTTTTCGGCTGACTCACGTTAGCTCCCCAGCGGTAGGGAGGAACCCGCTGCGTTTTGACAGGTTTTAGATGCCCGGCGACACGGGCCGGGTAGAGCATTTTATGCTAAAACGAAATCGCTCGCTTCCACGGGAAACCCTAGGTATCCCGAGGCTAGCTACGCCCAAGGTTCCTGACAGTGCACGGCCCTCGTAAGGTGAAGATTTTCTCAAGCTATCCCGACGCCCAGCGGTTGTCAATTCAGGGTCGCCGGTCAGGGCTTAGAACGGGAGTGCGTATAATACAGTGCATGTCTGTTGGTCCTCGGAGCTCAATTCCGGCAGTCTGCCTAGTCGTTCTACTGATTGTTGTTCCTATCTCGAATTCGCTTCCGACGCCTTCCTGGAATGGCGTGCTGCGTGACAGCGCAGGAAGTCCGGTGCGCGACGCTCGAGTGACACTCCACGCGATCTCGCAAAACCGAGACCACACCGCCTCGACTTCGGTGAATGGGCAGTTCTCGTTTGCCGACCTTCCTGGCGGGAGTTACGAGCTTAGCGTGACCGCTGCCGACAAGACATGGCGGGCGGCAAAGCCCCTGACAATCAAGGATGGGATTGTCCTGACCGTGGGGCTACAACTTTCTCCGCCAGAGGAGGCGCGATTGTCGCTTGTGGACGAAGGCGCTTCTACGCAGGCGACCGGCGGCGAACATCTGTCGGGCGCAGAGGTATCGAGCCTTCCGCTGAACCAACGCGACTTCAGCAAGTTGCTGCTGCTGGCGGCGGGAACGATGACCGACGCTAACGGAGCGGCGAATTTCACGCAGCAATTTGCGGTGAACGGGCAACGCGGTGTCGCAGCGGTCTTTGCCATCGACGCAACGGATACGACTGATCCGGAATTGGGAGGCGCTACGTTTTCCAACTTCAACGTGGATGCCATTCAAGAAGTGCAATCGAGTTCCGGAGTGATGCCCGCGGAGACGGGCCACGGCGCGGCGGGTTTCACGAATGTCGTGACGAAGTCGGGCAGCGATCAGGTGCACGGCAGCGCGTTTGCGTTTGTGCGCAATGCGGCTTTCGATGCCCGGAATTTCTTTGACCATAAAAGCGATCTTGATACGCGACGCATTCCTCCCTTTGTTCGCAACGAGTTTGGGGTGACCAACGGCGGGCCGGTGGTGCTTCCCGAGGTTTATGACGGGCGCGGGAGGACATTTTATTTCGGCGAGTACCAGGGGTTCCGGCAGGTGCTCGGGACAACACAGGTGTTTCCGGTGCCGACCGTCGCGGAGCGGCAAGGAATCGACACCACTGCGTTTCCGGGCGATAGTTTGAGCGTTCCGGTAAGTCCGGCGATCGCGCCGGTGCTGGCGCGTTATCCGCTGCCAAATGATCCGCAGGGAGCTTTCGGTGCACGCACGTACGCGGCGTCCTCCAAGGTGGCCACGGACACCGACCAGTTTTCCGTGCGCGTCGATCACCGCATTTCAGATAAAGCGACGCTGATGGCGCGATTCAGCTTGAACCAGGTGCGAGGACCGACCACCAATCCGGATCAGACAGCCATCGACCCGAGCTTCGCCGTGAAGTTTTTCGATCACCAGCGCAGCGCAACGGTGAAGTATGAGCGAACGATTTCTCCGCACCTGAACCTTACAGTCGCGCTGGGCTATATCCGCAGCACGCCGTTTTTCCCGACTGTCAATCACACGCAGCCGGCGATTTCGTTTGGTGACGGACTGTTTGAAGGCTTCAACTCCGCGGACGGTTCCGTGTTCGGCTCGTACGGCAATCTCTACCAACTGAAACACGACATGGTCTACACGCGTGGCTCCCACACGTTTAAGTGGGGCGGGGAAATTCGGGCGAACCGCGACGCCACGATTTTCGGCACGAATCCGAATGGGATGCACTCGTTTGGTGGCGGAACGGCCTACTCACCGGTGTTGATCCGTTCCGCGAGCGGGCAACACGATATCCATCCGGGAGATCCGCTCCCTGACGCACTTACAGGTTTGCTGACCGCGACGCCTTATTCGTACACGGTCACCGCCGCGGGGAACTTGACGCCGGGCGGGGACAAGTTCGATGAAGCGGCGGTGCGGCGCGAGGCCTACAACTTTTATTTTCAGGATACGTGGAAGGCCATGCCGCGCTTGAGCGTCAGCTATGGTTTGCGCTATGAAGTGAACAGCCGCATCAAAGAAGCCAAGCACCGGACATCGATTGCGGAGCCTGTCGGTCCAGACGGCAAACCCACGGCATTTTTGGCTCCGGGCGCGAAGCAGATTTTTTTGTACAACCCGCAGCCCGTTTATCCGATGGATTGGAATGGCTGGGGACCGCGTGTTTCGATCGATTATGCGGTCAGCAAGCGCACGACATTGCACGCCGGCGGCGCCATCACGACCATTCTGCCGAACTTGTGGCAGGACAATTTTGTGACCGGTGGATTTCCGCTGGTCTTCTCGCCAGTGGTTACGGCTTTGCCCGACGTTCCCGTGCCGTTTCACAGCGAAGTCGTTCCGTTAACACTTCCTGCGCCTTACACGACGCAGGGGCAGCTTCTTTTCGCCTCCGGGAGCAGCGCGGATGTTCCCGCGAATACGCCAATTGATTTGCAACGGTTTCAGAACGATCTTGCGGCAGTGACGCCTGGGCATGAGGTCCAATTGTTCACGGCTGCGGTGATCGACAGGGATTTTCGCAATGGATACATCGGCACGTACACGGCGGGTGTCGATCATGACTTTGGCAGCGTGAAGGTCAGCGCTGCCTACGTGGCCACCGCGGGCGTGCATCTCGCCAGCATTTTTTCGCCGAACAGCTACAACGGCGCGGAACCGGCGTTCGCGCCGTTTACGCAGTTCAATGCCGCGGGGCATGCGACCGGAGGCTTCGGGCCGGAGCTGGTGATGGTCACGAGCTCTCATTCCAGCTATCACGCGTTGCAAACCAGCGTGAGTCAAAGCCAGTCGCGCATCGGCCTGAGCTTCCAGGCGAGCTACACGTTTTCCAAATCGATCGATGACACCAGCGCCGTGCTGGGCGGGCTGCCCTCGAATGCGGGCGTGATTTTGCAGACGCTGCCGCAGAATCCTTGGAATCCTGAGGCGGACAAGGGCGCTTCTACTTTTGATGTGAGGCACGTCTTTGCGCTGAGCCTGTTTCAGGCGCTGCCATTTGACCGCGTGAGTTTTCTGCGGCCGTTGAGTCGAAAGGTTACCGGCGGCTGGCAAATCCTGAACATCACGACGATCACGAGCGGTCCACCATTCAGCGTGTACTCGGGCGTGCAACAAACCGGAGCGGGAGCCGGCGGAACGGACCGTCCGGATCTGGTTGCGTTACCGAACTTCTCGACTAGCCGCGCGACGCGCGAGGATTATTTCGGGCTGGGCGCGAACAACAGCTCGTTCTTTTTCATTCCCATTAATGTTCCCGGAGGGACGGGACCCAATCACGGCCGCTTTGGCACGCTCGGGCGAGACACGTTTCGAGGCCCGGGCTATCGAAATCTTGACGTGGCGTTGATCAAGGATACGCCCTTCGGGCGCCGCGGGAAGAGCGAGCTGGCAGTGCTGGAATTCCGCGCGGAGTTCTTCAACATCTTTAACATCGTGAATTTTGGATTGCCCTCCAACATCGTGCGCGGCAGCGGTTTCGGCATAATCAGCAAGACCGCCGGAACGTCGCGGCAGATCCAGTTTTCTCTGAAGATGATTTATTAGGGACTTACTACGCCGAGACAATGGGCATCAATCCACGAGCGGCAATCTTGGTCCTTAAACTCAATACGCGGGAAGGCATGGCGTCCCAAGTTTTGCCATCGAGAACACGCCCAGTCACATCCTTCCTCGGGCCGCCCCATTGTTTAAAGAAGAAAGCCACCTTAGCGTTTCGGCACTGCCTTTGGATTTCACGAACCCAATCAGCTTTCATCGGCCTGCATTCCGGCCCTGATTCTCCGCCCACTACTACCCAAGAAATATCTTCAAGTGGCAGAGACGCCATCGAAGATAAGAGCGGCTCCAAAGAAAGGAATCTGACACACGCGGGAATTCGTTTGAGTGATTCGATTCTCCAATAGAACCTCGGATTTTCTACGGAGACTCCTAGCCAAACATTTTGGAAAGGCCATCCCTCTGGTAGGTGTTCCACAATACGTTCCGGCCTCTTCGTAAGTATCTGGTAGGTGTGCTGGGGCGTGTTTCGTATGACCTGCCATGCGTCCTTGCGCCATTGGTCGGCGTCGGCTACAAAGAAGTCGGACCAGGAGCAAGTAAAAATCATTTTGGGCGACTTCCATCGATGGGGCGCGTCGAAAGAGGTTTTGCTGCGAACAACTACCGAAGGATCTTGGCCATATCGCCGCTTGTCGCGATACATATAACAATGGGCGCAACCGGGCGAAACTTTGTGGCAGCCGTGCCAAGGATTCCAGGTTGCCTGAGTCCATTCGATGCTTGAACTCTCAGCCATGGTGTAGTTCTCCTTTTTCAATATCCGAGCGGCAGCTGCGAAGTGCTGTACCTCAGGACATCATCCCAGTACTCGTAGGCCAAGCTATGTCGTGAAAACAGGGCTAAGTGATAGAGCGGGAGATTTCTCAAGTCAGAACGAACCTGTTTCATCTTGTGGAATGCGACGGGAAGATATCGAAGGGTCTCCATTTGCTCGGCGTAGGTTTCTGCCAAGAATTTTGGTAGCGGGGATCTGTTCTTAGAAGTTTCCTCTACCCACCTCTCGCGCCAGTCGGACAATCCCAAGAACTCGTCTATTTTCTTGTTAGCAGGGTCCAGATAATGTTGAAGATTGCGACTCGCATCCATGCCCAGTGCAAGGAGAATAAGGAAGTCCACGAATTTGTCTGCAATCTTCCTGATTGTCGAGAACTTCACAGATAAGTCGTAAGGGTCAACGAAACAGAAGGACAACACCTTGCTGTCCTTGGAAGGTCTCGGGATCTTTTCACATATTTCTTCTGTCTTTTCATTGCAATCGCCGTGAACATACGAAACTCTGGCGTCCGGAAACAGTTTGTCAACTCTCTGACGAAGCGCATCCAAGGCACCGGCACTGCTTTCACAAAAGATGTATTCATCAAATGGGTCTTTGACTTGAAGTGCAAGCATGGGTGAACCCCACAAGAATCTCCTCGTCCCCCTTATTCGAACCAATCCCGGTCCTGAGAAAAGGTCGATGTAAACTCGTTTCTCCCATTTCCGCTTCATTCCCGTCGAGAAGAGAGTCTCATACAACGATACTAGGCGGTGTTTATCTTCGACCCAGGCCCCTACGTCATCTTCGTAGTGGAGGCCGTCGTCCTGAGCGCCCGGTAGTATTTCTGTTGCCACTGAACCCGTCTCCGGTCAAAGCAATCCTGCCGCCCCGCGCTCCCGTCATCAAGATAAATAGCGCGATACGTCCCCTAGTCGTTACGCCGATTGATAGTGGGATATACAGGCGTAACTCTCGCTCCTCCAATAACTTCCGAATCCGTTCGAACGAGTAACTCTACGACTATATATTTCTATTGACAACATACCAATCCTCGTGCTATCTTAACTCATGAAATTGGCGCCCCAGCCGGTTCGCTGCAACCCGCGCGCGAAGCCCCCTCCCAACGCATGTAGATCCCGCGATACAAAATGCCGCACCAGTAAATCGTTTAGAATGAACACTTGTGAAAGTGTGTCAAAACAAAGGACTTTAACCGCCTTTAGAATGAACACTTGTGAAAAACATAGGGGGAGGGGGGGGGGGCCCTCTACAGTAGCGACACTCGGAATCGCCTACATAAGCACACGACAGCCGCGGACGCTTAGTTCCCTCAGCCATTGGGGGAGGCAGCGAAGAGGGTGTGCTAGACTGCGCCAATTACAAACGCAAGAACGATCAGGAGAGCCCATGCTGCCGATGCCTATGCGTGGCGGGAGCTTTGACGCCAGAGCGATGAAACGAATTCTTGTGCTTTTACTTCTCGAACTTTGTGGGAATGCTCAAGCGTTTGGGCAAATGGGCAATATGGCGACGGCCCCGACGTTTACAAGAGACGTTGCCCCGATTCTGCAAAAGAAATGCCAGAGCTGTCATCGGACCGGGGAGGCGGCGCCGTTTCCATTGCTCACCTATGAAGAAGCGCGCCCGTGGGCGTCCAGTATCAAGCGGGTGGTGCAGCAGAAAATCATGCCTCCCTGGTTTGCCGATCCGAACTATGGGCATTTCTCGAATGATCGTTCGCTGACGACCAAAGAGATCAGCACGTTGGTGGCATGGGTGAATGCGGGCGCGCCGCAAGGTGATTTGAAAGACGCTCCGGCTCCTTCGAACTTCGTCGAAGGCTGGGGCATTCCGAAGCCAGATAAGGTTTTTGAATTGCCGCGGGCTTTCGCGGTGCCGGCATCAGGGATGGTCGAGTATCAGTACGTCATTTTCCCGACGGGTTTCACCGAAGACAAATGGGTACAAATGGCGGAGGCGCGCCCGACAGAGCGATCCGTGGTGCACCACATCGTTGCATATATTCGCGAGCCGGGATCGAACTACTTTAAAGATCAGAAGACCGGGGTCTTCTTCGAAGCGCCGCCGCCGAAAGTGGGTGAAAAAACGGATCGCAGCGCGCTGCCTAGTGATTTCCTTGTGGGGTATGCGCCGGGACAGCCCGCTGAAATTTTGAGCCCCGGGCAAGCCAAGCTGATCAAGGCAGGCTCGGACATTGTCCTGGAGGTTCATTACACTCCGACTGGAAAAGCGACTACAGACCGAGCAAGACTCGGAATAGTATTCGCTAAGGAGCCGCCGAAAGAACGCGTGCTGACTTTGTCTGCGACCAATGGAACATTCAAGATTCCACCAGGGGATCCAAACTACCGCGTGGATGCTTCGTTTGAAGTAGTCAGAAATGTGAAGCTGTCGGGACTTCATCCGCACATGCACATGCGCGGCAAAGATTTCGAATATCGACTGGTTTTTCCCGGCGGCGAAACGCGCACCATCTTGCGAGTCCCGGCGTACATCTGGCGCTGGCAACTCTGGTACAACTTGGCGGAACCTATTGCGCTTCCGAAAGGTACGAAGATCGAGTGCACGGCGCACTTTGATAACTCAGCGAATAATCCGGAGAATCCGGACCCAACGAAGACGGTGATTTGGGGACAGCAAAACTGGGACGAAATGATGGTGGGGTTCTTCAATCTGGTGTTCGACGCGAAGATGCCGGCGCAAGCTCTGCTACCTGAACGGGACGAAGGCGCCGGACGTCAAAATTGATGTTTCCGTTCCTCGTTAAGTGCAGCGTCTGCGCTTGGTGCAAGCATCTCCAGTTAAAGCAACACGCGACAACCGCGGGCGCTTAGTTCCTTCAGCCACGCGGGAAGCCGGCGACAATCATTCCAGCGCAGGTCGAGCTTGTGCAATTTTCTGAGTGTGCGCAGGACGTCCGGAATTCGCGTGAATCGGTTCCCGCGCAGATCGAGGTGGCGCAACCTATGGAGTTTCTCGAGCGAATTGGGCAGCGAGGCGAGGCGATTGTTGCGCAAGGTCAGCTCGTCGAGCGCAGAGAGATTCGCGAGGAAGCTTGGCATCGTTTTCAACCCGATATTTTCCAGGCGGAGCTCTTCTAGTTTGACGAGCGCGCCCAGGGAAGCGGGAAGTCCGCGGAGCGGATTGTCGCTGAGGTTGAGGTAGCGCAAGTGGATAAAGTTCTCGAACACGGAGTCGCGCAGAACGTGCAAGCGGTTGTCATGCAAATAGAGATAATCAGTGATGCTGGTGAGTCCGGCGAATGACTGGGGCAAGTCAGCGATCAGGTTGTGCCCAGCGTCGAGCATTTTCAGGCGCCGCAACGCGCCAATTTCCTCCGGGAGAGCACGCAGTTGATTGTTTGCGACGATCAACACGCGCAATTCCCTGAGTCGCGCGATGCCTGCCGGGAGGCTCTTTAGCTCATTGCGGTACAAGTTGAGGACTCGCAGCGTTGTGTCGCGCCAGATATCAGGTGGAACTGAAGTTAAGTGACGACCGCTGAGATCGAGCTTGTCGCGGTTTGCGGATGCCATTCGTTGCGCCGTACGCCTGCCTGAAATTTATTTTGTGATTTTCGCGATTAAGACGGAGTACGGCTCCATTGGCAATGCATCGGAGGCGCCAGCTAGCGGTTTGTGGAAGCTGGTGAGCGCGACGCTAAGCTTCGGCGAAGCGAAGCCCAGCGGAGAAAGATCGAAGCGGACTTTTTGGTCAGCAGCGGACATGTTTAAGAGGACGAGGAAAGCCTCGTCCTTGTAGCGACGGAGATAAGCGAGAACGTTGGGATCGTTATCATTGATGGAGGTGTAGTCACCATCGAGAAGCGCGGGCTCTTTATGGCGCAGCGCCAAGAGTTGGCGGTAAAAGCTGAGGACGGAATTTTCGTCCTTCATTTCCGCGGCTACGTTGTGCGTTTTGTAACTGGGCGGCACGGGGAGCCAAGGCTTAGCTTTGCTGAATCCGGCGTTCGCGCTGTCGTTCCACTGCATTGGCGTGCGTTCGCCGTCGCGGCCTATTTCCTTCGGCCAGCCAGCGCGGCCGATGGGATCTTTGACATCTTCCTTGCGCTTGGGATCGTTGTTCTCCATGCCGATCTCTTCGCCGTAATACATGATGGGCGTGCCACGCAGCGTCAGATACAGGCCGGCCATGAGTTTGGCGATGTCATCGTTGTGCGCTCCATCGGCGTAACGCGTGTAAGAACGCACGATGTCGTGATTGGTGATGACGAAGACGGGCCAGCCGCCGGCGCTCTCGACCGCATTGATGTGCGAGCGGAATTGCGGTGCGGAGAGCTCGTTGAACCCAGTCATCATCAGGTCCATGGGCATTTGCAATTCGTTGTTGTGCTCGCCGTAGTAGTCCTTTAGCTCCGAGACGTCCTTGGTCCAGGTTTCACCGATGAGAACGGCGCCGCTTTCGTCGGCAACTTTGCGGAGGCCGCGAAGAGCTTCGTGCACTTCAGGTTGTTTTTTGTTGTAGATCTCGTTGGTATTGGGCATGCCGAATTTATCGGTGCCTGGCAAGACAGGATTGTCTTTCAAGTCGGGATCTTCGTAGAGGGTGTCGACCGCGTCGAGCCGGAAACCGGCAACGCCGCGTTTGTACCAGAAGCGCGTCTGGTCGAACATCGCTTCTTTCACGGCGGGATTGCGCCAATTCAGATCGGGCTGCTGGATGTAAAAGTAGTGGTAGTAATACTGTTTTGTTGCAGGGTCGAACTGCCAGGCGGACCCGCCGAAGGTGGAGGTCCAATTATTGGGCGGCTGGTTCGGGGCTTTGCCGTCGCGCCAGATGAACCAGTCGCGTTGCGCGGAAGTGCGTGAAGATTTCGAGTCGAGGAACCATTTGTGCTGGTCGGAGGTGTGGTTGACGACGAAATCGAGAATGATTTTTATGTTGCGCTTTTTTCCTTCGGCGACCATGCGATCGAAATCCGCGAGCGTGCCATACATGGGGTCGACGTTTTCATAGTCGGAAACGTCGTAGCCGAAGTCGACTTGCGGCGAAGGGAAGCAAGGCGTGATCCAGATGGCGTCTACGCCGAGGTCTCTTAAGTAATCGAGCTTAGAGGTGATTCCCTTGAGGTCGCCGATGCCGTCGTTGTTGCTGTCCGCGAAGCTGCGCGGATAAAGTTCGTAGAAGACAGCATGCTGCCACCACTCGTGGCCTTCGGCGTCGATTTTTTGCCGCGCAAACAATTGGAGGCCAGTAAGTAAAAGACCGGCTGCGATAAGACTGAAGACAACGAGCTTTCTTGACATTGCGAATACTCCATCATTCAGGGTCGACTGTCTTTGAAAATGCGTTGCTCAGTGATTAACCATACTCTCCAGACTAGCCTCGGGGCACCTTAGCGAAAAAATGGAAGACAACCTTCTTGTGCGGATACGACTCCGAAGCGCTTTGCGGAATTTGAATCGAAAGCGTCTGCCATCCGGGCCTCCGTCCGAGATCTGCTCCCTCGACTTTCTGAATCTCACCTGCATCCCACAGTCTAAGTTCGTAATCACTGCCAGCCTGGCCTGAAACCTCCAGAGAGAGCTGGTCTCTTGAAGGTGACCACGTCTCAGAAAGGATCCGCAGGCCGCGGCTCGCACTTCCGAGCGCAGGCAGTGTCAAATCCGTGCTAAAGCCGAAGTCATTCGTGGTGTATACCCGGACGAAATTCTTTCCCTCTTTGATCGGAAACCGAACAACAACATGTTGATCTTCTCCGTTGGTTTCAACCTGAAAAGGAAGGGGCTTGCGATTCAGTTCGACCTTTTGCACTTTGGCCCTCAGGCTTATCGCCGGGCGAAACTCGATAGTGCATTCCTCGGTTCCGGTCATTCGATCAGCCTCCAAGACGATTCCCCCAGGGAGCTTCAGATCGTCGGCGACAGCTCCCTCTTTTGTATAGCTCAGTTGCAAAGTGTTGTTGCCGACGCGCAGATTTTCGATGCTGAATCGAGCCCAGTCCGCGGGCACGTGAGGAACAAATGTCAGCGTTCCGCTTTTGGCATCCGCAGACAGGCCAAACATGCCGCGGAGAAGCGGGCTTACTACCATGGCGGCGGACCAGATCTGATGGGGCGAACTGGTGGACAGCGGCTGATAGTAATCGCCGGAGAGAACTTCCGTGACGTGACCCAGCGAGCCGTCGAGGGCGAGGAGTGCATTGGCTCGGAGATTCGCATAGGCAGGTTGCGGACGGTGATAGCGATACTCTCCGACACTGGCCCAGCCGGTGAAAAGCGGCCACACGGAGCCGTAATGGTATCCGCCACCGCTGAATTTTGGCGAACGATTGGAAATGATGCGCATGCCCCAGTCCGTTTGGTGGTCAACGCCGGCAAGTTGCGTAATCATGGCACTCGCCTTTTTTTGGTCAGGCAATCCAAACCACATCGGGACGGTCGCTAGCACGCTGGGCTCGTCGACCGGCTTGCCGTCGGTTCCTAGAGCGAATGCGTAGTGCTGCTTATCCGCGAGCCAAAATGCATCATTTAGCTTGCTGGCTTGTTTCTCGAAGGCTTGGGCAAAGTCGGTGCCGATCGCATCCTTGCCGGTCAAACGCGCCAGATTGGAAAGAGCACGCAATGCCTCGGCGCCCAGACCGCTCTGGTAGAACTCCGTTTTTATTGGCAGCAGCGGGCCGCCTTCCACCCAACCATGGCCCACTCCAAAGTTCTTGGGGAAGCCCTGCTCATCATAAGTGGAACGGAGGAATTGGTAAGCCTTCCAGATGCTATCCCATTTTTCTTTTGCGAACGCGACATCTCCGCTCTCGGTCGCATAATCGTTCATGGCGATGATGTAAAGCGGAGTGACGTCAGCGGAAGCGTAGCCGTAGGGAAAATCCTTGAACCAGGGAACGAAATTAGCACCTTGCGCGATTTCGTGCGGCATCTTCCCATCTTCGCGCTGATATTTACTGAGGAATTGCAACGCCGTGCGCGTGGTGGAGAAATCACCCGCGGCGTCGAGCGCGAGTGAAGTCCACAACGAATCGCGCCCGAAGAACCAGGCGAATCCGGGGCGCTGGCTTTCGCCCGACGTGCGATACCCGGCGACCAAGCCCGTGCCAAGGAACGGATTGTTCACAATTCCTTGCAGCATGCTCACGCGCGACCAATCATAGGCTTGCTGTATTTGCGCGTCAGGTAATTCCACGCTGACCGTGTCGTTCAAATATTTCTTATAATAGTCCGCCGATGCTCGCAAGAGTTCCGCGTAACCGCCGGCCAATTTCGTGTAAGTTGCTTCGGCTGGCGGCCGGCCGTCGAGCGAACCCGCAATCACGATAAGCTTCGTGTCTTTGCCTTTGTTCGTAACTCCAAGTCGAAACGAATTTACCGCCGACGCCGAGTAGTTGGTCTGGTACTCCCCTCGCTCTTCCGTGGCGGTGGGCGAGCCTACGAACGCGGCGAATTTTTTGGTTTCCTCGCCGAGATAAAACGCGCGCTGGTCCTTGTCCCAAAAAGAGTAGGTGCCCCCGAGCGCGGCCGGCCATTCAAGCTGAAAATCGCGCAGGAACCTAGCTTCGATTTCCAATGGGAATTCGGTTTCGACCTCGAGCAAAATTACTGCGCCGGGCTCGCCCACGGGAACGAAGAATGTCTCGCGAACGGAGAAAGTGTCGCCCGTGTACACAATGGTGCTGGACTCTGGACGGGTGATGACTGTGCGGGCGAGAGTTTCCGCGGGCAAGAGGCGACCTTCGGTGTGAAATTGCAGGCGAAAATCGCGCAGCAATTTGAGTGGATACACCCAAGCTTCCATGCGGCCGGCCTCATTGCCGAGAAGCCCTGCGCGCGTACCCACGGCGCACAGGAATTCCCAGGGCCGCACGGGGTGCGACAACTCCAGCGAGTGTGCACGTTGCTCAGCCGCAGGGGCCAGCGGAGCTGACAGTATCAAGGAGGCGAATAACAGGCACAGCAAACGGCAGATTCGACGCGAGAAAAGTGGCGAGGTATCCATGCTTTTGAGCGTTGCGCGAGATCAAAAAGACTTTCAATCCATACTGTGAGTTTCAGAATCGCGACGCGCTTACGTTAAGATTGAGGCGCGGATTCTAGCACGCGCCCAGTGCGGGAAGGTATCACGTTTTGTTCTCTTCGCGACGGACATTCCTTCGATCGCTGAGCCGTTCGGCGCTGGTGCTCTCGCTGGAAAACATTCTCTGGCTGGCCAGGCCGGCTTGGGGAAAACGCGGTGATCCTTCCGGCTCACAGTCCACGAGTCCCGTTGCTGCGCAAAAAACCTCGTCGCCCCCTTCCAACCGGCTGGACGTTAGTTTCGTCAACGTCGCTCGCGAATCTGGGCTTAATGTCAAAACCATTTTCGGCGGCGAGCACAAGAATAAGTATTTGCTGGAGACGACTGGCTGCGGCGTCGCATTCTACGATTACGACAACGACGGCTGGCTCGATATTTTCCTGGTCAATGGCTCTCGCTTAGAGGGGTTTCCCGCCGGGCACGCTCCTTCTTCCCATTTGTTCAAGAACAATCGCGACGGCACATTTATGGACGTCACCGCGCAAGCGGGGCTCCTGCATTCCGGATGGGGTCAGGGCGTCTGCATTGGGGATTACGACAACGATGGCTATGAAGATCTGTTCGTGACGTATTTCGGAAAAAATATTCTGTACCACAACAATGGCAACGGCACGTTCACGGACGTGACCGAAAAGGCCGGAGTGGGAGGGAGCGGCAAGCGTTGGAACACAGGTTGCGCATTTCTCGACTATGATCGCGATGGCCACCTGGACCTTTTTGTCGCCAACTACATCGACCTCGATCTCGCGACGGCGCCCGTACCCGAATCGGGGCCGTGTCTTTACAAAGGCGTAATGGTGGCGTGCGGCCCGCCGGGATTGAACGGCGGTAAGAACATTCTGTACCGCAACAATGGGAATGGCACGTTTACGGACGTGACGGAAAAGGCCGGAATTCTGGAGGCGAATGGCACGTATGGTCTCGGCGTCCTCACCGCCGACTTCGACAATGACGGCTGGCCGGACATTTACGTGGCCAACGATTCGACGGCGAGCGCACTCTATCAGAACAAGAAGAACGGAAAGTTTGTAGACATCGCCATGGAAGCGGGTTGCGCGCTCAGCGCCGACGGCAAGCCGCAGGCGGGAATGGGCATTTCCGCCGCCGATTACGATCTGGACGGAAACTTGGACATCGTCAAGACGAATTTCGCTGGCGACACGCCATCGTTGTATCACAACATCGGCGGCGCCACGTTCGAGGATGCGACTTTTGCCGCCGGTCTAGGGCGCCACACGCAATTCCTCGGCTGGGGCTGTGGCTTCTTCGACATGGATAACGACGGCTGGCCGGACATTCTGATCTGCAACGGGCACGTTTATCCGGAAGTCGAGCAGCTCAAAACCGAAGCCGGCTATCCGCAGCAAAAGCTGCTGTACCAGAATCTGCGCAACGGGCGCTTCGACGACGTCTCGATGCAAGCCGGACCAGGCATCACCGTTCCGGTCGCGTCACGCGGCTGTGCCTTCGGCGATTTCGATAATGATGGCGACATCGACGTGGTGGTGAACACCGTCAACGATTATCCGCAGTTGCTGCGCTGCGATTCCTTGCACGGGCACAATTGGATTAAAGTGCGCACCATCGGCACGAAATCCAATCGCAGCGGCATCGGGGCGCGCTTGCGCTGCGTCACGCATCCGCCGAACGAGCCCAAGTCGCACCAACAGATCGACGAAGTCCGCAGCGGCGGCAGCTACATTTCGCAAAACGACCTGCGTGTTCACTTCGGCCTGGGCAAAGCGGAGAAGGTTGACATCCTGGAGATTCGCTGGCCTAGCGGGCAAATCGATACTCTGAAGGACGTGAAGCCCAACCAGCTTGTTTACGTTAAGGAGGGCGAAGGCATTGTCAGGTCGGTGCGTTTTGGCGAAAAGCAACAAGGAAGCAAGAAAGCAAAGAGCTGAGGGGAAAAAGATAAGGACGTGAGCACATGAGGGCCAAAACTGCTCTTACGCTGTTCCTGCTCAGTACGGCCGCTGGCATAGCTGGCTTAGCAGCGGAGAAATGGCCGTTCGGGCCGTGGCAGCGCGCATCGGATGCGCCGATCCTTTCGCCGCGTGGCACAGGCTGGGAATCCGCAGGTACTTTCAATCCAGCAGTCGTACCGCACAACGGAAAATTCGTGATGCTGTATCGCGCGCAAGATGCAGCGGGCACGTCGCGGCTAGGTTATGCGGAAAGTACCGACGGAATTCATTTCACACGCCGCGCGGAGCCGGTTCTTTCGCCAGAGACGGAGTACGAAAAAGATGGCGGGGTGGAAGATCCGCGGCTGCAAAAGTTCGGCGACACGTACTACTTGACATACACCGGGTACAACAAAAAAGACGCGCAGCTCTGCCTGGCTACTTCCCACGACCTAATCCATTGGGAACGCAAGGGTGTGATCCTTCCTGCCTACAAAGGCAATTGGAATAGGGGTTGGACGAAGTCGGGCGCCATCGTTCCGAAACAAATCGACGGCAAGTATTGGATGTATTGGCTGGGGACCAGCACCGATAAAACGGATCAGATGGGCATTTCGTATTCAACCGACCTGCTGCACTGGACGGAAGCGACCGAAACTCCGGTGCTGCCGCAGCGACCTGGCAAATTCGATTCGCGAGTGGTTGAGCCGGGGCCGCCACCGATTCTTACCGGCCGCGGAATCGTGCTGATCTACAACGGCGCCGACGACCGCCTCGTGTACCGCACGGGCATAGCCGTCTTCGATCGCAAAGATCCGCGCAAGCTGCTCTCCCGCACCGGCCACCCTATCTTCGCGCCGGAAAAAGAATGGGAAGAGGTAGGGCAGGTGCCCAACGTTGTTTTTGTCGAAGGGATGGCGCGTCAGGGAAACCGTTGGCTTTTTTATTACGGCGGAGCGGACAAATACGTCGGAGTGGCCGAGGCACCCGTGCAGTGACCGCAGCGGAAGTCGACCTAATGAAGTAAGACGAGGAGCAGACGCTGTTCCCTGAACAGAACTACGCAGCGGCCGATTTCACCGTTGCTTTACGGTGCGGCTTGCCGTTCTCCACGGCCAACTGGGTTTCCGCTTGAATCCAATCCTCAAGCTCATTGCCCGGCGCGCCGCCACGTTTCAAGTAAATTTGAAAAGCGCGAAGGGCAATCTCTTCTTGTGTCGGTTGGTTGATTGCGGTTCGCGGCTTTTGTGCTGCCGGCGAGGAGCTTTCCGTCGTCTTGGCCATTCTTCTCTCCTTTCGGCTGGGGTTCTATTTTACTCTTGTCTGAGGTGCCGTGCGAACGAAGATTCAAATGGAATGCATCGCGTATGCAAATGCGTAGGATCTTTGCCGGTCGCCAAACGTTTCGATACTTGAGCGCATCGATTCGAGCCGCTTCACAACCCCTTTTCGAGTTTTCGTTCGGCGAAGGCAGAGGCGTCTTGAAGGGTTTTCTCGATGCGGCGCGCACGGGATTCCGGAGTGCGGTAATAGAAAATTCCGAATAAGTGACGGCGGCGGTGCGAGGGAGACATGCGCTTCCACCCGGCGCGCGCGCGCGGGTCGCGCGCAAAGGCCAGTTGCAGTACAGGTGGAAGCTCATGCTCTGCCTCCACGACCTCGAGCAAGCGCTCGGCCATCTGCTCGGCGCGCCGGGCCCGAGCCTCTGGGCTCTTGACCTGGATAACCCACTTGCCGATCTCGTTGCGTGTGGAGTAGTTGAGCTTCTCGAACCAGTGGCGGAGTGAGGCGTCTTCCTTGAAAAAACGCTTGAGCTCCGCAGGAACGACGGCGACGCGTTCCGCAAGATCGGGCTCAAGGCGAAACTGCGCGGCCATTCCTTGGCGTACATCGCCGCCCTTCTGCATGCGCTTGTTCACCAGCAGAATGTGCCCACCCCCGCCGGTGGGAAAGAGCGAGGTGCGAAACGCGAAGCCGTTGATTTCGCCTTTCACGCGCAATTGGCCGCGAGTCCCCCAAACCTTAGCGACATCAAACGGGATGCGAATAATGGTCCAACCAAGCCGCGACTGGATGCGCTCGAGTGGCGCGCGGAACGTTTTTGGAATGGATTTTGTGGCGCGTTTCATGGCTCACATGAAAACCAACGGTCTAATTCTTCTTGGCAGCAGAGTCTGCGGGCGCGCCTGTTCCTTCTTTGATGGTGCGGACGCCATCGACGCCTACGTTCTCAAATTTCTCAAGGAGTCCGCTAGGCCAACGCACCTCTACCCAGTCGATTTTCGCGGCAGTGCCCAAGCCGAAGTGCACGCGCATGTCGTTGTTGGAATCAAAGCTGGAGCCGCTGCGTACCTCATCGATGAAAGTGCGCCCCCCAGCTTTTACCCGGATACGCGCGCCGATTCCATCGCGATTGGACTTAGTGCCGATCATACGCAACGCCACCCAGTGATTGGTCGTGCGCACCTGGTTGACCAGCAAGCTAGGCGGCGCATTCATATTGCTGACCACCGCGGAGATGCGGCCGTCGTTCCAAAGATCGCCCACCGCCAGTCCTCGCGATGACATTGCCTTCGTAATTCCCGGGCCAGAGCTAGCTGAGATATCTTTGAACTTGCCATCTCCATTGTTGTGATAGAGGATGCGCGGTTCCTGAAAGTTGCTGCCGAGATGCTGGCTATCGACTTCGGGATAGACGTGGCCGTTCACGAGAAGCAGATCGGGCCAGCCGTCGTTATCGAAATCGAGAAACATCGTGCCCCAGCCCAGATATTGCGTGTTCAGGCCGAGCCCGGCCGGGTAGGTGACATCGTCAAACGTGCCGTCTCCGTTGTTTCGATACAGGGTCGCAGTATCGTCGGAAAAATTTGTCTTGAAGATGTCGAGCTTGCCGTCGCCGTTATAGTCCGCCACGGTCGAGCCCATGCCCGCCTGTGCGCGACCGTCTTCGTTGAAGGCCGCCCCGGCGGTGATAGCCACGTCTGTAAACGTGCCGTCGCGGTTGTTGTGATACAGAATGCTCGGAGTACTGTCGCACGCCACAAAAATGTCTGGCCAGCCGTCGTCGTCAAAGTCCAGCGTGCTGACGCTAAAGGCATAGTGCCCGATGGTTTGGTCGATGTGTGCCCTTGTCGTGACGTCTTCAAACGTGGCGTCCCCGCGATTGTGATAGAGAATATTTTTCGCGCCGGGCAAGCCCTGAGGCCCGCACATCACTGGCACGCCCTTCCAGATGCAGGTAGGCCGGTCGCCGGGAGCAGGCGCCGCCGACAAATCAAAGTCGACATAGTTCGCGACCATTAGGTCCGGTCGACCGTCGCGATCGTAATCGACGAACGCGCAGCCGGTTCCCCAAGCTTTGCCCGAGCCGCCCACGCCGGCCTTATCGCTCACGTCTGTAAACGTCCCGTTGCCGTTGTTGTGATACAGAGCGTTTTTCCCGTAGTAAGTGACGTAGAGGTCTTCCCACCCATCATTGTCGTAGTCGCCGACGCAAACGCCCTGGCCCCACCCGGTGCGCGCCAACCCCGCCTTCTCCGTGACGTCGGTAAAGGTTCCATCATGATTGTTGCGGTACAGATGATTGGTGGGGGCTTTTCCTGAGGGAAATCCCTCGAGCTTCGTGCCATTGAGAATGAAAATATCCGGCCAGCCGTCGTTATCGTAATCGAAGATCGCCACCCCCGTGCCGGTGGTCTCGATGATGTATTTCTTCCTGTCTACGCCGCCGAACACATTCATCATCGTGAGACCGGTTTGCTTCGCCACGTCGGTGAAGTACGCCAGGGGTTTGGATGATTCGTTTTTTTGGCTGCCGGAACCGTCCGTCGCCACAACAAACGAAAACAGCAACAAAACCGACAGGCAAACTCGCAACACAAAGGAAAAGCCACGGGAATAAGAAGGATTTCTGGAAATCATGTGTCCATCGGCATGGTAGGGTGCGCCCGCATACCGGTCAAGGCGTGCACGTCGCCGGGCAGAACGCTCATCGTGTGCGTGCTACTATTTCGATTGAAAGCGATTATGGATTTTGTGACGACCCTTGTGACCCCGGCGAGTCACCGGCTTCGTTTTGCCGGACTTACCGCGGCCTTATTCTTTGTTGTCCTGGCGGCATTTGGTCCGTACGCGCTGGGCGCGGCCCAGAAAACGAAGGTGCCCGCCCAGGCAGAGGAGATTTACGCGCAGGGAATGCAAGCGCTGCAGCAGGGCGACCTCTCAGCGGCAGAGGCAGCGTTCGAAAAGGTTTTACGTCTCGCTCCCGGCAGTGCCGAAGCCCACAACTCGCTGGGCTGGGTGCTCCTGGCACAAGAGAAGCTCGACCCCGCGATTCGCGAATTCCAGGCAGCGGTCAAGCTCAAACCTGAGTTTCCGCAGGCGCGCGTCAATCTGGCAAATGCCCTGCTGCGGAACGGCAACCGAGACGGAGCGCTTCGCGAATCAAAGGAGGCTGTCCGGTTAGCCCCGTCCGATTCCGAAGCCCATCGTACGCTGGCGCGGGCGCTCGACGCTTCTGGTGATCTCGCTTCCGCGGCAGAGGAAATGCGCCGCGCCATTGCGCTGGAGCCAAACCGCGCGGAGCTTCACGACGATTTAGGATCTCTGCTGGCCCAGCAAGGCTTGACTAACGAGGCCATCGGCGAATTCGCCGCAGCTCTCGAATTGCAACCCGGCCTGGGAACTGCCCACTTGCACATGGGGGTGCTGCGCTACCGCGAAAAATCCTTCGACCAGGCCATTACCCTACTAAGGGCCGCGGTCAAGTCAAATGCAGGCGGAGCGCAGGCACACTACTACCTCGGGCAGGCACTTCGGGAGACAGGCGATGTCGACGGGGCGATGCGCGAATTCCAGCTCGCCATCCAGTTGCAACCCGATTTTCCCGAAGCACAGAACGCCCTTGGCGTTCTATGGCAGCGTTTGGGCAATGCGGACGACGCGATCGCATCTTTTCAGCGCGTCCTTCAAAACCAGCCGGAGAACGCAGAAGCTCACAATAATCTCGGTCTCGCTCGCTTGCAGCTCGGAGACGCAGACGCCGGCATTCGCGAATTTCAAACCGCTCTTCGCTTGCGCCCTCAAGACGCTGGCTATCAGACCAATCTGGGTGTCGCGTACCTTCAGAAAACGGACTTTGACTCGGCGGTTGCGCAATTTCAATCGGCACTAGAGAAAACACCGCAGAACCCAACGCTCCACTACGATCTCGGACTTGCGCTAAAGCTGAAGGACAAACTTACTGAAGCCGTAGCGGAGTTCCGCATAGCCGAGCAGCTTGACCCGCGACAAGCCGACGTTCACTACACGCTGGGGGTGACGCTGTGGCAGCAGGGCGACTTCGCAGCGGCGGCCGATGAGTTGCAGGCGGCGATTGACGCCAAGCCCGACTACGCCGAGGCGTTTTACACGCTCGGGACCGTTCTGAAACAGCAGGGCAAGTTGCCCCAAGCGGCGGACGCTTTGCGGAAGGCGATCCGTTTACAACCTGATTTTGCCGGCGCGCACATCACCTTGGCGGCGGTGCTTCGCCAGCTCGGCGACAACGAGGGCGCTGCTGCCGAATCCAAAGCGGGAAGCGAAATCGGCAGGGAGAAGAACAATCAGCAAGCGGCGCTGTTCGCGACTAATTCGGGAAAGCGGCTGCTCAATGCTGGAGATTTGGAAGGCGCCATCTCGCAGTTCCAATCCGCGATTCGCGCGCTTCCCGGTTATGCGCCCGCGCATTTTCAGCTGGGCTTGGCGCTGCAGCGAAAGGGCGACCAAGCAGAATCGGCGCGCGAATTTCAGAAGGCCCGCGAGCTAGATCCGCGGCTCACGCCACCATCTTAGCGCTACCTAGCGCGCTTACAATGTCCCGCTGCGCAGTGCGACCAACTCCGTTCCTACCGGCACGCCCCTCGTCACTTTGACGCGAATTACCGCTTCAAACGGTTTGAGCTGCCCCGCTTGCGAAACTGGCAGCCGAAGGAGAAGTTCTTCAACCGAACTCTGCCGGCACACGAATTCGACTGCCGCTTGCGTCCCTATCGTCGTCGTGCCCGCAAGGATCAACGCGGCCTGGCCGGGGTTGAGTCCTTTGACTAATCCGACCACGGCGTAGTCTTCTGTCAGCGGTGCGTTGCGAGGACTCGGGAAGTACTCCTTGGCCTCCCCCGGCTGAGGGTGGACGTTTACGATCGCCTCTTCGCCTTTGCGCGATCCGGACGTCATGCGACGGAAAGCGAATTCCTGAGTACCTGGAATTTCCAGCAGTGTAAGGTTTTCGAAGGGCGAGCCGATGAATATGAGGTTATTGTTCTTCGCGTCGTCGAGCGAAAACAGGCTGCCGCGCTTCACGCGAATCTGCCGACGCAGCAATCCGAAAACGCGATCCAGTTCGTGAACGGCCAGAACCTCGCCCACACCGGTGTAGTGGTCCAGAATAAAGCTGCCCTCGTCTTTTGTGGTGTCGTAATACCGCATCCCCGTTTCGGGACGGCCGACGAACGCCGCGTTGCTGAAGATCACCCACGGCTCTTCTTGTCCGGACACGAAGCCGTTCCAGAACACCCGGAAGGCCGCTGGTGCGAGTTCGCCTTCCCGAGAAGCTTGCGCGGAGTTTCGGGTCCAAAGCAGCCCTAGGATGCTGGCCGCAGCCAACGCCAGCAGCACGCCCAACGAAATGGTTGCTGCAAACCAATTCCGATGGCTGTGGCCCGTTTGCCATTCGGGTTCCGACGGCGCGCTGATGTGTGGCCTGCCTGCGGAGGCCTTGTGATGGAACGAGAGAACATAGGTACCCTTGGGGAGTTCAACTACAATTCCGTCATCGGCGCCGTTTACGCTGTAATATTCGGCCAGTTTTCCCCGTAACCTCCCCGCCTGTACGCGTACCATGGAATCTAGCTGGGGATCAAAATCATCGGAGCGACCGAAAACCTCTGTCGCAATTTGATATTCCTTGATGGAAGTTCCAGGGTGATCTAGAACATGTTTCGCCAGATAGCGAAGCAGTTTACATAGAGACTCGGAGCCGTGCAGAACCTGGCTGCCGACCAATCTATCTATTTGCGCGAGGTATTGTTCGCGTTCAGACAACTCAGTAACCCCAGTCACATCGATTTAACAGGAGTGTAACAACGTGCCCATCTCCATGCAAGCGCGGGCTTTAGTCGCCGTAACGGTATCAGACGGACTGAGACTTCTATAAGGGGCGCAAGAGAAACTAATAGTAAGCATCATTTTTTCAGTTTTGGTTGGTGCGCAGTCGGGGTGTACCGCTGGACCGTCTCTGCGGATTTCCGGAGCGACCAGCAAGTATCGGGACGTTTTGCTTGGGGTGCATTCACGTCGAGGGTGGTTGAGTGATTTGGAGTGCCTGTAAGCCAGAGTTTGTTGGCGCTCTTCTTTTCAAGACACTCGAACCTCTTATTTCCTAATTCGAACTTATACGAATGCAGGCCGGGAAACCGGCTCATTCACAACCAATCGCTGGTAATCCTTAGCTTTTGCGCTAGCTGCGTTTCTCGAAGGAGGGTGTAATGGTGAGGAAATCGATCTGGGTGGGGCTTGCAGTTCTTTGTCTCGTTTGCGGACTTAAGACGTCAAGCACGTTGGCGCAGGCCGTCTATGGAAGCATTCTCGGGACAGTGACGGACCCGCAGGGTGGCGCGGTGTCTGGCGCCAAAGTTACGGTGACCTCGGTAAACAAAAGCACCATCGCAGAAACCACCACCAATGAAAGCGGAAACTACTCGGTCACGCACTTGATCCCGGACACGTACAAAATCCGGATTGAAGCCGCTGGCTTCAAGTCCACCGACATTCCCATCGTGCAGGTGTCCGCCGACTCCTCGGCCCACGTGGACGCGACGATGCAAGTTGGCGCGGTGACTCAGTCCGTGGAAGTTACCGGGGAAATTCCTCAACTCAAAACCGACCGCGCAGATGTGGACGTCGAGTTCAGTCAAAAGTACGTGGAAGAGCTGCCGGTACTCAACCGGAATTTCACGAATTTCGAGCTTCTCTCACCCGGAACGCAAAAGCTGGTTGGCTGGAGCCACGCGGCTACCGAGAATCCTCAGGGTGGCGGGCAAATCTTCGTCAATGGCCAGCATTTCAGCGGCACCAATTTTGAGTTGGATGGGACCGATAACCAGGACCCAATCCTTGGCATTATTGTGGTAAATCCGAATCTCGATGCCATTGGCGAAGCCAAGATCGCACTGCAGGACTATGACGCGGAATCCGGCAAGGCCACCGCAGGCATCGTCAAGGTTCAGACCAAATCCGGTTCGAACGACTTCCATGGCAGCGGTTTCTATTTCTACCGCAGTAGCGACCAGCAAGCGCGCGATCCATTCACGAACAAACCTGGAGTTTCCCTTGCTGCGGCGACGTGGAAGCAATTTGGCGGATCCGTCGGCGGGCCGGTCATCAAGAACAAGCTCTTCTTCTTCGGTGATTATCAGGGAACCAAACAGCAGCAGGGCATCACCAACCTGTATACGGTCCCAACAGCTACGGTCCTTAGTAGTTGTGGTTTCGGAAAACCGGGTAACTGCGACCTCAGCGAGTACCTGGTTGCTAATGGCGCAGTCAACGGTCAAATTTTTGACCCAGCTACGGGCAACCAGTCGACTGGAGCCGGCCGGACGGCTTTCGCGAACAATCAGATTCCGAACACGAGGATTTCACCGCAGGCCACGGCGATTCTTGCCTTGTTCCCGGCGCCTACCGCTGGCGGCGTGAAAGATAACCTGGTCACGACAGGTGCGGGCCCCTTTGACCAGAAATCTTTTGACGTGCGCATGGATTACAGTGCACCTCGAAACTATCAAGTCTTCGGGCGCTTCAGCCTTGACTATTTCTCCCTGTCCGGCAAGGGCGGATTAGGCGCGTTAGGTGGACTTGGCTTCGGCCCGGGCGGCTTGAATGGCAGCTCTAATGTTCACAACTATAGCCTCGCCACGGGCTTCACAAAGCCCATCGGACCGACATGGTTGACGGATTTCCGGTTTGGCTGGTTCAAGTACAACCCGCAAACAGCTTACTCTGATGCCAGCGCTTCGCCGATGGACGGATTCAAGATTCCAGGCTTGAACAGCGGACCTGGTGTTGCGGGGCCGCCGGTCACCGGAGGCTTGTCCGGCTTCTTTATGGATGGTAACGGCGGTTTTTCGCCTTTTGGCGACGGCTTGGACATTGGCCGCTGCAACTGCCCGCTGACGGAAAGCGAACAGCAAGTCCAGTTCGTCAATAACTGGACGAAGACGCATGGCAATCATCAGTTCAAGTTCGGTGCAGACATTCGTTACGCGCTGAACCTACGGGTGCCGAGCGATGCCAGCCGCACTGGGCTGTTGCACATTAATTCGGGAGGAACCTCGAATGCTGGAACGGGCGGTCTGAGCCTGGCCACATTCCTGCTAGGTAATGTAACTGGTTTTAACCGGTTCGTCAGCACCAGCTTGAACGCAGCGGAACGCCAGAAGCGCTGGTTTTTCTACGGGCAGGATTCCTGGCGCGTATCCCCCAAATTCACGATGACCTATGGCCTGCGCTGGGAAATTTACTTCCCGGAGAGCGTCAACGGGAAAGCTCAAGGCGGTTTCGCGAACGTCGAGCAAGGAGTGATCCGCGTGGCAGGCATCGGCGCAAATGGCTTGGACGGAAATGTGAACAATACGTACAAGGCCTTCGCGCCACGACTCAGCTTTGCTTATCAATTCGATCCGAAAACCGTGGTCCGCATCGGTTATGGGCGCGGTTTTGATATCGGCGTGTTCGGTTCCAACTTCGGCCACGTGGTCACACAAAACTTGCCGGTTCTCGCGAACCAGACGCTTACCGACACGAACTGCACGCAGCAGCCGTCTTGTGGCGCAGGTGCGACGAACGACCGAAGCGCTGTCTTTACGCTAGCCCAGGGCCCGACGGCTTTTACCCCGACGACGGTTCCCTCCGATGGCATTCTGCCATTGAGAGGACCCGCGGGTAACGTCAGCCCCAGAATCCGGCCTACGACTCAGCGGCTCCCCACGATTGACCAGTGGAACGCCACGGTGCAGCGTCAGGTCACACCGACGTTGAACGTGACAGTGGCCTATGTCGGTAACAAGGGCACGCACGTCTTTGCCGGCAACGGACCGGCATATAACACCAACGAGGCCGCGATTGGTCCGGGCACGGACGCGTATAGCTGCTTAGCTCCCGGGGCTGCTGGTAACTCGAGTGCTACGCAGTTTAAGTGCACAGCGAGCTTCAAGCCGTTTATATCTCAAGCCTTCCGCCGGCGTCTTTTCCTGAACGGTGTGCCGGCGTTTACGTATCCGAACTTCCTGGACTCGAGCGGCAAACCAATTACATGCTGCTCGGATAGTCCGGGAGACTACTTCGGCAACGATGCGGACAACAAATACAACGCTTTGCAAGTCAAAGTTGAGAAGCGCATCAGCAACGGCCTGCAGTTCATGGCGCACTATACCTACTCGAAGGCTTATTTCTATGACGGTGGCTATTTTTCCGTTGACAAGAAATTCGCCTGGGGTCCGGACGACTACAACCGCAATCACGTATTCGTGATCAACACGGTGTACGAGTTGCCGATCGGCAGGGGCAAGAAGTTCATGAGCAGCGCGGGACGAGCCGCCGACTTGCTTATTGGCGGTTGGCAGGTCACGAACACGCTGAACTACAGCGGCGGTCTGCCGTTCACGCCCGGCGTCGGCGAGTGCGGCCAGATTTCCGATGCCGGGCCGTGCCGTCCCAACGCGACGGGCACTCTTAAGACCGGAACAAGCCGAGATTCAGCCGGTAACCTGCTCTGGTTTACGCCGTTGGCAAAGGGAGCGCTGAGCCAGTCGCCGGACGTCTTTTCGAATACGGACCTGACCGGTCAGGACACGTGTACGGTTGCGCGGCCTTCTTCCGGGCCGTTTTCTCTTCCGGCTTGCGGCCAGATCGGCAATGTCGGACGGAATTCCTACCGCGGTCCGCGTGGGTTCTACTCCGACATGGCCCTTTCAAAGACCTTCTCGTTGACCGAGCGGTATAAGGCGCAGTTCCGTTTCGACGCTTACAACGTATTCAATCATCCTGTACTTGGCTTCAACGGCAGCCAGGGCAATACCTGCGTGGATTGCGGCAGTGACTCTGGCCGGATCACCGACATCGAAAACAACAATTCGCCGGGGTCACCGTCGGGCATGCGTCAGCTGCAGTTCGGCGTGAGATTCACATTCTAACAAATAAAAAAAACAACACCCCAAACCGACGGGGGGCCCTAACGGGCTCCCCGTTTTTTATGTTCTAATTTGCCTTTGTGGTTTTGGAACAGAGCACATGTACAGGGTTTATTGGTCTTGCCTCGCTCTCGTGGGCAGCTTGACCGCGGGCGGGCCGGCTCTTGGCGTTGGAATCCCGCAAACGCCACAGACTGCTCGGGCTACAGATTCTCCTCGCTCCACTCAATCTCAACCCACGTCTGGCGAATTCGATAGGGCGAGACGGCTCTTGCAACAAGGTAAATCTGACGATGCGATCGGCGCCCTTCATCAACTTGAGGCAACCCATCCGGGAATGAAAGGTCTTTCCCACGAACTGGGAGCCGCGTACTACAAAAAGGGCGATTATGTGAGCGCGATCGCGTTCCTGAAGAAAGCGCAGGTGGAGAACCCAGCCGACAACGAAGCCGTCCAACTGCTCGGCATTTCGTTTTATCTTGCGGGCAGGCCCGCCGACGCCATCGCGCCGCTAGAAAAAGTGCAGACCTGGTTCCCCAGCGCCAACGTCGACGCCTCTTACATCCTGGGAATTTGCTACATCCAGATAAAAGACTATCCTCACGCTCGCGGCGCCTTCGCAAAAATGTTTGGTGTTTCCGCCGACTCTGCGGCCAGCTACCTTTTCACCGCGCGCATGCTATTGCGCCAGGATTTTGGCCCTGTTGCCGAGGAATACGCGCAAAAAGCCGTCTCACTCGATCCCAAGCTCCCACTTGCGCATTTCTTGCTCGGCGAGCTGCACTTGTATCACTCCAAAATTCCCGAAGCGGCCGAAGAATTTGAAAAAGAGTTACAGCTAAACCCCGGCTATGCCCCCGCCTACTACAAACTTGCCGACGCATATTCCCGCATCCAAAAATTCGATGAAGCCGAAAAATTGCTGCAGCGTTCGATTTGGCTCGATTCCACTTCCACCGGCCCGTACATCCTGATGGGAAAAGTTCTCGCGAAAAAAGGTGAAACGGAGCTCGCCGTCCGTACTTTGCAACGCGCTTTGGCAATGGACCCCAACAATCCCGTCCCGCATCACTTGCTCGGCCAAGCCTATCGCGACCTGGGAAGAAGCGAAGACGCCGAGCGCGAGCTAAAGCTTGCAGCACAGCTCGAAGAACGTCAGAGCGCCAAACCGTGACCTGCATCGTCGCGCGCCGAAAGACACTCTGCCGCTTCGCGCTCCTCGTTCTGTCGGCCTTATTCGCCTCGGCGTTTTTTGCCGCTGCTCAGGGCGCCTACGACGAGCCCTGGCGTCCGCAGTATCACTTCACTCCCGCCAAGAATTTCATGAACGATCCCAATGGCCTCGTCTATTACAAAGGCGAATACAACCTCTTCTACCAGCACAATCCGCAAGGCGCTGAGTGGGGACACATGACCTGGGGCCACGCAATTAGCGACGACATGCTGCATTGGCGGCATTTGCCGTTGGCCATTCCCGAAAAGCCCGGCCGCTACATGGTTTACTCCGGCAGTGCCGTCGTCGACTGGCAAAATTCCAGTGGATTGTGCTCGAGCAGTGAGCCTCGCGATCCTTCTTGCCTCATCGCCATCTACACCGCCGCCGGCTCCGACTCCCAGAAGCAGCATCTCGCCTTTAGCAACGATCGTGGCCGCACCTGGTCAAATTATTCCGCCAATCCCGTCGCAGATCTAAATCAGCCTGATTTTCGCGATCCAAAAGTGTTTTGGTACGAACCCCAGAAAAAATGGATCATGGTCGCGGTTTTTGCCGACGAAAAACAAGTCAAGATCCTCGATTCCGCCGATCTGAAAAACTGGACGCTGCGCAGCACCTTCGGACCCCTAGGCGTGGGCAAAGGCCAGTGGGAGTGCCCCGATCTCTTTGAACTGCCGCTCGACAATGGCGCAGGCGCCAAGAAATGGGTCATGGTCGTGAATCGCAATCCCGGCGCGCCTGCCGGGGGCACCGGCGTCCAGTACTTTGTTGGCAATTTCGACGGCGCTAAATTCACAAACGGAACTCCCGCCGGCAAAGAGCTGTGGGCGGACTACGGCAAGGATTTTTACGCTACCAACAGTTTCTCGGATATTCCCGCGAGCGATGGCCGGAGGATTTGGATCGGCTGGATCAGCAACTGGCAGTACGCAAACGCCGAACCCACAAAACTGTGGCGCGGCGCGCAATCCCTGCCACGCGTGTTGCGCCTCAAAACATATCCAGACGGTATTCGCCTTGTTCAGGCTCCGGTCAAAGAAGTCGAACGGCTCCGTACCAAACAGCTGCTTCGTGGCGGCGCGTTCTCAATTCAGCAGGCCAACGCGAAAATTCACGCAGCCAACATCCAAGGAGACACTCTCGAAATCGAAGCCGACCTTGTTCCAGACGGCGCGACCGAGCTCGGTTTTCGCCTCCGCAAAGGTGAGAACGACCAGACTCTGGTCGGCGTGTCCGCGAGAACTCATGGACTCTTTATCGATCGAACGCGCTCTGGCCTCGTCTCTTTCTCTCCAGATTTCCCTGGGCGTCATCACGCCAATCTGAACTGGACTTCCTCCGCGAAACTTCATATCTTCTTGGACCGTTCCAGTCTCGAAGTCTTCGCAAATGACGGCGAAACAGTGCTGACCGATCGCATTTATCCGTCGCCCGGCAGCGACGGACTCGAACTATATTCCGACTCGGGCGATTCCAAGATTCAGTCGCTAACCATCTGGCAGTTGGGCTCGATCTGGAAATAGGGAAGAGATCACCGCGTGACTCCCAGCAAAACTTTTACCGTCGTCGGATTGGGCGAACTCCTCTGGGACATGCTCCCGGAGGGCAAGCAGCTCGGCGGAGCACCCGCCAACTTCGCGTACATGACCAATCTTCTGGGCGACGCCGGCGTCGTCGCCAGCCGCGTCGGCGATGACGATCTCGGCCGCGCCGCGACGCAGCGTCTCGAGCGCTTGCGTCTGCCCACGTCCTCAGTCCAACTCGATGCGGTCCATCCGACGGGCGTAGTCCAAGTGGACGTCGACCCCGTCGGCCAGCCCACTTTTCAGATCGCGCAAAACGTAGCCTGGGACTTCTTCGAATGGACTCCCGCCTGGCGTTCCCTCGCCGAAAGCGCCGACGCCGTCTGTTTCGGCTCTCTCGCGCAGCGTTCCCCGGAATCTCGCCAAACCATCCGCTCGTTTCTAAACGCGCTTCGTCCAGGCACAACGTGTGTCTTCGACGTCAATCTCCGGCAATCCTTCTACTCCGCGCAAGTACTCGAGGAATCGTCGCAGCTCGCCGACATCATCAAAGTAAATCAAGACGAGTTGCCCGTAGTTGCAAAGCTTCTGGGTCTTCCATTCACTTTCGACGAGATGCGCGCGGCGCAGTGGCTCCGCGCCAAATACCGGTCAAAGCTTGTCTGCATCACCCGCGGAGCCAAGGGCAGTCTGGTGGTCAGCCACGACCAAACCAGCGAGCACCCTGGACGTCGCGTTCACGTTGCCGACACCGTCGGCGCCGGCGACGCCTTCACCGCTGCGCTCGTCTACCACTATCTTCGCGGCGCTTCCGTTTCCACGCTCAATGCGGCCGCTAATCGCATGGGCGCGTGGGTAGCTAGTCAGACAGGCGCCACTCCGGCCCCTGACGAATTTCATCTCGAAAAGGTTCGTTCTGCGGTCGGTGTTGAAGAGTTCTAGCGTCCCGAACCAGGCTTGGCAGTCTGTTCGTTGGCCAAACGCGTGACGGATGTTTCCGGCAGTTGGTGCAGCAGCGCCAGAAACACTCCATTCGTCCATCCGAATCCCACGATGTTTATGTGATAGCCGGCGGTCACTTGTGTTTCCGAGGAGCGCGTCACAGCGTTGTATTTCTCGCGAATCGTGCCGTCGCGACGGAAATTTTCCGCCACCGTGGACAGAAATTCAAAGGAAACGCGATCCGCTTCCTCATTGAAGCCGTAGTGCCGGATTCCTTCGTCCGCAACCAACTGATCCGGTGCCCAAGCGTACGGAAAGTCCCATTGCCCGCCGGTTTCATGCGGGCTCATCACCAAGCCGCCGGGCTTTTCAAACGTAGGTAGATGTCGTATCACCGCGCGCGCCTGCTCTGGCGTGGGAATTCCTGCCCACATCGGGAAAAACGCCGTCACATATTCGTAGGTCGAGCGCTTGCCGTTTTCAAAGTCATAGTCGAAGTACAAACCTCGCTCGCTGTCCCAAAGATATTTCTGAATGCTCTCTTTGCGCTCTTCCGCTCGCTTTCGCCATTCTTCCGCGTCAGCCGCACGCCCGAGCATCCCGCTCATCTTCTCCAAATCGCTCTCCGTTTTGTAGAGCAGGCTGTTCAAACATACCGGTGCGAAATGGTGCGTCCTCGCCCCATGCGGTCCAAAGCGAAACGAGACGTCGTAGCCCGATTCCCGCATCGCGCGGTCGCCCTTGTAATAGTCCGCACTCAGTGACGCCGTGCCCGCGGAGTCGCATGCTGCCTGTGCCATCGTCTTCGCGGAATCACACACCTGCAAAGCGAAGAGCGGCCCCACATGCGGCTGATCCGGCTTTTGAGCGACGAGGTAGTCTCGCCACATGTCCGGCTGCGCGAGGAAAAATGCCGCTACCTGGCGATAATGTCCCGTTTCGTCCTTCACGCTTTCCGGCGCCGGCCCATTTCCAAAATCGTAGTACCGCGACAATCCTGTCGTCCCGGCCAAGTGCGGCTCGCGCGTCCACAGCCCGTAATCTCTGGCTGCATAGCCGTACGCTCGCTCCAGCCATGCGCGGTCTTCTTTTCCCGCGGCCTTTTGCGCATCGTACACTGCCAAAATCATCGACGTAAGAAACGGCGGTTGCGAGCGCGTCAGGTAGTACGTGCGATTTGCATTCAGCACCGCGCCGTAATGCTCGATCTCAAAGAAAAAATTCTCCACCATCCCCCGTGCCAGCTCGACCCTTTTGTCTTCCACCAGTCCGCGAACGATGAAGTAGCTATCCCATCCATACATCTCGTTGAATCTTCCGCCGGGAACCACGTACTTATTATTTAGGTACAACAAACCCGGCGGCTCGAGATTGCTCGTGTCCACCTCGCCCAGCTTGTGAATCACCTGCGGCAAGTGTTTCACCTGCACTTTGCACCGTTTTTGCATCTGCTGCACGTCCGCCGGCACATCGAAATCCGCGGGAAGGTACAGCACCGAAGCCGTCGCCAATTTCGGATCGACAATCACCTTGCAATCGGTCAGCGAGCGCGTCAGCGTGTCCCACCCAGCAGCTATATAGCTGCGAATTTGCCGCAGTCCTGCTTCCTTCGCTCCTGCCTCCTGGGCGAAGCTTGCGGGCGCAAAAATGGCGCAGAAAAAGATCGCGACGCTTGCGCTTTGTCGACACCGAACGAACAGACGATTTGTCCTCGACGATGTCCTCGAACATGGGGTTTTCATGGTGCCAAAAGCATATTCCTTTGCCTCGCATGGGGCAATATCTCTTTTACCAAGAACACGATACGGGCTTTGCATCCAATAATCAGCGATGCTTGCACCAACCCCGCGGCTCCGCTCGAATGCCTCCGCAAGTGGTCGAAGCCCCACGAATTCCGTATACTGATTCCCGCCATTTCATCGGTGCCCGGGTGGCGGAATGGCAGACGCTGAGGACTTAAAATCGTAAAGTACAATTTTTAGAAATGCAGTAACTGTCTGCTACAAAAGAAGTTATTGACATAAACGGTTGCCTCCACTACTGTTGCACAACTCTTTCACACTTTCCACATTTTTGAGGGAGTTCGGGAGGCATCCGCGATGGCCGAACAATTCACCGTCATGGGCGGCAAGGTTCACGTTTACAGACGCCCGAACAGCAGTCGCTGGCAATGCTCAAGCTATCTCGGCGGGAAAAACCGGCGCACCAGCACGAAAGAAGACAGCCTCTCGAAAGCCAAAGAGATCGCCGAGGATTGGTACCTGCAGCTCCGCGGGAAACTCCGCAGCGGAGAAATCAAAACCGAAAAAACCTTCCGCGAAGCGTCCGAACTCTACCTGCGTGAATACGACATCATCACGCAGGGCGAACGCAGCAAGGTCTACGTCAAATGCCAGCACTGGCGCTCCACAGTGCATCTGGTGCCGTTCTTCGGCCATCTGGGACTTTCAGAAGTCACCGCCGGCAAGGTCCAGGAATACCGCATTCACCGCCACGAAGAAGCGATGGCGAAGCGCGGCAAGCCTCCCGCCCACAACACCATGCATCAGGAGATCGTGACGCTGCGGCAGACGCTGAAGACCGCCCTCCGTCAGGGATGGCTCGACCGCCTTCCCGATCTTTCCGAACCGTACAGGTCATCCCCCAAAATATCGCACCGGGCGTGGTTCTCTCCCGAGGAATACAAAAAGCTCTATGAGGCCACCAGAAAGCGCGCCAAGCAACCGAAACAGGCGCGCTTCAAGTGGGAATCGGAACAGCTTCACGATTACGTCCTGTTCTCGGCCAATACCGGCCTCCGGCCCGATGAAGCGCGGGGCCTTCAGTTTCGCGACGTGTCAATCGTTGAAGACGAAGGCAGCGGCCAGACGATTCTGGAGATCGAGGTGCGCGGGAAGCGCGGCGTCGGGTATTGCAAGAGCATGAGCGGCGCTGTGCGCCCCTTCGAGAGACTGAGGGACCGGCTCCGTCCGGCACGCGTGAACGACGCGCGCGCGGACGGGAACGGATCAAACGCCAATAAAAGCGGACCCGAAGACTTGCACCTTCCGGCACCGACGGACCTGATTTTTCCGAAATGGCAGCGCGAGCTGTTCACGACCATCCTGGATGAGGAAAATCTCAGGTTTGACCGTGAAGGCCGACCGCGAACGGCTTACAGCCTGCGGCACACATATATATGTTTCCGCTTGATGGAAGGCGCCGACATCTACCAGATCGCCAAAAACTGCCGCACCAGCGTCGAGATGATCGAGAAATATTACGCGTCCCACATCAAGACCAATCTTGACGCGGCCGCGATCAACAAAATGCGGCCAAAGCCCCAGAAAATAATCAAGAACCAGCCCGGAACACAATCAAGAACACAAGACCGGCAACGACCAACGCCCCCGGAAACTGACGTGTAAATTCTGTTTCGCCGCTTTTAGCTGTAGCTGCCGATTCGGGCGTGGCGTGAGCAGATTACGGTCTCTAGCCTTAGGAAGTTGAAAGTTCTTCGTTCCAAATTCCAGAAAATAATCTGAAAAATCAATTGGTTGCAAGACACAGTGGAAAAGTTCTTGCTTTTTCACATAATAGTACTATACGATAATATAAGATAAATGAGAACACACATTAACAGAGAAGGAAAAACAGTCATGGCAACACCGATGGGCCCCGATGAAGGTGACTATAGAAATATTTCTCTTGGAGATGATTTTGGCGCGGTCGGGGCGAGGATAAACGGAAAGAATATTCAGGTTCGTCCAGCGCGGCTTCATGAAAGGCTCGTAGCCATTTACGAAGCGGAATTGACCCATCTGCAAAAAGGGTTGAAAGAACCAGCTAAGTGCACAGAATCGTTCGTGACCTTAGATCCCGCATTCTGACATGTAAATTCCGTTTCGCCGTTTGTATGATAAGTTACCTATAGCCACCCGTGCGGGCGTGGCGGAATGGCAGACGCTGAGGACTTAAACGAAACTTGAGTGCTCGCCGGGAAACCGGCGATGCAGAACTGCTCAAATTCGGGGAAACCTGACTCTCAGTCATTGGCCGGCGCAGCCGGCGTGGCAATCCCGAGCCAAGCCCGGAGCAACTAGCCGGGAAGGTGTAGAGACTAGACGGGCAGCACCTAAGCCCCGGACTTTCCGGGGGACGGTGAAGGGATAGTCCAGACCGCAAACCGGCGTGAGCGCTCCTGAGCGCCGCGTCCGGGCGGCGAAAGCCGTAGACGGTATGAAAATCCTCCGGGGATTTTTCCTCATGTGGGTTCGACTCCCACCGCCCGCACCAGTTTTTATCCCGGTCTTCCACTTGTCGGGTCAGTTGTCGAGCCGTTTTCCGCCCCCGCCGAATTGCATGCAGGTTTCGACCATGCCGGGTTGCGTCGGATACACCGCGATCAATAGTAATATGTCGAGCATTCCATGACCCAAGAAAAGATCACACTCTCTCAACTCGAAAGCTTCCTCTTCAAATCCGCTGACATCCTTCGTGGGAAGATGGACGCGTCCGAGTTCAAGGAATTCATCTTCGGCCTGCTCTTCCTCAAGCGCCTATCCGACGAGTTCGACCGGAAGCGCGAAAATCTCCGCAAGAAGGACTTCGCCCACATCAGTGATCCCGCTCTGCTGAAAGAGCTCCTCGAAGACAAGACCTCGTACGGCGAGACGTTCTTCGTGCCCGTCCGCGCCCGTTGGCATCAGCCGTGGAAAGACGAGAATGCTGACGAGGTGCCGGCGCTCAAAGACCTCAAACAAGACATTGGCAATATGCTGAACAAGGCGCTGGCAGCGGTCGAAGATGAGAATGATGCCCTGGCCGGAGTGCTGAAAAACAATATCGATTTCAATGCCATCAAGGGAAAGACCAAAATCCCCGACCAGAAGTGGAAAGACCTCCTCGACCACTTCAATCAACCGCAGTTCGTCCTCGTCAATGACAATTTCGAATTCCCCGACCTCCTCGGTGCGGCCTACGAATATCTGATCAAGTATTTCGCTGACAGCGCCGGGAAGAAAGGAGGCGAATTTTACACGCCCGGCGAAGTCGTCCGTCTGCTTGTGCAGCTCGTGAAGCCGCGCGCCGGCAATGAAATCTATGACCCCACCGTTGGCTCTGGCGGCTTCTTGATTCAGAGCCACCAGTACGTTGAAGAACAGGGTGAAGACCCGAATGATCTCGCCCTCTACGGACAAGACTCAAACGGGACGGTTTGGTCCATCTGCATCATGAACATGATCCTGCACAACATCACTCGTTTCACGATTGAAAACGCCGATACCCTGGAGGATCCGCAGATTCTGGACCACGGACAGATTCGCAAGTTCGACCGTGTCCTTGCCAACCCGCCCTTCTCCCAGAACTACAGCCGGGCCACCCTAAAGTTCCCTTCGCGTTTCCGCGAATGGTGCCCTGAGACCGGCAAAAAGGCAGACCTCATGTTCGTCCAACACATGCTGGCCAGTCTCAAGACAGACGGCCAGATGGCCACGATCATGCCCCACGGTGTGCTATTCCGAGGTGGCAAAGAGAAATTGATCCGCGAAATCTTCATTAACGACGACGTGATCGAAGCCATCATCAGCCTGCCTCCCGGCCTTTTCTACGGGACCGGCATTCCCGCATGCGTGCTCGTAATGAACAAGAACAAACCTGACGCGTTGCGCGGCAAGGTGCTCTTTATCAATGCCGACCGAGAGTACGCTGAAGGCAAGAACCAGAACAAGCTTCGCCCTGAAGACATTGAAAAAATTGATTTCGTCTTTACCCAAAAGCGCGACCTGCCAAAATACAGCCGCCTCGTCGACAAAACAGAGATCGTGGATAAGCACGACTACAACCTCAACATCCGCCGTTACGTTGACAACACGCCCGACCCCGAGCCGGAGGATGTCCAGGCTCACCTCATCGGCGGTGTGCCCGAGACGGAAGTTCAGGCTAGACAAGGCGATTTCGCCAAGTTCGGCGTCGCGACAAATACCTTGTATCAGCCCGAACGCCCAGGTTATCTGGCCTTTTGTGCGCCCATCGCTGCCAAGCCTGCTATCAAGGCTACTTTGGAAGCTGATCCAGCCCTTCAGAAGACAATTGCCGGCCATCACGGCGCGCTTGAATCCTGGTGGAGCCTCGTTCGCGACGATTTCGCCTTGCTCCGCGACGGGAAGAAAATGCCAGAGGTTCGGCAGGAGCTGCTCAAAACCATAAAGGGCAAGCTCATTCCGCTGGGCGTGCTTGACGAATTCAAAAGCGCGGGAGTCTTCGTGAACTGGTGGCAGCATATCCGTTACGATCTAAAGACCATAATCTCCACGGGCTGGCATCACACCCTGATTCCCGATTCCTATCTCATTGCTCAATTCTTTCAGGCGGAAGCCGATGCCATCGAGGCACTCGAAGCCAAGATTGGCGAGATTCAGGGCGAACTTCAAGAAGCTGCGGATACCGCGCAGGAAGTCGCCGCTTACGAACCGGACGAGGACGAAACCGTAACCGCCGCCGTCATCAAGAAAGCCCTCAAAGAACTCGTTGACGATCTCAAGGACAGTAAGGGTGAATCGGCAATCAAGGAGCTCAAGACCTTACAGGCGCAAGAAAAGACCATCAACGATATTGAGAACCGAATTAAAGAGACTAAAACGAAACTCAGGAGCCTGACCGACGAATTGGAACACAAACTCCAGCTCAAGCGTCTCGGTGGTGAGGAATTCAAGGCCGAGAGCCGGCAACTCCTCACGCAGGTGGATGCTCGGCTGGCCGCCTTCAATGAAGGCAACAAAGAGGACAAGAAAAAGATCACCGGTTTGAAAAAGGACAAAGCTGTATTACAGGCTCGGATGACCAAAACCGACGCCCTTGTCGACAGCATCGGCGGCCAGCTTGCCGAGGCCGAAGCCAAGACCCTCATCCTAAGAAAACTCTACGACCTCGCAAATCAGGAACTCAACCGCTACCTCAATGCCGAGAAACGGCAGCTCATCCAAGTGGTCGAAAATCTCTGGGATAAATACGCAGTCTCTAGCCGCACTCTGGAATCTGGCCGAACCGAGACATTTAAAGAACTGGATGCGTTTCTTCATGGATTGGGGTATTTGCAATGAGCAAGGATCAAGCATGGTATACCAAACCGCTTGGTCACGTAATTCGGGACATTGGTGACGGCGGTACTCCAAACACGAATAAGAATGAGTATTTTGGCGGTTCAATCCCGTGGGTCGTCATTCAGGACATTCGTAAGGAAATCTCCACAACCAAAACAACGCTTACGCAACTTGGCTTGGATTCCTGCTCTGCAAAGTTATGGCCACCTGGTGCGGTCATACTCTCCACTGGCGCGACAATCGGAGAAGTTGGGATGGCAGTTATCCCCGTTGCCACCAAACAAGGCATTCATGGAATCGTCTGCGCGAATGACTTACTGAGCATCTTTTTGTATTACAAATTGCAGACACTGCGTGATTTTCTGAACGCAAATGCGCAGGGCAGCACAATCCGTGAAGTGCGCGCCCCTTTTATCCGGACAATACCCATCTGTTTCCCATCATCTCTCAGTGAACAAAAGAAAATCGGCGAGATCCTCTTGACTATAGATTCTACGATTGAACAGACGGAAGCCTTGATTGCCAAGCACCAGCGCATCAAGACCGGAATGATGCAGGACCTCCTCTCCCGCGGCATCGACGAGCATGGCGCCCTCCGCTACGAACGAACTCACAGCTTCAAAGATTCCCCGCTGGGCCGAATTCCAGCCGATTGGGATGTTATGTCACTTGGAGATGTTGCAGAAATCATTGATCCAAACCCGAGCCACCGGTATCCGCCACCATGCGACACGGGCGTTCCCATCGCATCGACGGAGAACTTCCAAGCCGACAATGAATTTGACCTTACTCGTTGTGAGAATGTGCCGCGATCTGTCTTTGAAGAACAGTTGGGGCGATGCCGGTATCAGCCAGCCGATGTGGTCTTCGCGCGCAAGGGGCGCATTGGCTTGGCTCGACCTTACGGAAGCACAGAAAAAGTGTTCAGCCATACGGTGGTCATTATTAAGGCGAAAGTGACAGACCAGGTGGTGACACAATTCCTGTTATGGGTGGTTCGCAACCGTGAGTTTTTCAGGCAGATAGAAAAACGAATGAACAGCAATAGCGGAGTCCCTACGCTGGGCGTCCAGTTCTTGGCCGCAATTCCTATTCTCGTGCCCAAAACTCGGGAGCAACAACGTATTGTGCACATGATGTCTCAGGTTGAGGCAGCGTTAGAACGAGAACAGAACTCTCTTCGCAAGCTCCGCTCCCTCAAGACCGGCCTGATGCAAGACCTCCTTACAGGAAGGAGGCGCGTCACTGCGCTGTTGGAGCAAGAACCAAAACGCGAGAAGATTTATGCCCGGCACTGACAAAATCGCGAAAGAGCTAAAGCTTGACGAGCGGAACCACGTCGAAAAACCCCTGCTTGACCAACTTGACGGCCTGGGCTGGACCGTTCTTGATCTCGATAGCAAGCAACAGCCCGGCGATACCTTCCGCGCGAGTTTCACGGAAGTGGTCATGCTTCCCGTCTTGCGGGAACAGTTGAAAGTCATCAATACGTGGCTGGACGACGATCAGGTCGAAGAAGTCATTAAGCAGCTCACGGCCAGTTTTCCTAGCACCAGCCTGATTCAAAATAACCGTCACCTTTTCCAACTATTGCTCGAAAACACCAGCGTGAGCGAAAACCGCAAGACGGGTGAAAAAAGCCCCACGGTGCATTTTGTTGACTTCAAACACCGGGACAACAACCGGTTCATCGCTGTCTGCCAGTTCAAGGTCCGCATTCTTGGCACCGAATATCACATCATCCCCGACATCGTTTTGTTTCTGAACGGCTTGCCGGTGGTCATCATCGAGTGCAAGTCACCGAAGGTCAAAGAACCGATCCCTGAGGCCATCGACCAGCTCATGCGGTATAGCGAGCAACGTGGCGCCAAGGGTGAAGGCAGCGCGCCTCTCTTTTATTTCAACCAATTCGTCATCGCCACTTGCCGGCAGGAGGCCAAGTTCGGCACCATCACAACCCACAGCGACAAGTATTTCTATCGTTGGGCCGACCCCTTCCCGCGGTCGCTCAATGACCTGGAGCACGGCGGCAGCAGCCCCAACGACCAGCAACGCCTCGTGGCCGGCATGCTTGACCGCGACAACATCCTCGACCTCATCCGCACTTTCACATTGTTCTCCACCAGCGAGAAGGGCGAGACCATCAAAATTGTCGGGCGCTACCAGCAATTCCGCGCCGTGAAACTGGCTGTGAAACGCCTTCTGGAAGGAAAGACTCCCCGCGACCGCAGCGGTATCATCTGGCACACGCAAGGCTCCGGCAAATCCCTCACCATGATGTTCATGGTGCGGGAAATGTACCGGCATCCCTCACTCTCGAAATGGAAGGTCGTCTTTGTCACGGACCGAACCCAACTTGAAAACCAGCTTTCCGAAACCAGTCAGAGTATCGGATTCTCGGTAAAAGTAGCGGACAGCATCAAGTCGCTCAAGGAATTGCTCGCCACCGGTTCATCAGACCTTGTGATGGCCCTGATTCACAAATTCCGGGAGGTGGACCTCAAGGAAACTTTTCCGCAATTGAATGCCAGTCCCCACATCCTCGTCATGACGGATGAAGCTCACCGCTCGCAATATTCGATGCTGGGGGCAAACCTCGACAAAGGAATCCCAAATTCGGCCAGAATTGCCTACACCGGCACACCTATCGACAAAACCGAGCGCGCTTTTGGCGATTACATCGACAAATACACAATGCGCCAGTCCATCGAGGACGGGGTGACGCTCGAAATCATATATGAAGGTCGGACCCACAACGCCGAAGTTTCCGACAAAGCGGGCATGGACACGGCCTTCCAGGATGTGTTCAGCGAGTACAACCTTCAGGAGCGCCTGGAAATTCTCGGCTACGGTTCCCGCGACGCTTATCTCGAAGCCGAACCGACTATCGAGGCCAAGGCCAAAGACATGGTGACGCACTACCTGACCCACGTCTTTCCCAACGGCTATAAGGCGCAAATCGTCGCCACTTCCCGCGAGGCGGCCGTGCGCTACAAGAAACACGTGGACAACGCCCTCGCCGCCGCTCTCGCCCACCTGAAGAAATCTAATCCCGAAAACCTCTCTCTCGACCGCCTAGCACGTCTGAAAACCGACGTGATTATCTCCGGCAGCCATAATGACGAGCTTCACCTGAAGCCCTACACGGACAGCTCGAAACACAAAACCAGCATTAAGAGTTTCAAATTGCCGTTCGATTCCGAGGATGAAGGAGTCTCAGGCGATATCGGGATTCTGATCGTGAACAATATGCTGCTTACTGGCTTCGACGCGCCCGTGGAACAGGTGATGTATCTCGACAAGATCATCATCGCCCATAGCCTCCTGCAGGCAATCGCCCGCGTAAACCGCGTCGGGGGACTCGCTAAGGACAAAGGGTTCGTCGTGGATTATGTCGGTGTCGGCCACCATCTGAAAAAGGCCCTTGATAACTACGATGAGCGGGAACAGAACGAAATTCTGGACGTACTGAGTTTTCCCGAAGAGGAACTGCGCGACCTCCAGGCCAGCCACACGGCAATCATGGACTTCCTCAAAGCCCACGGGCTCACCAACCTGGAGGATCACGATGCGTTCTTCGACATTTTTTACGACGAAGACCTGCGCTTCGAGTACATAACGCTCTTCAAGAAATTCACCAAGTGCCTCAACCTGGTCTTCCCTGCCAAAGAGGCCCTCGAATTCATGGCCTACTACGAGCGCCTTGCGGAGATTAATGTTCTGGCCGAGAAGCATCTGCGCGACGGACGCCTCAGCATGAAGGGAATTCCGCCCAAGCTGCGGAATATCACCGACACTTTTCTTCAGTCACGCGGCATTGACGTGAAGGTCCAACCGATCTCCATCCTTGATGAAGACTTCCAAAAGGACGTGAAGAGCCGTAACCGCACAAAGACGAAGGCCGCCGAAATCGAACACGCCATCCGGCACCACTTGGATGTCGAACTCCATGACGACCCCGACCTCCAGGCTTCCTTTGCCGAGGCGCTGAAGAAGATTTTTGAAGATTTCCGCGACAACTGGAACCAGATTTACCAAGAGCTGGAGAAGCTTCGCCAGCGCATTGCCAACGCGGACAAAGAACCCACTTACGGCCTCCATCGGAAGAAGCAAATGCCGCTTTTCCGCATGCTCAAGAAAGAAATCTTTGCCGACTCTCCGCTGGACGACGATGGTATTTCCTCCCTTGTGGCCCTCACTCAACAGGTTTTTGCCGATGTGGAACGCGAACTAAGGCTGGCCGGTTTCTGGGAAAGCATCCCAGCCCGGAACAAGCTGAAGGCGGATATTCAAAAGACGCTGCTGCAGCCGGACTTCGCCAAGCTGCCGGGCCTGGTGAAGAATCGTGCGCATATCATCAGCCGCATCATGGAGATTGCGGAGAAGAACAACGACGCAATTCTGTACGCGCCATGAAAGAACTTAGTTACCAAATCGTGCGATCCCCCAGGCGCGGGAAGCTGACCATTACGGTCGAACGGGACCGGTCCGTCATCGTTCATGCCCCGGAAGAAACGTCAGACTGCGAGATCCAGAGACTTATCGATTCAAAGCGGCAATGGATTCTGGCAAAAGTCCAGCACCCACAGAAATACCAGACCCGCCGTCATCCGCCCGGCAAGGAAGTTGTAAACGGCGAATCCGCGCCTTACCTCGGCAAGGACTACCGAATTGAAATCACCGAAACAGCAAGCGGTAAAATTGAATTCTCCGACCTCTTCTTAGTTCCTGAGGCCCACCAGGCAAAGCGTCGCGAAGTGCTGCGGGATTGGTATATTGCGCGCGCTAAGGAAAAGATTCCAGCCCGCGCACAGCAACATGCACGGGAGCTTGGCGTAAACTTCATCGCAACCAAAATCGTTGATACCAGTTATCGCTGGGGCTCCTGCACGGTAAACGGCAACATCAATTTCAACTGGCGTCTCATCAAGGCACCGATGTTCGTAATCGACTACGTGATCGTTCACGAACTCGCCCACCTCATAGAAACCAACCATACCTCCCGCTTCTGGGGCATTGTCCGCGCGAAAACTCCAACCATGGAAAAGGCAAAAGCTTGGCTAAGAGAGCACGGACAAGTGTTGGAGGAAGAGGTCTAACGCATGAATCCACGCTCCCCGATCCACCATTTCTACCCAGGCGGGAAAGAACGAAGGCCGCGTCTGTGGTCATCGAATGTCGCTTTTATCGCACGCTGCAACGCGAGAATCGCCTTGTCGCGGCTGAAGCCGCGCTTCATCTGCGTATCTACAGGGGCCTCTTTTTGTGGTCGTCTTGCCGTCAACATGGCGTCTTACCTTATTAAGAATAGATGTTACCGGCACTTTTTACCTCCCTTGAGCCCTTCGGCTTCGCCAACTCGCCCGAGTGGATGAGCACTGACCCGTCCGTCTCCGTGTCGCCGGCAGCGTACTTCTGCCGCACGGCCTGCTCAATGGCCGCGCGGTTTTCCCGGAACACCTCGACTTTGTCTCGGTTGTCTCCCTGCAAATCGTCGTCCAGGGCTTCTCTGCTGATGGCGCACCGCACGCGGTTGTCTCCATCCTGCCCGAAGAAGACGACCACCTCGCGGTCAAAATCCCATTTCTCGGCCTGGTCGGGAAATTTCAGATCATGTTTCTCCAGCCCCCAGCGCACCCGTTGCGCTATGAGCGTCGTGAATGGCTTGATGTCCACATCGATGCTGGCGCGGTCGAGCGCGGCAAGGTAAGCGTTGCGGTCCCTCACGCGAATGAGCGTCCACGGATACCCGCCCGACGCCAGCATCACGTTCATCAGGAAACGCGCCATGCGCCCGTTGCCATCCGGGTACGGATGAATGTAGCCGAAGAGCCAGTGCCCGAGCACGGCGCGTACTGAGGGCTCTGGTTCTTTTTCCAGGAGATCGAAGAACGCCGGCATGGCGTCGCGCACCGCCTCCCAGCGCGGCGGCGCATAGTGGGACGTTCGCAGGTATACAGCATTGTTCCGGTATCCGGCCAGATCGCCCGCGCGAAACAGTCCTGCCGTCACGAAGGGCTGGAACAATTCCCCGTACCACTCCTGATGTTCCGCGCGTGCGAGCGCGCCGGGATTTTTGCCGTTGAGAACCTTGCCCACCGATTCTTTCACGACCTGGAACGCCAGCCAGTAGCCGCGCGCCGCCAGCGTGTCGCGGTCCTTGCGGTCCCTTTCATTCCGGTCCGGGTTCCACCCGCCCTGTCGCACCTTCTCGATCAGATCCGGCGTGACCGAGTAGCCTTCGATCGAGAGCGAGTGGTAGGCGTCGCTCAGGTAGATTTCATCGACGCTCTGCAGATAAGCGCCACTGTCCTTCGGCAGCCCCGGCGCCTTTGGGAAACTCTTGATCACGGTATCGCGCGTCGCCTGCCACATCATCTCCAGGCGGCCAACGATGGGCGCGGCCCCCGGCCGCGGCCTGCCAAACGCCTGACCGGCTTCGAACGGATCGCTTTCACGCACGTCATATCCGGCGCGCTTCATCCTGCGGACGATCTCGTCCGCCAATTCGGGGCGCCCGATGCGCCGGAACGCGCCGGCGAGATATCCCGCCTTCGTCGAGTTGCCGCCGTCGAGCAGGAGCCGCAACAGGTCCGAAGCGTTGGCGAGGCTCGCCAACACCACTTGCGACTCGACCGGATTCCGAGCGAAAAAAGTCTCTCCCACCCCCACCAGCGACGCCGCCGGCGAGAACAGGCGCAAGGCCTCTCTCATCACGAGATTCGGTGCCGGCGGCATCTCCGGCACTTTCAAGTCATAGAGCGACGTGCCATACAAAAGTTTGATCAGGTGATTGGTGCCCTTCGGACTGCACACCACGACCTGCTCCGGGATGACTGTCTTTTCGCCGTGCAGCCACAGCGACTCCTCGGCGGACAGGTGCCATTCATTGCCGAACCTTTCGGCACTATAGACGGCGCAGAATTCCCAGAACGATGCATACCAGGGTGTGCTTTCGCCCCCGCGCGCGCCGGGGCTGGTGGAGATCAACCAGCCTTTTATGACCTCCTGCAGAAAGCCGTTCTCCACGAGACGTTCGCGATGAACGCGGCTCAAGTCATCGGACCGGAACACACGCCTCCCGCCTTCCTGAAGCGCCTTGAGCACATCGAGGGATTCAGCCAGTTTTTCGTTCGGGGTCGCCATAAACTCTCACCATCTTCCGGGCCATTACAAGCTTATTGTGCCATTCTAATATAAGCATATTATGCTGCGTCATTGCAAGCATATTATGCCGTACCGATACAAGCATATTATGCCTCTAGTGCAATAAACCACAAGAATACAATAACTTACAAAGTCTGCTTTAGGCTTGAAATCAGGCTGAAGATCATCCTCTTGGGCCCGGTTTTCCGGCTCTCGTTCTGAACGGGGGGATCTACCATACTCCACCTATCATCACTCCGCCTCATCACTCCGCCGCCATCGCCTCCGCCGCTTCCTCCGCTTCCGCTTCCGCTTCCGCTTCTGCCTTCCCCTGCTCCATCCCCACCGCCATCACAACATCTTTCTCCCCATCATCATCACGATCGTCGTCATCGTGGCCATGGCCATCGTCGCCGCCGGCGTCGTCATCATCATGGTCATCGCTATCGTGCTCACCATGACCATCGTCATCTTCCTCGTTCTCGTCGTCGTCGTCGTCGCCGTCGTCGTCCTTCTCGACCTTCTCTCCGTCTTTTCATCTGCCTCCACAACTTCATTTTTCTTCTCTTCCTGCATCCCTCGGACTCTTTCCGGCCTTGTCCCAGACCCGTACTCCCCGTCAAGGGTCTCCGATGAACTCCGGCTGCGCCTCCGCCCTGTGACTGGTCCGCTCGGCTCCTAAAGCTGGCCTCCATTCCGAGGGATTTCGGAAAGAAAAAAACTTTTAATGGAGGAAAACACAATGCAGAAAACAGAGAGAACAGAACGTCAGGACGTTTACACGCGCATCACGGCTCAGATCGTCGCCGACCTGGAAAAGGGCGTGCGCCCATGGGTGAAACCGTGGAACGCCGAACACGCCGCCGGCCGGATTGCCCGCCCGTTGCGGCACAACGGCCAGCCCTACAGCGGAATCAACATTCTTTCGCTCTGGATGTCGGCGACGGTTCAGAATTTCGCGGCTCCCATCTGGATGACGTTCCGCCAGGCCCTCGAACTCGACGCGCATGTGCGCAAAGGCGAGAAAGGCTCGCTCGTCGTCTACGCCAACAGCATCACGCGCAACGAGCACGACGACAAGACCGGCGAGGATGTCGAGCGCGAAATCCCGTACATGAAGGGGTACACCGTCTTCAATGTCGAACAGATCGACGGCTTGCCGGAAACCTATTACGCGAAGGCAGCATTCACGCTCGACCCCGTGGCCCGCATCGACCATGCGGAGAAATTCCTTCATGCCACCGGCGCGAAGATCGCCCACGGCGGAACGCGCGCCTATTACAGCCTCTCGACCGACGCCGTTCAGATGCCGCCGTTTGAATCCTTCCGCGATGCCGACAGCTATTATTCAACGCTCGCGCATGAGCTCACGCACTGGACGAGCTCAAAAAACCGCCTTGACCGCGACTTCGGCGGCCACCGCTTCGGCAGCAACGCCTATGCCCAGGAGGAATTGGTCGCCGAGTTGGGCGCAGCCTTCCTGTGCGCCGACCTTGAACTGGCGCTGGAGCCCCGTGAAGACCACGCTGCCTATATCGCCAACTGGCTGGAAGTTTTGCAGAACGACAGCCGCGCGATTTTTACCGCAGCATCGCACGCGCAGAAGGCCGCTGATTTCATCCACAAATTCAGCGCCAGCACCGCCGAGAAGGTCGAGGAAGTCTGTGCGGCTTAACATCAGTCGCGCTTCCCGGCCCCTTCTGCTAGGCAGAGCGCCGCCTGTGTCCCGTTCCACGCTCCTGCGGAGCCGTAAACGTCACTACCGCGAAGTTACCGCCAACGGGCAAGATTTCTTCCCTGGCGGGTCCGGCGGGCTCAAGTGCTGGTCATTAGAACCTGACCATTTTGAAGCGCAGCAACGTCTATGATTATTTTGTATGCGTGAGCGCCTGTTTATGACGCTCACGCAGATACTGATCATGTTCTCGGAGCAGTTTCAACTCTGCTCCCGTCGCGGTCGCTAACATTCCTTTAAGTTGCTCAAGAGCTTCAACCAAGGTCAGCCACGATATATCCTCGCCCTGCCCCAGAAGCCGATTCGCGGCGGCCATATGATGTTCCCGGCGGGTAGCTTTGTCCAAAAGGTCAGGCCGCTCAAGGTGGATTAACTGCCTGCCAATCGTCCTCAGGCGGGGGTCCTGGAACGTTTCAACGATCGCTTTTCGCTTTGGCCACTCCGCCTCGTGGAATGCGTCCATGAGTTTCTCATCTGGCTCCCCGACGAATCCATCGTAAATCTGCTTCTCAACATGAGGCGAAGTTGGATATTCCTCCTTCAAGGTCTCAAAAGCAGAAATCAACCGCTTGCGCAGTGCGGCATCCGCCTGTAGCGTCTTTGCGCGGCGCTCCAATTCTTTCAGGCCGTGCTCCAGGCCCCTGCAGCTTTCCGGGGCGTCTTCGGCAGGAAAGAGCATGGGTGCGGCATTGGACTTTAGCCTGCGCAGCGGCTTTGGCGACCGATCAAGACGCGCTGCGAGCTGCGCTTCGGAGAGCACCAGCAATGATTTGGGATCGACACTGAGATCGTAGATATACCATTCGGCACCATTTTTCTTGTTCTGTCCAATTGTCGTGACAATGTATGAATACGGGCTGCCAAAGTAATAGTCACTCACGCAGAACACGCGCTCCTCGGTAATGTAATTGACGACCGCAGCCTTCGTGCTAAAACGCATGAAAGAAGACCAAATGTCCGGTGCCTTCTCAATGATAAGTCGGCAGAGAAACATCATAGCCTCAACGTCGCCCATTGCGGTGTGTGCCCGGTTGTGTTTGAACCCATTAGCAGACGCAACGCGGTCCAGGTCGAAGACTTTCTGGCCTTCTTCGTCGGTAGGGAATTTAAGAGCGGCAGGGGCGAAGATGCTGCACGCCTGCGCAATGCGCATGAGATCGGAGCGGGTATTTCCATCGCGATTGGTGAGATACGGGTTGTGCAAGGTCTTGTAGAGGGCTTGGCGAACCAAATCCTCGTCAAATGCAATCGAGTTCCAACCAATGAATAGGGCCGGAGACCATGACAGCAATTTCGCGCGAATGATACGAACCATCTCATAATGGGAAGGCAAGGATGGATCGGTCAGCTGAGAAACTTTCACGCTGGTAACACGCATCGCGCCGGGCGCGGGTACGACGTGAGGCAGGAGGCGGCAGCGAATCTCAAAGCGGTCAATCACTTTCAGGTCCGCGTCGGTCTGAATGGCGGCAAATTGCAAAATTTGATCGAAGAAGGTCGCGGTGCCGGTGGTCTCTGTAACATAGAAAATGAGACTCATAGCCCGCCTCCCTCAAGTGACTAGTCACGATTTCGGATTCTGTACTCCAATGCCTGCCTGCTCACCCGAAACCTTTTCGCAAGTTCTTCTATCGGCCCTTGATCGTCTATGTCGAATTTCTTTCCCGCTAACTCTTGGTTAATCAATTTACGCGGCATCAAAAGCTCCGATGCGAATTGATTGGCTTGAATTTCAACCAGCTCTGTTCCGGTTGCCGATTTTGGATCGCGCATCAGCACCGGGAAATTCTTATCGACGTGAACCTTACTCGTAATCATTTCCCGATGAAGCTCCAGATGTCCCAGTTCATGCGCAATCGTGAACCGTTGGCGATTGGGATGATGCAGCGCGTTGACCCCTATGATGGGAACCCCATCTTTGACATAAATCATTCCAGCCAGCTCGTCGTCGAATGGCGAAAATCGTACTTGAGCGCCTAGCGCCTTGGCGACTTTCTCGACCGGCGTGGGCGCGGACTGAATGCCGAGGCGGGCGAGAAGCTGCCGCGCACTGACATATGGATCATCGGCTCTTGGATTTGGCACGTTTTCCCTTCCTCTCTTGGATTTGTTTCGTATCTACTTGCTCAAAGAAGCGCGTTATTTGTTCCTTCTCCTGCGCCTTTAGGCCGCTCGGCAGCGGCAATTCAGCACGCTCCAACTGCTCAGTCCGCAAATGATCAGGTGATGGCTGTGGCAGGAGATCAATAGGCGTCTTCAATTGTAGCGCAGCAGAAAATTTGTAAAGCTGGTGGACCAGAATGCCCTGCCGTCCGGTTTCGACATTGGCAAGCGACCCCCTCGAAATCCCCAGCAGTCCCGCTAGGGTTTCCTGCTTCATTTCCAGCGTCTTTCGTCGGGACTTAATCACCGCGCCAATTTGTTTATAGATTGGATCAACCATGCTGCTGATAGTTATAGATGCCGACAGTCGAAATGTCAACCTCACACGCATTGCGTGTATTACACGCAATTATAATGCGCGTGTGGATGGGCAAACGCTGGGCCGACGTGATAGACTGAGGTTGTTAGTCAATCGAATGCTTTCGCACCAGAGGAGGTTGTCATGCACGTTGATACTGAAAAACAGGTCGTGACGGTATTTTTCAAGAACGAAAAGTTTCAGATCGCGCCCGGCGACTACACGACGGAACAGCTGATCGCACTCTTTCCGATCGAGCCAGGCTACCTCCTGAATCTGAAGAGCGAGGACGGGGAGCTGGTGACTTTGAAGCCCGGCCAGAAAATCCTCGTGAAAAACGGAATGCATTTTTATAGCCAGGTACCCGGCGGTGGATCTTCGTGACCGACACCGCAGTTGAATTTGCCGCGATCCAGGCGATGCACCCGAGCGCCTCTCTGCACACGGAAGGCGGAAACCCTGTGGTGCTTTTGCCCAATTTCAAGTTTCGCGCCGGCGACAAGACCGTGGAAATGACGCTGCTGCTATATCCCTCGGTGCACAGCGGCTACGTCACCCGGTTGTTTTTTGAGCGAAAGCTTGAGGGCGTGGGTCAAAGCCAGAATTGGACGGAGCAGACCGTGCTCACCCGCAAATGGTGGGCTCCTTCCTGGAAAGATGTCGTCGCCGACCAGCCATGGACGAGCATGCTGGGCGCGCATCTGCGGGCGGTCGCATGACTGTCCACCTCAAGATGACGCGCCGCCTAATGGACACCATCAGGCGCGATCTGGCCCGGCCCCACCCCTTCGCGCATGAACGCGTCGGGTTTGTTTCCGCAGGCCTGTCATCGGCGGATGATGACCTATGGGTTCTTGCCCGCAGCTATCGTGGGGTCGCTGACGCCGACTATCTCGATGATCCTTCTGTAGGCGCAATGATGGGGCCGGATGCAATCCGCAAGGCCCTTCAATGGGCCATGTCAGACGGCGTGGCGATTTTTCACGTGCACACGCATGGCGGTCGCGGACAGCCTCGCTTCAGCGGCATCGACCTGCGAGAACAGGCAAAATTTGTACCGAACTTCTTTCAGATTGCCCCCCAATGTCCCCACGGCGCGCTCGTACTGAGCGATAACTCCGCCCATGGCCATATCTGGCTGGATGCCGATAAGCCCTACGAGGTTATTACCGGCTTCGTGGAGGTCGGTATGCCTCTCAATACCTGGAGCGCCGTATGACCCGTTTCGATCGTCAAAGCTTCCTGGGCGCGGATAGTGAAAGCAGGCTTTATGGGGCGACGCTCGGCCTCGTTGGCCTGGGAGGTGGCGGCTCCCATATAGCCCAACAAACAGGTCATCTCGGAATCGGCGGATATGTCGTCGTCGATCCCGACCATATCACTGAAACGAACACGAACCGCCTCATTGGAGGCACACTGGCTGACCTCGAAACAGTGACAACTAAAGTCGCCATTGCCAAACGCCTCATTCGGGCGCTCCAGGAGCAGCCGCGTATCATCCCCGTGCATGATACCTGGCACAATGCGACGGGAGAATTGAAGCGTTGCGACATCATTGTCGGTGCCCTCGATTCATTCAAAGAACGTGAACAGCTTGAACGCTTCGCACGCAGACACCTCATCCCCTATATCGACATAGGGATGGATGTGCACGATTTGGGTAACAAGAACTACCTTATCGGGGGCCAGGTTATTCTTTCCATGCCCGGCAAAGCTTGCTTACGTTGCTGCGGGCTGCTTACCGAGGAACGATTAGCGCTGGAAGCCAACAAATACGGAGCGGCAGGAAGTCGCCCACAGGTTGTGTGGTCAAACGGTGCGCTGGCTTCAGCCGCTGTCGGACTCATCGCTCAACTCTTGACGCCCTGGTTCAAGGAGCCGCCCGAGTTTGCCTACCTGGACTATGACGGCAATCGCGGAACGCTCATTCCCAATGACCGGATGGAACTGCTCCGCAATAAAGTTTGCCAGCACCATCCGTCCGAAGAGACAGGTGATCCGCTTTTCGATGTGCGAGAGTTCAATAGGTTCACAGGGGACTTGGCGCTGAGGAACGTAAAGCTCCCGTCCACGCCTGCGCCGACCAGTGCGAGGAAAAGGCTCAGGACCATCGTTGCCAGGATGCTCGGCCTGTAATCGAAAGGAGAAAACGTATGGCAGATGTAAGAGTGACCTGTATTACGAAACCACACCCGCAGAGCCCACACGAACATATTACTCATCTCGGGAATCCCGCCGTCGGGTGGAAATGGACCCGCGAACAAGTTATCGCCAGCATCGACGCAGAAACCAACACATTCTTTGTCATCGACCCCAACACCGGCAAGCGCTCCGATGTTGGAGTCGTTCGCGTTGCCGGCAGAAACCCTTACCTGCGCACGCATGCGGATGGAGACTGGAACAATAACCTGCTTTCGTTAGACCAGTGCCCGCTCTAGGCGACGCCACCGGGGAGTGGGGACATTCTCATTCCGGTTCTTATGCTTGCCTGTTCCGTTCCACCACGCGCGTCAAGCATAGGGGCAGGTGTCGTCCCCCTACGCCGATTCTCAGGCTATGCAGCGCCATTAAGAACGTGTAGGTTGCGAGTGTGCTAGATCACTTCTGAGGTTTTAGCGTGGAATTTCGATGAATTTAGCACATGTACTAGCACACAAAAGCAGAATTAGATTTTTTATCTAGCGAAATCAAGTTTTTATAGACGCGGTTATCGGTCTCATAACCTGAAGGTCACAGGTTCAAATCCTGTCCCCGCAACCAATACAAGGTAATAAGAACAAGGCGTTAGGCAAAAGTCTAACGCCTTTTTCCTTTCCGAAGTGATGAAAAATACCTAACACAGTACTAACACACTTTGACAACATTTAGAAAACCTGATAGGCTGAGGTAAGTAGAATCGAAAACAGCATGGTATCTGATGTCCAGTCACGAACTTTTAGGCGGAATGCTTCAACTCTACAGGAGGGAGAACAGCCGCTTTTGGCAATGCGCGGCATCGGTAGGCGGCAAACAGCGCCGCTCAAGCACCAAGGAAGAAGACTTTACGGTGGCCAAACAGATCGCCGAGGACTGGTATCTGGCCCTCCGTGGCAAAGACCGTGCCGGTCTCCTGAAATCAGAAAAGACCTTTCGGCACGCCGCCGAGCAGTTCCTTAAGGAATACGAGATTATCACCGAGGGCCAGCGTAGCCCCCGTTGGGTCGAGGGCCACGGTATCCGTATGCGTCTGCACCTTCTGCCTTTTTTTGGGGACCTCGGCCTCTCCGAGGTAACGGCGGGAAAGGTGCAAGAATACCGGGTTCACCGGATGACTTCCCAACTCGAACGCACTCCCGAGTCAAAAAGCACCCGCAAGCCGACGGGCAAGCCGCCGGCGCGCAGCACTGTTCATGACGAGATCGTGACACTAAGACAGATACTCAAGACCGCCATCCGCCACGAATGGCTTGACCACTTGCCCGACCTCTCCCCGCCTTATAAAACCCAGGGAAAGATTGTGCATCGCCCGTGGTTCAGCCCCGAAGAATACAAGCAGCTCTATACGGCGACCCGTACTTACGCACGCGAACCTTTCCACGAGCATTATCGATGGAATGCTGAACAAGTTCACGACTACGTCCTGTTCATGGCTAATACCGGCCTTCGGCCAGACGAAGCCAAGAATCTGCAACACCGGGACGTGAAGATCGCCGATGATGAGGCGACCGGCGAACAAATTCTTGAGATCGAGGTGAGAGGCAAACGCGGCGTCGGTTTTTGCAAAAGCATGCCGAGCGCTGTACGTCCCTATCAGCGCTTACTGGCCCGTCCGCTGCCAGGACTCCCACAAGGCAAGCGTGCGCGCCGGCGCAGGGGCGAGCATGGCGACGAAGTCATGCCAGCCGAGATCAAATTGCCGCAGCCGACCGACCACGTCTTCCCCGGCAATCATATCAAGCTCTTTAATGGTGTACTCAAACGCGCAAAGCTCAAATTTGACAGAGACAACAACCCGCGCACCGCATACAGCCTCCGTCACACCTATATTTGCATGAGACTCATGGAGGGTGCTGACATCTACCAGATTGCAAAAAACTGTCGTACCAGCGTGGAGATGATCGAGCGTTTTTATGCATCCCACATCAAGAACACGTTGGACGCAGCCGCAATCAACGTTCGTCGCCCCAAACCAACTTCAAAAGCCAAACCTCATTCGCTGAAACCCATCGAAGACGAGGATTTATGATCCGCAACCATCTTTCCTTGCAGGGGGCAGATGCCCTCCTGCGGCTACGCCAAAAGAGCCGTTCAGCGGCTCCCTCTTAGCGCCCGCCCGCCGGGCAAGACAGCACGGAATTCAGTTCCGCTCCACTGCTAGCAGATATGCTTTTCGGCTGATCCCGGCAGCGCCCCCCGCTGACGCGGAAAAGGGCGCTGCGTCTTCCTTTTAACAACGCTGTCCATCCGAACCGCAGTCCTACTGCCTCGCAGTCTGCAACCGTTCTGCAATTCCCGCCCATCGTCCATCATCTTCGGAGTTGTCAGTTGCTTCTCTCTTCACATGGTTTGCAATCCCTTCGGGCATCCTTGCCCCCTGCCATTCGCGGGCGCTCCTTGCGTCAACAGGAATAATCGGTTCCCCCTGAAGGTTCCCCCCAATTTTCCTGTGTGACGCCGCGCCCGCTTCTGGCTTTTCGGAGGCATCGCCCGAAAGGGTAATGCAAACGAAGGAGAAGACCATGACTGACATCACCAACATCCCGCTCAACAAGCTGACGGCCTGGGAAGGGAACGTCCGCAAGACGCAGAACAAGGCGGGCATCGACGAGCTGGCCGCGAGCATAAAGGCGCACGGCCTGCAGCAGAATCTTGTCGTCAGGAAAGACGGAAAGAAATTCGCCGTCGTCGCCGGAGGGCGGCGGCTGAAGGCGCTGCAACGGCTTGCCAAAGCCGGCGACATCGAGCCCACCTGCGAGGTTCCTTGCCGCATCACGGAAGCTGCCGACGCTGCGGAGGTCAGCCTGGCCGAAAACGTCATGCGGGAAGACATGCACCCTGCCGACCAGTTCGAGGCTTTCCGCGACCTTGCGGACAAGGGCATGCCCGCCACCGACATCGCCGCGCGTTTCGGCAAAAGCGAAACCCACGTTCTCAAAATCCTGAAACTCGCCCGCGTCAGCCCGAAAATCCTCAAGGCTTACCGCGCCGCCGATGTCACTCTTGAGGACGTGATGGCGTTTACCGTGACCGACGATCACGCAGCGCAGGAGCGCGTCTTCACCGCGATGGCACCGTGGCAGGGAGCACAGGAGATCCGTGCTGCCCTGACCGAGAACGATATCGCCGCAACCGACAAGCGCGTGAAATTCGTCACGCTCAAGGCTTACGAGAAAGCCGGGGGCAAGTTGAAACGGGACTTGTTCAGTGACGCCGATAGCGGCATCTACATCGAAGACCGAGGCTTGCTCGATACCCTCGTCAGCGAACGACTCGAGAAGAGCGCCAGAGCCGTCCGCGCCGAAGGCTGGAAATGGGTTCAGGTCACCGCGGACTTTGCATACCAGCAAAGCGCGGAATACCGGCGCATCTATGCAGAGCCCCTTCCTCTGACCACGTCTGAGCAAAAGAAGTTCGACAAGCTGCAAGAGGAATACGCGCGGTTGAATGACGAATGGAATGATTGCGATGACGAGTTGCAAGTGCGCCCGCGTCTCGACGAACTCGAAAGGCTCATCGCCGAGATCGAGGATCGCGACGGTGTCTGGACAACCGACCAGCTCGCCGTGGCCGGCACCGTCGTCTCCATCGACCATCAGGGCAAGGCGAAGATCGAGCGCGGCTTTGTCCGGCCCGAGGATATGCCCAAAACCGGCAAAGCGAAAAACGCGAATGCTTCCGCTGCCTCCGGTAACGAAGGTGAGCCGGAACAGTCCACCGGTCTTTCCGCCTCTCTCGTCGAGAGCCTGACCGCCCACAAATCCGCAGCTCTTGCGGCAACCCTGCTGGATGCGCCGGACAAGGGCCTTGCCGCCGTCGTTTACGCTCTGGTGCTGGACGTGTTCCGCCACCGCCACGACACCGCTCTGAAGCTTTCAGCGACGGTGCAATCATTGCAGCGTGTGGAAGGTTCGACCGCCTTCCAGCGCCTCGAAACAGCCCGCGAAACATGGGGCCAGCGTATCCCCGGCACTCCCGCCGACATCTGGCAGTGGTGCCTTGAGCAGGATCAGGCTGTCCTCCTTGACCTCCTGACCTTCTGCGCCGCCTGCACAATCAACGGCGCGCAGACGAAAACCGATCGTCCGGATGCCCCGAGACTGATTCACGCAGGTCAACTTGCTGCCGTGCTGCATCTCGACATGACCGCATGGTTCACGCCGACTGCCGAAAACTACTTCAACCGCGTCAGCAAGGTTCAAATAATCGAAGCCTTGCAGGAGGCGAGACAACAGCCCCCGGCACCAGCCTGGGAAAAGCTGAAGAAGGCGGAACTCGCTGCGCTTGCCGCGCGCGAGACCGCCGGAACCGGCTGGCTGCCTTTGCCGCTCCGACAATTACCATAAGCAGTTACGCCTCAATGCCGGTCGCTTACGCGACCGGCATTGCCTGCGTTCAGTCGCAATCGCGCCAGCAGTATGAAAACGCTGACGCTGAGAATCTTGTCACTCTCCGATTCTATCTATAGTGTGAATCTTGGATTGCAACCTGCAATCTGGGGCTTAGAAAACCTCTGCTAATGGTGGGAGAACACATGCGGCATGTATGCGGTTAGCGAATTCATACGCGGCGCTCTGACAGATCGACTGTTCCTTCGCCTCACGCCAAAAACAAAACAGCAGCCCGACCCAAACCCGGTGGATGCCGCAACAGTCCTCGGCGAACAGCCGTGGACGGCAGCACGCAGAGGGTTGCTTCCACTCCTCTTTCTTGCTTTTCTCTTCTGTTCCCCGCATCCAGCATTCGCCGCCTGCGCCAGCCCGGCAGGCGTCGAGGGGGATACCGTATATAACGGCACCTTCCATGTCTTGCAGTATTGCGACGGCACGAACTGGAACGCGATGGGCGCGACTGGGGCGGGAGCCGGCGGCGCGGGGTGCTCAAATCCGTCCGGGCCCGAAGGGGAGTCGCTGTACAACAAAACCTACCACATGCTGCAATGGTGCGACGGCACGACCTGGCATTCGGTGACGGGAGCGACCAGTTACAACAGCGGGCTCGTCGCCTGGTGGAAGTTCGATGAAACGTCGGGAACCACGGCGGCGGATTCCCAGGGTACCAATACCGGCACGCTCGTCAACAGCCCGACATGGACGACCAGCGGCAAGATCAACGGCGCGCTGGGTTTCGTTTCCGCCAGCGGTCAGTCGGTGGATGTCGCCAATCCGGCGAATTTTGCCTTCGAGCGAACGCAGCCATTCTCGATTTCGGCCTGGGTATACAACTCCGGCAACTCGACCAATGGCATCCTGAGCAAGGTGACGAACAGCGGCAACTTCCCGGGCTGGAACTTCTTCGCCGATTACCTCAATAAGGAACTCCGCGCAACCATCGTCGGCACCACGGCCGGCTGCGGCACTGACTGCATTGATGTGCATACCCCTTTCAACTCCTTCAGCCAATCCGCCTGGCACCACGCGGTACTGACCTATGACGGCACCTCCCTCGCCGCCGGCATCCACATGTATATCGATGGCGTCAGCCAAACTGTGACGGCCACCCACGACACGCTGGCTTCCTCCATCCTCAGCGCCTCCGATGTAAAAATCGGCTGGTCGGCCTGGAACAACATCTACTTTAACGGCACCCTCGACGACGTGCGCGTCTGGAACCGCCAGCTGTCGGCGTCCGAGGTCCTCGCCCTGTTCAACGATAGCAGCGGTCCCGCATCATCCAGCCTGATCGGCTGGTGGAAGTTCGATGACGGCAGCGGCACCAGCGCGGTGGATTCGTCCGGCAACGGCCTCACCGGCACGCTGAACGGCGGCGTGACCTGGGTCGCCGGGAAGATCGGCCCCCACGCGATCACGACGAACGGGACGACGGGTTACGTTAATGCACCGGCAATACCCATGCTTTCCAACCTGTCTATGGCCTTCTGGGCGAAGACAGCAGACAACACCGCCAACAAAACTCCGGTGAATTTGAACTCCTACATCAGTTGTTTTATGCAGAATTCAAATTCGGGCCAGATGATGTGCGGCGCTGCCGGCACCTCCGACCTCACAAGTACGACCGTCATCAGCGATGGGAACTGGCATCATTTCGTCTACACGGCCTCGTCCACGCCCGCAGAGCAGCTCTATGTGGACGGTGTCCTTAACGCCACCAGCGGCGCTCCCAATGCCCCGTACTGGAACAACCAGTCCGGCTATCCCACGATTGGCGCGAGATACCCCGGCACCACGAATTTTTTCAACGGCTCCATCGACGACGTCCGCATCTACAGCAGCGTACTGACGGCAGCCGATGCCCTCAGCTTGTACAACGGCGGCAACGCTGCCAACGCCCCTAACGGCGCGGGCGGGTGCGGCAGTACCAACTACGGCCTCGTCGGCTGGTGGAAGATGGATGAAGGCAGCGGCACGACGACGGCGGATTCATCGGGGAACGGCAATGCCGTCACCTTATACGCCGGACGCCTGCCGACCTGGGTCACCACCGGCAAGTACAATGACGCGCTGCATTTCGCAGCGGCGAGCTTCCAAACGGCGTATGAATTTGATTCTGCTTCGCTCGATCTTTCCGGATCATGGACCGTCTCGGCCTGGTACAAGCCAGACTCTCTTCCGACGACGGGAAACTCTGCCATGCTGGTTGACAAAGATGTGCAGACCTCCTCCTGCGCAGGTGGCCCGAATTATTCTATTGATGTTGACAACACCGGCGGAGTCATCAGCTGGGAGGTTTGGTTTGGGGACACTGCCAACGTCGGCCATGCTATCGATTACCAGCCGCCCGGAGGCATCACCCTGAATACCTGGTACTTGGTCACCGGAGTCTGGGATAACGCAGCCAAGAATTTATACCTGTATGTGAACGGGGTACAAGTCGGCAGCACGCTGCATTCCTTCACCTCCGTCCCCTGCATGGCCGGCCCCGGCGACTTGTGGATTGGCTCACTGAACAACGCCGCCGGCACTTACGCAGACGGCACCATCGACGACGCCCACGTTTACAACCGCGCGCTGTCTGCGTCCGAAGTCAGCTACTTGTTCACCGCCAGCAACCCGGCTGAAGGAGACACAATGTACAACGCGACTTCCCACGTCCCCCAGTTCTGCGACGGCACCACCTGGCATGCGTCGAAGTAGGATGCCGAAAGATGACAACCTCGCGATGATTCAAGGACGCGGCCCACGAGGAGGACGAGGACGGCCACGACCGCCGGTGCTTGGCGGCGCCTCGGGAGAACGGCGGCTGACTTTCTCATGGCCATCGACCACCGTCTTGCCGCCGATGCGCGCGTGGCCGCAGACCTGCCCGGAATTCACAACTCGTACGTTGTCGAATATCTCGGAGTCGCCGTAGGCCAGTCCGTTGTCACGAACCTGTGACGCCCCGAAAACTTTTGCGTTGTCGAAGACCACTCCGTTCTTGAATACCCATCCGTCGTCGAAGATTTGCGCATTGCCAAGAACCTGCCCCTTGTCGCCGACGCGCGCGCGATCGTAGATGCGTGCACGGCCGAGGATTTGCGCGTCATCTGTTATCACGGCCTGATCGTAAACTTGTGCGTCGTCCGCGACCCAACAAGTCCCGTCCTGGCTCAGGTTGCGCTCCGACCCGACAAAGCCGCCCAGATCGCCGGCCTTCACGCTGCCAAAATCCTTGAGCGCCCGAATGCGGTACAGCGTCGTACCCGCCACGACGATCTGCCGGTCCGGCACGAGTTCGTATTTCTTCTGATCTCCGGAAGTGCTGCCTGTGAGCGACATCTGACACACCGTTCCTCCTTCCATTGTGCCCGTCAAAAGTTAAAGAACAGTTACCAGAATCTGTGTCCTAGTCGTTTCCGGCGTTGTCAGCCCCTCTCCTGAAGCCGTGTTTACAAATCCCTCCGGCATCGTCTGAATCCCTGCCATGCGCGGGCGCTTGCCGCGTAAACAAGAAGAATCGGTTCCCCCGCAAGCGGTCTCCCCCAATTTTCCTGTTGACGCCGCGCCCTGGCGCATAGCGACGGGGACTCATCCCTTCGGGGATTTGTTCAAACACGAAAAAGGAGATGAAGCTATGGAAACGCAAAACGAAACGACTAACGATTTGGTGTCGGCAATTCTTGACCAACACGAGCGTGAACTGTTTGATGACGAACTGGAAGGAGAATGAAAATGGCAACGACTGTCGTTCATTGCAAGCGCAAAAAGTACGATGTGTATATCGGGCGCCCCTCGAAGTGGGGCAACCCGTTCGTGATCGGCAAAGACGGCTCACGCGAGCAGGTCGTGGCGAAATACAGGCAATGGCTGCTTGGCCAGCCGCAACTGCTGGCGGAGCTGCACGAGCTGAAGGGAAAAACGCTCGGCTGCTGGTGCTCGCCAGAGGCGTGCCACGGCGACGTCCTCGCAGAGCTTGCGGACAGGCCGTAAGGCACGCTCGCTCGCCGCCAGCGCGCGGCGGATTTCGTCTACGGCATGCACACAGCCCGACAAAGTTCTCAGTCCTTCAGCCAAAGTGAAAGCTGACCCCGTTTACCTTTCCACTCGCCACCTTTGCGCAGAAAACCAGCTTTCGAGAGCACGGTTTTCATGCGTTCGCAGTCTGTCGTCGCAAAGAGCGGGCCCTGGCGCTCTGCGAGCAGCGCCGCAACAATCTTCGGAGAAAGATGATTCCCCCGATGCGCAGGGTCTACCGCGACATAACCCAGCTCCGCCGTGTCCGCAGGAAAGGCATGGCCGCTGGGCTTCGTAACCTTCTTCGCCGCGTAGCCAGGGCGAGGGCGTGATATCCTTGGCGCGATGGCCTCCGACCACGAAGACTTGCGCACAACAGTCCTTATGCGATGCGGAAAGACCGGCGCAGTGACGCTTGCCTTGTTCACCCGCACTGGAACAAGCGACCAATTCCGCATTGAAAAAGTGTTGGAGAGCGCGAGCGATAGTGAACAACCCGACGGGCAAGGTGTTAGGCCGGGCTCCGATCATTACGCCAGCAATCAATTCGACTGGTCCGGTTGGTATTGCCCATCGTGCGGCCACAATCAAACTGTGGTATCGCCGCACACGTTCGTCCGCTGCGGCGGATGCCACGAGCTTGTGTGCGGCTTTTCGATCAGAGAAGTGGCCCTCGGCATCAGCACCTTCAAATGTTTCTGCGGTTCCGGTGGGCGCATCTCCGCGACCCCGATCGATTCGTACGAAGGCCAATCAGCCGTGAAGAGCAACGCGCTTGCCGCCAACGCCTCCTTCAAGGCGCTGCCCCCTCCGAAGCACTCGTGACATCTTTTGATTGAGCTGGGGTTTCCATTCTCTGAATTGCCGTCAGCGGATTTCATCAACGGCCTTCATGCGCGCTCCGGCTGATGCCGGACGATGTTCCTTGCCAGATTGCTCGACGGAAAAGCGTGACGATGAGCCGTCACAGTATCTGTTGCTGGTCGTTTTCCGGTGTTGTCAGCCCTTCTCCTGAAGCCGTTTGTGCAAACCCCAATGGCATCGTCTGAGCCCTGCCATGCGCGGTCGCTTGTTGCGTCAACAGGAAGCCTCGGTTCCCCCTAAAGGTTCCCCCCAATTTTCCTGTTGACGCCGCGCCCTGACGCATAGCGACGGGGACTCATCCCTTCGGGGATTTGTTCAAACACTAAAAAGGAGAAAGACCATGACAACACAAACCGAAACGACCAAAGAAAAACAGATACCGGCCTTCTACATCTTCGACACTGTCGAGAGCGGCGGCAAGAAGGAGAACAAGCGCGTCGGCGCAGCCTTCGCGCACAAGAAGGGCAACGGTTACAGCTTCCTCATCAACGGCAAACGCTACGCGGCGTTTCCGCCGAAGGTGAAGACCGCAACACAACCGGCTCAACCAGAGGCAACCGAGGGGAAGGGCGCGTAAGCGCTCTTCCTCTTGCAACAGGAGGTCATCATGCACTACGAAATACAACACTACACGATCGGCCGTGGCTGGCGGAACGAATGGTTCTACGACGAAGGCGACGGCATCCGCGCCCAAACCTTCGGCACACTCGAAGAAGCCTGGGATGCTCTTGACGAGTTCTTCGCCGATCTCGCCGAGGACATCGAAGCCGGCCACTGCCCGCCTTGCAGCCGCGAGGAATTCCGCATCCTGCAAATAGGCAGCACTGCCATTGCCGCACAGCGGAATGCTGCGGGAGGTGCGCCGTGAACGGCTTAACCGAACTCCACCGATTCGAGTGGAACGGCGTTCTGCTCGAAATCACCTACGAGCCGCACTGGTTTCCGTCCGGCATCCTCGGCGAGGACGTTGCACACCTGAAGGTGCGGAGCATTCATCCGACGGATGTTCCGCTGCCGTTTGCGGAGCATGGGTTTTTCAGCAGCACTGTTCTCGCTTCCACCGTGGCCGCTGCCGGAGGCCCCGTAAACTTCGTTGACGTGATGCTGGCAGCGGAAGAAGCTGCCGCCTGAAAGAAGCTCCGCCGCAACCGGGTCGGCTGCGGCGGAGAGCGCGGAGCCTAGAAGCCCGGACCGCGGGGCTTTGGGGCGACGTTTCGTGCCGCCAGTTCCTGACGGATGTTATTCAGCGACCACACTGCATTCTGCCATTCCGGCGATCCGTGCGGCGCATGGGCGATTTGCTGCAATACCAGGGCGAGTAACGCGTCCAGGTCCCATTTGCTGCGGTGCTCCAGTTCGGTGCGCTCGATGATGATTCTCATGTTTTCCTCCTCTGCTTCGAGGCCCCCACCTCGGAGGCCTTTCATGCTTCACGGGAGGGCGCGTCCTTGGGCGTGAGCCGCATCCGCAGGACCGCAACGAAGAGAAGGAGCCTTGCGCTTGAGGCTTCACACGCCGGGACGTGCGACACCGGGGTCTTCAAAAGGCCTGTGAGAGGGGGAATCTGCAGAAGGAAAAAAATGAAGAATTCGAGTCGAAACGACTGAACGGCACACAGCAGCGCGGCTGGACAGAGCTTTACGCCGTGGCTGAAGCAAGGAGTCTCATGCCTGCCTCGCCGGAATAAACGCAGGGAAATTGAAGCTGCAAATAATGTTCAGGGAATGATGTCACAAAGGACTATAGTATCTGCCAACCGGAGCGGTCTTAAGGTCTCACCAAAATGCGCACGCGACACACCGACCCCAGGAGGATGCGGCGGTGCAGAGTGCCTGTTCTCATTCTCTTTCTGTGTGCTGCGCCATCCTCTGCCCAGGTTCCCCAGAGCACCATCGAGCGTATTGTCGCCCTTAACATCCAGGCCACAGAGAACCAATACCTCCTGAACAGCGGCCAGATTGATAACCCCGCGTGGACTCTCCGTCAGAACGGCATCGATGCCGAGCTCAAGACTCTCTCGCAACAGTTTCGGCAGTTCTCCGCAGACGACCAGAAGCAGGCCGACAACGAGATCCAAGGTCTCGTCAGGGCTCGCCTTGCGACACTGAAACCGCAATGGGAAGCTAGGGCCGATGCGTTCAAGCGGCAAGGCGAGCAACATGACCGCACTGTCATCGACACCATCAGGACTGACGCTCGGACCGCTCTTGAGCCGCAACGCCGACGCCTTTTGCTCCAACAGCGCCGCGACCGCGGAGAGATCACGGCGGAGGACTTCGCTGCGGAGGATAAGAGGGCCCTCGACGAAATCATGGCCATTCGCGGCAAATATGCGTCCGAAGGCCAGCGCTACGTCGACAGCTTTGACCATGAGCTTGAGCTACTGACGCAGGCCATCGCGAAAGACCCGGCGACGACGCTGCCCGTGTCCAAGGTTCGGCCAGGGCAGGGCGGCACGTCGGGGGCGGACTATCAGCGTGATGTCGCCTTGGCCGCCGACCTGAGCGCGCGATGGAACGAGGTGAGGAATCGGTACTGGGTCAAGAAGGAAATCCCCAGCGCCACGTTGCGGGAAAGTGAGAGGATTTTCAGCACGGACCTGTCGCGCCTGAGCGAGAAATGGCGGGTGGCGGGCAGAGGAAATGATTTCGAGCGCGATTATCGCCAGCAGCTTGCTAGGGTTCTCTTGCCAGTACCACCGCCTAAGGCTGTGCAAGGCAAAGCGGCGCAAGGCAAAGCGACGCAAGGTAAGGCAGCGCAGGGCAGCAGAGCCGCGGCGGTTGATGCGCAATTCCGGCAGCCGCAGGAGTGGTTGGCAGGCCGCCGCTTTGTCTTCATCATCGTCGCCGGCATCATGCTACTCTGTCTGACCATCTCCCTCCTCAGAAAAAAAATCCCAGAGCGCGGTACCACTGGCACCTACGGCACAGCGCATTATGCACCTCAGCAACTCGACATCGCGGACGAGACGTGCCTCGCACGCGGTCTTTTCTTAGGCAAGAGCAGCGCGCCGGAACTGACGGGCGCCCCGCTGGAAATTCCCGGTGCCCCTGTTTGCTCGACGCCGGAACATCACACGCTCATCGTTGCCCGCACGAGGACAGGGAAAGGGACACGCGTGATTGTCCCGACGCTGTTGCGGTATGCCGGCTCCGCTTTCGTCATCGACCCCAAGGGCGAAAACGCCGCGATCACTGCCCGTGCCCGGAGCCAGATGGTCCAAGGTGACCTCCACTGGGTGCGCATTCTCAACCCCTGGAACGTGCTCGACAATACCTTCCAAGAACAAAATCTGGGGGTGCCTGCCACTTACAACCCGCTCGACATCCTTGACCGCTCCGACCCCGATGCCGTCGCCGTGGCTCAGACCCTTGCGAGCGCGATCTGCCCGGCTCCCGCCAACGCCAAAGACCGGTTCTGGCAGGGGAGCGCCGCGAACATACTGACGGCGGTATTTCTGTGGCTGGCCGATCAGGCGGAGGTGACAGGAGAGCGAAAAACACTCGCGCGGGCCAGGGAGATCATCAGTCTCAGCCGCAAGGACTTCACGGACAAATACCTCATCCCGATGGCGGCGAGCGAAGAATTCTCCGGGGCTATCCAGGAAATGGCCGCGCCGTACATCGACCTTGCCCCGGAAACCTACAGCGGCATCATGTCGAACCTCAGCGAGAACACCAAGTTCCTGAGCGACCCGCAGGTGAAGGCCGCGACAGCGACCTCGTCGTTTTCGATGGACCAGTTAGCCACCCACAAAAGCACGGTCTATGTCGTCATCCCCACCGACCGGATGGAGACGCAAAAGACGTGGCTACGCCTGGTCGTCGCAGCCGCCATGCACGCCTTCAAACGCCCCCGGAAGCGCGGCGAGGCCCGGCACCGGTGCTTGTTTCTGATCGACGAGTTTGCCGCCCTTGGTCACATGGACGACATGCCCCGCGACATTTCCACCATGAGCGGGTTCGGGGTTGATTTTGCGCTGGTGGTGCAGGGCCTCAACCAGCTAAAGGATCATTACGGGGAGGCCAGAAACGAGATTATTAACAACTGCGCCTACCAGTGGTTTTGCAACCTCAACGATCTCGACAGCGCGAAATACCTGAGCGATGTGCTGGGCAAAAAGACCGTCGTTACAACCAGCACCTCGCATTCCACGTCGTCCGGCACCAGGAGTTCCAGCGACAGCGATAGCAAGACGCAGGGGGAAACCGGGCGCAATCTCCTCAATCCCGACGAAATCCTCAACCTCGGGCGGGATGTGGCGATCCTCGTCCAACCCAAAGGTCGCCCGCATTACTTGAGGCCGGTCGACTACTGGAACCTGCCCAAGGCTTTCGCGAGGCTGCGGAAAGAGCACCCCTCGCTCTATTGGGAACCGCCTCTCCGCTACGACAAAAACCCGTATGTAGAGCCTCCGCCGCCTCCTCCCCCTCCGCCTGGATCAAAGAGGCAAAGGGCTGAGAGCAAAGAGAAGGCCCGAAGTGACCCACCCCCAAGCCGGGCGAAAATGACCCACGAGGATGCGCGGGAGATTCTCGGGGTGAAGGTGGGTGCGACTTTGGAGGAGATCAGGGCGGCCTACCTGAACCTGATCAAGAAGGTCCATCCCGATCATGGCGGGTCGAGTTACTTCGCCAAACAACTCAACGCGGCCAAGGACTTACTGATGGGGCAATGAGTGCTGCGGCGTTTTTATGCGGCTCGTTAACCCATATTAACGGCGAATCATGTTATAATTCATTATAGAAATTAGGAAGCCTCCCACGGCAATGACCGACGTTAATTGTTCGTCAATGGGTCAGTGCTATTCTGGAAAGAAGAGAGCCGCAGCACGGTTTACCGTGCTTTGCAAGCCATGCGCGGATATCCGCGCGGCTTGGCAAGGGGGCACTTTCGTCCCCCGTTGCATCCCCCAGAGCAGGGGTTCTTCACAACCCCTGCACCCCCTCGCGGCGGGAGAATCGGGGCCGCGCAGCGAACCACCAGGCCGTTCCGCCTGGACCTGACCAGGGGCTTTCGCGCCCCCTGGAACCACGACCAGGAGTATCCCTCCTGGACCTGGACCAGCCGTCTGCTGGACCGCTCTGGGGCTCGTGCCGCCCCTGAACCGGGCAGGGATTTGAGGCGCATGCCAACGTGAAAAGGAAGCGTCATGGCAGGCAGCGACAAACGGCGGCGCATCCGCCAATCCCTCGTGCGATGGACCGACGAGGAGTTCAACGCCATCGCGGCCAAGGCCGATAAAGCCGGCCTCGCCGTCGCCGCCTTCATGCGCGCCGCCGCCCTGGGCGATGCCGGACCCCGCGCCCAGCGCCGTCCCCCCGCCGACCATGTTGCACTGCGCCAAATTCTCGGCCAGCTCGGGCGCATCGGAAACAACCTGAACCAGATCACCCGCGCCCTCAATGCCCGGCAGCAGCTCAGGCTCCCGCAACTGAAAGAAGCCCTGCGCGCCTTCCTCGTCCTCCGCGACGCCATTTTCCAGGCGCTCGGCAAGAAGCCCGGTCCCGCACCATGATTATCAAGGGTGGCAGCCGCAGCGGTCCGGAACAGCTTGCCAAGCACCTTCAGCGGCGCGACACCAACGAAACCGTCGATATTCTCGAACTCCAGTGGCCGGCTCCCAATCTCAACGAGGCCTTGCGGGATTGGCAAACCCTGTCCGAGGGAACGCTCGGCACCAAGGGCCTTTATCACGTCAACATCGACCCGGCCAAAGAGTACGTCATGACCCCGGAGCAGTGGCAGCGCTGCGTCGAGGTCCTGGAAAAGGAACTGGGCTTCGAGGGCCAGCCCCGCGCCGTCGTCATGCACGAGAAACACGGCCGCCAGCATATCCATGTGGTGTGGGCGCGCACCGACATCGACACGATGACGCTGCGGTCAGACAGCATGAATTACCCCGCCCATGAACGCGCCAGCAAGGCTCTCGAACTTGAATTCGGGCACGAGCCGGTGCCCGGCAAACACGCGAAACGGGACCGGAAGAAACAGCCCGACTTCCCCGACGCCGCCGTCAATCATGCCGAATGGCAGCAGGCGGAACGCACGGGCATCAAGCCATCCGACCGCAAGGACCAGGTCACCGCCCTCCAACAGGCCTCCGACAGCGGACAAGCCTTTAAGACCGCCCTCGAAGCGCAGGGCTACATGCTCGCCAAGGGCGCCCGCGGTTTCGTCCTTGTCGACCAGGCCGGGGAGGTCTACAGCCTGGCCCGCCAAATTCGCGGCATGAAGACCGCCGAGCTGCGCGAATTCATGAAGGGCATCGACCCGCAGACGCTCCCGACCGTCGATGAGGCCAGGGAACTCCAGCAACAAAAGCCGGAGGAAAAGAAGCAGGCGGCAGAGAAGCCGCCCGAGCCATCTCAACCCGCCGAACAAACAAAGGACCTCCCGCTGGATGAAATTCAGGCGCTTCAAAAGGCCGTCGCCGAGCGCCAGGCGCGCGAGGCGGCGGACATCCGCCAGCGCCACGACGCTGAATTCCAGCACACGCGCGAGATTCTCGATCAGGACATGGCGGAAAGAATGGGCCATTTCGACGCCCGGCAGGAGGCAGAGCGCGCCCGCTTCGAGCGGGAGAAGGCGCTGGCAGCACCCCTCGACCGCGTCCTCGACACGATCCAGCGGTGGTGGAATCCGAAGCAGGTTCAGAAACGCGAAGCCGAGCGCGAGCGTCGCCAAAACGAGATGGAGGCGCGGCAAAAAACAGAGCGTGACCAATACAAGGGAATGCTGGAACAGACGCGGGACCTCGAACTCGAAAACCTGACTGAACGGCACGCGCAGCGGCTCCGGGACCACGCGCAGAGGACCAAAGAGGACCTTGACCGCTACCTCCGCGAGCAGGAAGCCGCCCGCAAACTCCGGGCTGAACTCGAAGAACGCGAGCGGGAGCGCGACAAGGAACGCACCAGGGACGGCCCTGAATGGCCGCCCCCGCGCGCACGATGAGCGGCTCTCGCTTCCTGCGACCAAAGCTGAGCCGCTTCTTTAACCAGGTTGCACAGGCCTACCAGCGGATATCCAGCTTCGTCAAAGGTGCCCCTGCACCGCCGCCGCCGATGCTGGATAATTTCTCGTCGAAGTTTTTTACAAAACCGCCACCGCCACGCGAACCCGTCGCCACACCGCGCCCAACCGGCCAGTCCCGTTTCCTGCCGCCGAAAACCCTGAGCCGTTTCTTCAATCAGGCCGCGCAGCCACGCCCGCGGACCTCTCGCTTCTCGGAGGGCAAGGCTGCGCTCCAGCCGCCGATGCCGGATATCTTCTCGTCCATGTTTTATACAAAACCGAAAAAGCCTCGCCCGCACAACCGACCCAACTGGCCGCCACCCAAAAAACCCCGAGGCCCCGGACTCTGACGCCCATCGTTGGGAAGTTTTGACAGCATCAAGGAGACACTACCGGCGGCACAATCTTTATCGCATGCGCAGCTTTTCTTTCTGCTGGCGGCAGAATTTAGTCAACAATGCGAACAGGTCGGCAACACAGCGCCGCCGAGTTCTTGCCGAACGAACACCCTCCTTGATGACTGATGTGGAGACCATCCATCATATCGTCGCCCCCGCCCAGCACCCGCGGCGTGGACGACCAGTACCAGTCGGTCCAACCCCCTGTGCCCCCCATGTTGAAGGTGCCGCTCAATGCGCCTTTATCCTGGCTCTGTTTTAATATTTCCATTTGTCTCAGAGTTGGAATTTCCCAATCGTCATGGCCGAGAGCGTTGCTGGCGTTCAGTTTTGCGACCATTTTTGCGGTGTCGTTAAAAGTCATCGTCACATCCCGCAGATTCGTCGGCATCGCAAATATCTGCGCGCCGTGCCCAGTGAGTCCGGCAAAAACCGAACCATCCGCCATTTTAGTGCCCACTTTCATTTCTTTGTTTTCGTTTTCTATCGCAGGCGCAGCTTTTCTTTCTGCTGTCGACAGAATTTTGTCAACAATTTTGGGACTGCTGTTCTCCAAAACCCATGCCGTTATGCATTCGAACGCCTTGTCCCGGTCTTTCCAGTCGAAGCTGGCACTTTTGGGCTTCACATTATGACGCCGCTCCCAAAGCGAGCTAGTGCCTACTATATAGCCGTGCGTATGATTAACGGTTATCGTGGTTTTCTGCGGGGTAACATTAAATTTCACGCCCTGATACGGACCGTAGTAGGTGTGCAGGCCACAATCTTCGTGGGAAGATACGCTATCTTCATCATGATAGATCATGCGTCCGATCATGTTCATGGATAGACGTTTTCTGTCATCGAAGCGAAGTATGTCGTGCGGTGGCTCGTCAAAAGACGAGCTGTCGAAGTATGCTTTATCTTCTTTGTCCATGCCATAGTAATCGTGCCCCTTTTTGCATTCGTAACCTGCGTCGCCCACCGCTTTCACCAGGGCCACAAAATATTCACGCACTTCTGCATGAATAGGGGCATTTTCCTCGGCCTTTTTATTAAAAATTTCTTTTGCCACTTCTTTTAACGATAACTGCTGCGGATCACTCATGTTTACTTTCCTTCTTTTCAAACGACTGTTAGGGCACTATTGGCTCTTGTCCGCTGTTTGGGCGTTTTTGGGTTATGGTAGTGAGTTACGAACAGATGTAGCTGATTTGCTGTACTCTGTAAAGGGAAAAAGATAATCCTGTAGTTACGCATAATGGATATGATAACAATACTATTTATTTTCAAAGAGTTGCTACCAATCAACGGAGACCGAATGACCAGACCTGGTCCGCAAGGTTGACGCTGACCGTTCACCCCCAGCTTTCGGCGACCGACCGAATCACTGGCATCCGGCCAAGAAACAGAAGTCCCTTCCGATTATCTTTTCCCCAGGAAGGTGCTGATCAATCCGGCGCGGACGCTTTCATCACTCCAGAGAAGCCGTTCGGGATTGCCCCCTTCGATGGTCTTCCGCCTGCGCCGCACTTCCACGTTTTTCGGCAGCGGCTTCAGCAGCCAGCCGGGTTTCTCGCTGACGATCGTGCATTCGCGCACGAGAAGCTCGACCCATCCGTCCGCGTCACGGAGCACTTCGGCGGTGACCATGCGCTCGCCCGCATTCACGGCGCGGCCCCGCAAGCGCTGCCGCTTTTCCCACACGGCTTCTTTCCACCGGATAACGTCCGCTTCGATAAATCCGCTCCCGCAGGGAACCCACTTCTGCATCCTTTATACTTTCCTTACGTTTCTCGCGAAACTTACACATATACTTGCACAGTTTCACGTTGCTCTGATATAACAACAATGGATGCAGTAGGTTACGAGCACAGGAAGCAGACTTAAAATCCTCCGGGGATTTTTCCTCATGTGGGTTCGACTCCCACCCCGGGCACCAGTTTTTACCTTGAATCCATGAACCGCGACTCCGTGCTTCCGGTGGTTTCCCTTGTTCTGCTCGCCGGTGCGCAGTTCCTCCTCGACGCTTGGGTCCGAATCGCCAAACCCGAATCCCGGGACCTCAAAGGCGCCTATTTGGGTTTCGATCTCAACACGTACCCTGGGGACGCTGCGCTTCCCATCCTGCGCAAAACATTCTCTTTCGGCGGCTATTGGCTCAGCCCTCCGCCCGAAGCTAAACAAAACACCTGGGTCGGCAAGCGTCACCTTTTGCTCGCGCAGAAATTTGGATTTCTTCTTCTCTATCGAGGCCCGCAAAGCAGCGAACTCAAATCTTCCTCGCAAGCCGCCAGCAGGGGAGCGGCCGACGCAGCAAACGCCGCCGCAACCGCAAAAAAGGAAGGGTTTCCGCGCCACGCGATCGTTTTTCTAGATATAGAGGAAGGCGGCCGTCTGCCGGCAAAGTATCACGCATACTTGCGCTCCTGGGTCGATGCACTCACGCGCGCCGGTTATCGCGCAGGAGTCTATTGCTCTGGCATGCCCGTCAACGAAGGCCACGGTGTGACCATCATCACCGCCGACGACATTCGCAACAATCTCGGCAAGCGTGGCCTCGCTTACTGGGTCTTCAATGACGCGTGCCCGCCTTCGCCCGGCTGCGTCGTCCCTCGCAATCCGCAGCCTGCATCCGCAGGCGGTATCCCCTACGCCGCCGTTTGGCAGTTCGCGCAATCTCCGCGCCGCAAGGAATTTACGGCGCGTTGCGCCGCTACCTATCACGCCGACGGCAATTGCTACGTCCCGGGCGACACCGCGCACACCTGGTTTCTCGACCTTAACTCCGCCAGCACTCCCGATCCTTCCGCAGGCGGAAACTAGCGAGGCGCGGAGTTGAAAGAAGGACGACACGCGCCTCGCTCTTTTCAGATTTGTCCGAAACCACCATCAACCGGAATCTCCGCCCCGGTTATGTACGAGGCGTCCGATGACGCGAGAAAAGCTACAGCGCCAGCGATTTCGTGTGGTTGGCCGATGCGCTTCATTGGGACCTTGCTCACGACGTCTTTCACAAATTCGTCGATCACTTCTTGCGGCAATCCCGTTCGTGCAAATCCAGCCGGCGTCTCAATCGGTCCGGGACTGACCGCATTCACGCGAATCCCACGGCCTACCAACTCGGCGGCGATCGACCTTGTGAACGACCGTAACGCAGCCTTCGTAGCGGCATATACCGTGCCGTTGATCACCCCTGTTTCGTCGGCCACCGACGTATTTAAGATGATTGATGCACCGTCGTTTAGAAATGGGAGTGCCTTCTGAATCGTGAAATACGCGCCTTTGGTGTTGATATCGAACAGCTCGTCATACAGGCCTTCGGTCGTCGCGGCAAACGGCACAAATTTGTAAATCCCCGCATTGACAAAAAGCACGTCAATTTTTCCGAACTTTTTGGAAACAGCCGCATACAATTTGTCCAGGTCGGCCGGATTGGCCACGTCGGACTGCACTGCCAGCACGCCGTTCCCGATCGTTTTCACCGCATCCTCGAGCGTCTTCGCGTTGCGCCCCGAAATTGCCACCCGTGCGCCCTCTTCTTGCAGCCGCTTTGCCGCCGCAAGCCCGATGCCGCTGTTTCCTCCGGTTACTACCGCCACTTTTCCTTCGAGTCTCTTCATTGCTTTTCTCCGTTCTTCAGATGGCACTCACTCTTGAACTGGCCATTCCCAATTTCGATAATTAGATGAACATCTAAGTATTCCGTTGCATCAAATCCTTAGAGGCCACCGGCTGCCCGTTATTGCTACCTGCCGCCCGCGGACTCAGCTAAACTGGATTTGTAAACCATGGAACGCGCCCGTATCGAGAAGATTTCAAAGGCTTTGGCGGACGCCACTCGCCTCATGATTTTTGAGGCCATCTCCGCTAAAAAAGAGATGGTCTGCGGCGAACTCGTGGCCCTCCGCGGTGTCACCCCCGCCACCGTCTCCCATCACTTGAAAATCCTCGCCGACGCCGGTCTCATCGAATGCCGCCGCCAAGGTCAATTCGTCCACAATCGCGCCGTCCCCAAAACTATCGCGGAGTACTCCCGAGCACTGGCGCGCATGGCGGGCGGCAAAAAAACCCTCGCGCGAAGGTAATTTCCAGGCATCGGCGGCGCCACGCGCCAAAAACTCTCTATACTATTTGCAATCTCACACCCTGCCCCACAGGAGGCCACCATGCGCGAAACCAGACGCAGGTTTGTGCTGGCATTGTTCGCGGCTGCGACCTGCATTCCTCTGCCAGCCGCATCGCTGTTTGCTCAAAAGCGCAGGCCTTTTCCCGACCCGCCGGAGCCGCCGAGAAAAAGAATCCTGCCGACGCTGCATCGCAAGCCTCGGGTCCCCAGTCCACAAGGAAAGCTTTGCAGGAAAATGAACGGGAATTTCGCGCCGGCGTAGAGCGCCTCTACCAACTCACCAGCGAGCTGCGCGACGAAGTGCAGAAGACGGTCACCAGCGAGGTCCTCTCCATCCGCATGTATAAGAGGACCGAAGAAATCGAAAAGCTCGCCAAGCAACTAAAAAGCAAAGCCAAAGGCCAGTGACCGTGATCGAAACGGAATTGCCGCCGCGAGCGTAGCGGATTCGGCAACGTCCGTGGCGACGCTGGTAACGAAACTCGTTTTTAGTGCGAAACTATAGCAAAGCTAACTGAATCGGCCGGAAAAGACTATTTGGAGGCGGAATATGTCTGACACTTCTCACGTTTTAGAGGCAACGCACATGAGCGAAGGCAAAGGTTTCTTCGAACGCTTGCTGGATTTTTCGTTTCAGTACTTCATTACCCAGAAATACGCCAAGCTCCTCTATGGCATCCATCTGTTGTTGGGATTGATTGTGGGCACTTGGTACGTTTTCAACGGTTTTCAGGCTTCCACATCCCAGGGGCTGCTGACACTCTTGCTTGCCGTAGTCGGCTACTTTCTGTGGATCGTCTACGTGCGAGTGGCTCTCGAGTTTCTCGTGGCCATGTTCCGAACAGCAGAGAACATAGCGCGTGCCAGCGGGCGGGATTCCTAGCCGCCCGCCAATCTTCTTAACATCCGCTGCCGCTCACCAATTTCCGCACCCTTACGCGTTGTGTTTTCCGGACGAACCAACCGTATCCTTTTCCGGTCCGGAGCAATCAAACTTATGCTATGGTGCGCACTTGCGTGCGCCCAAGTCACGCTGCCAGAAGGCGCATTGCTTTCTTTGCGAGGAGACAATTTTATGAGTCCCAGAAATCATCGCTCCAACCCCAAACACGAACAGCTCGAGGCAGGATCTGACCGCGCGAGCCCCATCCTGCACCAGAAGGCCCGCGAAATTCAGCCCTACGGAAAATTGACGCGCATGCCCATCGCTCTGGATGAACTAGTCCGCGCCGAGAGCGTGGGAAATTTAAACCAAATCCTCGCGGACACCATGACGCTGCGCGACATGTACAAGAAACATCATTGGCAAGTCGCAGGTCACACTTTCTACCAGCTCCATCTGCTTTTCGATAAGCATCACGGCGAACAGGACGAGTTGGTCGATTCCATCGCTGAACGCATCCAGCTTCTTGGTGGCATAAGTCTCGCGATGGCGGCGGATATTGCCGAAACAACGATGATTCCACGGCCGCCGCGCGGCCGCGAGGAAGTTCCCGTACAGATTTCACGCTTGCTCGAAGCTCACGAGCTCATTCTCAAGGAAGCTCGCACCATGGCCAAGAAAGCCGATGAAGCCGGCGACGATGGCACAAACGACTTGCTGATCAGCGACGTGATCCGCACCAACGAACTGCAATCCTGGTTCGTAGCCGAGCACGTTGTGGATGTCCCGCTCGTCCGCGCAGCCGGCGCGTAGCGCCCGTCTGCAAAGCTCACAATTCGATTTTCGTCCCGAGGACTCCGAGAAACTTGGCCAGCCACGCCGGGTGTGCGGGCCACGCAGGCGCGCTGACCAGGTTGCCGTCGACGATCGCTTCGCTGATTCCGATGTCCGCGAACGTGCCACCTGCGTTCGTTACGTCAGGTCCTACGGCGGGATACGCGCTGCACTTTCTTCCCTTCAATACACCGGCGGCGGCCAGGATCTGCGCCGCGTGGCAAATGGCGGCGACGGGCTTTTTCGCATTGGCGAAATGCCGCACAATTTCCAGCACCCGCGGATTCAGCCGGATGTATTCGGGAGCGCGGCCGCCGGGAAGCACCAGCGCGTCGTACTCTTCGGCCTTGATCTGGTCGAACGTGGCATTCAGCGAAAAATTGTGTCCGCGCTTTTCGGAGTACGTTTGGTCGCCTTCAAAATCGTGAATAGCGGTGCGCACGAATTCACCGGACTTCTTGCCAGGGCAGGCGGCGTGAACGGTGTGGCCGACCATCAGCAGCGCCTGAAACGGGACCATCACTTCGTAATCCTCCACGTAATCGCCGACCAGCATCAGGATGGACTTCATAGACATCGCTTGCCTCCGGGAACATCACACAGTTAGTTGCCGCAAACCGCCGCGCGTTGACAAAGCCTGCCCTGCCGGGCAAAATAAATTTGCCTCGCAGTGCTGGCTGGCTCGGGTCGAGCCCGCTCAACACACCGCACAAGTGCCCGAGTGGCGGAACTGGCAGACGCGCTAGATTCAGGTTCTAGTTCTCGCAAGGGAGTGGAGGTTCGAGTCCTCTCTCGGGCACCAATTTTTTCATCCCTTCACCGCTGACAGAACGTTTTCTGCGTGCAATGCGCCTTCCGGCGTGTCTTCGTGCTTGAAATAGATGTAGACGTCGCCGTTGCCGCCAAGCCGCGTGATTCTTTGTTCCAGCGCTTTGCGCTCTTGCGCTGAATACTCTTCCTTGCGCAAGCGCAGGTACGCGAAATCGGCGGTCTGCACATCCGGCGTCTCGAGTTTTTCGCTTTCCGCGTTGCACAGCGCGGCATTGGCCGTTCGCAGCGAGGTGTACACTTCCTCGCTGAACCAGGAAGCGTGGCGAAACTCAAACGCGGCGCGCAACGACCTTGGCAGCGCAGCCAGGAAATCCTTCAACAAAGAGACGTCGCACTTCAAGAAGGGCGGCAATTGAAATAGCACCGGCCCGAGTTTTTTCTCCGCGTCCAGCGGCTGCAGCGAGCGGATGAAATCCGAAGTGAAATCCGCAACGTCGCGCAGCCGCGCAATGTGCGTAATTTTCTGGTGCGCCTTGATGGCGAATTGAAAGTTCGCAGGAGTTGCCTCGATCCACCCGCGCAGCAACTTCTCCGTTGGAAAGCGACGGAACGTGTAGTTCACTTCCACCGTGTTTAAGCGCGTCGCATAGTGATTCAGGAATTTGGCAGAAGCCAGCTTCGCAGGGTAGAAACCCGGCTTCCAGCTTGGATACGCCCATCCTGATGTGCCCGCGTAAATCATAAAGATTTGTTCCGGCGCGCCTCATTTCGACAAGAGAGTTTTCCAACGCGCCCAGGCTTCTGTGCGGGCTTTGCGGTTCGCCTCGTTCGCATCCGGCGCTTCTCCCGCTCGCATGAAGCCGTGGCCTGCGCCCTCGTAAGTCACCGGCTCGAATGTTTTGCCGGCGGCTTTCATGTTTTGAATTATTTCCGGAAGAGTGGCATTGATGCGCGCGTCTTCTCCCGCGTAAAAGCCGTACACCGGAACCTTGATGCGCGCCATCGCGTCTTTGTCCGCCGGCGGACCGTAGAACACGAACGCAGCCGTTAGATCGCCGCGATTCGTTGCAAAGCGAAACGTCTGCCCGCCGCCCCAGCAGTATCCCGCGACAGACAATTTGCCGTTGCTCGCCGGCAGTTCCTTTCCGTAATCCGCGGCGGCGTTGAGATCCGCGGTGACCTGATCGGGATTGAGATGGCTCACGGCTTCAGTGGCTTTACCCTGCGGAAAATCGGACGTGCGCCCGCCGTTAGGTCCCATGCCGGAGAGCAGATCGGGCGCGACGGCGATGTAACCGGCTTCCGCGACTTGGTCGGCGAGATCCTGGACCCAATCGGTCATGCCAAAGATTTCGTGGATTACGAGGACTACCGGCGTCTTGCCCTTCGATTCCGGATAGACGACGAAGGTCTCGACCGAGCGGCCATCGTGCTTGACCGTGACCCATTCGCGATGCCGCGGCGATTTCTCGAGCTTGGCTTTGGCCCAGTCTTGCGCCGAAGCAACCTGCGCCGCAAACAGCAAGAGAATCAGTGCGAGATGTTTCATGGCTGCCCTGCCTCCGAACAGGAAAGCCAGGAATTTAGCACAGAGTAGGGAGGCAGACACAAGCTAAAGCCTATGCTACTGGGCCAGACCTGGCCCGCGTTAAGAATATATAAGGGTTGGTCGCGAGTGACGCGCATGGGTCACTATTCCGCGTCGAAAAAATTATGCGAAATAAAGACCGTTTCTGCGCGTGGAATAACGTGGAGTGGCGGCTTCGCATCTAATTGTCTGGAGGCAAAAATTATGCGGCAGTCGAGGTTGATCGCAACAAGCATCATCCTGGCTGCGGCTCTGTCTGCGCCAGCTTTTGGCGCAAACCCTGCACGCCCAGGAACCGTTAATTATGTCGAAGGACAAGTCTCTCTCGCAGGGCAGTCCCTCGACGCCAAAGCGATAGGTTCGGCCGAATTACAGCCGGGTCAATCCCTCGATACGCAAATCGGCAAAGCAGAGATTCTTCTGACGCCGGGTGCTTTCTTTAGACTTGGTGACAACAGCTCCGTGACCATGGTTTCGCCTAGCTTGACCGACACGGAACTTCGCTTGGACAAGGGACGCGCCATGGTCGAAATCGCCGAGCTTCATCAGCAGAATAATCTGATGATCGTGCAACACGGCGACACAGTGCGTCTTAGCAAAACCGGGTTGTACGAATTTGACTCCGATAACGACCAAGTCCGCGTGTACGAAGGCCAAGCAGTCGTTCGGCACATGGACCGGGACATCGAGGTCAAGAGCAAGCATCAGGTTGCGCTCGGCGCCAACGCTTCGCTGAAACCCGAGAAATTCGACACCCAACAGGCGGACGATCTCTACAACTGGAGCAGCCTGCGGTCCTCGTACGTTGCCGAAGCGAACGTGGATCGTGCACAAGTCTACGCCATGGGCAATTGGTACGGCTCCGGCTGGGACTGGGATCCTTACTTTGGCACCTACGCCTATATTCCGGGAGATGGGATCTTCTACAGCTCATTCGGATGGGGCTTCTATTCGCCCTTCTTCGTGGGATTTGCTCCTATCGGCTTTTTCGGCCACTTCCACGAACATTTCGATCATGACTACCACCACTGGGGTGGCGGTGACCATTACTATGCTCACTTCGATCATGGCTTCAATCATGGCGGCGGTTTCGGTCACAGCCATGGCGGCGATTTCAGGCATAGCGGTTTCGGACACAGCGGCCCCGTTCATGGTGTGGAAGGTGGCATGCATGGGTCCATGGCCCGCGGAGGCCGCGGACACTTTGGAGGCGGTGAGCATGGCGGTGGAGGTTTCCATGGTGGCGGAGGGTCTCACGGCGGCGGGGGAGGCCACCACTAAATCCCGAAACACCGGCGAGACAAAGTGGCAACGCAAATCGCCAATGTACAGCGGCAATGCAAAGCGGGACGCGCAAGCGTCCCGCTTTTTGTGTCAAGTGCGAGATGTCTCGCTTTTTTTTGTGTCATGCGCGAGCCAGAGGGCGGAAAGGCGACGTTACTCGAGCAACTCAATGCGAGCGAAGTGCCGTCGTAGTTGCATGGGCAAAATGGTAGTCTTCATGCCGGACCCGTGGGGCACGAAATTCGTTTGAGCATATTAGCTCGATTGTGCTTGCTGACGGCGCTGGCCGGACTGGCTGGCGCCGTGGTTTACGCGCAGGAACCGCCGGCGCCGGCTGCTCCTCAGCAGCCGCCCGCTGCGCCCTTCAATGAGGAAGCCACGAAGAATGTGGCGGCACCGTGCGTTGAGCCGCCGCCGATGGTGCGGCTAGAAGACTACGACGGGCCGTTGAAGAAGGTGGTGGGCACATTTGCCCGGCCGTTGGAACGCAAAGCGGTGCACCCCCCGAATTACAAGCCCGGCGCGAAATTGTGCACGCTCAACTTGAAAGATAAATTCGTTCTGTTCGTCCAGGATTCCTTTGACCCGGTGACATTTCTCGCCACTGGTTTCAACGCGGGGCTTGACCAAGCGGAAAACTCGGACCCCAGCTTTGGACAGGGAGCGGAGGGGTATGGGAGGCGCTTTGGCGCCGAATTCACCGATCAGGCGTCTTCCCGGTTCTTTAAGGACTTTGCGTATCCATGGATATTTTCGGAGGACCCGCGCTACTACCGCCTGGCCCGCGGCGGCGCCAGACGACGCTTGCTCCATGCGGTGGAGCACGCCGTTGTGGCTCACCGCGATGATGGCAAGCGCATGTTCAATTTTTCCGAGTGGCTGGGAACTACGACCACAGCCGTACTGAGCAATACATATCACCCGGACAACGAACGCGGTTTCGGTCCAGCAGCGCAGCGGGTGACTTACGGCATCCTGCAAGACATTGGTTTCGATGTGCTGCGCGAATTCTGGCCGGAGATTTCCAAGAAATTAAAGCTGCCCTTCCGTGGCGAATCCCTGCCAGCGAACCAGGACCCGAATCCTCCCGTTCAGTAAGCCTCGGCGGTGCGCAAGGACTTTGCGCCACAGAAATAAATCTAGAGAAGCGGCGTAATAGCTAGAAGGGAGAGATGCGGGTGATGCCGCATGAGTGATGGACAGAAGAAGGAACGGGAGGGATGATGATGCGGATGTTGGCAGGCTGGAAAGCAGTTTGTATTGCGACGGCGCTGGTGACGACCTATGGGGCGTTCGGACAGACGCCGGCGCCCGCGGAAAACGTGATTCACGTTGAGATTAGCGGCTTGCGGAGCGACAAAGGGCAGATGCTGTGCGCTCTGTATTCGTCGGCGCAAGCAGATGCTTTCCCCAAGAAGGCGGACAAGGCGGTTGCGCGGCTGACTGCAAAGATTGAAGAGCGCCAGGCGGTTTGCGACTTCACTGGAGTTGCGCCAGGGACTTACGCGGTGTCGGTAGTGCATGACGAAAACTCGAATGGCAAGCTGGACACGAACTTCATCGGCATGCCGCGCGAGGGAGTGGGAGCGTCGAATGACGCGAAAGGCCACATGGGGCCGCCAAAGTTCAGCGCGGCTTCTTTTCACTATCAGGGCGGGCGGCTCGATTTGAAGATCCACGTCAATTATCTGTAGCTACTTTAATGGGGGTTCACGTATGTGCTTGTGGCTGCTGGCGACGTTCCCGGAGTGGAAACCGCACTTCAGTTTTCTTGCGAATGCGGTTGCGAATGAGGTGATGGCGCTGCGATGGCTGCATTTTATTTTCGGCATTATTTGGATTGGGCTTTTGTACTTTTTCAATTTTGTGCTTACGCCTTCGATGAAGACGCTTGAGCCGGGAGTGCGCGTGAAGGTGTACCCGGTGCTGATGTCGCGGGCGATGTCGTGGTTTCGGTGGTCGGCGCTGGTGACGGTGATAGTGGGCATGCGCTACTTTTTCTCGATCCTGGTGACGGATGCGCGCAATTCGGGCGATGCGGGGCTGGCGCTGCGATGGTTTGGGTGGTGGGTGCTGGTGTGGGTGGTGGCATATGAGGGAATTTATTTCTTGCAGCTTCCCGCAAAGGGAATTCGCGATTCGGTGTGGGTGCGGGCGATTGGGATTAGCGCGGTTGTGATTGCGGCTTCCTGGAGCGTGCTAGCGCTGAATGGCGGACCGAGCGTGTCGAACCAGCATTTGGCGATCAGCGTAGGAGGAGGATTAGGGCTGGTGATGCTGGTGAATACATGGGGCGTGGTTTGGCGTGTGCAGAAGAGGTTGATCGCATGGACGCGCGCGGCGGGCGAGCAGGGAACGCCTATGCCGGCGGAAGCGGAGCGGTTGATGCGCTGGGGATTTCTTACGGCGCGAACGTCTTTGTGGCTTTCGTTTCCGATGCTGTTTTTCATGGGCGCAAGCAGCCACTATCCGTTTTTGAGCACGGTGGCGCGGTAGGAAGGCAAGGGAGAAAGATTTTACACAGAGTGCACGGAGAAGAGCACGGAGCACACAGAGAAGAATAAAGAAAGGAGGCGGGCCAGGTCTTCCCGCCTCCCTTGGTTTTCCCGTTTCCGGGAAAAGCCGGCTAGCCTGACGGAGGGTGGCCAGCCGGTCGTGTGTTGGCCTGGGTATGAAACCCCTGCGGAGCGAAAAAAGTTTCATCAGGCACGAAAAAAGTTTCACGTGCGACGAAAAAAAATGGGTAGAATTGTGTCGAAAACCAGCACGTAACCGCTGAAACTGCCCTCCTATGCCGCGCCCCTCACAGCTTAGTCCAGATAACATACTGCGTTTTCTGCAAGTTAGAAGCGCGCCTGCTTCGGCGGAGGAGATTGCCACAGCGCTGCACCTGCCCAAAACCGACCGGCGCGGGCTCTACAAAATGCTGTCCAAGTTGAAAAAGCGGCGGGCTATCGAGGAATTGCCGGGGGGACGCTACCGGCTCGCGGGCGGGCGGCAGGAGCGCAGCGGGGACGGCCAGCCTGGGCAGGGGGCCGCGAGACAGGCTGGAATCTCGCCGGCGGCTGCGGCGGATGAGCGCCCCACGACAACTCGTGAAGGCAGCGGCATTGGGAGCCGCAATGAAATTACGGGCCGGCTGGTGCTGCATCACGACGGATACGGATTCGTGGTGCCGGATCCGCCGGTCCCCTGGCTGGATCGCGATGTGTTCATACCGCGCGACGGCGTCGAAGACGCGATGCACGGCGATCGGGTGCTGGTGAAGATTCAGCGCGTGAGCGGACTGGGAGATGCGCAGCGGGCGGAAGGGCGAATCATTCGCGTGCTGGGGCGGGCACATCCGACGGTCGTGGGATTGTTTCGCTACGGCGCGCGTGGGAATACGGTGCTGCCTTACGACGCGCGCATGCAGCACGCGATCGAGATTCCTCCGGGCATGGAGTTGACGCCGGGACTGGCGAAGAAGCTCGGCTTCAGCGGCGCGGATGAGCGGAGCGTGCGCGGGCGGCGCATTCCGCGGTTGGAAGAGCTGGACGGCGCGGTGGTGAACGTCGAGCTGGTGCGGTATCCGAAAGGTGGTGCGGCGCCTACCGGGCGGGTGATTGAGATTTTGGGGCGGCCTGGCGAGATTGGCGTCGACACGGAAATTATTATTCGCAAGCACCATTTGCCGCACGTTTTTCCCGCGGAAGTGATGAAAGAGGCGGAGCAGCGCGCGCTCCCGGTGAGCGAGCCGGAACGCGCGGGGCGCGAAGATTTCCGGCACTTGCCGATCGTGACGATTGACGGCGAGACGGCGCGGGATTTTGACGATGCGGTTTACGTCGAGCGCCGGGCGGACGGCGGCTGGCGCTTGCAGGTGCACATTGCGGACGTTGCGCATTACGTTCGAACGCTCACGGCGCTGGACGGCGAGGCGCGACTGCGCGGGACGTCCGTATATTTTCCGGATCGCGCGGTGCCCATGCTGCCGGAGGCGCTTTCGAACGGCATGTGCTCGCTAAAGCCGCGCGAGGACCGGCTGGTGATGAGCGCGCTGATGGAGTTTGACGCCGCGGGACGCATGCGCGGCGCGCGGATGACGCCGGGGATCATCAAATCGGCCGAGCGCATGACGTATACCAATGTGAACAAAGTGCTGGAGGGCGATGCGGAGGCGACGGCACTTTACGCTGCGCTGGCGCATCATTTTCGCGACATGAAGGAGTTGGCGCTGCTGCTGAACGCGCGGCGCAACGAGCATGGCTCGATTGATTTCGATTTGCCGGAGCCGGTGATCGAGTTTGACGACCAGCAGCGCATGATCAACATCACGCGCAGCGAGCGCAACATCGCGCACCGCCTGATCGAGGAGTTCATGCTGGCGGCGAACCGCGCGGTGGCGGGATATTTGCTGAAGCGCGGGATTCCCGCGCTGCATCGCGTTCACGAAAAGCCAGACGCGCGCAAGGTGCTGGAGTTCGAGGAGCTGGCGCGCGCGTTTGGGTATTCGCTGGGTGTCGAGAATTTGCAGCAGCGGGAGATTGCCGTGCGCCACGGTCGCGTACCGTCGCCGGCGAAAGCGGGGCGCCCGGATTCGTATGGCAAGGGCCGCGAGCGCGGAATGCGCGTGGCGCTGCCTGGCGCGGCGGAGGACTTGCGCATTACGCCGCAGCATTATCAGCGGCTGCTGGCGAAAATCGCGGGCAAGCCGGAGGAGCGCATCATTTCGTACTTGATGCTGCGCTCGTTGAAGCAGGCCCGGTACGCCGCGGATTCCCTGGGGCATTTTGCGCTGGGATTCGACGAATACACGCATTTCACCTCGCCGATCCGGCGCTATCCGGACCTGATTGTGCATCGCACGCTGAAGTGGGCGCTGGAGCATCCGCAGGAAGCCGCGCCCGCGATGCCGCACATTCCGCGCGGGGCGGAAGTTGTTGTGTATTCGCACGGCCAGCTTGAGGAGATAGCCGAGGAAACTTCGGAAGCGGAGCGTCGTGCGAATGGCGCCGAGCGCGAGCTGATGGATTGGAAGACCGCGCAGTTCATGGAGGAGCACCTCGGCGAAGAATACGACGGACTGATTATTTCCGTGCAGAAGTACGGATGCTTCGTGGAATTGTTCGATGTGTTCGTCGAGGGGTTGCTCCCGATCAACGCGCTGGAGGAAGCAACGGGCGCGCGCTGCATGTATCGCGAGAAAGATCACGCAATCGTAGCGATGCCGAGTAGCGACAAGCGCAGAGGCGGCGCGAATGCAGGAAAAGGCCGCGGCGCAAAACCGAAGCAACTTGTGTGGCAGCACGGAGATCGGGTGCGCGTGAGGGCGGAGCGCATCGATCCCATGCGCCGCCGCGTCGAATTCGCACTGGCTTAGAGGGAAAGAAATGAGAGTTGCTTTGTGCTTAGCACTTATGATTTTTCCTCAGAGTCCCAGCTCTCCAACCCGCTTTCCTGACTTGGAACCGATGCTGCAGAAGGATGAGGCGCTGCAGCGGCTTCTGATCGTGTACTGGCCTCCAGCCCAAAAAGGTTGGCAGCAGGTCTTCTTCGTGCGTGGAGATGGTACTGTCGTCAAGCAGGCCACGCCAGATCGACCGATGTCCGTAACTGATATACCCACCTGCAAGGAACAAATAGGTTTGGAGAAGGTAAAGGCGCTGGTGCGGCTGATTATTCAAAAGCATTTCTTTGAGCTGCCCGAGAGGCAATTTATCTTTATGTATGTGGCTCAAATGAACGAAGAATTAGAGATGCACACGATAGGCATCAGCGATGGTCAGACAAAGACACACAGATCTTTCGGGATTGGAAAATTTGCAGGCAAAGACGAAGTCATTCCGCAAGAGTTTGCGGCCATCGAAGAGGAACTGAAGCAAATCAGGGATTCTGCCTTCCCGCCGCATGGCAAGGACTGCCACTTCGCGCCACCAATAAAATTCTAGTTTCGCTGTTGGCAGACGCTGCGTCGAATTCTGCTATTCTGTTCAAATCGATCTCAGGAGAGGAATCAACGAGCGTGGGGACTTCTACAGTTGCGGGGCGTGGCGTGAAGCGGGTCCACAATTTTAATGCGGGGCCGGCGGCGCTGCCTTTGCCGGTGCTGGAGCGGATACGCGAGGATTTGCTGGATTGGCGCGGAAGCGGCATGTCGGTGATGGAGATGAGCCACCGCTCGCCCGAGTTTGAGGGCATTGCGGCGCGCGCGGAAGCCGGTTTGCGGAAGCATCTGGCCATTCCCGACGAGTACGCCGTGGTGTTCTTGCAGGGCGGCGGGAGCATGCAGTTCACTATGGTGCCCATGAATTTGTGCCTGCCCGGCAAGCCGGTGGATTTGCTGCATACCGGCACGTGGACGGCGAAGGCGCTGGGCGAGCTGAAGAAGGGCGTGCTGCACACCGTGGCGGCGTCGACCGAGGCGGAGAAGTTCGCTCGGTTGCCGCGCAAAGACGAAATCAAGTTGTCGGCGGATGCTTCGTACGTGCACATGTGCACGAACAACACGATTGAAGGCACGCAGTGGCACACGATGCCGGATAGCGGCGGCGCGCCGCTGGTGGCGGATATGTCTTCGGACATTGCTTCGCGGAAGATTGACGTGAAGAAGTTCGGGCTGATTTTTGCCGGGGCGCAGAAAAATCTGGGGCCGAGCGGCGTCACGGTGGTGATCGTGCGCAAGGATTTGGCCGAACGCGCGGACAAGAGCTTGCCCACGCTGCTGCAGTACCGCACGCATATCAAGGAGCGCTCGCTCTACAACACGCCGCCCACGTTTGCGATTTACATTTTGGGATTGGTAATGGAGTGGATGGAAGCGGAGGGCGGCATCAGCGCGATTGAAAAGCGCAACGAAGCCAAGGCCAAGCTGCTCTACGACGCCATCGATACCGGCGGCTATTACTCCTGCCCGGTCGAGAAAGCCTCGCGCTCGCGAATGAACGTGGTCTTTCGCGTGGCCGGCGGCGATGAAGCCATCGAGAAGAAATTTGCCGAGCAAGCGGCTGCTGCCGGACTAGTTGGCACGCCCGGCCACCGCTCGGTCGGCGGCATGCGCGTCTCTTTGTATAACGCGGTTGGCCTCGACGCGGTGCAAGCACTGGTGGATTTCATGAGTGAATTTCAGCGCACTCGCGGCTAAGAGTCCTAATCTATTTACTGAAGGCCGTCAATTGTTGGTAAGACAGGGATTCTGCAAACTACTTGCCCTCGACGATGCGGAGTTTCATAATTGGGAGGAAGGAAGGCGTTATGAGCGAGAATGCAAATCTGAAACTCGACCGCAGAAACATCGTGGTACGGGCGCTCGAAGACCCCAATTACGAGTGGCGTACTGTGGAGGGAGTTGCGGAACAGACCGGCCTCGAAGAGGCCAACGTGCGTGAGACTCTTGAAGAATTAAACGGCGAGATCATCCGGTCATCCGTTCCCGACGAATCGGGGCGCAATCTTTACACTACTCGCAAACATTACCGGCAGACGCAGGGGCTTGGCACCCGAATCCTGAACGCGCTGTCCGACAAAGTCGCGTGAGCTTTTGGGATCACCGGTATACCGCATTCGCATTCGGTTTTTTCGGCGGGCTCGCCATCAACTTGCTGCGCCTGCACCTGATGTCCCAATCCTCGGCGGTGGAAAGACCCGATTTCGATTGGATTTATTAGGCGCAATTTGTTGGGCTTGCGGCTATGGGCGGAGTCGCCGCGCTGGCTTACGACATCTCTAATCCGATCTCTGCCCTGGTGGCTTTCAATGTTGGTTTCTCGATTCCCGCTTTGATAAAGACGGCCGCTGAGCTCCAAGGCCCAAAGAAAAAACGAAAAATTAATTAGAAATAGTTGCGGTTCGGCCGATCGGCCCCGCCCACGCGTAATCGTGGAGTGCGGGGGTTTGGTCCACTTTTCCCGCACTCCGCCCGGCGCTATCCGCCGCTTTACGCTAGATCAAAGAGCAGCACTTCGGCGTCGTGGACGCCGGTCAACTCCACGGATTTTTCGGCCGATATGGCCGCGCCGTCGCCTTCGGCTAGTTCTTTGCCGTTGAGTTTGACGCTGCCGCGGGCTACTTGCACGTAGGCGTGCCGCTCAGACTTGAGCTCGTGCTTGACCGAGTCGCCCTTACCCAGCACCGTGGCGTAGAGTTCGTTGTCCTGCCGGATTTTTACGGAGCCGTCGCGGCCGTCCGGTGAAGCCACCAGGCGCAGCTTGCCACGCTTTTGTGCTTCCGTGAAATTCTTCTGGTCGTAGGCGGGCTTCAGCCCCTGCGTTTCCGGGAACATCCAAATCTGATAAAGGTGCACGGGTTCGGTTTTCGAGGCGTTGAACTCGCTGTGGGTCACGCCGGTGCCGGCGCTCATGTACTGGATGTCGCCGGGCTTGATCACCGAGCCGTTGCCCATGCTGTCGCGATGCTCGAGCGCGCCTTCCAGCACGTAGGTAACGATCTCCATATCGCGGTGTGGGTGCATGGGGAAGCCGCCGCCCCCGGCAACGCGGTCGTCGTTCATAACGCGCAGGGTGCGAAACTGTTCGTGCTTGGGGTCGTAGTAATCGGCGAAAGAAAAAGTGAAATGGGTGTTGAGCCAGCCATGATCGGCGTGGCCGCGTTCGTTGCTTTTGCGAACTTTGATCATGATGTCCTCTTCGGAGAAGGCCTCGGTCCGCGAACCAGCGGCGCTGAGGCTTCAGGGCCCGGGCGGAAGCCCGCGCCACGGTTGGGATAGTACTCGTTATAACGACTATTGTCAAGAGGCATAGTTAACTTCGCCTAGCCGCGCCACCGATGAGCTTGCTATTCCTTTAGATTCATAGAGTTGTTGGCCCCGGTACGATACGCGTCGCATTTCCGCGAATCGCCCTTTGGGTGTAGAGTGATAGAGTTGAATTTTGCCGCTGCCTTCTGAGGTTTTGCGCGATGGATTCTGCTCCGACCGCCACAACCGCGAGAAAAGCCGAGGGTACTTCGGCGTCTCGCGAAACGTTGACCATCACGGACAACCGCACGGGGCGGAGCTACGAAGTGCCGATCACACACGGCACAATCCGGGCAAGCGATTTGCGGCAAATCAAGGTCGATCCCAAGGAATTTGGGATGATGAGCTACGACCCGGCGTTCAACAACACCGCATCGTGCATTAGCCGGATCACGTACATCGATGGGGACGCGGGCATTTTGCGGTATCGCGGGTACCCGATTGAGGATCTCGCCGAAAAAAGCTCCTATCTCGAAACCGCGTACCTGCTGCTGCACGGTGAACTGCCCACCTCCGAGCAATTGAAGGATTGGACCTACCACGTCACGCACCACACCTTCATTCACGAGAGCATCAAGAAATTCCTGGACGGTTTTCACTACGACGCCCATCCGATGGGCATGATGATTTCGACCATCGCCGCGCTTTCGACCTTTTATCATGATGCCAAGGACATCTTCAGCGCGGAATCGCGCAGGAAACAGACCTACCGGCTGATCGGAAAGATGCCCACCATCGCGGCGTTTTCTTACCGGCACTCGCTGGGCATGCCGTTCGTCTATCCGGACAATGAGCTGAGCTATCCGGGAAATTTCCTGAACATGCTGTTCCGGACGACGGAGAGCCGCTACCGGCCGAATCCGACTTTGGAGCACGCGCTGGATGTCTTGTTTATCCTGCACGCCGATCACGAGCAGAATTGTTCGACTAGCACGATTCGCAACGTGGGCAGTTCCCATGTCGACCCTTATTCCGCGACGGCGGCGGCCATCGCCGCGCTGTACGGGCCGCTGCACGGCGGCGCGAACGAAGAAGTGCTGCGCATGCTGATGGAAATTGGCTCAGTGCAGAAAGTGCCGGAATTCATCAAGCGCGTAAAGACCGGCGAAACTAAGCTGATGGGTTTCGGCCATCGCGTGTACAAAAATTACGACCCGCGCGCGCGCATCATCAAGAAAGTGGCTTATGAAGTTTTCGACTTGATGGGCAAGAATCCGCTGCTGGAAATCGCCCTGGAATGCGAGCGCATCGCGCTGGAAGACGAATATTTCGTCAAGCGCAAGCTGTATCCCAACGTGGACTTTTACACCGGGCTCATCTATCAGTCCATGGGTTTTCCCATGACCATGTTCCCTGTGCTGTTTGCCATTCCGCGCACCTCCGGCTGGATTTCGCAGTGGGAAGAGATGCTGCTGGATCCCGAACAGAAGATCGCCCGCCCCCGGCAGATTTACTTGGGCCACGACACCCGCCACTACGTGCCCATCGAGCAACGTAGCTAGGACCAACGTTACGAATTGGCAGTGGCATTTTTGGATACGCTCGCCTGCAAGCCTCTCGACAAGTGTCGGTCTCCCGGTATAGTGGAATTAGAGAGATAGGGATGGGTAAGGCCCATAACGCATCCATGAACCCAGTCGCGCGACGCCGTAGCCAGAGGGTGCTGATGCAAGTGGCCGTGCGCATTCGCGGCGAAGACGTTCAAGGCAAGAGCATCGAGGAAGAGACAGAAACGCTGGCCATCAACGCTCACGGTGCCCTGGTGCTTTTGAAAGCCCGCTTGACCAGCGGTAGCAAAGTTCTACTGCAGCACAAGCGCACGGAAGAAGAACAGGAATGCCACGTGGCGTTTTTGGGCCCGGTGCGCGCGGGTAAAGCGGAAATTGGACTGGAATTTTCGTCGCCGCGGCCGGCATTCTGGCGCGTGGCGTTCCCTCCCGAAGACTGGACGCCCCGGCATCCGGAAGCGCGCACTTTGGCCAACCACCGCCTGGACAAATCTTAGAACTCAGCCGGTCTCCGTTTGGTTCTTGCTGCTCTTTCGTTCTTCCTGGAGCACACCTGCGCTGTGGGACAAGTTCTGCGGTACCTCATAATTCCGCTCAAAACAAGGAATAGTAACCGTCGCGGCGCGCAATCTGAATTTTGGCGCCGAAGAGAGCGGAAAGTTTATCGGATGTAAGCATGTCGTGCTTTGACCCGTCGGCAACGATGCGGCCTTCGCGCAACAACACGACTCGCTCGATTTCTGGAATGATCTCCGAAACATGGTGCGTAACCAGGAGAATGCCCAAGCCGGCGCTTGCGAGTGCGCGCATCGTGTCGCGCAGTTGCATTTGCGCACCGATGTCGAGCGCATTGCTGGGCTCGTCGAACAGCAGTGTTTGCGGTTCGTGCACCAGCGCACGAGCGATTAACGTGCGCTTGGCTTCGCCCGACGACATCTGCGCAACCGGGCGCTCGGCAAGATTCGCGATCCCCAGCCTGGCGAGCGCCGCGTCCGTCTTTTCGAGCAGATCTTGGTTGGGCGCCTGGTGCGGGAAAATACGCGTGCTGCTGAAAAATCCGGAGAGCACTACGTCGCGGCCGGTCGCATCGCTAGTGCAGGATGCCAGCAGATCGGGAGAAACGATCCCCAGCAGCGTGCGCAGCTCAAAAACGTTCCAGCACTCCCGGCCGAGGATCGAGATGGAGGAGCCTTCGTTTGCAACCGGATAGCATTCACGCGTGATGGTTTTGATCAGTGTGGACTTGCCGCAGCCATTCGGGCCGAGAATGCAAACATGCTCACCTGATTCGACGCGCAGGGTGACGTCTTGAAGCGCCGGATGCTCTCCCCTCATCACCGTGACGTGACTCAGCGCGAGCAGAGGAGACTGGCTTGGACTTTGCGCCATGAATAAGCCGGTACCTCGTCAAGAGTTTACTTCGTCAAGGGAGAAAACAAAAAGGAGGTGAAAACGCATAGGTTCTCACCTCCCGGGGTGGTGGGGTGTTGCCGACATTCCCTCAGCAGCAAAAACAGGCCTGCCCTGCCAGGCAGGTCTGGTGCGTCACTCGCGTGATGTTGCCGCTATGTGGTAAGAGACTTACCACCAGAGGGCATGTCTGGGCGCTTTGTAGCACCGCAAAACGTGCGTGTCAACGGCAAAATCACAGCTAAATAACGCTATTCTGAAGGTTGGACACGCCAGCCGCAGTTGCATTCCGCTGCACTACACACCACGCGCGACCCTACTACATGCTTTGTCCGATAGGCTTCCCTCGAGCGAGGCGCCCATGATGGGGCTCTACCTCTGCGTAAGAGCAATTGCCACTGCCGCAAAGACTCGGAAGCAAGAAGACGAACCTCAACCTCAACCTTCCCCGGTGAGTACTCCCGCTGAGAAGAAGCAAGCGGCAGAACGCGCCGCTATCAGCGCCGGCGTTGTCTACGAAGCCATTCGCCGGGAGGGAGAAGACGAGCTCAAGCGGCCATCTGCGGCGTTAGCCTGGTCTGGACTTGCGGCGGGTTTGGCGATGGGTTTCTCGCTGGTGGCCGAGGGCCTCCTGGCGGCCCGCCTTCCAGAAAGCGGGTGGCGTCCGCTGATCTCCAAGCTTGGCTACAGTGTCGGCTTTCTGATGGTCATCCTAGGGCGCCAGCAGCTTTACACAGAAAACTCGCCGACGGTGATTCTTCCCCTGTTGTTGCGCAAAAATGCGGCGACGCTGGCGAGCGTCGCCAGGCTCTGGACGGTTGTGCTGATCTGCAACCTTTTGGGAACGTATCTTTTTTGCGCTATGCATTGGGAATTTCGCGGTGTTCAACCCGCACGTGCAGCAAACGCTGCTCAATGTCAGCCAGGAAGGTTTGGGCGACGCCTTCGGGGTGGCGCTTACGCGAGCCGTCTTTGCGGGTTGGCTGATTGCGCTGATGGTTTGGCTGCTGCCCGGAGCGGAGTCGTCGCGGGTCGCCATCATAATCATAATCACTTACCTCATCGGCTTGGGCGGCTTTCACCACATCATCGCGGGTTACAACAAAAACTTCTTCCTGATGGTGAGCGGCGTGGAGTCCTGGGGCTTTTACTTTTTTCAATTTTTTCTACCCACGCTACTGGGGAATATTATTGGAGGAGTTTCCCTGGTGGCTTTTCTGAATCACGCGCAGGTAGTGGCTGGTAAAGAAGCCTAGCCACGAGGGCGCTACTTAGTCTCCGCTGGCGTACTCCGGCGTAGCGAGCGGAGCGAAGCGTCGCGCGGGCTGGCGCTCGTATTCCGGGCGCGGGCAAGCCTTCATGCGATCGTGACGCGCGGCAGGTCGCAGAGAGTCCTTAAGTTTTTCGCGCAGCCGACGGTGCGCGCGGAACAGCCTCAGCCGCACGGCCACAATGGATATTCCCAGGCGGCTGGCGACTTCTTGCGTCGAGTAGTGCAGCACATCGCGAAGCAGGCAAGCCTGCCGCAGATCCGGCGGGAGTTGCACGATGGCTTTCGCCAGCAGCCGGCCCATCTCGCGGCGCGCGCAGCGTTCTTCTGGATCTTGTTGCTCGGACGCGATGCCGCTACCCAGCGTCTCCTCGCTTTGGCCCTTGTTCTGATCCAGAGAAGCGATCTTTCCATCCCGACGCTGGCGTAGCAGGTCGATCGAGGTGTTTGCCGCGATGCGCGAGATCCACGCGCGAAAGTCGTCAATCGATTCGTCTTGCTTCCCGGCAAACTGTTCCAGGCGCGACCAAGCCTTCAACACCGCTTCCTGACTAACGTCCTGGGCGTCCGCAGCGTTCCCGGTAAGTCCGCGTGCGCGGCGGTACAGCGCCGGCAGGTACGGGGAAACCATTTCGGCGAACGCCTCAGGGTTTCCGTTTCGCGCCCGGGCCAGCAGACTGGCGCGACCGCGCTGGGGATCATTGAGGCTAAAGGTGACGGGTGCTGCGCTCATGGCGACGGTTCAGGTGGCAGTCCGAGCGCCACGGCCGCTGTTCCGTCTATGTAGCAGAAACTACAGTAGATAGCTGGTAGCAACAGGAAGAAAATAGAGTGTGCTACCGACCGGTTTTGGGACGGCCTGTCGCAAAAGCGGTCAGCGTACCCGGGCCGATGGGCTTTGCGTGACCGCCTCTTTAATGTGTGCCCTTCGCCTTCGAGGCTGCGGCCTGCCTTTCGGCGCGGTGCTGATCCAGAGTCTCGCGCACCAGCCGCCCCAGCGCTGTTGGACTGTAGGGCTTCTGCAGGTAGCGTGCTTTCCCACCTGCCGCCTGGAGCTCACTGGCGTCCGCCGAATAACCGCTGGTGAACACCAGGGGCAAATCCGGGAGCTTTTCCAAAAGGCTCGCGGCCGTTGCCGGGCCACCGAGCTTGGGCATGATCACATCCAAAATGGCTAGCGCGGGCGTTTCGTGGGAGCACAGCTTCAGTGCTTCCTGGCCGTCGCAGGCGGAAAGTACTCGATAGCCCAAGCTCAAAAGCGCCTGCCGCGACATTTCTCGAACGGATTCATGGTCTTCGGCAAGAAGAATTGTTTCCGTGCCCCGTATCTCAGCCAAGGAAGGAGCGGGCGCTTTTTTCCCGTTTTCCGCCAGTGCGCCTTCCAGCACAGGCAGGTACATGCGAAAAAGGCTGCCGTGCCCGGGTTCGCTGTACACGTGGATGAAGCCGCCGTGTTGCTTCACGATGCCGTACGCGGTGGCCAGGCCCATCCCGGTGCCCTTGCCGCGCGCCTTGGTGGTGAAGAAGGGCTCGAAGATGCGCTCGCGGGTTTCTGCATCCATGCCAGTGCCCGTGTCCGAAACGGAAATCACCGCATAGCGGCCGGCTAGAACATTGGGATAAAAGCGGCAATACGAGTCGTCCAGCTCCACCATCTCCGTCTCGATCACCAGCCTGCCTCCCTGCGCCATGGCGTCCCGCGCGTTGAGGCACAGATTCATCAGAACTTGTTCTATCTGCGTGGGATCTGCCTTCACCGGGTCGAGCTTGGCGTTCAAAAACTTGAACTCGATGTCCTTGCCGATAATTTTATCGAGAAAACTGACCAGCCCGCCCGCGACAGTATTGAGGTCCACGGCGCGTGGCTGCAGCACCTGACGGCGCGCGAAGGCCAGCAGCTCCCTAGTCAGGGCCGCGGCGCGTTCGGCCTGTTCACGTATGCGCGTGAAGCGCTCTGCCACTTGCGGATTGTCGCGGCTCTGGTCAAAGCCCAGCTCCGCCCACCCCAGGATCGCTCCCACGACGTTGTTGAAGTTATGCGCTATGCCGCCCGCCAGCAGGCCGACGGCCTCAAACTTTTGCGCTTGTCGCAACTGTCGCTCCATGGCGCGCAGCTCAGTGACATCCTCCGCAATCACTTCCAGCCCGCCCGCCTGGTCGGCCATCGACAGCTGCCGCACGTTCAGCCGCACTGTAACCAAGCCGCCGTCGCAGCGCCGCCACTCAGCTTCCGCTCCGTGGACCTGGCCATTTTCGCGGCAAGAGCGGATGAGCTGCGCATAGTGTTCAGGGAAACGGAAAATGTCTCGTCCCAAGTTCAACGCCAGCAAATCCTCCGCGGATGCGCAACCCGTAATACGCAGCAGCGTGGGATTAGCATCCAGGAACGAACCGTCCGCGGAAACCCGGAAAATGCCATACGTTGAGTTTTCCACCAGGTCACGATTCCGCGCTTCCGAGAGCCGCAGTGCTTCTTGCGACTGGGCATGTTCATCCCGCAGCGTTTTTTCGGCCGGGGTCCCCGTCAGTGTTTCCGATTTCATAGCTTCGCTCCCACTACTTCTGCGGAACTCCCTCGGTCTTCAGCTCGGCCACGGACTGCCGCAAACGAGACTCGACGCCGTCCAGGAATTCCGCGAAGGTGCGCTGGTCCTGCGGGGTCCACACGCCGATACTCGTCGGCAAATCGATTGAACCCCACGGCGAGCGCGTCTGGTTGTGTACCGCAAGGTGCTGTTCCAGGCGGCTGCGCATCACGTGCGCGTTTGGCGCCACCGCATCCACTCCAAGAATCGCAAACTGCGCCTCTCCCAGCCGTCCCACCACATCGCTTCGCCGGCAACATCCCTTTAGCAACGCAGCAACATCACTCAGCGCGCGATCCGCTGCTTTGGGGCCAAACTCTTGCCGCAGCGCCTGCAAGTTCTCAAACAGCGCGCAGATCAGCACTAGCGAACTGCCCGCGCGCATCCCCTCCTCCTGCCGCCGGGTCCCGACAGTGAGGAACCCGTCCCGGGTATATAGCCCGGTCAGCTGGTCGCGCAGCAGATCGGTCAGTCCCGTCAGCGTGTTGCGCTCCAGCGCCGTTCGCAGCACGCGTTCCAGCGTGTGCGCGTCTATGTGTCCTTTCAGGACATAATCGCTCGCTCCTTCCGCCAGGCTGCGGATCGCTTGCTCTTTTTCGGCGGGGGCGGCAAATACGATCAACGGCACACCCGGCGCGGTCCGGTGCACCAGGTGCACGGCATCCATCGGCTCGCGCAAATCCAGCGCCAGGTCCAGCAGTATCACTTCAGGGTCGACTATCTTGATGGTCGGCAGTAGCGTGGAGATCGTCGACACCACGGTCAGATCCAGTCCCGGATCAGTTCCGGCATAAGCCGCGTGTAGCGCTGCGGCAACCTCGCCGGGACTTCCTTCCGCCAACAGCACTCGCAATCGTCTTTGTGTCATATGCGTCGTTCTAGTGTTTTCAGTTCGGGCATGGCTGTCGCGCGCCATCCAGCGACCCACGCATGATTTCGCCGCATTTGTTGGCCAACCACGGTTAACGAGACTGGAGAGGACAGCCCTCTAGACAAAGGACTTGCAGGAAGGGATGTTTATCTTGACGTTCGGAAACGCAGGCGTCAAGAGTCCTGTATACAAGAATCACGTATCTGCTATGGAGTGGCGAACCTATCCGCTCGCCTCCGCAGCACGAGCGCCACCGCGCCCGCGACTAGTCCGCCCGCGATCACCACGCCTTCCCACACCAAGCCGGCGGCCAACACCAGGTGCCCCGGCGCTCCCAAAGGAGAAAGGAGCGCGACCAGCGCGGCTTCCCGCACGCCAATGCCGCCCTGCGTTAGCGGCAGCACCGCTGCAAGTTTCGCCAGCGGCCAGGCAAAGAGCCACGCCTGCAGAGGCAGTCTTAGCCCGCAGTAGACGGCAAGTCGTACCGTGAGCAGAAGGAATGCGAGCTGCATGCACGTGCCTAACAGCCAACCGAGCGCCAACACGCGCGGACGCTTTGACATCGAACGCAACGCATTTCGAAGCCGCGCCAACCGCCTGCGAAAGCGCACCGAGCGCTCGCCCAAAATCCTCTTGCGCAGTCGAAACATTAAACCGAGTAATAGAATTAGTCCGAATGCAGCCCCGAGAAGAACGTCTTGCAACGTGTCTTCCATGTTGTCTGATACCAAGTCCAACTCTGAAGCCAGCGCCAATCCCAGCAGAACGAGGCCTGTCTGTGCCGTTACGTCCAAAACGCGGTCCGCCAGATTGCCCGTTAAAACCGCGGCTGGCCGCGGACTGCGTTGTGATCCGACAGCAAGCCGCACCACATCGCCGCCCACAATCGAAGGGAGAAAGAGCGTGCCAAAGAGTCCGCCGAAGTAACACTGCGCGCTCGTCGCGAAATCCAGCTCCGCGCCGGCCGCGTTGACCACCATCCGCCATTTCGCCACGCCAACGCAATGCGTCAGCATGTATCCCAGCAGCACTGCAAGAAAACTTGATACCGGAACTCGCGCGATCGCCGCGCGCAGCGGCGCAAGCGGAAGGAAATGCAGCAGCACGCCAAGAACAATCAGCGCGGCAACCCACCGCAAAATAATGAGCCACCAGCCGCGCAAGCCTCGCTGAGATAAAGGGCTCATCAGGGAAAGGAACGGACTCAACACCAACTCGTGCCAAGAACCGTCATTCTAAAAATATCCGATAAGGTCCCGCTTTTTGGACTCTGGTTGAAGTTCAGCGGACTCCGAAACCGGAGATATTCGAAGAATCTCAACTTTAAATACTGCACTGAACGAAGCGCTGTGATTTTGGCAGGGATAAGAACAGGCACACTTACTTGACGCCAATGGGAGTAAAAAAGTTTCGCTATACTCCAAAAATCTCGTTGATCTTTTCCGCCAGCGTAAAATCGTAATCGCTGATCCCCTTCACGCTGTGCGTGTTCAAATCGATCACCACTTTGTTCCACACGTTGAACCATTCCGGGTGATGGTTCATCGATTCCGCCACCAGCGCCACGCGCGTCATGTTCCCGAACGCCGCCGCAAAATCCTTGCACTGGAATTCCCGGTGCAGCTTCCCGTTTTGCAAGTTCCATCCCTTCGTCTTCTTCAGTCGCTCCTGCACTTCCGCATCACTCAATTTCTTCGCGGGCATCTTCGCCTCCGACTCCGCTAACGTCTCGCCCACCATTATGTCGCCAAAGCAAATCGCCAGCAAGAAAGCTAGCGTACGTTTCGCTTGCCCGCCTCCTTCAGGCGCTTTCGGTATTCGCGAGCAGCCCGTTCGGCATCATTCTCTTTGACGCTGTTCGTTGCTAGATGCCCTAGCTCGTGCGCCAGCCAGTACCCCAGCGAGTCCTCGCTCACGTAGCGGTCCGCGTCGATGAACACGCTACGGCTAGCCAAGTGCGTGAACATGGCGCTCGTGAAACCAGTGGGCACATGAAGCCGAAAAGCTTTGGTAGCGCCGGTGTACTTCCAGTGCGGCACAAATAGTACGCGCAGCGGAAGCACTTCGGGGTGCATCACCGAAATTTGCTCGCGGACCAGCGCCTCCTCTCGAGGCGTCGCTCCAAGGACGGTGTAGCTATTTTCTGGGGCATCCGCTGCTTTTTCTTCTCCGCCCGGGGCCGCGAAGCGCTCCTCCGTTTGTCCCCAGCCGGCCTGTGCAGATCCCAGCAGGAACAAGGTCATACAGATCCCAATCTTCATCTGTCACCTCCAGGCGCGCCCTGGAGGCGAACTTGGGTCTGTTCCTAAGGAAGCTCAATGGACGGCGGATTAATTGACACTTGATTCCTTCTAAGCCATTACAGCCCTTCGTTTCAGCGATTTAGGACGTTTGCTTATCTACATCTTGCCAACTAAGAGCAGGGTGCTAGACTCGCGCTAACTGCGGGGTTGATTGCTTGCAGATGGGCCTTGAAGCTCGCTCTCCCTCGATCTGGCGCTTCGGAGTCTTCGAAGTGGACCTGCGCGCTGGAGAACTGCGCAAACAGGGCGTGCGCATCAAGCTCCAGGAACAGCCCTTTCACGTCCTCACGGCTCTGCTGCGGCAGCCCGGCGAAGTGGTCACACGCGAAGAACTCCGCAATCAGAACTGGTCGGCCGATACCTTCGTCGACTTCGACAACAGCCTGAACACGGCGATCAACAAGCTGCGCGAGGCGCTGGGGGATTCCGCAGATAGTCCACGTTTCATCGAAACACTTCCGCGCCGTGGGTATCGGTTCATCGCCCCTGTCAACGGGGCAGATGGAGCAGCAAGAGGGGCCGCTACTGGTGTGAGCACAGCCGCACGGACACGCAGCCGGAAGATCGTCGTGGCGGCGACAATTGCTGTGCTCGCAGCGGGAATAGCTGGAGGACTGCTTTGGCGCGCGCGGCAAGCTCGGCATCTCACGGAAAAAGACACCATCGTTCTCGGAGATTTCGCCAACTCGACCGGCGATGCGGTATTCGACGGGACGCTGCGAGAAGGCCTTTCTGTGCAGTTGGCCCAGTCGCCCTTCCTGAGCCTCGTGTCAGAGGAAGGAATCCATCAAACATTACGGATGATGGAACGATCGGCAAATATACGGCTCACTCCTGAAATCACGCGCGAAGTTTGTCAACGAACGAGCAGCGCAGCAGCACTGGACGGTTCGATTGCACTGATTGGCACTCGATATACTCTGATTCTCAAGGCTGTGAACTGTGTTACTGGAGACTTGCTGGCGAGCACAGAAGCGCAGGCGAGCGACAAAAGCCACGTTCTGGATGCGCTTGGCAAGGCCGCTTCGGAAATGCGAAGGAGACTTGGAGAGTCTTTGAGCACCGTACAAAAGTTCAACACGCCTCTAGAGCAAGCGACTACTTCATCTCTTGAGGCCTTACAAGCTTACAATTTCGGTTCGAACACTGACGATAGTGCGGCCGCGTTCGCCTTTTACCAGCGAGCCATTCAACTCGACCCGAATTTCGCCATGGCTTACTGGGCGCTGGCTAATTCCACTGCTGACACTGCCGTGTCAGCAAGAAGCGCCCGGAAGGCCTTCGAGTTGCGAGCAGGGCTGAGTGAGCGGGAAAAGCTCCACATTGAAATACTGTACTACTATAGTGTCACCGGGGACCTCATGAAGGCACGGCGCAGCTGTGAAATTGGCGCCCAGATGTACCCGCGTGACTCGATTTTTCTTGGCTACCTTCCAAAATTCTCAAATGCCCTCGGAGAATATGAAGCAGGCCTGAACGAAAGCCTAGAAGAATCCCATCGTCCCACTCACTCTAGCCCTCCTTACCGAGATCTTGTCTTCTCATATTTGTTGCTAGACCGAATCAAGGAAGCCGACGCTGTAGCCGAAGAAGCGCACGCAAAGGGGCAGGACTCTGATCTTGAAACCGTCGTTTATGGAATTGCCTTCTATCGGGATGATACTGCCGGAATGGCGCGACAGGTGGCTCGCGCTACAGGTGCGCCAGGAGAAGACGACTTGTTGTTGGCAATGGAGGCTGACACGTCGGCTTATTTCGGAAATCTTGGGAAAGCCCGTGAATTAACTCGCCGGGCTGCAGAATCTGCAGAGCTAGCAGCGGAGAAAGAAACTGCGGCAGGTTTCTATGCTGTAGCTGCCTTGCGGGAAGCTTTGTTCGGCGATGCCGCCAAAGCACGGCAGCAGGCCACGACTTCAAAGCGAGGTTCGGCCGAGCGAGACAGGCACTATGCGGTGGCGCTAGCCCTGGCCTATGCGAGGGACGCGAACCGAGCGCAAGCCTTGGCCGATGATTTGGGCAAGAGGTTCCCCGAAGACACGATTGTGCAGGTAAATTACCTGCCGACGCTTCGCGCGAAGCTTGCGCTCCTTCATTCAAACCCCCAAGAGGCGCTTGTTATTCTCGGGGCAGCTTCTCCTTACGAACTGGGGTTGCCGTCGCTTAACTATTACAACTGGCCCAATCTGTATCCCGTCTATGTGCGCGGAGAAGCCTATTTAGCCGCACACCAAGGCAGCGAAGCCGCGGCAGAGTTTCAGAAAATCCTCGACCATCGTGGCATTGTTCTGAATGAACCCATCGGAGCGCTGGCCCATCTCCAACTAGGACGCGCCTACGCGATGCAGGGCGACACAGCCAAGAGCCGCGCCGCATACCAGGAATTTCTGACGTTGTGGAAAGACGCCGACCTGGACATTCCCATTCTGAGGGAAGCCAAGGCCGAGTACGCGAAGCTACAGTAGCTCTGCCACCGCTTTCGAAAGTGTCGGCTCTGTCCACCGAACAACTAGCCTTTCTAGCCAACCGGGCCACTGCGGAATGAAACGCGGCAGTTTTGACCGAACCGTTTAACTCCCGTATTGTCGGCTACACAGAAGTTATCCCGAAACGGCGTTCCGGGAACTTGAACTGCAACGGGCTCGTGTTCCTTGGACCTAGCATGCGCGTCTCCGTGACTGATTTACTATCCGTTTTTCATTTGACTTCCGATTAACCTGTGCTATACTATCCTTCAGGTAAATTTACGTGCCGTTCTGCCTGTCATGACAAAGTTCTGAAACCTAGCTTTCGCGGGTCCTGACCTTAACAGATACCCCCAATTGATCCGCCCTCGCAAGGATGCTCTCCATTGCACAATTTGGTGCGTTCTAAGTCCTTTGGATTACGCACTTATAAAAGTAGTTCAAAACAACGCCATAAACTATCTTTAGAATCAACACTTGCAAAAGTGTATCAAAACAAAGGACTTTAACTCCCTTTAGAATGAACACTTATGAAAAAGAGGGGGAGGGGGGTCGAGTTATTGTTAACTAGAAATGCCAGGAAAGGATTTCTATCTAGAGGAGCATCGCGACGATCTCAGATGCCGGCCTTGTCAGAAAGGATCTCTCCATGCACCCGAGTAGGACAGCTCCCTCGGCGAAAGCTCCCTCTTCCACCAGTCACGAGTCACAAGTCACCAGTCACGCGGTCCAGACTCCGCACA
>DATNMD010000038.1:0-42718 GCA_035602505.1 Candidatus Acidiferrum sp.
ACAAGCGGTTGGGACAAGGCTATCGCGGAGGCTAAGAAGGGCATAGAGCGGCTGCAAACGGCCATCAACGTATTCGAGAAGAAGAAGGCAGCGGGCGAGCCTTGGCCAAAGAAGGCAGCAACACAGAATTAGCCCACTACCGACACCCCTTGTAGGGGCTCAGCACGGCTGCGCCCCATCTCGGCACAGCCTCAAGTTCCTCGCCGCCGTGCTTCTCTTGGGCCACCCCCGCTACCCAAACCAACACCCCAATGCTAAAATTGAAAAGTACAAAACTACTGGGGAACGCGCCTTGTCCGACCACAAACAGGAAGATACTTTTCGCGTCATCGACCGACGCCCCTTCACCGCCGAAGGAGAATTGCGCAAAGGAGTTGCCGAAGAGCAAGAGCGGGAAGCGAAGCGCGAGGCCGCGCAGCATCCACCCGCGCCGCCCGCCGAGTCCGCCAAGCCCGCGGCGGAGCCGCCTGCCGAAACTCCCAAGGTCTCGCCGGCTTTCGAAAACTTAATTCGCATGCTCGGAAGCAACGCGGCCATGGTCCTGGGCGCCTACGCGGACCCGCGCACCGGACAGCCGATGATTGATCCCGAAGCGGCGCGCGAGTTGATCGACATGCTCGACGCACTTCACGAAAAAACAAAAGGTAATTTGGCTCCCGACGAAGAGTCGATCCTCCTCGACCTTCTCGGCAAGCTGAAGATGACCTACCTGGAGGTTAACCAGGCGGTAGCCGCGCAAGCCGCCCAGGCCAAAGCGAAGACGCGTCCCTGACGTTTTCCGCGCCGCAGTCCGCTCCGCCTCGATACAATCTCGTTAGGTTATGTTTGGCGCTCCTATAAAAGTCACCGTACTTGGCTCCGGCACCTCGATGGGGGTTCCTTCTCTTGCTTGCCATTGCCGCGTGTGCACATCGAAAGACCCGCACGATAACCGGTTGCGCCCCTCCCTGCTGCTCTCGCGCAACGGAGAGAACGTCGTCATCGACACCACACCGGATTTTCGTCAGCAGGCCCTGCGCGTCGGCCTCGATCGCCTCGATGCGATTTTGCTCACACACGCACACGCCGACCACATCCTCGGCTTCGACGACATTCGCCCGTTTAACATTCGCCAAAAATCCTCTCTGCCCGTGTACAGCACGGAAGAAACATTTCGCGTGATTCGCCGCGCCTTCGCGTACGTTTTTGATGACGCGCCAACACAAAGCACCGTTCCGAGCGTGGACCTCCACGTCGTCAACGGCCCATTCGAACTGATGGGTGTCCAGATTGTTCCCGTGCCGCTGCTGCATGGCGACCTCCAAGTGCTCGGCTTTCGCTTTGGCCGCGCGGCGTATCTCACCGATTTCAGTTCGCTGCCGGAAACCTCCGCCGCCCTCCTCGAAGATTTGGATGACCTGATCATCGATGCTTTGCGCGATATTCCGCATCCCATGCACCAAACCGTGGATCAGGCGCTGGCGCTGGTCGAAAAATTGAAACCGCGACGCGCCTGGTTCACGCACATCGCCCATGACCTGGCTCACGCCGAAACCAACGATCGGCTCCGCAAGCTCGGCCTGCGCCACGTGCAGCTCGCCTACGACGGCCTCGAATTTGAGGTGCGCGTCGATAACCCCCGGCCTTTCACGGCGCAGCGCGACCGCGCGACCGCGCCCACAGCCAGACCACCCGCCGTCCTGGCCTTCACTTCACCCGAACAATGGGCCGCCCACTACACGCCCTCCGGGCGCGCCAGCGTGCTCGCCATCGGCAACTTCGACGGCATCCACCTCGGTCATCAAGCCATCCTCCGCGCCGCTGTCGAGCGCGCAGCGAAAAGCAGGGATGTTGCCACAGCGCTGACCTTTGACCCCTCACCCCGCAAAGTCCTGCGCCCGGAATCCGCTCCCCTGCGCGTTTCCACCAACGCGCAGCGCATGGACTGGTTCGGAACCGTAGGTCTCGAAGCCGCGGTCGTCCTTCCTTTCACGCTCGATCTCGCGCGCCTTTCCCCCGAAGACTTCGTCGAGCAAATTCTCGTTCGCGGCCTTCATGTCCGCGCGGTGCTGGTAGGGGAAAATTTTCGCTTTGGTCACCAGCAAGGTGGGGACGTACCTTTGTTCCGCCAGTTGGCTGCGCGCCACGGGTTCGCCGTCGAAATCATTCCGCCCGTCGCGCTCGAGGGTGAAATTGTTTCGAGCACCGCCATTCGCCGCGAAATCGCAGCCGGCAACGTCACGCACGCCGCGCGACTGCTCGGGCGTCCGTTCGTCCTTACGGGAGAAATTGTCAGCGGCACCGGCACGGGCCGACGTTTCACTTTCCCGACTCTGAACTTGAAACCAGAACAGGAGCTCCTGCCGGACCGCGGCGTCTACGTGACACGCGCGCTGCTCGATGGCGAAACTAAGAGCCGCCGCTCCGTCACCAACATCGGCATGCGTCCCACCTTCAACGGCGCTTCGCTGAGCGTCGAAACGCACTTGCTCGATTTTTCCGGGGAGGTCACCGCAAAGCGCATGGAGATCCGCTTCTGGAAGCGCCTCCGCGAGGAAAAAAAGTTCACCGGCCCGGAAGAGCTGCGCGCCCAAATCGTCCGCGACATCGCCAGCGCCAACAAGTTTTTCACGCGCCTGCGCCGCTTTAGGTCGATCCGGCAGCCGACCACCGCGGCCGGTTAGCAGTTGACAGTGAAGAATCCCGTCCGAGCGTTACGCGCGAAGACGCCATTCGATGCTTACCTGAAAAACGTGTCTACAAGTTGCCCTAAAAGGAGAATCGTCGCCATCTAGCGGATTTATGAGGTTACAGGTATTGTTATGTTGAAATCCGGATGAATGCGCCGTGCCGAACTCCATGCGTTACTGCCAAACCTGCCGGCTCCAATTTGACAAACGCGGTTTTAGTCGGCACACGCTTTCCGTTTTTCACAGAAAGGCTAAACTGATCCGCGCCATGTTGGAGCGGAATTGCATCACTCATGCCGATATTGCCAGACGAATCGGGGTAACGCGGGAGCGCGTGCGTCAACTAGCTCTGCAAATGGGTTTCGCCGACGGGAGATCGCGGCACGCCGTTTGCCGAATGGAGCGCCGTAGGAAAGAAATGGCGGAGTTTTTTGTGCAAGCGCAAAAACGCGGGTTTGCAGTCGAACCGCTCGGGACGACGAGTGCTTACATAAACGGGAAGCTTTGCGTTCAACGGAAAGCGTGCTGGCACAACATAGGGAAAAGCGAACACAAATATACTTACGTTAGTATTCGTCAGCCCGCAGGCCGGTTTGATATCTGCGCGTGGAAACTACCGGATGGCCGCTTTCTGATTCTGCCCAAGAAGCTAACAGGTTTCAGGCAAACAACCTTCAACCCGGAAGAAAGCGAGTACCTGGGTACTGCCAGCTCCTCGCACTACTATCGACAACACATAGAAAGATGGAGCCTGCTCGGGCGACCCCGCCGCTCGAAATGAGGCTCGGGCAATCCCCGCAAGGGAGCTCCACCCGCCATCTGCGGTAGACTTGGCCTATGCTCCGTCAGATTGCGCCTGTGTTCTTCACCATGGACATTCCCGCAACGCTCGCCTATTACACAGGCAAGCTTGGCTTCGCATGTTTGGGGACGTGGCAGGATCCGCCGGTCTACGCTATCGTGGCGCGCGACCAGCAGGTGATTCATTTCCGCTGCGCCGAGGCGCCTACGGCCAATCCGGACAAATACGCGGACGAATTGCTCGATGCATACCTCTTCGTGGAAGATGCCGACGCACTTTATGCCGAGTACGCCGCCCAAGGGGTTGAATTCACTCGAGGACTTGGCAACATGCCCTGGCACTGCCGCGAGTTCGTGGTCAAGGATTGCGACGGCCGTCTGCTGGCTTTCGGCGCGAACCTATAGTCTTCTTCCGTCGTCCCCTTCAGAAACCGGCCTGAAGATAGAAACTCGAAATTAAAAATTCGTAGTTAGAAAAGGGACAAGAGAAAGACCCACCCTTTGAAAACCGCAAAGGCCACCCAAAGGCATTTTCGGAATTGAGGCGCGGCCACCCGCCAATCGGCCCGCCCCTGTCTGACATTTAGTTAGTCGGCTTTGTTCCCCTCTGAACATAGCACCATGATCTTGTGGTCGGGTTCATAGCGATTGCACGTTTCGGTTGTGTGTTGGTGGTTAAAGGTATCCTTGTATCGAACAAAACTAAAAACGTACCAGATTTCCGTGAAGTCTCTTAAGGCCGACAACTCTCCCGTACTTAAAGCTGCGTTAGATTCGACACCTTGCTGAGAAGACTGACCGGGGCCAAGAATCGATTTGCTTTTTGCCTTCTCATCAAACGCTACTGAAACGGCTAATTTGCGAGCCTCTTCTATGGATGTGTTTTTTGGTACTAGCCCAGTCATGCTCTTTGCCTCGAAATCGATCGCTGGTGTTTTGCCTGAATTCAGAATTGAGCTTCTGGCTCGCAGTTTTTCTCCCTCTTTTGGCTCGTCGCCGGTCGTCACACACGACACGTATGCGCGTTCGGAGAGGACCAACGATTTTGCAGCCGTCGTTGAAGTGGCTTCGGCTGCGGCAGCATTCCGTTCGACGCTTTTGTTCATGGTTTCCGTCGTATTCTGAAGGGCGGTCAACGTCTTGGCGGTCGACTCGGAACTCTCCTGCATACTGGTTAAGACCTTTTGCTGCTGATCGAAATTCTCGCCCTGATGCTTTTCTTGACGAATGCCTAGAACAATTTCCCATCCGATCAGACCGACGACAACAATTTCGAGAATGAAATCTCGTAATGGAACCCATCGCTCCCGATACTCTTGGAGGCTATTACGCTCGGTCAGCCAATCCCGCGCATCCTGCCGACTTATTGCCGAGGCGTTTATTGTTTGGAGGTCGTTTGTGGAAGGATTAAATCCGCCAGCGAGCATTATTCCGATAACTTGTTCACCATAACGGTCACACGTTTCAATAACTGATTCCGAGACGTTCGGGTTCATGAACCGGACGCCGAACAACGCCATCCACCATCTTCTAATTCGGCCGTATTTGGAGCTTGGCACGGTAAGCCGAATGTTACCAGAAATGTCTCCAGTCGCCGGAAGCGACCTTCTTGATGAAGGGTGGTAGAGGAAGTGGCGAGTGGCGAGTGACGAGAAATAAAAAGGAAAACTAGAAACTAGAAATCAGAAAGTCAGTCCCCCGGCACCGTCCCCCACTCCGCTGCCTGGACTACTCGGCCGCGGGAAACAACAACTCATTTCCGTCGGGATCGACGATCTTGATCACGTCGTAACCCCACCAGGACTTCTCGCTCGGAACCGAGCGCTCGACGATTTCACGGCGAAGCGCGGTGAGTCCATCGACGGTCAGTTCCACGAACAAGCGCGCCTTGCCGCTTCGCGTGGGATCCTCGCAAAGGATGATCTCGCATCCCGCGCGATTGACTTGGCAGACCCCGCCCGCGCCGTCGCCCTCATGCCAAGTCTTCTCGAAGCCGAGCAAGTCGATGTAGAAGCGAAGTGCACGGTTCACGTCAGCAACGAAGAGCACGGGACGCGTGTACCACCGGTGAGTGATTTGCTCTCTGACGGCTGTCTTGGTCATGCCGGTTCCTGATCCGCCCCACTAGTAGTGGGCCGGCCAGCATATCACGGCCAACACGGACGGGAGCAGAGGGGGGGAGCTTGCCGGCGGCGAGACCTTCCTTGTAGTGGCCGGTCTTTAGACCGGTACGAGAGCACGGAACCGCCAGGGAAGAAAGCGAAAAAGAGAAAAGCGCGGGTCTAAAGACCCGCCACTACAACCGCTTGAACCAGCGAGTCACCGGTCTGAAGACCGGCCACTACATGGAGCTAGGAGTTTTCCAGGGAGCCGACCAGGATGAGGCTGCGGAGGAACGTTTGATCCAATCGATGGTTTGGCTACCGGAGAATGGAAATTCTTGCGGACGTGCGCAAAGCTGCTTGCGGACGGGATTCCACCAGATGTAGCAGGCGACATCCTCGATCCGGTCCGAGGGCCGGAGAATGTGGTCGTAATAGCTCATTTCCCAGAGGCGGCGGCGGTGAGATTTGCGAAACGCAAAGGCGGAGCGTTGTTTGAAGACGCGGATGAATTCGCGCAAGTCCGAGCGGTCGTGAAGGCCCTCGGCAAGAACGTGAGAATGGTCCGGCATCAAGCAATATGCATGCGACAGGAACGAGTGCGTGGCAGCGCATTGCAGCAGCAGAGCAAGGACGCTTTGGGCCGTGGCTGGGTTTCGGAGAAAAGGGGCGCGGCGGTCGCAGCAGATGGTGACGAAATACGCCTGACGCCCGAAATAGTTTTCCGGCGAAAGGCGAGCGACTCGGCGATGGAGAGGCATACCACGCAGTAATGTACAGCAAAGCGTATCGTCGCGGTGAGGGATTGTAGTGGCCGGTCTTTAGACCGGTACGAGAAGCGCGGAACCGCCCAGGAAGAAAGCGAGAGAAGAGAAAAGCACGGGTCTAAAGACCCGCCACTACGGGCGGAGCTTGCCGGCAGCGAGATCTTTCAAGGCGCGGAGGCGTGCGTCGAGTTCGCCGGGCGTCAGGCGACCCTGGCGGTAGAGCGTGCGCAGAAAATCCGGGGCGGGGCGGTCGCCCTTGCGCGTGTTGCATTCGATGCAGCAGGAAACCAGGTTGCGGTAGGAATTGCGTCCGAAGCGCACGCGTGGCACGACGTGGTCGAGGCACCGCACGTTCGCGGGAGTGCGGCGAAGGCAGTAAAAGCAAGCGCCGCGTTCGCGATCGTGAATGGCTTTGCGGAGCGCCCAGGTTTTCAGGAAATCGGTGGCTTCGAGGGTCGAGGCAGGAGGCTCTCCCGCGGCTCCCGTGGCCAATGTCATGCCGTTCTTGCCCAGGCGGATCGCGCGGATCTTCTCCGGCAGGTGCATCTCAGCCAGATGGCCGCTCTTGCTGCGTTCGAGCACGCGCAAAGCCCCCAGCTCATCGAGCCGCCGCACCGCCTGGCGCGCCGCTCCGATGGAGAGACCCAAAGTGCGAGCTAAGGCCATAACCGCAAACTGCAGACGAAGCTTGCCGACCACGAGCGAATGGCGCAGCAGATAGGAATAGACGGCGCGCTCCTTGACGCTCAAGCCGAGACGTGGGGCGAGAACATCCTCAAACTGCATCCAGAGGAGTCCGGGGTTCAGTTTCTTGGGATTCATGTGCAGATCCTTGAGAAGAGAAAGCAGATGCGGAAAGCAGAAACAAAGGTGACAGAAGCCAACAGTTCAACCACAGCTAACCGTTGACACTCGCCACGGCTGGCAGCTAGCAGCTAGCAGCCAACAGTCAAGAGGACAAGAAAAACGCAACACAGAGAACCGTGGTCTCCCATGCCGCTGTGCCGTGTTTTGTTAACCGCCGACGCGAGTCTGCCGGCGGGCTATCGGTGTGACGTTCGATGGTCCGATTGCAACGATATAAAACTTTGAACATGGACTCCTGCATCGAGGGTCCATGTCTCACCGCTCCGTCGTCTATTTATATGGAGTAACTGCGCGCGCTAGAGTTCCAGAAACTCCTGCATCTGCTGCAACGCCTCGTCCAGCGCCCGCCGAAAGGCGCTGCCGCGTGGCCGTAGACCGGCAAAGCCCAGTTCGTGCTCCAGCCGTCTATCGACCACCTTCAGATTGGCCCAGCCCAGCATTTGCTCGCCCCATAGCATGGGCATAGCGTAATGGCCCAGGCGGCGCTTGTGGGCTGGCACATAGGCCTCCAGCTTGTATCCCCAGCTCCAGAACAACTGGAAGCGCCGTCGGTCCCAGACCACGGGGTCGAAGGGCGCGAGGAAGCGCAGCCGGTCGTCGACCTGGTGCCGGACAGCCCCGGGGTTCTCGCCCTGCGGCCAGAACCACAGCAGGCCGTCGACCTGGGCATGGGTATAGCGAGATTTGGCGTGCTCCTGGAGCTGCCGCACCTCGGCGGCCAGGTGCGGCACTCCATAGCTTAGCAGTCTGCACACATAGACCAGGCTGGCCGCTGGAAGCGGCGCGTAGAGTTGCACCACCATATCCAGCAAATGGCCGGCGCGCACGAGCCGCGCCTCGGGGCTGTCGTCGCGCGGCGGGTGCTCGACCGTCTGGTACACCCGGGTGCCGCCCTCGCGCCGCGCCACGCGCAGCAGCCCGCGATAGTGCAGCCCCTCCAGTAGATGATTGCTGACATTCAGGTCGGCGCCCCAGCGCCTAATTCGGCCATGGTCGAAATGCGCCTGCACGTCCTTGGGGTAGGTGGGACCATGCTGGCACACAAAGGCCAGCACCTCCTGGGCGCGCGCCTGCATCTTGGCGTCCCATGCGTCGCAGGCGCGTGGAGCCCCGCGCGGATGCAGCAGGGACAGGGTCTCGCTAGGCAGGAACCCGTAGTTGATGAAGAAGGCCTCTTCGATCGCCAGGCGCGGATAGCGGCGCTCCAGCTCGCCGACGCGATAGTCTTTAACGCGGTGCGCGAGGATCAGATCCTGGGCGCGAGCGGGCGCGCGAATCGGGTCGGCCTGGACAAAGCCCAGGCGCGCAATGGCCCGCAGCAGGCTGGTGGGCTTGAAAAGGCTGCGCGCAATCATGTAGCGGCGAAGCTGCTGCAGACTGGGGACTTTGAGAGGGCTCACGCGTGGCGTCCGGTAGGGGCAAGGATCATTGCCCCTAATTTATACATCGCACAGTATTCATCGTTCGCTGATCCGAATTCAACAAAATCAAACTTTGAACATGAACTCCTCCTGCATCGAGGGTCCATGTCTATCTGCTCCGTGATCTATTTATGTGAAGTAACTGCGCGGAACAAGACGCCACATCTGCGACTCTTCAGCTCCTGCTAGACATAATTTTCCTCAACACATAAAACGGATTATGTTGTTAACAACATAATTTGGCCAAAAAAGCTCAGGGAAGGCAACGGCTGCAGCTAGCAACTGGCACCCAACAGCCGACAGTCACGAGGAGAAGAAAAGCGCAACACCGAGAAAACAGAGATCAGAGCACACAGATAACGGAGAACAGCAACAGCACAGAGGAAGACGGAGACAAAAGTCGCTACAGGGAGTGACGCCTACGCCAGAAAAGAAAAAGCCCCGAACAGCGTCGGGGCGTAGTTTCTAACGCGTTTATCGTACCAGGTCTATGATGGACTCGTCAAGGACAGAATCAGTTGAATAATGAGTCAGTTTGAATTTTGTAGTGGCGGGTCTTAAGACCCGTGCCTTTCTCTACGCCATCGCGCGCCTACTCGCTGCCATCAACTCGACTTTTCGAGGCAATCCGCGCAGTATCCGCCGACTTCCGTGCGCGATACGGTCACAGCCAATCCGGACAAATACGCGGACGAATTGCTCGACGCGTACCTGTTCGTTGAAGATACCGACGCACTTTATGCCGAGTACGCCGCCCAAGGCGTTGAATTCACTCGTGGACTTGGCAACATGCCCTGGCACTGCCGCGAGTTCGTGGTGAAGGATTGCGATGGGCGTCTGCTGGCTTTCGGCGCGAACCTGTAGTCTTCTTCCGTCGTCCTTTCAGAGACCAGCCTGAAAATAGAAACTCGAAATTAGAAATTCGTAATTAGAAAAGTGGAAAAAGACCCACCCTTTGAAAACCGCAAAGGGTAGGCCACCCAAAGGCATTTTCGGAATTAAGGCGCGGCCGCCCGCCTCTCCTCCTTGATCTATGCGCCACCCGCAGCCTTCAATCTTCCGGCCTTCAAAGCCGATACGAGCGGGTCGTCAGGCTCTCTGCGAACTGAGAAGACTCTCTTGAATGCTCGGCATGGCAGCGGCCCGATGTGAGCGGCTTCGATCAGAGGCATGATTCGGCGAAACGAGTCTTCAGCTTTCCGCCTTGCGAGAAGCTCGCCGCCGGAGATGAATGCAGAGCCGAGAGATTCGTGGTCAATCTCGATCCAAACTGCGGAATCCCAAGAAAGGTGACACGGAACGAAATACCCCCACGAGCTGGACGGATATTCTGCGGAGTAGCTCTCTGCTTCAAACCCTCGGAAATCGAAAAGGCTGACACCGCCAATGCTGCGGACATACGGATAGCCTTCTGGTCCGACAGCCGTTCCCCAGCGCTCGTGTTCAGAGATGTCCGGTTTGGGAAGTATCGCGCCGCATTCTCGGATGCGCAGGAAACGGTCCTGGTTTGTTGTATGCCACACGCCGCCGACAAGCTCGGCCAACACTGCTTCTCTGAGGAAGTTCACGCCATGCCTTGGGCTGCCGTGCTCCACACCTTGGGGTCGATTTGTAGTCCGTACCGCATGTTGATGAGCCCAACAAAGAACATGCCCGTTCGCAATAGGTAGAAAAGGCTTTCGTCTGTAACCGGGAACAACGCGAGCGGTTTGCCGATTGCGACCCCATGAACAATCTCGTGCCTCTGGCCATCGAATTCTTTTATCCGCGTCTGGTCATACGCGTAGCCGTGCATCGGAGACCAGTTGTGTTCGGGTCTACAACGCGCAAAAAGCTTGCCGACTTTTGTAAGCAGCGACTCGCGCTCAAGTTCGACTAATCGTTTGTTGACTTTATCCCTGAGGAGCTGTTCGTAGGGTTGGTCGCGGGCTTCGAGCAATCCGACTTGCATGCCCGACAGTTCCTTTTCCCAATCGCTAGGCGCTTGAAGAGCTGTTACACGCAAACAATCGAAAGCCACTCCATCGAGGATCGAATGGTAGAAAATCAGCGTTGCGGCGTCCACTTGGGCGTAGGTCGTGCCAAGCATCGCTTTTGCGCCGGTTTTCGCCAGCGCCGCGTAATCGGGCTTCTTCGTCGGTCCTGGCGCGGTCGGGTCGATGGGCACCAGAAGTCCTTCCCACTCTGGCGCTTCAAACAAGTCCCGAATCAAGTCTGTCAGCTTAGAATTGAGATGCTTGTCGGCGTCGGACGAAACTGCGAGTAACGTAGTTCTGAAGTTAGAAACAACGGACGTTGCATGCATAAGTCGGGCGAAGGTTTCGTTCAGGAGCTGGAAGGCCTCGGCGACGGGGGGCATGACACAGGCGATTTTACCGCGCCTGCACGTAACACTCCACAGCCTCGATGCCGAACCGCTAATTGCTTTGCGGGTCCGTCGGCGAATTCCTCACACCGCCGGGCGGGTGGCCCGGACGATAAGTCCTAAGACGAAGTTGGGTGGCCCACACGTCGGGTCTACGTGTGGGGATTTTTCTGTTTAGTTTCATCGACGGCCATTCCTTGGCATGTAGCCAGGCACAAAAGCCGGGCAATCGGGGACAGCCCCCCGGCACCGTTCCCCACCCCACCGCTTGGACTACTTGGCCGCGGGAAACAACAACTCATTTCCGTCGGGATCGACGATCTTGATCACGTCGTAACCCCACCAGGACTTCTCGGTCGGAATCGAGCGCTCGACGATTTCACGGCGAAGCGCCGCGCGTCCATCGACGGTCAGTTCCACGAACAAGCGCGCCTTGCCGCTTCGCGTGGCATCCTCGCAAAGGATGATCTCGCATCCCGCGCGATTGACTTGGCAGACCCCGCCCGCGCCGTCACCCTCATGCCAAGTCTTCTCGAAACCGAGCAAGTCGATGTAGAAGCGAAGTGCACGGTTCACGTCAGCAACGAAGAGCACGGGACGCGTGTACCAGCGGTGAGTGATTTGCTCGCTGACGGCTGTCTTGGTCATGCCGGTTCCTGATCCGCCCCACTAATAGTGGCCGAGCAGCATATCACGGCCAACCCTGCGAGGCTCGGCGGGTGGAGCACCCTTAACTTAACTACGGAGGGCGCCCCACCCTTTCGCGTTTGCTTTTTGAAAGGGTGGTCCATTCTTCTCTTCGCTCTCTCATAGAATCCTGACTTGGAGGCCAGGGACAGGCGAGGTGTTTTCCGCGAGGAAGATGGCCCTTCGACTTCGCTCAGGGTAAACGAGTGACGATTGTACGACTCGGGCGGGGGCGCTATGATGAGTCAAAGGGATGGCAATGACGACCGAGCGAATCGAGATTAACCCGGCGATTATGCTGGGCAAGCCCGTGATTCGGGGGACGCGAATCACGGTGGAGCTCATCCTGCGCAAGCTCGCGGAGGGCGCGAGCGAGGCTGAACTGCTGCAAGACTATCCACACCTCACCACGGAAGACATCCGGGCGGCAGTGGCCTACGGCGCGGCCAGCGTAGCCCACGAGGAAGTTGTGTTGCTACCCGGCGCGCCGAATCCTGGCAAATCCTGAAGCATGAACTTCCTGGCCGACGAAAGCTGCGCCGGGCCTGTCCTGCGGGCGCTGCGCGAAGCGGGCCATGACGTGGTTGCCATTGGCGAAGTCGCGAGAGGCGCGAACGACGAGCAGGTTCTAGAGCGCGCCCTGAATGAGAAGCGGGTACTCATCACGGAGGATCGGGATTTTGGTGAATTGGTGTATGCGCGGGGCCGGTCGTCAGCCGGCGTGATTCTGATCAGGTTTCCTAGCCGCGCACGTCACGCTAAGCCAGCGACTGTGGTTGAGGCCGTGGCGAAGCTGGGTTCGCGACTGCAAGATGCGTTTACCGTGATAGAAGCCGGACGAGTACGCATAAGCAGCCGACCGTAACGCGAAAAGAAGTGACGTCACTGCTTTCGTTCGGCCTTCTTGAGACTCTGCTCGCCACTTGTTTACCCTGAGCGAAGGCAAAGGGCCACCCGTCACTCGCCACTTCCCATAGGTGTGACGACTTTGCTCGCCACTCGCCACTTCCCATAGGCGAGGTAAACTCGCCGCTACGAGTTCAGCTTTCCCAGACAATCCGCGCAATACCCGCCGACTTCCGTGCGCGACACCGTCACCTTCATGTGGAAATCGCGCGCAATCTGCTGTTTCAATTGTTCGTAAAGGCGGCTCTCGAACTCGCGCACCTTGCCGCACCGCAAACACGCCACATGGATGTGGTCGCGCGGGCCGTGCGTTTCGTAGTAGTGCCGGTCGCCGCGCAAATGCAGCAAGTCCAGCTCATCAATCAACCCGTGTTTTTTGAGGAGATCAATCGTGCGGTAAACGGTGACCAGGTGCACGCCGGAGTCAATCTTCTGCGCGCGCTCCAGGATCTGGTCCACGTCCAGGTGCTGCTCGGCGTCGTCCATCACTTGCAGAATCACCCGGCGCTGCCGGGTCAGGCGAATGCGGCGCTTCCCCAGCGCCTGCTGCAATCTTCCGGTTGTTTCCGCGGTATTGAGTCGCTCGCCGGTGGACGCCCGGTGCTGCGGTGATGCCGGCATGCTGTCTCCGAACGTGCGGCGCGCAGAACTGGCGTCTGCGGCTAGGAATGAATGGGCAGCAGCCGCACCACGTCATTGTACATAACGATGGCGAAGACCACCAACAGGAACACCAGCCCGACCTGCACGAAGCGCTCCTTGAACGCCAGGCTCAAGTCGCGCCGCAGGCCGCCCTCAATCGCCAGCAGCAGGATGTGCCCGCCGTCCAAGATTGGAATCGGCAGCAGGTTCAGAATTCCCAGGTTCACGCTGATCAGCACCATCAACGAAATGATCGCCAACGGGCCCTTCCGCGCCGCCTGTCCGGCCGCGCGCGAAATTCCTACCGGGCCTTGCAGTTGCTTCAGGGAAACGCGCCCGCTGAACAGTTTTCCGACAATTCCGGCCGTCTCTTTAATTTTTTCAACGGTCACCAGGCCCGCGTACCGCGCGCCCTCGGGAAACGCCACTCGCTTGTAAGCGGTATCTTCATGGACCTGCACGCCAATCTGATAAATGGTTTCCCCGCGCTCGTTCGTCGCAGCTTGCGGCGTCACCACCAAGTGCAGCGATTGCCCCTTGCGGTCCACATCCAGAGCCACCGGCTTGCCGTTCGATGCACGAATGCGGTCCGTGAACTCGCCCCACCACTGAATCTTTTGGCCGTCCACCGCCGAAACCAAATCATTCTCTTTAAGTCCCGCGCGTTGCGCCGGGTATCCCGGCGCCACATCTTCCAGAATGGGCCTGATCGGCACATAACCGAACAATCGCTCTAGCAATCGCTCTGGTTGGTCAATGTCCTTCTGCTCGACCGGAACGGTAAGCGAGCGCCGCGAGCCCGCCTCTTCCACTTCCATCGAGAGTTTGCTGTTCGGTGCAAGCTTCGTGAGGACCTTCTCTGCTTGCTCCCAATTCGGGTTCTGCTCGCCCTCAAGAGCGACGATCTTGTCTCCGGAACGCAGACCCGCCCTGGCCGCCGGAGAATTCGCCGGCACCGCGGTGACCTCCACTGGCTTATCCTGATACGCAGGATAAGGGATTCCAATGGTCACGAAATACACGGTCAGCAAGAGCACCGGAAAAATCAGGTTCACGAAGGGACCGGCGAACGAAATCAGCGCGCGTTGCCAGCGCGGCTTGCTCATCAACTCATCCGGCGCGCCTTTCACCAGCGCTTGCAATTGCGGATACGGCGCGTAGGTCTTGTCTTTTTCTTTCCCAGGTATCGAAGTGCTATTCGCGGAATCAATCTCTGACGGATCCTGCCCTGCCATGCGCACATAGCCGCCCAGCGGCAGCGCGCTCACGCGATAATCCGTCGCTCCGCGCTTCCAGCCAAACAGCCGCGGCCCAAATCCAATCGAGAACACGTCCACGCGCACGCCGAATATCCGCGCCGCAATAAAATGTCCCCACTCGTGCACTAGAATCATCACTCCCAGCACGAGCGCTACGCCCAATAACAAATCCATACGATTATGTTTCCCTTCTCTGAACTACGATGCCGCTACGGCCGTCACCGCCAGCCGGTCTGCTTCTTCCTTGGCCATTCGACGCGCTTCGCTATCCGCCGTAAGCACATCGTCCATCTTCTCAAATCGTGTCTTCGGCGTCCGCGCTAGCACTCTTTCGATTACCTCGGGAATACCGAGGAAAGGAAGCCTTCTCTCCAGAAAAGCCGCCACCGCGATTTCATCCGCGGCGTTCAGCGCGCACGGCAATGCCCCGCCCTTCTTCATCGCTTCCTTCGCCAAACGCAGGCACGGGAAGCGCCGCGCGGATACCTTCGCAAAATCGAGACGCCGGAGTTTCGACCAGTCTAGGGCTAGCTGATTAGATGCCACCCGCTCAGGATAGGTTAACGCATATTGAATCGGCATGCGCATGTCCGTAGGTCCGAGCTGTGCTAGAACGGAACCATCCACAAATTCCACCATCGAATGAATCGTCGACTGCGGATGGATCACCACATCGATCTGGTTTGGTTGGACACCAAACAACCAGCGCGCCTCGATTACCTCAAAACCCTTGTTCATCATGGTCGCGGAATCAATCGTGATGCGATTGCCCATGCGCCAGTTCGGATGCGCCAGCGCCTGTTCCGGCGTTACGTTCGCGAGCGCCGCGAGCGGCGTCTTGCGGAAGGGTCCCCCTGAAGCCGTCAGCACCAGCCGCCGCACTTCTCCGCGTTCACCGCCGCGCAAGCATTGGTGCACCGCGTTGTGCTCGCTATCAACCGGAAGCAGTTCGCGGCCAGATTTCTTCGCCGCAGCCATCACTAGCTCGCCCGCGGCGACAAGCACTTCTTTGTTGGAAAGCGCGACCGTTTTTCCCAGCTTGATCGCTTCATAGGTCGCTTCGAGCCCGACAACGCCAACCGCCGCGGATACAACCATGTCCGCAGCCGCGTGCGTTCCGACAGCCAGCATGCCGTCGCGGCCATGATGAATTGCCGGCAGCGGCGACACGCCTTTCGCGCGCAACCTTTGCGCTACATCGTCAACTTTGCCAGCGTCCCCGACCGAGACGACTTCCGGCCGATGCCGTTCAATCTGCCCGACAAGTTCGTCCAGATTCGAGCCCGCAGCCAGCGCTACCACTCCGAACCGTCCCGGCAGCGCCTCCACAACCGCCAGGCATTGCCGCCCGATCGACCCAGTCGAACCAAGAATGGCCAATTTGGTGAAGGATTGCGTCACAAACGGTACTTTCCTATTTTTCGCGGCAGAGTTCTCGAATTACATCCCAGGCGAGTAGATCAACGTCCAATAATACCAGACAACCGGAATCGCCAGAATCAGCGCGTCGATACGATCGAGAACTCCGCCATGTCCCGGCAGCAACCCCCCGGAGTCTTTCACGCCGGCGCTGCGTTTGTACGCGGACTCAAGAAGGTCTCCCACCTGCCCGGCTAGGTTCCCCGCTCCCGCCATCGCCAACAGATGCGCGGGCGGCGCGTTCAGCCAGCGCGTAAAGGCCACGGCCACCAGCAGCGACCCGGCAAAACTTCCAACCGAACCTTCCCAGGTCTTCTTGGGACTCAGATGGGGCGCCAGCGCATGCTTCCCTATCGCGCGCCCAACAAAATAAGCCACGGTGTCGCCCACCCAGGTGATTACCAGCGCGAAGAGCAGCAGCCGCGGACCCTGCTCGCCCAAACCATGCAGCCGAACAGCAAACGTCAGCGGAAACGCCACCAGCAGCAATCCGCTGGAACTGATGCCGGCAGCCGGCAGACCTTCCACTAGCGGCCGCTTGGTCCAAAGCGTCAGAACAGCAACGCCCATCACGAAAACAAAAAATGCCTCCGGCACACCGAGCAATCCGGCGGCAAGTCCTCCTACCTCCCGATGAAGTATCAAGCCGCCAGCAAGCTGGTAGGTGGGTTCAATCGCTGCGAGCCACTGCACGTACACGAGCAGAAACGCGCAGGTCGCTGTCCAGAAGCGATAGGCGCGTTGGCCAATCGCATCGCCCAGCGCAAAATACTCGAACAGCGCTAGCACGATAATCAACGCAACCGCCAGCGCTACCCACGCCGTCGAGCCCCATAGCACAAGCCCAACGACCAACGGGATCAAAACGACGGCTGTCGCCACACGCTTCCAGGTCATGGAAAAGGAATCCCCCGGGACACCGCGCGGAGAAGGTTAGCAGTCGACACTCAAAAGTTGAAAGAAAAAGAGAAGATGAGATGAGAATCTACTGGCCGGCGACTAGCGCGGGCACTTCCGAATCCGGCCCGCCTTCGCGAATGCCGCCGTAGCGGCGCTCGCGCTTTTGAAATTCCACGAAAGCCTCAAGCAGCCGCGCGCGATTGAAGTCCGGCCAAAGCGTTTCCGTAACCAGAATCTCGGCGTAGGCAATCTGCCACAAAAGAAAATTACTGACGCGCATCTCTCCGCTGGAGCGAATCAACAAGTCCGGGTCCGGCAATCCAGCGGTATAAAGGTGCCGCGATACTTCTTCCTCGGTCACTGGTGTGTCCCGGCCCTCCGAGGTGCGCTGTGCAACAAGTTCGTTCAGCGCGTCAACGATTTCCGCGCGTCCGCCGTAATTCAGCGCCAGGCACAACACCATGCCGGTGTTCTTCGCCGTTTTCTCTACCGCTTCACACATGTCCTGCTGGACGCCGGCAGGCAGTTCGCGCGCGCGCCCCAGAAAGCGCATGCGAATATTGTTTCGCTGAATCAACGGCATTTCCTGCCGCAGGTATTCGCGCAAAAGCTGCATCAGGAAATCAGTTTCCGCTTTTGGGCGCCGCCAGTTTTCCACGGAGAACGCGTACAGCGTTAGCGCTTCAATCTTCAGCCGCGCGCACGTCTCAATCGTGGTGCGCGCCGTCTGCGTTCCGGAACGATGGCCCGCTGCCCTCGGCAAGTGTTTGCGCTGCGCCCAGCGTCCATTGCCGTCCATAATGACCGCCACATGCCGCGGCAGCCGCGCCAGGTCCAGCTTGGCGAGCAGCTGCGCCTCCTCCGGAGTCACCGGGCCGAGGGCGCTCGGGTCGGCTACAGAAATGGCGGAATGAGATTTCATCGGCAACGCGGTTTTCCGGGGAATCCCCTTTACGCCGCAAAGTTAACATACGCCTCGGCGTCGGCGCAATGGTGTAGTGTCTTGATATGAATCAACCGACGGGAGCGCCACGCTGGAAGACAGCCGTGTAGGCCAGGACCAGGCTCAAAATGATCATGGCGATGGCCGTGACCCACGCCACAACATTGAACGTCATCGTGTTCACGTATTCGCCCATCAAGTCACGGCGGTTCACCAGCAGCAATATAAAGATCACCACCACCGGCAGCCAGAAGCCGTTGCCCACCTGCGAGAAAATCAGGATTTTCCACAGCGGCGCATGCGGCAGCAGCACGATTCCGGCCCCCACCACGATCAAAATCGTATAAAGCCAGTAAAAGATCGGCGCTTCTTTGAATTTGTGATCGATCCCCGCCTCAAACCCAAGCCCCTCGCAAATCACGTGGGCAGTCGATAGCGGCAGAATCGATGCCGCGAACAGCGAAGCGTTCAACAGACCGAACGCGAAAAGAATACCTGCGCCGCGCCCCGCCAAGGGAATCAGCGCTTGTGCCGCTTGCGCGGCGTCGGTGATGTCGCGGTGGCCGGACACATACAAGGTCGCCGCCGTGCACACGATGATGAAAAACACGATCACCATGCAGCTTATGCTGCCAACCAGAACATCCGCGCGCGCCTGCGGATATTGTCGCGGCCCGACCTTCTTCTCCACGAAGCTGGCCTGCAGATAAAAAAACTGCCACGGGGCAATCGTGGTGCCGATGAGCCCCATCAGCATCACCAGGTAGCTGGATTCAAACTTGATGTTCGGAATGATGGTGTGCCGCGCGGCTTCCAGCCAATCCGGCTTAGCCAAAAATGCGGAAAACAAATAGGAAAGATACAAGACGCATGCGAACAGGAAAATCACCTCGACCTGCCGGTACGTTCCCTTCAGCACCAGCGCCCAAACCAGCGCCGCGGCAAGCGGCACCGCGATATATTTGCTGACGCCAAAAATCTGCATCGACGCGGCCACTCCGGCAAACTCCGCGACCACGTTGGCCAGGTCCACGAAAAATCCGGTGACCATCACAAAAAACGTGGGCCGGAACCCGAACTCCTCGCGAATCAAATCGGACAATCCTTTGCCGGTGATCACACCCATGCGCGCGCACATCTCTTCGGTGACGTACAGCGCAATGGTCATAGGGATCAGCGACCACAGGAGCGTGTAGCCATATTGCGCGCCGGCCTGCGTGTACACGGAAATTCCGCCGGCGTCGTTGTCTACGTTGGAGGTAATCAGCCCCGGCCCGATCACCGCCAGCAACAGCGTCAGCCGGTGCCGCAGCGCGCGCAGACGCTTCTGCAAATCGCCGCCGCGCGACTTCAGGACGTCCACTCGCGTTGTAATCGCTTCCCAATTCATCGGTCCGTTCTCGATCCCTCTATCTCTTCACTAGCCGCGACACCACGTCATCCACCGTGATGGTTCCGATCGGTCGCCTCTCGCTATTGACTACCGTCAACATGCGCAAGTTGTACTTGTCGAACAGCTCAAAGACGTCCCGTTCATCGGCATCCCCTGGGACGTCGAGCAGAGGCTCCGTCTTCAGCTCAGCCATGCGTTGTTCTGGGTCCGCGAGGAGGAGCCGAGCTACAGGCACGGTGCCCGAAAACTTCGCTTCCGCGTCCAGCAGCACAATCGTGTCGAGCTGGTCCACGTTCAGCTCCTGTGAGCGCATCCATTGCAGGACTTCATCCCGGGTGGAAGTCTCCCCAACAAACACAAACTCGGGGTTCATCATGCCGCCCGCCGTGTTTTCGTCGAAAGCCATCAACCCGCGCACTTCGCTGGCTTCCTGTCCCGGCATCTCCTCCAGCAATTCGTCGGAGGTTTCCTTCGGCAGGTCGGCCAGCACGTCGGCGGCTGCGTCCGGCGCCATCTCTTCGAGGATGTCGGCGGCCTTTTCCGGGTCCAATTTCTCCACGATCTGCGAGGTCAGCCGTTCATCCAGCTCTGCCAGCACCGCAGCGGCGGTTTCCTCGTCGAGTGAGGCGATGATGCCCTGACGCTCGGCCGCTGACAGATCTTCCATCATCTCCGCCAGATCGGCAGGGTGCAAATCTTCCAGTTTCTCGTGCGTGATGCGCAGCTTTACGCGGCGCAACGGGTCCGGCTCAATCAAGTTCACAAACTCCCAGCGGATGGTCCGCTGCGGCAGCGGGTTTTGCAGTTTGCGAATGACCCCGGGCGCGACGACCCCTTGCAACAATCGCCGCACCGCCCCCGGCAGGCCGACGTCCACCTGCGTGAGCCGCAGCTCCACGTTGCCGTTGGCTTTCTGCTCCGCCAGGTCCACATCGTTGACGCGCACCACCTTGCGGCCCTGGGTGTCGATGATCTGCTGGTCGAGCAAGTCCTTGCGCACCGCGAGCCACGCTTCATTGGGCGTGTACACCGCCAAATCACGCTCGCTGCAATTCAGCCGGATAATTCCGGGCGCGATCGCTGCCACTTGGTTGTGCCGCGCCAGCAGCGGCTGAAACCGCCCGCGCGAAAGCAGAAAATGCGAAACGCGGTTGGGCTGGTCCGCCGGCTCGATAAAGAATTCACGCACGCGCCCAACAAAATGCCCCTGTGCGTCGTACGCTTCAGCGCTCATCAACTCCGTCGCATAAATCTGCATGGCACTACCTCATTCCCAACGACAGACCCCATATCTGATGAACCGACCAACAAAAAACCCGCGTACCGTGAAGGTTCGGCCGCGGGTAAGCACCTGATGCAAATGGACTTACCTCTAGCCTGGTGCGGACCCTCCCCACCCGACCGCGTCGGGCACCGCATTCGCCCGGCGCCGCACCCTACGCGTTGCAGCGGCTTCTGCCGTCCTTCCGCTGCGCATCAATCGACTCGGCCCAGGCTCCACTTCGTTCCCACGCATGCACATCGCCAAAACTTTTACTCCGTGTGCAGTGATAAGCCCTCGCACAATGTATTGTCAAGAAAAGAATGAGGCTTCACGAAAAATTGTTGCTTTTTGCCGAACCAGCGCCGTGCTTCTTCTTCGCGAAAAGCATATCGCGCGGCTCTTCTCCCCGGCTCCGGCAATATTCCCGGTAAAGAACCATGTAGTTTGCGAGAACGTAGTCGGTCTTTTCGAAGCCCAAGGCCTGCGCTGCTCGATCGATCGCGCTTGCCGGCCCTTCGAGTTCGAGAAAAATCCCGATCGGTGTCTCGTCCAGCTCGATCAGCAGCCCCTTGGCCCACACCCGCGAGACCGGGAGCCGGAAGGTGGTTCGAAACTTCTCGTAATGAAACCACCCGCGCATCTTCAATTCTTCGAAGATCCTCGCGAGCGCCTTTGCGTCCGACACCTCCAGTTCAATCTCTTCCCTTACTTTGTGCCGTTCGCCTCCTGCCGCCAACATCGGCCGCTTGAACGTCACGACGGAACGCGATCGGCTCTTTCGTCTTCGTCCCGCCCTCGACTCCGTTCGAATCCGTAGTAACTGCTCGCGCTTGGCCAGCGTGAATTCCGGAGTGTCAAAAACAACGTTGCGCTCATGCAATCGCGGCGTCACGACATGCGCGCCGAGCTTCGCCAACGAGCGCCGCAGCGCCGGCAAATCATCAATCCGCAGCTTGATTTCCCGTTCTTTTGCCATTCCGGCTCCAGAGCGCGCGCCGCCGGCGCTTTCCACCGCCGCCAACTTCCGCTACTATACCGGACGAACACAATCACTTCGCCCGGCTACCCGACCTCGCCGCGCGCACCGAACAACCCGACGCATGAACCCCGACACCGACCTCGCCATCTCCAGATTTACGCCCGATTCCGAGCGCTCGAGCGCGCCCCAGCCCCCGGTCGCGCGCCGTCAGCCTGTCGAGCACGCCCTCCACGGCGACCGCCACGTCGACGACTACGCCTGGCTCCGCGACAAAGGCAATCCCGAAGTCATCGCCTACCTCAACGCAGAGAACGCTTACACCGACGCCATTCTCCGTAACACCGAGCCGTTTCAGGAAAAGTTGTATCAGGAAATGCTCGGCCGCATCCTCCAGACCGACCTGTCCGCTCCCTACCGATTGCGCGGCTATCTTTATTTCACGCGCACCGAGGAGGGCAAGCAGTATCCACTCCACTACCGCAAGCGTGACGCCGAAGACGCGCCCGAACAGTTGCTCCTCGACCTAAACGCCCTCGCCGCTGGCCACTCCTTTCTCAGCCTTGGCGCCTTCGCGGTAAGTGACGACAATTCCCTGCTCGCCTATTCGCTCGACACCACTGGCTTCCGCCAATACACACTGCAAGTAAAAAACCTGACCACCGGCGAGACTCTCCCCGTTCGCATCGAGCGCGTCACCAGCGCCGCGTGGGCCGCCGACAATCGCACGCTCTTCTACACCGTCGAAGACGAAACGACCAAGCGCTCCTACCGCCTCTATCGCCATGTGCTCAGCACGACCGCACCCGACGCGCTTCTCTATGAAGAGCCTGACGAACGCTTCCGCATCGACATTGAACGCACCCGCAGCAGCGCCTTTCTCCTCCTCACCATCGCCAGCCACACTACCAGCGAGGTTCGCTTCCTTGCCGCCACGCAACCCAATGCCAACTTCGACCTCATCGCACCGCGCGAAGACAACCACGAATACTACGCCGACCACCACCCCGGCTCGCCCGCCGACCTCTCCGGCGGCGTCTTCTACATCCGCACCAATTCCGGGGGCCGCACCTTTCGCCTGGTTACCGCCCCAGTCGACCACCCGGGGCAAGATTCCTGGCGGGACTTCATCCCCAATCGCCCAGAGGTCATGCTCGCTTCCGCGCAAGCCTTCGCATCGCACCTCGTCCTCTACGAGCGCGAAGGTGGACTGCCCTACTTGCGCATCGTGCCGCTCGGCCCAGTCGCAACCAACGTTGCAGGCGACCCGCTTGCTTCCTCGCACCGAATCGCATTCACCGAGCCGGTCTACAACGCCTCGCTCGGCGCCAATCCCGAATTCGTCACCGACTATCTCCGCTTCCAATACGAATCCTTCATCACCCCGCGCTCCGTCTTCGATTACGACCTCCGCACCGGCGAACAAATCCTGCGCAAGCGGCAACCCGTCCTCGGCGGCTACGATCCCACGCAATACGCCAGCGAACGCCTCCTTGCCCGCGCACCCGATGGCACGAGTATTCCCCTCTCCGTCGTTTATCACCGCGACGCGCCCCGCGATGGCAGCGCGCCACTGCTGCTCTACGGTTACGGCAGCTACGGCATCTCCGTTCCCGTCAATTTCAGCTCCAATCGCCTGAGCCTGCTCGACCGCGGCGTGATTTACGCCATCGCTCACGTGCGCGGCGGCGGCGAACTCGGCAAGCCCTGGCACGACGCCGGCCGCATGCACAAAAAATGCAACACCTTCAGCGACTTCATTGCCGCAGCCGAGCGCCTCATCGCCCTGCGCTACACGGGACCCGATCACCTGATTATCGAGGGCGGCAGCGCTGGCGGCCTGCTGATGGGCGCCGTCGTTAACCTGCGCCCCGAACTTTTCCGCATCATTATCAGCCACGTGCCCTTCGTCGACGTGCTCAACACGATGCTCGACGCCTCTCTCCCCCTCACCGTCGGCGAATACGAGGAATGGGGCAATCCGCAAGTCGCCCCCGACTATTCCTACATGAAAAGCTATGACCCGTACACGAACCTCGAGCGCAAAGCGTACCCGACGATGCTGGTGAAAACCTCGCTGAACGACAGCCAGGTCATGTACTGGGAGCCAGCAAAATACGTGGCAAGGTTGCGGACGTTGAAGACCGATGCCAATCCACTGCTCCTAAAAATCAACATGGGTGCAGGCCACGGGGGAGCCTCCGGCCGCTATGATTACCTCCGCGAAATTGCGCTGGACTACGCTTTTCTTCTTTCACAGCTGGGAATTCGAGACTGAGAGCGCGTCTTTATCGTGAGTGAGCCCTCTACACCGCTGATGCAGCAATACCACGCGATTAAATCGCGCTACCCGCACGCGCTGCTGCTCTTCCGTCTCGGCGACTTCTACGAACTCTTCTACGAAGACGCCATGCTCGCCTCACGCGAACTGCAAATTACGCTCACCTCACGCAATCGCGAAAAAGGCCAGCCCATTCCGATGTGCGGCGTTCCCTATCACGCCGCGGATGGCTACGTCGCTCGCCTCATCCGCGCCGGATTCAAAATCGCCATCTGCGACCAGATGGAGCAGCCCGGCCCTGGCAAGAAAATTGTCCGCCGCGAAGTTGTGCGCGTCATCACGCCCGGCACCGCCACCGATGTGGCGGTGCTTGATGCCCGCGAAAATAATTTCCTCGCGGCTGTCGCCAAGCACCCCTCCGGCTCTCCCGTCGGGCTCGCCTACGTCGATCTCTCCACCGGCGAATTTCAAGCCACCGAATTCTCCGGTCCGCACGCCGATGAAGATCTCCGCGACGAGTTGCAGCTCCTCCATCCGCGCGAAACCCTGTTGCCGCGTCCGCAGCAGCTTTTCGAGACCGCGAAAACTTCCTTGCTCGACGGCACGGGCGGCGTCGAATCGCGTCTCGAAGACTGGGTCTTTCAATACGACTACGCCGAGCGCATCCTGCGCGAGCAATTCGGCGTAGCCGAGCTCACCGGCTTCGGCCTCGACGCGCACCCGCAAGCCATTGCCGCCGCGGGCGCCATCGTCCACTATCTCCGGGAAAACGCGACGCACCGGGGCGCTCAAGGCGATGGGGCGAACGGGAATAGTTCGTCCGCGCTCGAAGCTCTAGGCCATCTCGACCGCGTTCGCTACTACCAGCAGCACGACGCGCTCGTCCTCGATCCCGTCTCGGTCCGCAATCTTGAGCTGATCAATCCCATCTTCACGGAAGAATCCTCGCGCAGCGGCCCCACGACCCTGCTTGCCGCGCTCGACGCCACCGTCACCGGCATGGCTGCGCGTCTGCTTCGCTCTTGGATTCTCCGCCCGCTCCTCGAGCACGACGCCATCGAGGCACGCCTCAGCGCCGTCGCGCATCTGCTCCAGCAAACCGTGGTGCGCGGCGAAATTCGTAAGGAGTTGCGGGGAATTCTCGATCTCGAGCGCCTCACCAGCCGCATCACGCTTGGCCTAGCGGCGCCCCGCGAACTCCTCGCGCTCCGCAAGTCACTCGCGCAGCTTCCCGTCCTCAAAAATTTTGTAATGCCTCCTCCCGCAGGCGGCAGCGAGCTCCTCCGGCGCCTCCACGAAGAAATCGACGAGCTCGCTGACGTCGTCGAGATCCTCGAAGGCGCCATCGCCGACGAGCCGCCTGCTCTTGCCACCGATCCCGGCATCATCCGCAGCGGCTTCCACGCCGAGCTCGACGAACTGCGCAACCTCAGTCAACACAGCAAGCAAATCATCGCCTCCATGGAAGAGCGCGAGCGCAAGCGCACCAACATCGCTTCGCTGAAAATCCGCTTCAATCACGTGTTCGGCTACTACATCGAAATCTCCAAGCCTAACCTCCATCTCGCGCCCGCCGATTACGAGCGCAAGCAAACCCTGGTCAACGCCGAGCGCTTCACTTCGACTGAGCTGAAAGAATACGAGCGCAAAATCCTCGCCGCCGACGAGCATATCCTCGAAATCGAGCGCCAGCTTTTCATCGACCTGCGCTCGAGCATCGCCGCAAAGGCAGCGCGCCTGCGTAAAACCGCCGCCGCCATTGCGCAGCTTGACGCTCTTACCGCGTTCGCGAAACTTGCTGCCGACCGCGGCTACACCCGCCCCGAATTCAACTCCACCGGTGAACTCCTCATCGTCGCCGGCCGCCATCCGGTCATCGAAGAGCTGCTCCGCCAGCGCGGCGAGCGCTTCGTCCCCAATGATCTTTTCTTTGAGCCTGCGCGCCAGCAGCTTCTGCTCATCACCGGCCCCAACATGGGCGGCAAGTCCACCTATCTGCGCCAGGCCGCGCTCATCGTCTTAATGGCGCAGATCGGCTCCTTCGTTCCCGCGCGCCAAGCCAAGCTGCCCATCATCGACCGCATCTTCACGCGCATCGGCGCCAGCGATAATCTCGCGCGCGGCCGCTCCACGTTTCTCGTGGAAATGTCCGAAGTCGCCGCGATCCTGAACCACGCCACGCCCGCCAGCCTGGTGCTCCTTGACGAAGTCGGCCGCGGCACCGCTACCTTCGACGGCCTCTCCATCGCCTGGGCCGTCGTCGAGCATCTGCAAAAGCACACTCGCGCCCGCACGCTCTTCGCCACGCACTATCACGAGCTGACCGAGCTTGCTGATCTTCTCCCCGGCGTGAAGAATGTCCACGTCTCCGTAAAAGAAACGCCCAACGAAATCATCTTTCTCCGCCGCGTGGAACCCGGCAGCGCCGACAAAAGCTATGGCATCGAAGTAGCCCGCCTCGCCGGCCTCCCCCGTAGCGTGATCGAGCGCGCTCGCGAAGTCCTAAAGCGCCACGAACAAAGCGAGCACGAACTGAGCGAAACGCTCACCCCCGGCGCCTCCGACCGCGTTCAGGCCAACGGCACCCAAGAAGTCCTGTTCACTCCGCTAGACCGCGCCGTCCTTGAAAAACTCCGCGCCGCCGACCTCGACCAACTCAAGCCTCTCGACGCTTTAAATTTGTTGGCCGACCTGAAAAAGCAAATCTCGTGACTTGTGGCACAGCCATTTCTGGCTGTGCGCTTTTACTGTCGGCGAACTCAGCGCACTCGGCGTCTCTTTATTCCGAGCATCGAAGGGTGCGGTATCTTTTTCCCTCCGTTGCTTCTTTCCCCTCTTCTCCTGTTTCTCCTCTGTGCTCTCCGTGTCCTCTGTGGTGAAATCTTCTTTCTAACGCACACATGCCTCCCAAATCGCTCCTCGTTCTAGGCCTAATGTCCGGCACCTCCGCCGACGCTATCGATGTCGCCCTAGCCCGCATCTCCGGCGCCCCGCCGCATCTGAACGCCAAACTCCTGAATCACACCTCCATCAATTTTCCGCCCCAACTCCGAAAAGAAATCCTCCGCGTAGCCGAGCAGCAACCCATCTCCGCCGGCCAACTCAGTCAACTAAATTTTCGTCTGGGAGAAACTTTCGCCGAGGCCGCGCTGGCCGCGTGTCGCCGCTTTCGCATCTCGCCAAAAAAAATTGCGCTGATCGGCTCGCACGGTCAAACCATCTTCCACCAAGGCCGCCCTATCCCCTACCTCGGCCGTCCCACTGCCTCCACCCTGCAAATCGGCGAGCCGAGCATCATCGCCGTCCGCACCGGCATCACCACCATCGCCGACTTCCGCCCCGCCGATATCGCCCAAGGTGGCCAAGGCGCCCCGTTAGTCCCCTACGCCGATTACCTTCTCTACCGCCACGAAAAACTTGGCCGCATCTCGCTAAATCTCGGAGGCATCGCCAACATCACGGTAATCCCAGCAGCCGCGCGCCTCGGACAAGTCCTCGCCTTCGACACCGGCCCCGCCAACATGCTCATCGACGCTCTCGTCGCGCATCTCACCCACAACCGCCAGCGTTTTGACAAAGACGCGCGCCTGGCCCAGCAAGGCCGCAGCATTCCTGCCCTAATCGACGAACTAATGCGTGACCCATACTTGAAAATTGCGCCGCCCAAATCCACTGGCCGCGAATACTACGGCCGCTCCTACGTCAAAAAGATTCTCTCGCTAGGGCGCCTCCACCGCGCCAAGCCCAACGACCTAATCCGCGCCGCCACCATCTTCACCGCCCTCTCCATCGTCGACGCCCTAAACCGCTTCGTCCTTCCCAAAACCAAAATCCACCAACTAATCCTCTCCGGCGGAGGCGCCCAAAATCCGTTAATCCTCGCCCAACTAGCCGCCGCCCTCGGCACCGAAGTTATAGGGGCGCAGCACGCTGCGCCCCTGCTTGGCAATACGGCAGCTTCAAGCAATACCCGTTTTCCCCGACTTTCAAACCACATCGAAATCGTCCCATCCTCACAATTAGGCATCCCCGAAACCGCCAAAGAATCTTTCGCCTTCGCAATTCTGGCCTACGAAACCTTCCACCGCCGCCCCTCCAACCTTCCCTCCGCCACCGGCGCCCGCCACCCCGCCATCCTTGGTAAAATCTCCTATGCCCCTACGCGCTGATCCCCGCCCACAGGTCAGTCCGAACGGAGTCTGCGTGAGGAATCTCTCTTCTCTGCGCCCTTTGTGCTCCGACCTCCGTGCCCTTTGTGTTAAGTCTTTGTGTTCGATTCTCATCTCTGGTACTGCCCTTTTTCTGTTCGGCTGCTCGCGTCAGGCGCCTCGAGACTCTTCCGCCCTCACCTTCCTCATCGAATCCAACCCCACCAACCTCGACCCCCGTTACGCCACCGACGCCCAATCCCAACGCATCGACGGCCTCCTCTTCTCCTCCCTCCTCGAGCGCGACGAGCAAATGAATCTTCACGGCGACCTCGCCGAATCCTGGGAACTCCCCGATCCTCTCACCTACATCTTCCACTTGCGTCGCGGCGTTCATTTCCACGACGGCCGCCCAGTCACCTCCGCCGACGTAAAGGCCACCTTCGAGTACATCCTCAATCCCGCCAATCGCTCGCCCAAACGCGGCGCGTTTCGCATGGTCACCTCCATCGAAGCTCCCGATCCCGCGACGGTCATCTTCCACATCAACGCGCCTTTCGCTTCCTTCACCACCAGTCTCATGCGTCCCGCCGTCGGCATTGTGCCGCGCGATGCTGGCGCCGATTTCTCCCGCCACCCCATCGGCTCCGGCCCATTCCACTTCGTCAGCCAATCGCAAGACGACGAAGTCGTCCTCGAACGCAATGCCGACTACTTCCGTTTACCCCGTAGCAATGGCGGAGGGGCGGCGCTATTTTCCCGCGTCCGCTTCCGCGTCGTGCCAGACGCCATCGTCCGCGCCCTCGAACTGCGTAAAGGCTCTGCCGACATCGAGATGAGCTCCCTCAATCCAGACATCATCCCGGTCCTCGCCAAGCAACCCGCGCTCGCCGTTACTGAGCGCCCCGGCACAAATCTCGCCTACCTCGGTCTCAATCTCGAAGATCCCACGCTTGCCCGCCGCGAAGTCCGCCAAGCCCTCGCCTACACCACCGACCGCGAAGCCCTGATCCGTTATCTCCTTCACGATCAGGCGCGAGTGGCCAACGGCATCCTTCCTCCGAATCATTGGGCCTCCGAACCCAACGTCACGCAATATGCCCCTGATCTCCCCCGCGCCGAAAAACTCCTCGACACCGCTGGATTCCCCCGCCAAGCCAATGGCATGCGCCTCCGCCTTACCTTGAAAACGTCCACCGAGGAGCAAGCCCGCCTCATCGGCGCCGCCCTTCAGGAACAATGGCGCCGCGCCGGCATCGAACTCGAGCTGCGCCCACTCGAAGTCGCCACGCTCTTCTCCGACGTCGCCAAAGGAAACTTCCAGCTCACCTACCTCCGCTGGGTCGGCGCCAATAACGACCCTGATTTCTTCGAGTTCGCCTTCTCCAGCAAGCGCTTCCCGCCCGATGGCGCCAACCGCGGACACTACCGCAACCTGCGCATCGACTCGCTCACCGACCAAATCCGTATCGAAATGGATCGTGAAAAAAGGAAGGTTCTCTGCAGCGAAGTCCAGAAAATCCTGTCCGACGATCTCCCTTACATCCCGCTCTGGTTCACCGACGTAGTCTCCGTCCATCGCCGCACCCTCGGCGACCCGCCGCTCTCGCCTACGGCTGACTTCGATTTCCTAGCCACGCTACCGGCCCGGACTACAGTAGCCGTAAACCACTGATTCTCCGGCACATATAAACGCATTGACAACGCGGTACGAAGTGGTATACTCATGATTGTAGCGACGTGCGTTCCAACGCCTCCGAATGGAGGCATTTTTTGTTTTGCGCCCTGTGCAGGCTGCGGGCATAGCCAATCTTGGCTGTCCTGTCACGCCCTTATAAAATTAAGTATCCATGTTCTTAATAACTTACATCGGCCAACTCCTAAGTCCCTTTACAATCTGCACTTACGCAAAGCGCACCTGTAACCCCTTTAGAATCCGCACTTACAAAAATACCGGGGGGAGGGGTAGCTACTGCAGTGCCTTCCCAATCTCAGCGACGGGAATCGCCCCTTCGCGCAGGACTTTCCACTCGTCGCCGCGCAGCTCAACAATCGTCGACGGCAGCGCCGCTCCGGTATCGCCTCCGTCGAGCACCAGCGGCAAGCGATTCCCGAGTTGCTTCATCACTTGGTCCGCGCCGGAGCACGACGGAAATCCCGAAATATTCGCGCTCGTGCCCGTAATCGGTCCTTCGAACTCGTCAATCAACTGGTCCACCACCGCGCTTTTCGGCCAGCGCAGCGCCACCTTGCCGGTGTTGGCCGTAACCTTCAGCGGAACGCGGTTGGACGCGTCCATTACCAATGTCAGCCCGCCTGGCCAGAACGCTTCCGCCAACCGCAAGAACTTCTGCGGCGCGGTCTTCACTCCGGCAATCTCTCCTTCGCGATCGCGTACCAGCATCAGCGCCTGCTCCAGGCAATTCACAAGTATCGGCAGCGCCCGCGTCTCCGGCCTTCCCTTCACGCGATAAATTTCATCAACGGCCGCTAAATTAAAAGGGTCTGCCGCCAATCCGTAGAATGTGTCGGTAGGAATTCCGACCACGCAGCCGCGCGTCAAAAAATGCGCCGCATAGCGCAGCACTTCGCTTTGTGGAGATTGCGCATTCACGCGCAACAATTCTGCGGGCAAGGTTGGCCTCTAGTGAAGCCGAAGCGTGATTCCGCAGCGCGGCAAGCGCGCCGTCATTCCGCAGGACGCTACCACACCCCCGCAAGCCCATGCAATAAACACTTAGGCTGCATAGATGTAGACGCTGGGCCAGCCCCCGTCGGCTTGAGCGCTGCGCACAACAGGCCGGCCCGCATTTGTGGCCTGGATTAGCCTCTTTGCTGGGAAATTTGCTACGCTGCCCTTGGTATGGCCACGCCGAGCAAAGCCGCTCGCACTGCGCGAAGTCCCGGTCCTTCGGCCGCGATCACCAGCAGGGACAACCGCTGGCTGAAGGAATTTCGCCTCGCGCTGCGTGGTGGATTGCCCACGGAATCCGGCTTCGTCGGCGTCGAGGGTGTACGCATGGTCGAAGAAGCGTTGCGCTCCGCATGCCCAATCGAAGCGGTGCTCTTCAGCGAATCCGGCGAGCGCCATCACGAACGCCTCGCTCCGCTGATCGATCGTCCGGAAATTGCGATTCCGATTTTGCGCACCACCGATCGCCTTTTCGAGGGCGTTGCTGACACGGAGCATCCACAAGGCGTCGCCGCGCTAGTCAGGCCGCGCGCCTGCAGCTTCGACGATCTTCTCCGCGTCAGCGAAGGCGTGTGCTCGCCGCTGCTAGTTGTGCTCGCCGGCGTGCAAGATCCCGGCAACGTCGGAACAATTTTGCGCACCGCGTCCGCGTTCGGCGCGACCGGGGCGGTCACAGCAGCTTCGGGGCAGAGCGGCACGGCCAGTCCGTTTTCACCGAAAGCGCTGCGTGCCTCCGCGGGCGCGGCGCTACATCTTCCCGTTCTCGCAGGCATGTCGCTACCGATTCTTCTCACACAACTTCGCATCGCCAACGTGCGCACACTCGCGTCTTGCGTTCATGAGTCCGCCGATGGCGGCAAGCCACTGCTCGCGCCTTGGGAAGTGGATTGGTGCGAGCCGGTCGCCTTACTTGTCGGCAACGAAGGCGCGGGCTTGCCCGAAGAAGTGGAACGCAGCGCCGACGCGCGCATTCGCATTCCCATGGCCAGCGGCGTCGAATCGCTCAACGCTGCCGCAGCAGCGGCCGTTCTCTTCTACGAAGCCGCGCGGCAAAGAAAATCTCTCGCGACTGGCGGGGCAAGACCGTGAGCCTCTTCTCCAAATTGCCGCAGCCTATCGAGCCCGAGGTTCCTCTCGCGCATCAGCCGCTCGCAGAGCGCATGCGCCCGCGCACGCTCGACGAATTTATCGGCCAGGAAAAACTTCTCGGACGCGGCAAACCGCTGCGCACGCAAATTGAAAACGACGATCTCGGCTCCATGCTTTTCTGGGGACCGCCCGGCTGCGGCAAAACCACGCTCGCGCGGCTGATCGCGCGGCTCACGCGCTCGGAATTTACTCCGTTTAGCGCGGTGCTCACCGGCATCAAGGAAATTAAAGAGGTCATGGCGGACGCCGAGCACAAGGCGCGTTCCGGCCAGCGCACCATCGTCTTTGTCGACGAAGTGCACCGCTTCAACAAAGCGCAGCAGGACGCGTTTCTTCCGCACGTCGAAGCCGGCCACATCACCTTGATCGGCGCTACCACGGAGAATCCTTCCTTTGAGGTGATTTCTCCCCTGCTCTCGCGCACCAAGGTCTACATTCTCGATCCTCTCACCTCGCCACAAATTGTGGAGCTGCTGCGCCGCGCGCTTGCCGACAAGGAACGCGGTTTGGGCAACGAAACTATCGAAGTCAGCGACGAAATTCTTTTCCGCGTTGCGTCCTACGCCAACGGCGACGCACGCTCCGCCTACAACACGCTCGAGCTAGCCTCGCGCAGCGCCATCCGTCACTCTAACGGCGCGCTATCGATCACTCCCGAATTGCTGCAAGATGTTCTGCAACGCAAACTGCTGCGCTACGACAAAGCCGGCGAGGAGCACTACAACTTAATTTCTGCGTTGCACAAATCCGTGCGCAATTCCGATCCCGACGCCGCGCTATACTGGCTCGCGCGCATGCTCGAATCCGGAGAAGATCCGCTGTATCTCGCGCGCCGCATGGTACGCATGGCCAGCGAAGATATCGGCCTCGCAGAACCCGGTGCCCTTGCGGTCACGCTTGCGGCGAAGGATGCGTTCGATTTTCTCGGCGCGCCCGAGGGACATCTGGCGCTGGCGCAAGCGGCCGTGTATCTTTCTCTCGCGCCAAAATCCAACGCGCTATACACCGGCTACGGCGAAGTCCTCGAAGACGTGCACACGACCGAAGCCGATCCCGTCCCGCTGCACCTGCGCAACGCCCCCACCGGCCTGATGAAAAATGTAGGCTACGGCAAAGGCTATCAATACGCGCACGAATACGAGGACAAGGTCACGGACATGCAGTGCCTACCCGACAATTTAGCCGGCCGCAATTATTATCAGCCGACCGACCAAGGTTTCGAGCAGCGCCTACGCCAGCGCCTCGACGAAATCCGGAAAATAAAATCTCGTCCCGCGCCGAATCCCTGAGGTGTCTTATGCGACTTTTTCGCCAGTTCGCTTTGCTATGTTTGGTTGGCTCGCCGCTCAGCGTTATGGCGCCACCTCGTCGACCGGAAATTTACAATGTAGCGTTGGTCCGTTTGCGCGTTTCCGACGTAGAACAAGCTCGCCATTTCTATCGAGACACTTTGGGCCTATATCCACTGACGCAAGGCTGTTTCAGCCCCTCCGGAGTGGCAACCTGCTACCATCTCAATTTCGGTCAGCAACTTGAGATTTTTCCAAGCACAACATCGAAAGACTGGAATGCAGTAGAGACAGTCGGATACGCGGTTCACGACTTATCAGGGATGCGCGACTATTTGCTTGCTCGCGGCGTGAAGTGCGGCCAAGTGACGGACGGCAACTCTGGCTACAAGTTCGTTGAAACTTTCGATCCTGAGAATCATCGCGTTCTCTTCATCTCCAGTGGGATACGGGCGTCTTCTCTTATTGGATACAAGGGCGACAACCGCCTTATCCACACGGGCTTTGTTGTAAAGGAGCGTGAGGCGGAGGACCGCCTCTATAAAGACATTCTCGGCTTTCATGTTTATTGGCACGGCGGAATGAAGGAAGGCGAGGACAACTGGGTGGACATGCAAGTGCCTGATGGAACCGACTGGATCGAGTACATGCTGCGCGTTTCGCCGGACGCGAGCCACAAGACACTGGGCGTGATGAATCACATCGCGCTCGGCGTTCCCGATATTCAGGCGGCCAAAGAGCAGCTCGTCAAGAATGGCTGGAAGTCGACCGAAGAACCGAAGATCGGCCGCGACGGCAAATGGCAGCTCAATCTCTACGATCCCGACGAAACCCGCGTCGAGCTGATGGAATTCAAGCCTACAAAAGAGCCATGCTGCTCACCCTACACCGGCCCGCATCCGGGACCCCCGCAGTGATTCGTCGGCAGCGCGGCTCATAGGTTAGAATCCCTCTCATGCAGGGGCTCATCGGCGTCACGCGAATCTACTGGAAGCACGCCGCAATTCTTCTCGCGACTGGTATGCTTTTTCCATTGGCAGCGCTCCACTCCGGCGCACAAGATAGACCGAAGCGCCCGCGCATTACCGGCATCGACCACGTCCGCCTGTACGTCACCGACATAGGCAAAGCGAATGCGTTCTACGCGAAGCTTATGGGGAATCTACCCACGAAAACCGCTTACGGATGCAGAACGGCCTCCCTGCCATGCTTCCCTGTCAACACGCACCAACAAATCGAACTGCAACAAGTCTCATGGCTCACGCCTAAAAATTGGCTCGCCGAAGTAGCCTATACCACCGACAATGTCGAGCAGATGCGCGGGTATCTTCGAGAACACAAGGTTGGCGTAACGTCGATCACCAAAGATCCGAACGGTGCCCGTCATTTCGAGCTCCATGATCCCGAAGGCAATCCTCTATCCTTTATTCAACGCGCGGAGGGCGATGTCGATTGGTGCTCGACTAATAATCGCGTCGGCACGGACTTACTTCACGCAGGCTTCGTCGTGAAAGACACGGCCGCTGAGAATCGCTTCTATGTCGATTTGCTGGGCTTCAAACTTTATTGGTATGGCGGCTTCAAAGACGACGGCTTGGACTGGTACGAAATTCAGGTCCCTGACGGAGACAACTGGATCGAATACATGCTGAACATCCCCGCAAATGCTGTTCACAAAGAGCTCGGCGTGCAGAATCATTTTTCGCTGGGCGCGCGAGACATTCACGCTGCTGCCGAACAGCTTCGCCAAAACGGAGTGAAAGAGATTGCCGGTCCGGGCATCGGCCGCGACGGCAAGTGGGGACTTAACGCCTACGATCCCGACGGCACGCGCGTGGAAGTGATGGAGTTCACACCAGCGAAATCTCCGTGCTGTCACGCCTACACGGCGCCGCACCCGACTCCATGACCTGCCCCTGCTCCGTTAGCCGTTATCGCTGGCTCCGACAATTTTGCTCGCTGCTTTGCGCCATTATCGGCTGCTGTTCCCTTCCCGCCGGGCGGGCGCAAAGCCCCGGCATCGAAAAGCCGCTACTCAACATCGACGATGATATTTCCGCGTTCGCCTTTGCGCCCGACGGCCGCATCGTGTATTCCGTGCGCCACAAATTTCACACCAAGCAATACGATCTGGAGCGCGACGACATCTGGCTGCAAGAAAGCGGCGGAAGACGCCGGCGCTTGCTGCAGGGCGAAAAATTCGTGCGCGGCAGCTCGCCGTTCAGCTACATCATCGATTCCTTCCGCTGGTCCCCCAACGGCCGCCTGATTCTCACGCAGCTTTTCACCACCTCCGTCATCGACGAGCGCGGCGCCACGCAAGACTCCATCATGACGCTGGCGCTGGAGGACAACGGCAAGGAAATCCGCCTGGGCGGCAACGACAGCCTGCTCAAAGACGCCTACGACGCTTCCTGGCTGATGGACAATGCCACCATCGTCTATCTCACGGAAATCGTGAAGCCGAAGGTGCTCTTTTCCTTTAAGTACGTGAACACCACCGCGGGACCCAACGGCCACGTCTTTGAAGGCCGGACGTTTCTCGACGCGTCCCCGATTCCCCGCACGAATCTGGCGATCGGCGTGGAGCGCGACCGCAATCTAACCGGCCCGCCGCGCTTGCAGCGGCTCGAGCTGCTCGCGCAAGACGACCGCGAACTCGCCACGCTGGACGGCTACGAAGGCGGCGTCTCCGTTGCGCCGAGCGGAAAGAAAGTGGCGTATTACATCGATAAGGAAGTCCTCGAAGTTCGCGACCTCACCGACCTCAACAAGATCGCGCGGCTGCGCATCGGCTTCGGCACGTTTCAGTGGTCGCCCGACGAGACGCGCATTCTGTTGAAGCGCGCGCCCGAGAAAAAATCCGGCGACCTCGTCTGGATCGAAATTCCCGCCCTTACGACGCACGCAGCACAGGACAAAGAGCCGCCGGTAACGCAACCAGCGTTCATTCCCATTTTCCACGGCTTAACGTTCCGCGATTTCGCGATCACGCCTGACGGCAAGCTAGCGGTAATCGCCCCCGGCAAGCGCAACTTGTTGGTCTTTCCGCTTCCACGCTGAAACGCATCTCTACAATGCCGTCGGCAAATTGCGCTTGCGTTTCTTGTGTTCGACTAGCATGCAGGCGTCCATCACCACTGTGATTCCTGCGGCGCGGGCTTTCTCGGCGGCGGCTTCGCTTGCGATTCCAAGCTGCATCCAGACGACCTTGGCTCCGACGCGAATGGCCGCATCCACAACCCGCGGGACTTCCTCAGGACGGCGGAAGATGTCGACGATTTCGATTTTCTGCGGAGCGTCTTCGAGGCGCGCGTAGCTTGGCTCGCCGAGCACATCTGTTTCATTGGGATTCACAGGAATGATGTGATAGCCCGAAGACTGCATGTACTCCGTCACGCCGTAACTGGGCCGCGATGGGTTCGATGACAGGCCCACGACGGCGATCGATTTATATTTCGTCAGGATATCGAAAATAGGATCGGCGCTGAGCGGGGCGCCATCAGGAAGGAAAATCTTCATCGCGTGGTCAGCTCACTTTTCCCCTCGCGCCTGGCGAGCAAGCGGCTCATCACCGCCAGCAACTTGTCATTCTCTTCCGCGATGCCGACGGAGACGCGCATTGCTTCGGGGAAGCCCATCCAGCCCAACGGGCGAACGATGACGCCTTCGTGCAGCAATTCGTCGCACAGCTCCTGGGCCTCTGGGCCGACGTCGATGAAAATAAAATTCGTGTGGCTGCGCACGGGGCGCAATCCAAGCTCGCTCAGGCCTTCGGTGAGTCGCACTCTTTCAGCGGCATTTTCCTTGATCGAGCGGCTCACGTGCTCGGCGTCATCGAGCGCCGCGATGGCCGCAGCCTGGCTCACGCCGGTTAGATTGAAAGGCGTGCGCAACTTGTTCATCGCTTCGAGCACGGGAGCATCCCCGATTCCGTAGCCGACGCGCAAGCCGGCCAAGCCATACACCTTGGAAAATGTGCGCATGATCAGCAGGTTTTTGTGTTCGCGGAAAAGCTGCACGGAATCGGGCATATCGGCGCGATCAGCGTAGTGGATGTACGCTTCATCGAGCACGACAAGAACATCGGCGGGAACGTGGCGCAGGAATTCCTGCAACTCGGCGGCGCCAAACGCCGTGCCCGTGGGGTTGTTGGGATTCGCCAGGTACACGAGACGTGTTTCGCGGTGCGCTGTGACCGTATCGGCAATCGCCGGCAAATCAAATGCGAAATCGTGCTGCGGCACACGCACCAGCTCCGCGCCACTCGCTCGAATCGCCAACGAAAAGGGTGCGTAGCTTCCATGGGAAGTCACGCCGGTTTTCCCGCGGCCCAGCAAAATGCGCGCGGCCAGATCAATGATTTCGCTCGAACCGAGACCCATAAGGATTTGGTCGAGCGCGACTCCGTGCTGCCGCGCCAGCTTCGCGCGCAACAGATGCGTACCACCGTCCGGATAGCGGTTGGACTCGGCGACGGCGTTTTTCACCGCTTCGACCGCTTTCGGCGAAGGACCGATGGGATTTTCGTTAGATGCCAGCTTGATGGCGTGAACCTTTAGCTCGCGCTCGACTTCTTCGACGGGACGGCCGGGAATGTACGCGGGGAGCCCGCGAATGTATTCCGGAATCAGTTCTTCAATCGTGTGCGCCATCAGCTCTCGGTTTCCCCTGTAGACTTTGTGCTCTCTCTGCGTGCTGTGTGTTGAATCTTGGTTTTTGCCTTCGGAGACTTGGTCAAAGCACGCCGCAATTGCGCGATTTCGCGTTCGGACAGCGTCCGGTAATGCCCCGGCGGCAAGCCTTCCAATGTTAACGGCCCGATGGCGATGCGCTTCAATTTCTCGACGGGATGTTGCGCGGCAAACAGCACCCGCCGCAGCGCGTCCCGCTTGGAATCTTTCAGCGCCACTTCGTACCAAAAATTCGCGACGTGCCCGCGCGCCGCATCCGGCTGGCGCACAGGGCGCATCCGCGCTCCTGCTTCCTTGCCAAACTCTTCGAGCTGCTCCGGCGTCAAGCGGCCCTTCACTTTGACGTGATACACCTGCGGAAGGTTCTTCCAGTGCTTCAGCATCTCGGCAGCCAGGTCGCCGTCATTGGTGAGAAAAATCAGCCCGGACGCGGCGTAATCAAGACGTCCCACCGGATAGACACGTTCCGGCAGGCCGCGCAACAGATTGCGCAGCGTCTTGCGGCCTTCGGGATCGGCCATGGTGGCCACAATTTCCGGAGGCTTGTTGAGCAAGATGTGGATGCGGCGTTCTTCCGCGGTGACCAGCTGGCCGGCGGCTTCGATACGGTCGGCGCCAGGATCGGCTTTGGTGCCCAACTCGGTGACCACGTGGCCGTTCACGCGCACTTGGCCGCTGACGATCAGTTGCTCCGCGTGGCGCCGCGACGCAATTCCTGCCCGCGCGATTATTTTTTGCAAGCGTTCTTGCATCAGTTTACAGGTGCCAACGTCCCGTCATCCTGAACGTAGCGAAGGGGCTAAAAACACAAAAGATTCGCGATGTAAGTTAACGTTGAGGTTCCTCGGACGATAAACAATGTGCTCCTCAGAATGACACGAATCGGATTTAGCATCTACTCGCCTGCTGCGGCGGTCTTGTGTGCCTGCTCGTCCCCGGTGGCGGTTTCTTCTTCTCGGCTCGATCGCGATTCGGAGACGACTTCTTGTGGTGCGGTGGCAGTTGATTGCTCGCTGGCGTCGCCATTTGAGGTTATTGTGCTGTCCCGCGGCGCATCGAGCACGCTTTCGTCACTGGGCCCGCTGGGCGCGACGCCTTCGTCGCTGCCGAGCGCTTCGCGAGCGAGGGCCTCGAACTCTTTCAGGCTGGGCAGTTCGTCGAGGTCGCTGAGACCGAAGCGCATCAGAAATTCTTTGGACGTTTTGTACAGAATCGGGCGGCCGATGACTTCTTTGCGGCCTGCTGTCGTGATGAGCCGCTTGTCAAGCAACGTCTTCAGCACGCCGGAAGTGTTCACGCTGCGAATCTCGCCGATCTCCGGCGCGGTAACGGGCTGCTTGTAAGCGATGACCGCGAGCGTCTCGAGCGCGGGCATGGTCAGACGCAGCGGCGGCCGCAGGCTCTTGATGAAGCGGCGCACCACGTCGTGATGTTGTGGCTTGGTGTACATCTTGTAGCCGCCGGCGACGGCGCGCACTTCGATGCCGCGCTCCTCGGCCGCGTAGCTGGCCACGAGTTCGTCGAGCGAGGCCTGCACGGCGAGCTTTTCGTCACCGAGGGCCGAGGCGAGCTGCTCGATGGTGGCAGGCTCATCCGCCGCGTAAATGATCGCTTCCAGTGCTGCTTTTCGTTCTTCGTTGGTCATGGTTGTGACGATGACTGCTACTTATACTCCTGATCGACCTGCCGTACCGCGCCGGTCTCGTCAAAGACCGTGTCAAACATTTTATGCTTGCGCAGCACAATTTCGCCGAACTGTTTTTCCTGGACCATGGCGATGGCTTGCATCTTCACCATTTCCAGAACCGCGAGAAACGCGACGATCATCGCGTGGCGCGACGGGCAGGCCTCGAAGAAGCGGATGAGGCTTACCGTGTTGTCGTCGCCGGCCACGATTTGCGCCCGTAACTGGGCCATCATCTGCGCTACGGTGAACTGTTCGTGCTGCAGCTCGATGCGCGAGACTTCCTTGCGGCGCTCCAGCACTTGCTGGAAGACGCGTACGAGGTCGACGAGCGAAACAACCAGGTCACCTTCCGTGCCTTCGTCTTGGTACAGCGATTTGTCCGGCTTGGACCAGACGTTTTCTTCCACCTGCTGTTTCTGATACAGAAGCTGCGCGGCGTTTTTGTACTTCTCGTGCTCGACCAGGCGCTGCACGAGGTCTGCGCGCGGGTCGGCGGATTGCTCTTCGGGCGAGGCCAGCGGGTCCGGCGGCAGCAGCATTTTCGATTTGATGTAAATCAGCGTGGCGGCCATGTAAATGAAATCGGCGGACACGTCTACGTTTAGTTCTTCCAGCTTGTGCAGGTAGTCCAGATATTGCGAAGTGATTTTCGCGATCTGGATATCGTGAATGTTCATCTCCTGCTTCTTGATGAGATCAAGCAGCAGGTCCAGCGGCCCTTCATACAGCGGGATATTGATTTTGTACGGCGTCGCCATGGTTCAGTTTCCGGGCACTTCAGTGGCACGGACTTCAGTCTGTGCCGCCTTGGCCGTGAGCACAATCGAGCTGTGGGCTGCGCTAGACCAAGGCCAGACTGCGCTGCCAGCCACCAGCCCCGCACGCACAGGATTCTGCTCGATGTAGTTCTTCACCTTCTCAAATTCCGCTCCACTTCTGATCCAATGATCAAAACACTCGTCCTGCCAGAAATGGTGCCCCGTCCTGCCCAGAAGCAGATTTGCATGTCGCGCGGATGGGCCCTTGATCGCTTTGGTTATATGCCTCATTGGGACTTTTGGCTCGATGAGGAGATGAACGTGATTCGGCATCACCACCCAGGCGTATACCTGACACAAGCCGTTAGCTGCGACCTTCTCGATTTCGGAAACAACCAAAGAAGCAAGTCGCGGTTCTTTCAGCCATAATGGCCCAAACGAACTGCGATCCAATTCTAGGTCATATTCGTGGAAGCGCTTCCCCATCGGCTCAGTTTTTCTGGCACGTAGCCCGGCCATCACTTCAGCAGGCAAACTTCCGGTGAGCCTCCAAGTGAGAAACAGATCACGACCCTCCGGCTGCCAGTGCGGAAGCGTTCTTTCGTAGTAGCTCATCTTCGACTTCCTACGCGCTCAGCACAGGCTAAAGCCCGTGCCACTAAGGCACCACAGTGGCACAGACTTCAGTCTGTGCTCCTTGCCCGGTCACTTCGTTCCAGCTCAACTTCCGCGCGTTTCTTTTCCCAGCCGAAGACGGCTTCGCGGACTCGCGCCATTGTTTTCACCGCTTCGACGCGGGCGCGCTTCGAGCCTTCGTCGATCAGCTCCAGCACGCGGCGCGGATTCTTCTCGTACTCGACGCGGCGCTCCCGAATGGGCGCGATCCACTTGATCAGATTGTCCGCCATGGCTGCTTTGCACTCGATGCAGCCGATGCCCGCGGTGCGACAGCCCTCCGCCGCCCACTTCAGCGTCTCCGGAGGCGAGAACAGTTTATGCCAGTCGTACACCGGACACACGTCCGGATTTCCAGGATCGCTGCGCCGCTTCCGCGCCGGATCGGTGACCATCACTTTGGTCTTGGCGCGAATGTCGGCATCGCTCTCGCTCAGCGTGATGGCGTTGCCATAACTCTTCGACATCTTGCGCCCATCGAGCCCCGGTATGCGCGGCGTCTGCGTCAGCATCACATCCGGCTCTACGAGAGGTTCTTTGAGAAACGTCCGGAACGCGATGTGGGCACCCTTGAAGTGCTCCAAATAGTTCTCGATCCCAACCTCGCCGACACGCCTTCTTATCAACGTTTGGAGCTCATAGATTTCCTCACTCGTTGGCGGCCGGTGCTGGCGAATACTCGCCATTGCCGGATCAAATGAGCCGCGAATGACAAGGTACGCGTCGGCACTGTTTGGATGGGATAGAAGAGCCTGAGCGTCCAGAACGAGGTTGTGGAGGTTAAATTTCCGGACGATTTCGCGGCTCAACTCCACATGGGAAACTTGATCTTCACCGACCGGCACGACGAGCGGGACGCCTTCTTCGCTATAGATGACAATGTCGGCGGTTTGCAGGACTGGGTAGCCGAGGAAGCCGTAGGTGTGCAGATCCTTGTCCTTGACGTTTTCGAGGGCTTCTTTGTAAGTGGGGACGCGCTCTAGCCAGCCTAACGGCGTGACCATGGAGAGCAGCAGATGCAGCTCGGCGTGTTCGGGGACTTGCGATTGCTGGAAGATGACGCTCTTCTGCGGATCGAGACCGGCGGCGAGATAGTCGGTCATGATCTCGAGCGTGTTCTGCGCGACGGCGCTCGTGTCCGCGTAGTCGCTGGTTAGCGCGTGCCAGTCGGCGATGAAGTAGAAGCATTCGTAGGACGGATCGTTTTGCAGGCGCACCCAATTTTGCAGGGCGCCGAAGTAGTGGCCGATGTGCAGCCGGCCAGTCGGCCGCATGCCGCTAACCACGCGCTTCTTTTTCGCCTCAGCCTCGATTGCCAATCTCGCTGCCTCCGCCTTAAGTGCCGAGCAATTCTCTTGCGATGATCATGCGCTGAATCTCGCTGGTGCCTTCGTAGATCGATACTACGCGGGCGTCGCGGTACATGCGCTCGACGTCAGTCTCGCGCGAATAGCCTACGCTGCCGTGAATCTGCACCGCTTTATAGACTACGCGATTCACCATTTCGCTGGCGTACAACTTTGCTTTCGAGGCCGACGCACCTATCTTGGCAGGATGCGCGTCTTTCAGCCATGCAGCGTACTGCACCAGGCTGCGCCCGGCTTCGATTTCCGTCAGCATATCGGCCAGCATCCATTGGATGGCCTGAAACTCGCTAATGTTTTTGCCGAAAGCGCGGCGTTGCTTCGCGTACTTCACGGATTCTTCCAGCGCGCCCTGCGCTAGTCCCACGGCGAGCGCACCGATGCCGATGCGTCCGCCATCCAGCGCGCTCAGCGCAATCTTCAGCCCTTGCCCTTCTTCGCCGAGGCGATTCTCCGCGGGAACTTCGCAATCGTTCAGGACGATTTCGACCGAGGGCGAGGAAAGCTGGCCCATTTTTTCTTCGTGCCGCCCAACGCGAAAGCCCTTGAGGCTCGGCTCGACGAGAAACGCGGTGATGCCCTTCCCGCCCGCTTCGGGAT
>DATNMD010000052.1:0-25269 GCA_035602505.1 Candidatus Acidiferrum sp.
GAATCCACGCACGCCCGTCGAGTTAACGTTCACGGGATCGTTCTTAATCGTATAGCCTCCCGCCGGGTTGGTGTAAGTTAGCTGGTAGCCCGATTTTGGGACTCCGGCAGCGGTGGCATTCTCTATAGCGCCGTCAATCAAACAAGCAGAAGTCGCCACTGGCGTGGTGGCCGGCGCGCAGTTAGCAACGTTGCCGCCGTCGCCCAACGCGTTCAGCGACACAGCGAAAACGGTTGGTATGGCGTACGTGCTGGAGTAAACGACCTCCGCAGTATTGAGCGTACGCAGCGTAGCCACTGCAGAAGCTTCGTTAGCCGCCATTTTGGAGCGGATCAGGTTGGGAATTGCGATGGCCGCGATGATCAAAATGATCGCCACGACGATCAGCAACTCGATGAGTGAGAAACCCTTTTGTTTGTTACGCATTTGTATTGCATCTCTCCTTGAGAATATGTATTGCCAGAGCACGGCTCGTACACTTGCAGGCCTAATACCAAGTCAGAAGCCACTTAGAACGGGCATCTTAATATTCTACCAAATCGCTGATAAAAAAGGACATAGACGGTACTGGAATTAGCAGTGCACACGTTTCGGGCGGGAAGTAGGTGGACTGGACAGTTCTAGTCGACAGTTTTTGTCCATCCCCCACGGCATTTAAGGTCACAGGCAAGCTGGCCTAAATGTTGTGCTTTTTGGCATAGTGCCGGAACGACCGATAGGTGATTTTAAGCACGTCTGCAGCGTGGGTGCGGACCCCATCCGCCTTCTCTAAGGCCGCTTGTAAATAACGCCTCTCGGCATCGGCCATTTCTTTCTCGAAATCCACACCCTCGGCGGGTATAGTCAGCCGCCCACCCGTGATCGCGGCCGCACCCACGCCGGAGTATCCAGCAATACGGTCTGGCAACACCGGAAGGGAGATTTCGGAGCCGCTTTCCAGGGCTACAGCGCGTTCCATGGTGTTTTCCAGTTCGCGGACGTTGCCGGGCCAATCGTAGGACTCGAGCTGGCGCATGGCCTCCGGTGAGATTCCGTTGATGGGCTTTTCCATTGTCTTGCGAAAAGTCTCTAGAAAATGCCTCGCGAGCAAGGGAATGTCTTCGCGGCGTTCGCGCAGAGACGGTAACTGGATTGGGATCACGCTAAGCCGGTAATAGAGATCCTCGCGGAAGCGGCCTTCGGCGATCTCCTTCTCGAAATCCTTATTGGTAGCGGCGATGATTCTGACATCCACGTCGCTTTCTTCATTACTGCCGACGGGCCGGACCTTGCCTTCCTGCAGCACGCGGTACAGCTTGACCTGCATGGTCAGGCTCATGTTACCGATTTCGTCCATGAACAGCGTCCCGCCGTGAGCAGCCTGGAAAAGACCCTGCCGATTCTCGGCGGCGCCGGTGAAAGCGCCCTTCATATAACCAAATAACTCCGATTCCAGCAGCGTTTCAGGAAACGCGCCGCAATTGATGGTGATGAAAGGAGCCTGCGCACGCTGGCTGTTTTCATGAATGGCTCGCGCGACCAGTTCTTTACCCGTGCCGCTTTCGCCGGTGATGAGTACGCGGCTGGTTTGCGGCGCGACAGTCTGGATCATGTCGAAGATTTCGCGCATCTTCGGGCTTTGGCCGATGATATTGTCCAGCCCGGTCAGGCGTCGAAGCTCGCGCCGGAGATAGCCGGCTTCCTTCTTCCACTTTAAGCTCTCCGACACTTCGCGGACGGCGCGGCGAAGTTGGTCGACCAATTCGTGATCCTTAATTACATAACGATCCGCGCCGGAATTGATAGCAGCGATGGCTGTTTCCACGGTAGGAACGCCGGTAATCAACAAGAAGAAGCATTGCGGGGCGATCTCCTTGGTAAGCTTTAGAAGGTCCACCCCGCTCTCTCCGGGCATGCGTACGTCGGATACGACAATGTCGAAAATTTGTGATTCCAGTTTACGCTTGGCCGCGGGGACGTCGTGCGCCACCTCCACGCGATGACCCTCCTTGCGAAAAGTGATTTCCAGCAGTTCGCAAATCGAGCGCTCGTCGTCCACCACCAGGATGTGCACCGGGTGCTTGCTAGGTCCTTTGGCGGCTGTTTTTGTCGCTTGCATAATTTTCAGGCCATTCTCGGCAGCTCGATAATAAACTCGGCACCGCAGTCCTTCTCGGAAATCACGCTGATGCGCCCACTGTGGGCCTGCACAATCTGATACACGATGGAAAGTCCCAAACCTGTCCCGCCCTCGAAATTCGATTGGAGAGGCTCAAAGATCTTGGCGCGCTGCTTTGGGTTCAAGCCGACGCCAGTATCTCGAAACGCGATACGCAGCCAAAACGGGCGCGCCTCCAGCCCCACGGTGAGAGTGCCGCCTTCCGGCATCGCGCGCATCGCGTTGTCGCACAGATTCCAGAACACCTGCTTGATCTTATTGGAATCCACACGCGCGCGCAGTTCGTGACCATTAAACGAACGCATGATTTGATATTTGGAGCCGACCTCCGGTTTTTTCTCGACCAGCATGAGCGTTTCATCCAGAAGTTCGCGCACGTCGGCGTCCTCAAATTCGTAAGTCTTCTCTCGCGCGTAGTTCAGGAATTCCGTGATGATGCGATTCAAGCGCTCCGACTCCCGATTCACGATGCTCACAAGCTGTTTTTCGTCCTCTTCCAGGGGAGCCATGCGCGCGAGTTCTCCCACCGCTCCGGCCATGGCGGTGAGCGGCTGCCTGATTTCGTGCGCAATCGCAGCGGAAAGGCGTCCAAGGGCCGCCATGCGGTCCTTTGTGGCGACTTCCTGTTCGAGCCTGCGGAAATCAGTGAGGTCTTGAAAGTTGAAAACATATCCGCTGCGCTGGGTGTCGCGCGAGCGGAGTGGCGAAACGCTGATCCCGAGATACCTTTGCTGGCCGTCCGGGGTACGGAACTCAATCTCGCGGCGCAGGGAAAGGCGTTCATTCATGCCCGGGAGCCCGGCGGTCCAGAACTCCTCGCTGATCTCAGCAAGCCTGCGCCCGCGAATGTCCGCGAAACGATGGCCCAAGATCTCCTCGCCGGTACGGTTCAGCAGCACCACGCGGCCGTCGGTGTCCGTGGTGATCAAGCCACCGCGCATGGAGTGAATAATGTCTTCGGTGAAATCTTGAAGGTCGAGCAGTTCCTCGCGCTTTTCTTCGAGTTCGCGCCCCTTGCTGCGAAGCGATTGCGCCAGGAGGCCTGCCAGGTAAGCGACGGCTAAAAAACCGAGCAGGTTACTCAAGAACCATAACCGGAGGACTGCCGCGGTGGGACTTCCCGCGTAGAAGTGAGGAATTTTGCCTTCATAGGCAAGCAGCGTCAGTCCGCCGAGCAGAACAACACACACTGTGGCGGTGACAAACGCGATGTTCCGGGAAAACAAGATGCTGGCGACGATGATTACCAGCAGGTAGAGCGAAATGAAATAGCTTTCCTGCAAGCCCGTCGCGTACACGAGCGCAGAGACCATGATTACATCGCTGGCTACCTGAGCTGGGCCGTGCCACCGCGCTTTCGGCAGCCAACGCACCAAGATGATGTGCAGAGTTCCCAGCGTGATCCAGAAAATCACCAAGGGCAGGAAATAGGGGCTGTCCCCGGCCAAAGGCAAATACGAGGGCCAAGCTACGCCTATGCTGAGGATTAAGGCAATCATCAGCAGACGCACACGCGTCAGCCAATCCAGCCATTCCCGCGTCGTGTAGCCCTGTTCCATGGTGATTACGGCGCTATATGGTTGCGGTCTGCCGGCCAATGGCCGGATTTGCTGCTGAATGCATGAAGGCCGGCAAGCCCCCTCCGGCCTTCACAAATAGATTAGATGCTGTTTGCCGATCCCGGCAAATTAGTGCGCCTGACTCAACTGGCCGATGAGCGAGAACAGCGGCAAGTACATGGAAATAACCACGCCGCCGACCACCACGCCCAAAAACACGATCATGACCGGCTCAAGGGCCGTCAACAAGTCTTTTACCGCGGCGTCGACTTCATCTTCATAAAAGTCCGCGATCTTCTGCAGCATGGCGTCCATCGCGCCGGTCTGTTCGCCGACGCCGATCATCTGGGTGACCATGCCGGGAAAAACCTCAGTTTCACGCAGCGGCTCGGTCAGCGACTTGCCTTCTTCGAGCGCCCTGCGAACTTTCATCAGAGCCTTCTCTACGACAGCATTCCCCGCGGTTTTCGCGGTGATGTCCAGGCCTTCGAGGATGGGTACGCCGCTGGAGATGAGCGTACCGAGGGTACGTGTGAAGCGCGCCACGGCAATTTTTCGGAGCAACATACCAATCAGCGGCGCCTTCAAAAGGGTGGCGTCGATTACGTAGCGTCCCTGGGGCGTTCCGTACCAAACTTTGATCCCAAAAATCGCAGCCACGAATGCGACCAGGAGGGCAAGGCCGAAATAACTCCCGACGAAGTTGCTCATGCCGATGACTATTCTGGTCGGCAGAGGCAGCGTCACGCCCAAGCCTGCGAACAACGTTGCAAAGACGGGCACGACTTTCCAGAGCAACAAGATGATGACGCCCGCGGCGACGGTCAAAACACCCACTGGGTAAACCAGCGCGGATTTTACGGCGCGCTGCAGCTTGACGTTTTTTTCGATGTATTGCGAAAGGCGCTGCAGAATGGTATCGAGAATACCGCCCGTTTCGCCGGCTTCCACCATGTTGACATATAGCGGATCAAAGACCTTCGGAAACTGTCGCATAGCCGCGGAAAGCGTGGCACCACCCTCGACCGCCGACCTGGTCCCGGTCAGCACCTTCTGAAACAGCTTATTTTCCTGCTGGCCGGCCAGGATTTCCAGGCATTGCACCAGCGGCAGTCCGGCATCGATCATCACTGAGAACTGGCGCGTGAAGACCGCCAGCTCCTTCGCCTTCACCGAGCCGCCGAACGTGGGCAGGTTAAATTCCTTGCCCTTCTCCGACATCTTGGTGGCGGTAATCTGCTGCCGACGCAGAATATTCTGCAGCTCCGCCTTGCTGGTCGCCGTCGCTTCGCCGCTGACGGCACCACCCGCTCTATTCGTACCCCGATATGTATAGACCGGCATTTCAATCCTCCTCAGCTACTCGGCCCAACAACTTGCCGTCATGTCGCTATGCCCAGGTTCTTAGCGTTTCGATGCCACCGGCGTCTTCATTCCTCCCGAAGGAGATGACACGCCGCGGTTAATCATGTCTTGCAACTCATCGGGATTTGACGAGCGCGACAATGCCATGTCCATGGTAATCAGCTTCGTAAAATAGGCATTCGCTAAACCCTGGTTGAACGTCTGCATGCCGGTTTGCCCGGTGCCCGTTTGCATTGCCGAATAGATCTGGTGAATCTTGTCTTCACGGATCAGGTTGCGGATCGCCGGTGTGGGGATGAGCACTTCCATCACCATGGCGCGGCCGCGCCCGTCAGAACGCGGCAGCAGCGCCTGGCAAAGAATTCCCTCGACTACCATGGAGAGCTGCGCGCGAATCTGGGGCTGCTGGTGCGACGGAAAGACGTCGATGATGCGGTTGATGGTCGAGGAGGCGGAATTCGTGTGCAAGGTTGCGAAGGTCAAGTGGCCGGTTTCAGCGATGCGCAGCGCCGACTCGATGGTCTCCAGGTCGCGCATCTCACCGATGAGCACCACGTCGGGGTCTTCGCGCAACGCCGCGCGCAGCGAGTTTGCGAAGGAATGGGTATCCGCGTGCACTTCGCGCTGATTCACCAGGCACTTTTTGTGATTGTGAAGAAACTCAATGGGATCTTCGACAGTGATCATGTGCTCTTCGCGTTCGCTGTTGATCTTGTCCAGCATGGCGGCGAGAGTTGTCGACTTACCGGAACCCGTGGGCCCAGTAACGAGCACCAATCCGCGCGGCTTGTCGCAGAGCCCCTTTATCACGGTGGGCAAGCCAAGAGCATCGAAGCCTTTGATTTCCCACGGAATGGTGCGGAAAACAGCTCCGACCGCGCCGCGCTGATTAAAAACGTTACCGCGGAAGCGCGCTAGATTTTTCAAGCCGAAGGAAAAGTCCAGCTCGAGGTTCTCCTCAAAGCGGTGCTTTTGCGCGTCGGTCAGTACGCTGTACGCCAGCGACTTGGTGTCCGAGGCGGTAAGCGGGGGCATGTCTAGCGGGCGCAGCTTGCCGTGCACGCGTACGCGTGGGGCGCTATTAGTCGTGATATGCAGATCGCTGCCGCCCATCTCGATCATTTTCTTCAGCAATTCACTCAGTGTAATTCCAGGCATCTCGCACCTTTTCTACAGAACCGTTTCGCGCAGTACCTCTTCCATGGTGGTCTGCCCCAAGGCGACCTTGATCAAGCCGCTGCGCCGCAACGTGATCATTCCCTGCTCGATGGCTTTCTTTTTCAATTCCAGCGCCGACGCGCCGACCAGGATCAATTCGCGCAGTTCGTCATTAATTTCCATCACTTCGTACAAGCCGGTGCGGCCCTTGTATCCGCCCTTACCGCAGGTGGAACAGCCTTTGCCGTGATAGATCTTGGTCTTCTTGGCTTCTTCCGGTGAATAGCCGGCGTCCACCAGGGCCTGCTCCGGCACGTCCAGCTCTTCCTTGCAATTGGAGCAGATACGGCGCACCAGGCGCTGCGCGCAAATCAGATTTACCGAGGTGGCGACGAGGAATGGCTCGATACCCATGTTCATCAAGCGGCTGATGGTGGAAGGCGCGTCGTTGGTGTGCAGTGTGGAGAGCACCAAATGCCCAGTGAGCGCGGCCTTGACCGCGATTTCCGCCGTCTCAAAGTCGCGGATTTCGCCAACCAGAATAATGTTGGGGTCTTGCCGCAAGAACGCGCGCAGGGCGGCCGCGAAGTTCAAGCCGATCTGCTCTTTCATCTGCACCTGGTTGATTCCACTCAACTGGAATTCGACGGGGTCTTCAGCGGTCATGATGTTGGTGTCCACGGTGTTCAGCCGCGAGACCGAGGAATACAAGGTGTTCGTTTTTCCCGAACCGGTCGGACCCGTGACGAGCACCATGCCGTAGGGCTTCAAAATATTGCGTTCGAATTTCTTGAGCGATTCCGGCTCGAAACCCAGTTTGGTCATGTCGAGCCGGAGGTTCTCTTTGTCGAGCAACCGCATCACGATCTTTTCGCCGTACAGTGTCGGCACCGAGGAAACGCGGAAGTCGAGCTCCTTCTTCTTGCCGTCCGCACGGTACTTGATCATGATGCGGCCGTCCTGCGGCAAGCGCTTTTCGGCGATGTCCAGTTTGGCCATGATCTTTATGCGGCTGGTCATCGCGTCTTTCAAGCGCAGCGGCGGGCTCATCACCGTTTGCAGGACGCCGTCCACGCGGAAGCGTACGCGCATTTCATTTTCGTAGGGCTCAAGGTGAATATCGCTTGCGCCTCGCTTTACGGAATCGGTCAATATCAGGTTCACGAGCTTGATGATCGGCGCTTCTTCGGCCGCTTTCTCCAGCGACGCCGCGTCCAGCTCCGCTTCTTCCGCGGCCAACTCCAGCTCCTCGTCATCGACGAGGTCCTTCATCATCTTGCTGAGCTCTTCGGAATCGGCGTCGGACCCGCCGTAAAAACGTGTGATTGCTTCGCCGATCGCGGATTCGGATGCGACGACCGGCTCCACGTTGAAGCCGGTCATGAACTTGATGTCGTCCATGGCGAAGACGTTGGTGGGGTCCGTCATCGCGATGGTCAGGACCGAGCCGACGCGCGAAAGCGGTATCACCTGGTAGCGCAGGGCTGTATCCTGCGGGATCAGCTTGATGACGTTGGGGTCGATTTCGTAAAACTTGAGATTGATGGAAGGAACGCCGTACTGGCGGGATAAGACTCCCGTAATGTCGTCGTCCGTAATGAAGCCCATTTTGGTCAGGCAGCTTCCCAGCTTGCCTCCATTGGTGCGTTGGAATTCCAGCGCCTTCTGGAGCTGCTCCTGAGTAATCAGGCTTTCTTTGAGCAAAATTTCGCCGAGCCGGACGGACATCCGCGCGCTCCCAACTGAACAGCAACCATCGCCCACCTTAGCAAAAGCAGGCGTCGCAGGCTGACAGAAATTGTTAGTCCGTTCTGAAATGGCTAATACCTGTCCTCCGGGTCAGGTTTCCGAATAGCCAAGTACGGGCGCACGTTCGGCATAAATCTGGCAGCGCGCGCTGATTGGTTGACTTGCTTAGCAGCCGCCGCTATCTTGCCAAGAAGATGTCTATTCCCTCGCAAATCGAGCGTGCGGGAAATCCTTCGGCGCGCATGGCACCGCTCGCATCGCCGAACACCATTCGCACATATTACGATGCTCTCTTCGCTGCTCACGGGCGGCAACATTGGTGGCCAGGCCGCACCGCTTTCGAGGTCATCGTCGGCGCCATCCTTACGCAAAACACTTCCTGGACCAACGTCGAAATTGCCATCCGGAATCTCCGCCAGGAAAAACTCCTGACGCCTCGTGCCATTGAAACGGTTTCCTTGGCGCGGCTCGCCCGGCTTGTTCGCTCGTCGGGCTACTTCCGCCAGAAAGCCAAAAAACTGAAATGCTTCGTCCGCTTTCTACGATCTGAGTACGGCGGTTCGCTGACAAAGATGTTCCGCACTCCAACGGCGGCGCTGCGCGAAAAGCTTCTCTCCGTCCATGGCATTGGCCCGGAAACAGCGGACTCCATCCTGCTGTATGCAGGCAAGCACCCTGTATTCGTGGTCGATGCCTATACCCGGCGTCTGCTGGAGCGCCATCAGCTCGCCACGCCGACGCAGACGTACGAAGAAATCCGCCAGCTCTTTGAACGCAGCCTTGCTGGCGACGTGCCGCTGTATAATGAATTCCACGCCCTGATTGTTCGCACCGGCAAGGAGTATTGCCGCACACGCAATCCTCGTTGCAATGAGTGTCCGCTGCATTCTTTTCTGCCGCAGGCGATTCAGGCTTCTTTATGAGTTCCCTTGAGCCAAAACAGCGCTGGACCTTGGGCATCGGCGCCGCGCTTCTCACGCTGCTGCTCGCGGCGGTGTTTACGTTTGGCTCGTTGGACGTACCCTTCGAACCGGGAAATTGGCGCCAACTATTGCCTCTATACGCGGTTTCCAGCTTTATCACCGCAGCATTTCTCGTGTTTTTCATGATTCTCATGCGCACGGTGCTGCGCCTTTGGGCAGAGAGCAGCAAGGAGCAACTTGGCGCACGCTTCAAAACCAAGATGGTCGTGGGCGCCATGGCCTTGTCCCTGCTGCCGGTGCTGTTCATGTTTTTGGTCAGCTATTCGCTGCTCAACCGGACGCTGGGCCGCTGGTTCCCCCGCCCTCTTGAAATCGCCTCCGAGCAGACGCAAAGCCTGCTGAATGATTTTGGGCGCACTACCACCCTGCCGCGCCTTCGCACCCTGGCGCGGCAGGCGCAGAAAAACTTATCACTGCCTACCGGCGAACTGCTGCAACATGCCTTTGCCTCCGGGCTCGACGCTATTTGGCTCCTCGATAAAGACGGCAACCCGGTGCGCGGCGGCGTCGTCTGCGACGATCAACCCGAAGACCGCGGCGGCGCCATCTGCCAGCACCTGGGTGTGCTCGGCAGTCCTCTGCGCACGCTTCCCAGCGGCGTCGAGGTATGGCAAGCACAAGGCAAAACCTATTTGGTCGCCCGCATTTCTACTGTTGAGACCGGAAAGACCTCGGGGTACGTTGCCGCTGGTTATCGCACGAGCCCCGATTTTTTGAAGCGATTCACTCTGATCCAGACACAAACACGAGAGTACGAAACCGAGAAGCAGAATTTGCGCGCGCTGAAACGCCAGATGTTGCTGATTCTCGCTTTCTTCACCGTCCTCTTGCTCTTTTCCGTGATGTGGTTGGCGCTTTTCCTTGCCAAGCAGGTGACCGTGCCGATTCAGGCACTTGCCGAAGGAACGCGCGAAGTTTCCGCGGGCAATTTTGACTATCAAGTTCCCGAGCAGGCGCAAGACGAACTTGGCGTGCTGGTGCGCTCGTTCAACGCCATGACGACGCAGTTGCGCGACAACCGCTCACAGATTGACCAGTTTACGCGCAACCTCCAACAGGCGGTGCAGGAATTGGAGCGGCGGCGGCAGTTGATGGAAACCGTGCTGGAAAATATTCCCACTGGCGTGATTTCTCTCGATGCCGACGGCGCCATTTTGCGCGGGAATACCGCTGTAGGGCGCATGTTCACTACCGCTGCTCGAGATACGCATTCGCTGGAGGAACTTCTTGGAACGGAAGCTGCGCGGACGGTGCAATATCTCATGCGCCGGTCGCTGCGCATGGGCGTGGTTTCGCGTGAAATTGAAACGGTTGTTGGCGGGCGCGTCCTGCACGCCGCCGTTACAGTCAGTTCGCTCGGCCCGCGCCGCGCCAATACGGGATTCGTGCTCGTGCTCGATGACCTGACCGAAATGCTGCACGCGCAAAAATCCGCCGCGTGGCAGGAAGTGGCTCGGCGCATCGCTCACGAAATCAAGAATCCACTCACGCCGATTCAGCTTTCTTCCCAACGCCTCGCGCGCTTTCTGGATCGCCGCAACACTTCGGAGCCGGCTTCGCCGGCGCGCGATCCCGAGCTCACCCACCTCGTACAGGAATGCTCCCGGTTGATCGAGCGCGAAGTCTCCACGCTGGCCGCATTGGTTAATGAGTTCTCACAATTTGTGCGTTTCCCTGCCGCGAAGCTGACTCTCACCGGCGCCAACACCATCGTGAACGAAGCGGTTGAAGTTTTTTCCGGCCGCCTCGACGGCATCACCTTAAAAACGTCGCTGGCCGAAAATCTGCCTACGGTGCGCGCCGACGGCGGGCTGCTGCGCAGCGTCGTCGTTAATCTGATCGACAATGCCGCGGAGGCCCTGGAAACCTGTTCGCTGCGCGAGATAACCGTCATCACTCGCGCGCATGACGACTCCGAAACCGTCGAGATCTGCGTGCAGGACACAGGGCACGGCATCTCCCCTGAGGACAAAGACAAGCTTTTCCTGCCTCAGTTTTCGACTAAAGGTCGCGGAACGGGCTTAGGCCTGGCCATCGCCGCGCGCATCGTTGCCGAGCATGGCGGCAGCATTCACGTCGAAGATAACTTCCCTGCCGGCTCGCGCTTTGTGATCGAGTTGCCCATCGCTGAACCGGCGCCGGCTGCGGCCGAACGTGCCGGAGTGGAAACCTCCACATGACCACGCGACCCCATCTTCTGGTCGTCGATGACGAACCTGGCATCCGTGAATCACTGTCGTCGATTCTGCAAGACGAGGGCTATCACGTCGAATCCGTGGCCTCCGCAGAGGAAGCGCTGGAACGCGCCTCCACCGGCGATGTTGAAGTGATTCTGCTCGATGTGTGGCTGCCCGGCATGGACGGCCTGGAGGCACTCAGCCGCTTGCAAGCCTCGCAGCGCCCTCCCGCCGTCATCATGATCTCCGGTCACGGCACCATCGAAACCGCGGTGCGCGCCACAAAACTTGGTGCTTTTGACTTCATCGAGAAGCCACTCTCGCTTGAAAAGATTATTGTGCTCGTCCGCAACGCCATTCAGCAGCGGCGCTTGCAGGAAGAGAATCAGCTTCTGCGCACCGAGTTGGGCCATCGCTATCAGGTCATCGGCGAAAGCGTGCCGATGAAGGCCTTGCGGCAGCAAATTGCGGTCACGGCGCCGACCAACGGTCGCGTGCTGATCTATGGCGAGAGCGGCACGGGCAAGGAGCTGGTCGCGCGCGCCTTGCACGCCGCCAGCCTGCGCAGCAAAGGCCTGTTTGTCGAAGTGAACTGCGCGGCTATCCCTGAGGAGTTGATCGAATCCGAGCTTTTCGGGCACGTGAAAGGCAGCTTTACGGGTGCCGCTGAAGACAAGATTGGCAAATTCAAGAAAGCCGACGGCGGCACTCTCTTCCTTGACGAGGTCGGCGACATGAGCTTGCGCACGCAATCGAAAGTGCTGCGCGTGTTGGAAGAGCAGCGCTTCGAACCCGTCGGCTCCAGCCAGACTCTGAGCGTGGATGTTCGCGTTCTCGCGGCCACGAACAAGAATCTCGAACAAGAGATTGCGCGCGGCGCCTTCCGCCAGGATCTCTTCTACCGGCTCAACGTAATTCCCTTCTTCGTACCGCCGCTGCGCGACCGCAAAGAGGACATCCCCATCCTGGCGAAGTATTTCCTGAACGAGTTCAGCGCGGCGTATGGGAAGAGAACGCGCGAGCTTAGCGATACCGCCATGGAGATTTTGCTGCGGCACCCTTGGCCGGGAAACATCCGCGAGCTTCGCAACCTCGTCGAGCGCTTAGTCATCGTTTGCCCGCAAGCGCGCATCGAGCCGCACCATCTGCCCCCTGAGATCTTTCGTGGGGTGGCGGAAAGTCCCCAGCACCCGTATTCCACACTGCACGAAGCGCGCAGCGCCTATGAGCGGGAATTTATTTTGCGCAAACTACAGGAAAACCGCTGGAACATGACGCAGACCGCTACGGCTCTGGGCCTCGAACGCAGCCACCTCTACCGCAAAATGAAATCCCTCGGCATCGCTGCGCCAGATTAGTGTGACTCCTCCAACCGTGACTCCGGAAAACGAAAAAATCGAACCGACGAAAGGCAGCTTTCGCGCTGGCTTTGTCGCTATTGTCGGCCGCCCCAACGCGGGAAAATCCACGCTGCTCAACCGGCTTGTCGGTCAAAAAATCGCGATTGTTACGTCGAAGCCGCAAACCACGCGAAATCGCATTCAAGGCATCGTCACGCAAAAGCGCGGCCAGATTGTGTTTATCGATACGCCCGGACTGCACGACGCCGATTCCGCGCTCGGCAGGCAGATGATGCATGAGATCGCCGCCGCCGTCGAGGGCATCGACGTCCTTCTCCTTATCGTGGATGCCAGCCGCGTCTCGCCGCAAACCGACTCGATGCTGATCGAGAAAGCCCAGCGCTTCCGCGGAAAAACGATCCTTGTTTTGAATAAAGTCGACGCCGTTCCGAAACCTCAGCTCTTGCCTCTGATCGACCGTTTCAGCAAGGAATTCGAATTTGCCGCCATCGTTCCGCTCTCCGCGATCAAGGGAACCGGCTGCGACGACCTGCTGGACGAAGTCTTCCGCCATCTGCCCGAGAGCCAGCCGTATTTTCCGGAAGACCAGGTCACTGATCAGCCCGAGCGATTTCTCGCTGCCGAAATCATTCGCGAGAAGGCCATCCGAGCCTTGCACCACGAACTGCCCTACGCGCTGGCCGTCTTCGTGGACAAGTTCGAGGAGACTCCAAGGCTATTGCGTATCGAAGCGACACTGAACGTCGAGCGCGACACGCAGAAGAAAATCCTCATTGGGCACAAGGGCGCGATGCTAAAAAAAATCGGCACGGAAGCTCGTAATGAGCTGGAATCCCTTCTGGACGCGAAGGTCTTTCTGGGCTTGTTCGTCAAGGTCGCGCCGGATTGGCGCGATAATCCCCAGCGCGTCCGCGAACTGGATTGGCACTTTCAGCTCGAGGGTCTGAGCACAGCGCAAGGCGATCAAGACGAAGAAAAAACGGGGGAAAGCGTGGAGTGAATCGCGAATCTACTTCGCTGAGACCGTAGCGGCGGGGCGTTTTCGGATGCGCAGCCGCAGAACCTTTCGTTGGTTCGCTTCCAGTATTTCAAACCGATAGCCCGCAATGTCCACCTTGTCGCCTGGCGCGGGAACTTTTCCCGACACATGACTCAGCAAACCCGCAACGGTGGTCACCGCTTCATCCGTCTTGTCTCCAAAATGCACGCCAAGCAGATCTTCCACGTCGTCGATGGACATGCTTCCGCGCATGACCAACCCGCCGTCGGGCTCGCGCACCACGTCCGGCGCGGGCTGTCTGTCGTCGCGTCCGCTCTCGCCGACAATTTCCTCGACGAGATCCTCCACGGTGGCGAGCCCTGCCACCAGCCCGTGCTCGTCGATCACGATGGCCATGGCATGATTCTTCTGCCGCATCTCGCGGAGGAGCTCCGAGCCAGCCTTCGTCTCCGGAATAAACATCACCGGGCGCGCCAGCTCGCGCACTTTTCGCTTGGGCAAGTCGTGGTCGGCGATGTGCAATAAATCCTGCGCGTAGGCCACGCCGAAAATATCGTCCAGCGACTTCTCATAAACCGGCAACCGCGCGAATCGCGTCTCTACTACTTTCGCGTGCAATTCTTCCAGCGTGGCGTCCGCCGCAATGGCCACGATGTCCGGGCGTGGCGTCATTACTTCGCGCACGCGCTTGTCGCTGAATTCCACGACTTGCTCGATCAAATCGCCCTGCTCCCGTTCGATGATTCCTTCCTCTTCCGCAGCTTCGACCAGCGCCTCGATGCCTTCTTCCGTGCGTTGCTCCTCGGTGCGTTCCGGCTCGTGCTCGGCAATTCTCGCCAGCGACTCCGCGCCTTCCAGGAAAACCCGCACCGGCCAGACCAGCCACATCGCCGCGCGAATCAGCGGCAATAAAGGCAGCAGCCATCGTCCGGTCGTGCGGTACAACAGCATGTCCGGGATAAAATGCATCAAGATCACGACTTCCAGCGTCAGGAAAACAATGAACTCCAGAAACGATTCCCAAGTGCCAGGAACGAAATACACCACCCCGCGCGTCGTCTCCAATACGAGAAACGCCAGCCAGAAGTGCCCGAGGATGCGAAACGTGCGCCCCCCGCTGCGCCGGTTGATCTTGAGCTTCGGCTCGATTTCCGCTTCGAAGATTTCCAGATGTTCGTGAATGCGCCCAGTGGTCATGCGCCCGAGTTCGCGATAGATCAGCGTCAGGTATGAAAATATCGGGAGGCCCAGCGCCAACAGCAGCGTGGCAATCGTGTAGGCCCAGAAAAAGAGCTTCACGTGAGTCCCAGCCTCCGCCGCAATCGCCCTTCGACGCGATCCATTTCCCCGCGGTCGGCTTCGTGATCGTAACCGAGTAGATGAAGCACGCCGTGCAGAATCAGGACCTGCAGCTCACTCGGCAACGTGCGGCCAAATTTCTTGGCATAGCGGCGGGCCGTGGAAGGCGAGATGGCTATGTCCCCGAGAAATACTTCCGCTTTCGAGCGGTGGCCGCTGGCGGGCTTGCGGCGCTGCGATAACGAAACGGGCACGCGGCGATGAATCGCGGGAAACGACAGCACGTCAGTTGTCCCTTTCTTTCTGCGAAAGGCCTGATTCATCCGCGCGATCTCCTCGTCGCTGACGAGGCAAATGGTGATGTCCGCTTCTCCGATTCCCAGTTCCCGCCGCACACGAGCCAGGAATAGCTCAAGTGGCCGCCGTGCCACGCGCACGGCCCGCTGGCGGTTCAGGATCATCCTCGCAGAGATTCTTTGGCCTGCTCTTTTCCGGGTTCGGCGCGCGGCTCCGGCTTTCCGTTCCCGCCGGTGCGTTGCGGCTGCGAGCCATCATACTCTTCATACGCGCGGATAATCTGCTGCACCAAGTTGTGCCGCACCACGTCTTTTTCCGTGAACTGCGCCACGCCGATGCCGTCGATCTTCCCGCAGACTTCCAGCGCCTCCACCAGCCCCGACTTCTTCCCGGCGGGCAAATCAATCTGCGTGACGTCGCCGGTCACCACCGCCTTGGAGTTGAAGCCCAGCCGCGTCAAAAACATTTTCATTTGTTCACTCGTAGTGTTTTGCGCTTCGTCCAGAATCACGAATGAATCGTTCAACGTGCGGCCGCGCATGAACGCCAGCGGGGCCACCTCGATGATGCCCTTTTCCAGAAAACGATCCAGTTTGTCCGCATCCAGCATGTCGTAGAGCGCGTCATACAGCGGCCGCATGTACGGATCAATCTTTTGTTGCAAAGTGCCCGGCAAAAAGCCCAGCCGTTCTCCCGCCTCCACCGCCGGCCGCGCCAAAATGATGCGGTTGACCTGCTTGGTCAGCAGCGCGCTCACCGCCATGGCCACGGCGATGTACGTCTTACCGGTGCCGCCCGGCCCGACGGCGAACATCATGTCGTGCTTTTCAATTTCCTCCATGTAGCGCCGCTGGCTGGCGTTTTTCGGTGTAACCACTTTTTTGCCGAATGAACGCGCGCGCGGATGCTCAAACATTCCCCGCGGCGATTCGTGCGGCTCCTCGGTGGCTACGCGCATCAGCGACTTCACTTCCGCGCTCGAGAGCACCCGCCCGTGCCGCGTCAGGTGGTTGTATTCCTCGATGATTTTCACGGCTTGGTCGACATTGTCCTGCTTGCCTTCAATCGTCAGCCGCGTGTCGTTCAAATGCGTGCGCACCTGCAGCGCATCCTCCAGCAGGCGCACGTTCTCATCGAGAGTGCCGAATAAAGGTTCGATTTGTCCGGAAATGTGAACGGTACGTCGCATCCAAGTGGCGGGCTTTGCTTCTACAGAAACCGGGTGGCCGATGGCGGATTCCTCCTGCTGTCCGTTGACCGCTTTCCTGCACTCAGCTAGCGCAGCCAACTCACGGAGAAACTTCTTACACCCTAACGCACCCGTGTTTCAGGGTCAAGGTAGACGGCGATCTTGATGTTAACGAACTGACTGCAAGGCGTTAAATGTGTCGAAGATGTGTCAACCGGCCGACAGCAATGGGCGTCGCTGTCGCAGGTCGATAGCCTCCGCAGATGCATTCGGTCGTTAACTGACTTACTTTCGTGCGCCTGGCGCCACGCGCCATGTTTTACGCCTTTGGAGAATCGCGTGCACAGCCAGCGGCCCAGGGCGTCCTGTATGCAACTTGATCTGTGTCCTGCCGGATATGTTCGGGCGCCGTTTCACCGGTGACCAGAAAAATCGAAGGGAGTCAGGAATGAAATACAGAGTTCAAGTTCTTGCTAGTTGCTCGTTCTCCTTAGCCTTTCTGTTAGCTGCACTGTTTTCAGCTTGTCTGCAAACCAAAGCCGCGGGGTCTCCCGAAGACAACCGCGAGGTGTCCAAACTCCTAGAGGATATCAAGATGCAGGCCGCCGACCTGCAGCGTGATTCCGACGAACTCGAGTCGTTCTCTCGGTCCAACGTGTCTTGGGAGAGTCACGCGGCAGAATTGGAAGCCATCAAAGAACGCATCAACAGGATTGGCGAGACTATCCAGAAGCTGCAAAACATGCGCAGCAGCGCTTCTCCCTGGCAGCAGGAGGCCATTGACCGCATTATTCCCGTTGCGCAAAAGCTTGCTTCGAACACCACTGCCGCGATTGAACACCTCAACCGCAATCCCAAGCATCTGCAGGATCCAGAGTACCAACAGTATTTAAAGTCGAACGCGGAGGCGGCGAGACAGCTCTCCAGTTTGGTGAAGGACTTCGTGGAGTACGGAAAAACTAGAAGTACGCTCGAGAGCCTGGAGAAACGCCTGGAAGTGTCTCGCTAACGCGATATCTGTTGGCGATACGGTTGACGTAGCAACTTACCCGGCCCACACAGCTCAGCGCCATTTATTCAGCGCGGTGCGAATCGCTTGTTCCGCGAGTGGCGACATTACCGCATAACCCTTTCCATTAGGATGAAGTCCGTCCTGGCTCAAATCCTTTTGCAACATCCCTTGCGGGTCGACCAGCGCTGAAAAATAGTCAAGGTACGTGTGCCTGTTCTCCGCGGCGTATTTCTTGATCCACGCATTCAGCTCCAGAATTTTCTCTGGCGGCCGGTTGATGCGCATATCGAGGGGACTGCCTTGGCGGTCGTGCCCGTAGTTGCTCACCGGCAGCACGGACGCGAGAACCACACGAATCTTGCTCGCCTTCGCGAGTTGGGCCATGGATGCCAGGTTTCCCTCGATTTGGCCCAGCGTCATCGGTCCGGTATTCCCCGCGATATCATTCGTGCCCGCCAAAATCACCACAACCTTCGGATGCAGGTCAATCACATCCGGACGAAACCGAATCAGCATCTGAGGCGTGGTCTGGCCGCTGATTCCGCGGTCGATATACGGCTTCCCCGGGAAAAAGCCGCCGTACTCGGGGCTGACCCAGGCATCCGTAATCGAGTCGCCCATAAACACGACGCGCAGGTCGAACTTCGTGGGTGCCGGGACAGCCGCGTTGGCTTCTGCGTAGCGCGCGAGGTTCGGCCAATCGTGCAAAATCTTGTCCGTTCTTTCCAGCTTCGCGGCTAGCGACGGCAGATCGGCGCAATCCGCGCTAGCGCTGCCCGGCGCATTCCCCGGCGCCTGCGCATTGGCCGCTGCCGCCGCAAGTGACATCGCCAGAATTGTGGCTTTCACTATTCTGCTGAACTCATTCATGGAATCGCCTCGCCGCTTGAGCCTACAAGAAACAATCACACCCCTCAAGCAAGGATCCCGGCGCGCCTACTTGCGGACGGCTGTCCGACAAACCACAAAGACCTGTACGCGCGCTCTATGGACACATAAACGCACGGGGCGGACGATGCCGGTAAAGCCGCAGCAGGGTTTTCCAGCTGAACCCGGAGGGGGGCTTCAGTGCGCAAATCAATCACAACAAATTTTGCTTTGCTGAGCATCATCGCTTCATCCTTGGTTCCCGCATCGCGGGCGCAGACCGACACGTCGCCCGCGGCGACTGTTCCGGCTGCTCCCAACTGGAAGATCAACTGCCCCGGCATACGCGGCGTGCCCATGACCTCCGACGCCGAGCAGTCGCTGCCCTTGCAGATCATCGCCACGCTCAAGTGCGGCGAGGAAGTCACCGTGCTCGCCAATGACGAAGGCTATACGGTCAAAATAAAGACCGCCGACGGCAAAGTAGGGTACGTCGCTGCAATCTACCTCAAAAAAATTCCCGCGCCCAAACGCCCTCCCAGCGTGGAACGTGCAAACATTGAAAATGGCGTAGCTCGCTGGCAGCAGGGCGCCGCCGGCTGCGACCATTTTATGAGCAACGGAATCCTCGTCGAATCGCTCACGGTCAGCGGCGTCACGGTGCAAGTCTCTCTGCACGACACCGGATGGAAGCTGCGCGCCAACGTGGCCATCGCCAACAGTAGCTCGCAACCGCTCCACATCGAGCCGTCACAGTTCATCCTTGACGACGTGAGTGTCCATGGAAAGCCGCTCTTCTATCAAGATCCCGCGCAGTTAGCTAAGAACGTGACCCATCAGGTTCTGTGGACGGAGGCTATCGCGGAGCCTGCGAGCGCGTCGGCGCGCACGATCTCGCCAGCCCAATCGGTCAGCGCCACCAACGTTGGCTACAAATCCTCTTTCGCGCCGTCCGTTTCCGCTCCTAACTACATCATTCAGCATCAATACGCGGAAGAAAATGCCGTGCGCAAAGAAGGCAAACAGACTCTTAACAACACAGCTCAGCAAATCCTGGCCTTGGCACTCAAACCCGGTACCATCGAGCCCAACGACAAAGTCGCCGGTGCCGTCTGGTTCGACCGCGGCAAGAGCCCCCAACAATTGATGCTCCGCATCCCTATCGAAAATCAGACTCTCGAGTTTCCGCTTTCCTTCAAACAGCAAGAATAAACGAACACTGACGCGACCGACGCCCCGCCTCTCTTCCCCCAAGAAGGCGGGGGTTCTGTGTCAACTTCCTGGGACAAGATTTAGCATAAATGGGGCGACGTTCGCCCAGCCTGGGTGGCGGTATACTCTCCCCGCATGCTCATGTCCGCAGCCGACCGTGCGCGATTCCAACGCGCGAGCGATCAATCGCTACTAATCTACTTCGGCCAACAAATCACGCTGGAAGCTCACGAACACGTCAGAAGACTGCTACGGCTGCTTGAGTTGGAGCCGATTGCAGGCGTCCGCAACCTTAATCCCGCATATTGCTCCATTTTGGTCAAGTTCGACGCACTTAAGTGGCGGCACGAAAAACTCGAAGAGATTCTGAAGCGGTATCTCGGGAGGCTGGAGGAGGTGACTCTCCCGGAGCCGCGCCAGGTGGAAATCCCCGTGTGCTACGGCGGAGAACACGGTCCCGACCTGAATGATGTAAGCGCAATGCACGGAGTGACACCCGCTCAAGTGATCGAGCTGCATTCCTCGACTACGTACCTTGTGTATTTTCTAGGGTTCGTCCCTGGGTTCGCGTATCTCGGGGAATTGCCGGAAGCGTTGGTGACTCCGCGCTTGGCCACGCCGCGGCGCAGGGTGCCGCCCGGCAGCGTCGGCATCGCTGGGAGTCAAACTGGGGTGTACCCCGTCGCGACGCCGGGCGGTTGGAGATTGCTGGGACGCACTCCCATCGCGATGTTCCGCTCCGACCGCGGCGCCTTGAGCCTCTTGTCGATTGGAGATCGCGTGCGATTTACCCCGATTTCAGCCGAGCAATTCGCGGCGCTGGAGCATGCATGAGCGTCATTCAGGTGCAAGCGCCGGGCCTCCTAACCACCGTTCAGGATCTCGGGCGAGAAGGATTCAGCCCCATGGGTGTGTCACCTTCCGGGGCAGCCGATCCGGTTTCGATTCGCCTGGGGAATCGGTTGCTGGGCAACGCAGAAGGCGAAGCGGCGCTGGAAATGACTCTGCTCGGCGGTACATTCCTGTTTAGGGGAGGCGCCACCTTCGCTCTAACGGGCTCAGACTTCGGGACAACGTTGGATGGCGCAGCCGTTGACCTGTGGACCTCGGTTGAAACGAAGCCGGGTCAGACACTCCGCGTCGGGTCTACTCGTTCGGGAGCGCGCTGTTATTTGTGCGTTCAGGGCGGAATCATTGTGAGGCCCTTCCTAGGCAGCGCGTCAACGCACCTCCTGAGCGGGCTCGGCGGCCACGATGGCAGAGCTCTGCGCAAAGGAGACATGCTGCACATCGGCCCCGCCCCCGCCTCGTTTAGAGGGAGAGTGGTAGCTCCTCGAGTATTGGATTATTTGCTGCCTCGCAAGGCGTTGCGCGTTACGCCCGGCCCTCAGAGTGATTGGTTTCCAGGCCCATCGCAGCAACTGTTCTACGAAAGCAGCTATCGTGTCGCGGAGGAATCCAATCGCATGGGCCTTCGTCTTGAAGGCCCACCCATTGCGCAAGCATCCGGCGGAGAGATGATTACCGAAGGCGTTTCGATTGGCGCGGTTCAGATTACCGCTGGAGGGTTGCCGATCATCTTGTTTGTGGAACAACAAACCACCGGCGGCTATGCGAAGATTGCCAACGTGATTTCCGCTGACTTGCACAGCCTGGGACAACTTCGCCCGCGCGACGAGATTCGCTTTGAACGCGTTGACTGGGACACGGCCCGCGCCCTGCTGCTGGAGCAAGAGCAACTGCTCACATCTCCAGACTTGTTTGTGCTCTAGCGCGTTATATTTCATGCTTGACAATCTATTCCTATCCTGAGACAATCATTTCCGTAGAAAATTACGCCCCGACGCGAGTCGGGGCTTTTTTTATGTAGCCACGATCCGTTTTGCCTTTCTTCTGCCCGTCGTGATAGTCGCAGGCGCAGCCTGACGTTCAATTCGCCTTCTTTCCCGATCTTCGCCTTGTCCCGGAGTTCGCGCCCTCTGTTCTGTCTTTGTGTCATTTCTTGATGGCGCCTGCCACCCTTCGAGGCTCAGGGCAAGCAGTCGACGGCCGCTACAAAGACCACAAGCGCAAGCACAGATGGCGAGGCAAGCTCGCCGCTACGAGGACGGGCACGGGTGTCCCGTGCCCCTACGCTCGGCTCGGATTTAGCAGCCAACTGCGCCAAGAACCAACTCTCTTTTGGACTGAACCATGCCAACCAAAAAACCCAACGCCGAACACGTGTGGAAACAATTCGAGGACCTTCTGGTCCCTCGTCTGCGCCTGTCCACCACCGACCGCGTGGTCTACTCTCATCTCCTCCGCCACAGCCGCCTCGAAGGAGAGCTTCGGCTCCAATTCTCCATCCTCTGGCTCGCTCGTGGTACGCGTCTCTCCCACAACGCCGCCCGCTGGGCTGTGCGCCGCCTCGTCGCGCACGGTGTCTTGCGCCTCGTCGAACGCAGCAAAGCGGGTCACTTGGTCGAGGTACGTCTCCCCAGTGAGGTTCGTGCCGCTCGCCCAGCCCGGATTGCCCGCCGCCCCCTAAGCCGCACTCGTGCCTTCGATTTCGAGGATTTGGACTTCCTGAAACACCCAACTCTGCGCCGGGCCATTCATGCCCGAGAACGCGGCCGCTGTTTTTATTGCCTAAGCCGCCTTACTCCCGCAACTCGCTGCCTCGATCATGTCGTCCCACGTGCCGAGATGGGGGACAATTCCTGCCGCAATCTCGTTTCCTGCTGTCAGAAATGCAACGTCCAGAAACGCGATCTCCCTGCGGCGGATTTTCTCCGGTGGATCCACCGCCAGCGCCGCCTGACCGACGTCGAGCTTGCCGCCCGCTTTCGCGCCCTGGATGCCCTCGCCGCCGGCAAACTCCGCCCTCGCCTCCATCAGCAATGGCTCAGGCGCGATAGCATTAGGCACCTGTAGCGCCCGCTTTCCGTCCTTGTGTCAGGGCACGACTTCAGTCGTGCCGCCCCGAGCCAAAATTACGTGGGGCTTTAGCCCCTGTCCTTGCGTACCGTCAGCTATGCGCTACAATCCGCCGCAAATGGCCATTCCCTCGCGAAACGCGAATCCCGGCGAAATTTCCGCGACAGGCGGACATTCTTTGTCACCTCAAGAACGCACGGAGGGCGGGGCCTGCTCCAATCGGAACGCATGGCAACTCTCTTCATTCACGTACTGCGCTCCTATCATCGGAAGAGTGTCTTTACCATTCACGATTTCGTGGTGATGCCCGACCACTTCCATCTGTTGATCACAGTCGATCACAATCTGAGCGTCGAAAAAGCTGTGCAGCTTGTGAAAGGTAATTTTTCTTTCCGCGCCAAAAGGGAGTTGGGTGTTGGTCATGAAATTTGGCAACGCGGATTTTCGGAGGAACGCGTCCGTGACCGCGAAAGCTTTCTGGCCCATCGGAAGTACATTGGCGAGAATCGCATTAGGCGCGGTTTGGCGGAGACGCCCGAGGATTATCCGTATAGCTCGTTTTATCTTCGCAAGCAGAAGAAAAGCGCAGGGGCTAAAGCCTGCTGATCTTTGCGTTAGGTGGGCACGACTGGAAAGTCGTGCCCTGACACGAACCACCGCCCCCGCAACAAGGGTTGTATCAGGGCACGAGTTCACTCCCGCCGTCTGCCGGAAGGTTCGTATCAGGGCACGAGTTCATTCCGCCGTCACCTGCCGGAAGGTTCGTATCAGGGCGCGAGTTCACTCCCGCCGTCACCTGCCGGAAGGTTCGTATCAGGGCACGAGTTCACTCGTGCCGCCCCTAGCCCAAAAATTAGGTGGGGCTTTAGCCCCTGTCGTACCTGTAACCAGCCGCCGATCCTCGCTGCATAATGATATTCTTCGACGCGCGAGCGCACTGCTGCGGACAAATGAAGAGCATCGACTTGAATTGCGACCTGGGCGAAGTGCCCGAGCACATCTCCGACGGCACACAGGAAGCCCTCATGCGCTCGATTACCTCTGTGAACATCGCCTGTGGCGGCCACGCCGGCGATGCGCAAACCATGGCCACCACCATCCAGCAGGCTCGTCGCCACAGACTCGCCATCGGCGCGCACCCGGGCTACCCCGATCGCGCCAACTTTGGTCGCATCGAGCTGAATCTGTCGCCCGAAGAAGTCGCTGATTCGGTTTACGCGCAGGTTCGCGCATTGGCCGAGGTCGCAGCGCGGTACCACGCAAACATCACGCACGTGAAACCCCACGGCGCGCTGTACAACCAAGCCGTCCATAACGCCCAACTGGCACGCGCAATTGCCTCCGGAGTGGCGCGCTGGTCGCAGCACGTTGTGCTGGTAGGACTCGCAGGTTCGCCGATGATTGATGTTTTCCGCGACGCCGGGTTCCCCATCGCCGCCGAAGCCTTCGCCGACCGCCGCTACGAACCCGACGGCACCCTGCGCTCGCGCAAACACCCCGACGCGCTCATTCACGATCCTACCGAAGCCGCCCAACAAGCTCTGACCATCGTGCAAGGCAAAGTCATTGCCCGCGACGGCTCCGAAGTGCCACTGCACGCCGACACCCTATGCATCCACAGCGACACCCCCGGCTCCCCACAAATCGCCGCCCAAGTTGCGAAGGCCCTTCGCCAAGCCGGCGTGCAGCTCCGCGCGTTTGTAGCGCCCGCTTTCTGAAGCGGGCTCCTTCCGGCCGCGCAGCTCCGCGCGGTCATGTGGAAGGCCCCCGACTCTAGTCGGGGAGCGCGGCCTTAGAGGCCGCGCGAAGAAGGCAACGCCACCCATCGCCAAATTGCGTGCACACGTTTCGGTCTGACGATTAGTTCCGGTTTGCCGACGACACGTCCGGAACCCCATCTTACATCCCGCAAACTCGTCTGGACCGCGATGGGCAGATGCCCGAAATGCCGCCAACACATCCAAATGCCCGGTTGTCCGATCAACAAGAAAAATGATGATTGGAAACCATCGGCCAGAGTACCATCTGAAGGCTTTCGGAGGTTGTGCGATGCCACGTTTGCTAGTTCCTGCCTGTATTTGTTTTACGCTGATAGCGCCCAGCTGGGCGTTTGCTCAAGCGAATCCGCCCGATGGCCATGAACATGGCGCTGTAGCCTGCAACGAGTCGCCCATTCCAGGCAAGCGGCCCCCCAATATGGATTGCGCCATGCTTGTACACGGCAAATTCTCTGTGCTACCGCCCGGTCCTCTTGTTTGGCGGTTCGAGAATTTCCCGACGAAAGAGGCCGCGCAAAGTGCCGCCACTCCCGCGAGTGCGGTGGTGGAAGCAACAGGCAAGATCTGGCTCCTCACCCTCTCGTCCAAGGGTGGTCGGTCGAAAGGTGGAACGTTCGTCACGGAAACAGACCAACTCCCTTCGATTCCCTCCGGGCCCAGCTACGAGATCGTCGTCTATGAAGCAGACCTTGGCCCGGAAGCTAATGTCCCAGTGCACACACACTCCGGACCGGAGACGTGGTACCTGCTCACCGGTGAGCAGTGCCTGGAGCTGCCCGGTCGAGCGGTGCGTGCTCGCGCAGGCGAAACTATGTTCGCCCCGGCCGAAACCCCCATGAAATTGAACATGGTTGGTCCTGGAAAGCGGGACGCACTTTTCATCATTGTTCACGACTCTTCTAAACCGGGCACCACCTTCGTCGACTGGCAGCCCAAAGGCGTTTGTCAGAAGTAGGACAGCCCAAATCGCCGCGACGCCGAAATCTCGTTGCGGGACGTTGGAAGCTCCTTTGGCGGGTTGCCGCCGATTCTGGGCGGATGACGAGCAACTCTTCCGTAATCGGATAAAGGAAGGGTTGGGAAAGACGCCGCGCGAGCCGAGTGCGGCCTGCGCGGCGACCCTTGCGGAGTACACCCCGCGGGAAACCGCTACTTCACGGTGAACGGCGCCGACGCCGTCACATTC
>DATNMD010000054.1:0-5988 GCA_035602505.1 Candidatus Acidiferrum sp.
GTTCTATCCCTACTATCGCGACCGCGCGCTCTGCTTGATGCTCGGCGTCACGCCCCTGGAAACTCTTCTGCAAGCCGTAGGCGCGAAAGACGATCCCGCCTCCGGCGGCCGCCAGATGCCCTCCCACTGGAGCCACCCCAAATGGAACATCGTTTCGAAATCCTCCTGCACCGGAACGCAATTCGTGCAAGCCGTTGGCGCCGCGGAAGCCACGCTCTACTACCAAAATCGCCCCAAGGCGCTCGCGCAAGCCAAGAAAGCCCCGCTCGGTCAATACGTTCGTCACGACACCAACGAAATTGTCTACGTCTCTGCTGGCGACGGCGCCACCAGCGAAGGCGAGTTCTGGGAATCGCTCAACGCCGCCTGCGCCAAAAAATTGCCGCTGCTCTATCTCATCGAAGACAACGGCTACGCTATTTCTGTCCCCGTGGAGGTGCAGACCGCCGGCGGCAGCATCTCCAGGTTAGTTCGCGGTTTTCCCGGTCTCCACGTAGCCGAGTTCGACGGCACCGATCCTCTCGAAAGCTACGCCGTCGCCAAAGAAGCCGTCGAGTATGTCCGCCAGCGCCGCGGTCCCGCGCTGATTCACGCGCATGTCATCCGTCCCTATTCACATTCGCTTTCCGACGACGAAAAACTCTACAAAACCGCCGAGGAGCGCGAAGAAGAAGCGCATCGCGACCCGCTCTCCAAATTTTCCCTCTTCCTCGTTCGCGAGGGCTTGCTCGACCAAAAAGAAATCGAAGCGCTCGAAGCTGAAGTCGACCACGAAGTCCGCGAAGCCGCTGATCAAGCCCTCGCCGCTGAGCCTCCCGCCATCGAATCCATTCGCGTCAACGTCTATTCTCCCGACGTGGATCCCACATCATCGGCTTTCGCCGCCCAGCCACAATTTCACGGCGCTCCCAAGACCATGGTCGAAATGGTCGCCGCCACGCTCTCCGACGAAATGGCCCGAGACGAGCGCATCACCGTCTTCGGCGAAGACGTTGCCGACGCCAGCCGCGACGAAACCTTGAAACACGTAAAAGGGAAGGGCGGCGTCTTCAAAGCCACTTCCGGTCTGCAACGAAAATACGGCCAAGATCGTGTCTTCAATACACCGCTCGCCGAAGCCAGCATTGTCGGCCGCGCTATCGGCATGGCCACCCGCGGCCTCAAACCCGTAGCCGAAATTCAATTCTTCGATTACATCTGGCCCGCCATGATGCAGATTCGCGACGAGCTGTGCGTCCTGCGCTGGCGCTCAAACGGCAGCTTCAAATCTCCCGCGGTGCTCCGCGTGGCCATCGGCGGCTATCTCACCGGCGGAGGCATCTATCACAGCCAAAGCGGCGAATCGATTTTCGCCCACTGTCCCGGACTTCGCGTCGTGATGCCTTCCACCGCCCTGGATGTCGCCGGACTTCTGCGCACCTCCGTGCGCTGCGACGATCCGGTGATGTTCCTCGAGCACAAACATCTCTACCGTCAGCCGTACAACCGCTCCGAATATCCCGGCCCCGACTACACCGTTCCCTTCGGCAAAGCGCGCTTAGTGAAAGAAGGCAGCGAAGTCAGCATCATCACCTTCGGCGCCATTGTGCATCGCGCCGAGGTCGCCGCCGCGCAGCTCGAGCGCGAAGGCGTTTCCGTGGAAATCATCGACCTCCGCTCGCTCTCTCCCTATGATTGGGACGCCATCGCCGCCACCGTCCGCAAAAATCACCGCGTCATCGTGGCCTATGAAGACATGCTGAGCTGGGGTTTTGGCGCTGAAATCGCCGCGCGCATTGCTGAAGAGCTTTTCGATGAGCTCGACGCCCCCGTCAAGCGCGTCGCCGCTATGGACACCTTCTGCGCCTATCAGCCCAAGCTCGAAGATGTTATCCTTCCGCAGACCGAGCATATTCTTTCGGCGGTGCGCCAGCTTCTCGAGTACTGACGCAAACGCGTCCGCCCGGAACAAGAAATGTGACGAGGAAACTTTTTGTCTACCCAATTCGTATCAATGACTAGAGGCGAACGAAACACCGCCCTGTGGAGGTGAATTCATGGTCTGCGCAAATTGTCAGAAGCAAATCGCCGACGGGTCTAATTTTTGCTACAACTGCGGTGCCAAGCAGCCCGCCGAGGGTGCTGCGGCCGTAAATGCTGCCCCGTGCGGACCCAAAAAACGTCTCGTGCGCTCCACCACGGACAAAAAAATCGCCGGCGTCGCCGCAGGGCTGGCAGACTACTTCGATCTCGATCCCACGCTCATTCGCGTTGTGTGGCTCCTGGCGTTTTTGTGCGCGGGCGCAGGGCTGCTGGCTTACATCATCCTCTGGATCGCGCTACCGCCCGGCCCCACAGGCGTAGCAACCACCTCCGCGCCATCAGCCCCAGCAACGTCGTAGTTTTTTTGGAGTGCGGCGGTCTTGTTTACCCTGTTTACCCCGAGCTTCGAAGGGCCGCCGCTTTCCAGCCTGAAGAAACGCCGAAAACTTGATCTCGACGTTACCTTTTACCGACTATCTTTAGGTGCGCCAGCCACAGAGACTATTTACTTCGGATTCCGCGCCGTCCGCACTCTTCCCTCAAACAAAGGCTGGTCCAGCGAAATCAATCCCGCCCCTACGGTCGCCAGGGCGAAACACGCCGTCGCCAGAGCCAGCGGAAACTCATAATCATGCACAGCCAGATACCCATGCGCGCTGTGCACCTTCCAAATCGCCACGCACATCTCGATTCCCAGCAACAGCGCCGCCGCCCGCGTAAACAATCCCAGCAGCAGTAAACCTCCGCCAAAAGTTTCCACAACTCCCGAGATGTATAAAAAATAGCCCGGCAATCCATGCTCTACGAAGAAACTCTGCATCTGCGCGCCGCCGCGCAAATGTGCCAGCTTGGGGTAGCCGTGATACAGAAAAATTACCCCCAGCGCAACCCGGAGCACCAATAATCCGAATGGCTGAAGCGAATTCAAGAATTTCACGCGTATTCTCCGTACTCCGGGTGCATCGGCCAGCAATTTGGGGTGCGGCGGCTTGTTTACCCCGAGCTTCGAGGGGAGCCTCGAAGGGCCGCCCCTTTTACACTGTCAAACCGAGAGGAAACTTCTCCGCCAAAAAAATCTGAGCCGCGCGCATTGTAGCAGAAACTCCTCGTCACGGTTTCTCTGGTCCCAGCAAGGAATCGGTTACAATCATGTGTCGCACAGAAAAATTGGGCGCATGAAGACCGTATCACCCATGGTGTCATTCACCAGTCCTGAGGCCCACCAATGAAGCGAAAGCTCCTCGTGGCGGTGCCTCTGCTTTGTGTCGTTGCCGTAACGGCCTGGCTCTTTCGCCCCAAACACGAATATCTCGGCGAGGCCTACGTCAGCGAGCGCAGCACCACACTGTGGAGCAGCGTCGCGCAAGTGCGCGAACCGATCGACACACTGCATTACGGCGATCGCGTCGACGTCATGGCGCGCCGCAACGACAACGCAAAAGTACGCACCGTCAGCGGCATAATCGGCTGGGTCGACAGTAGACTACTTCTCGAGCCTGCGCTCTGGCAGCGCAGCGTCAAGCTGCTCAAGGCCGCCAAAGCCATGCCCGTTCAGGCGCGCGGCCGCACCAAAGTGCAAACCAATCTCCGGGTCGAGCCCGGACGCACCGAGCATCGTTTGTACCAGTTTGGCCGAGGTGTTCCCGTCGAAGTTGTAGCGCGCGCCGTCGCCGATTGGGTGCAGACCGGCGACGACAGAGAAAACGCCGAGCCGCAGGAAACCAAGAAAGAGGATTGGTTCCTGGTTCGCGGCTTGGCCACGCGCCCGCCCGGCGAACCCTCTGCCCGCAGCTCCGAATCCAATAACACCACGCAGCCCGGCGACCAGACCGTTCCCATCGCCGGCTGGGTCATCGCTCGCTTTGTCGAGCTTGATTTGCCTGACGCCGTTCGCGAAGGCATGGCCTCCGCCAACGTGCGCCCCATTGCCTGGTTCGAGCTGAACCGCGTCGCCAGCCCCTCCGGCGACAAGCCGCAGTATCTAGTCGCGGGAACGCGCAGCGCCGAAGGGCAGCCGTGCGATTTCATGCTTCTCCGCGTTTACACCTGGAACGCCCGGCGTACGCGTTACGAAACTGCCTTCATCGAAAATAAGCTGTGCGGCCAAATGCCCATCCGTCTCGGCAAAGGGCCAAAAGGCGAGCCGGAATTTCGTTTTCGACAGATGAGCGGCCCGAAGGAAGAACGCGTCTATCGCCTGACGCAAACGGTAGTGCGCCGCGTCCGCGAACCTGGCGACGTCCCCCGCAAACCCGCCGCCGCCGGTTCCGCAAAGGCTGCAAAGCGATAGTGGACACAAACTCTTGCTTGGCTGAACCTGCCTGCCCGCCCAGGCGTGCCTGCTCACCTCAACGTCATCACTTAACGCGCTGTCATCCTGAGCGTACCCGACGAGGGTACGCGAAGGACCGCAGCGTAATGACTCAACCAAGCGCAAACCGCCCGCCCCGTAGCGCCGGCATCTTGCCGGCACCCTCGCTCTTCGTCGTGGTGCTCGGCGCGGCGCTAATTTTGTGCGCCTGCTCCCGCTCGGCACAAACCGCCACTGCCGCTCCCGCACCTCCGCCGCCCTTCGAGTACGTCGACACCTGGGGTTCCCGCGGCGAAGGTCCCGGCCAATTCGACAAACCCGTGGCTATGGCCAGCGACGGCGAGTCCATCATCTACATCGCCGATGCAGCCACCGGATTCATCCACAAGTTTTCGCCAAGCGGCGAGCCGCGCCTCTCGTTTCAGGACGATCGCACCAACCTGCACCCTGCCGACATCGCCGTCGATGCCGGAGGCGCCATCTATGTCGCCGATAGTCACCGCGGCACGGTGGCCATTTTCTTTTCTGATGCTATGCGCCACCGCGAATTGCGCACCGGTGCACTCTCCGCAGTCCGCGAATCGCTGCACATCGCCGTCGATGCTTACGGCACGGTCTACGTCACCGCCAAACATCCCTACGGTATTCGCAAATTCAGCCCGGCGCTCCGCCTGATCGGCTCGTGGGGTGGCGCCGCCGCGAAAAACGCCTCCAATAACACCCAGATCGACAATCCGACGGCTCTCACTGTTGGGCCTGACGGTTTGGTGTACGTAAGCGACTCGGCCCAGTCAGAAATCAAAGTGTACGACGCCTCCGGAACCCTGCGGCGTACGGTTGTCGTGCCCACCGATACGGATTCGCAGCTCACCGGCATCGCCGTGAATCGCAAATTCATCTTTGCAGTAGGCACGAGTCACCCTTCGGTTTACGTCTGGCCGCTTGATGGCTCATTTCAGCGCACCCTCGATCTCTCGACCTGGGTGCCCGGCGTAGGTTCCAGTATCGTCCGCAAAATCGTCGTCACTCCCGCCGGAGAGCTACTCCTACTAGACACCGCAGCCGCGCGCGTTTTCAGATTCCGCTTACACCTATAGTCATTTTTTGGAGTGCGGCGGTCTTGCCGCCGCTTTCACAGCCCCAGCACCGGCAACCTAACTTTCGCCAGAAGCAAAGCCTCCGCCTCGACGACCGTCAATCTGAAGCATCTAGAGGCTCCCTGCGAGCGGGATTCCCCAGCCTCCTGCTAGAATCCAAGAACTCGCGGAGGCTCACGAATGACCCTGCACGTCAGCGAAGCCGAGGTTCAGCAGGTTCTCACCATGCCCATGGCCCTGGAAGCCGTCGAGGAAATTTCCCGCAAAGAAGCCGCCGGCGGAGTCATCGTTCACCCTCGCCGCCGCTTCGAGCTCCCCTCCGGCGGATTTTTTCACTACATGGCCGCAGCCGATTTCACCTCCGGCTTTCTAGCCATGAAGCAGTACACCTTCGTGCGCGGCAAAATCCGCTTCATCGTTCCGTTATATGAAATTGCCAGCGGCGATCTCGTCGCCATGATCGAAGCCGATTACATGGGCCAACTCCGCACCGGCGCCGCTTCCGGAGTGGCCACAAAATATCTAGCCCGCCGCGATGCTTCCGTCGCCGCCATCATC
>DATNMD010000055.1:0-39377 GCA_035602505.1 Candidatus Acidiferrum sp.
GGTGATGGTGCCTTCGAAAATGCTCTCGCCCATTTGGGGCATTACGATGTCAACGGCCATTTGCGTTCTCCTCTAGACCTGCGCAATTCGAAGAGCACAGCCAAAATTCATCGCGCAAAACACGCGCGATGGAACAGAACAGGCTGTGCCACCAAAGCCTAATACCGAGCCAGCTCCTTTGCGGCGGTGAAAATCTTTTTCGCGTTCGGAAGAAAATAGTCTTCCAGTGTCGGCGCGTAAGGCACGGGCGTGTCGAGCGAAGTGACGCGCATGAGCGGGCCGTCGAGATCGCCGAAGGCTTTTTCGCACAGGATGGCGGCGATTTCACCGGCGATGCCGCCGGTCTTGGTGTCTTCGTGGACGACCAGGACCTTGTTGGTCTTCTTCACGGACTGCAGAATCGTTTCCTCGTCGAGCGGGAGCAGCGTGCGCAGGTCGATCACCTCGGCTTCGATGCCTTCTTTCGCCAGGGCTTCGGCGGCTTCGAGTGAGGTGTACATCATCGCCGCGTAGGAAAGAATGGTGAGGTGGCGGCCTTCGCGGCGCACCGCGGCCTTGCCGATGGGCACGGTGTAATCCTCGGCGGGCAGCTCTTCTTTGATGCGGCGGTAGAGGAACTTGTGTTCGAAGAAAAGCACGGGGTTATTATCGCGCACCGCGGCCTTGAGTAAACCCTTGGCGTCGTACGGCGTGGACGGATAGATGACCTTGAGGCCAGGCGTGTGCACGAAATACATTTCCGGGTTCGCGGAATGAAACGGGCCGCCGTGCACGCCGCCGCCGGAAGGGCCGCGCACGACGATAGGCGCCGGGGCGTTCCAAAGATAGTGGCCCTTGGCGACGAAATTGGTGAGCTGGTTGAAGCAGCAGGCGATGAAGTCGATGAACTGCATCTCGCAAATGGGGCGCAAACCGAGATAGCTCATGCCGCAGGCCGCGCCGATGATGGCGCTTTCGCTGATGGGCGTGTCAATCACCCGCTCCCAGCCAAAGCGCTCGAGCAAGCCTTCGCTGGTCTTGAAGGCTCCGCCGTAGACGCCTACGTCTTCGCCGATGACCACCACCGCGGGGTCGCGTTCCATCTCCTCAAACATGGCTTGCTTGATGGCTTCGAGAAACGTCACCGGGCCGCCGCTGCCATTCCCGCTCGCCGCATTGCCATTGGGTTTGCCGCTGGCCATCGACTATCTCCGCTTGCCTTGCGTGCGCCGGCGCAGCGCCCCGGCTCCGCGAGCGCTGGCCACTTTCGCTGACTTCTTGCCGGCGGTCTTGACCAAACTCTTGGGAGTGGGGCTTTCTTCGTTCTCCGCTTTTTCCGGCACGTTGGCCGTATCGCCAAAATGAATCGGGGCTATGCCGCCGCTCGAGCCTTTGCCGGTGCCGAATCCTTCGACGGTCCAAACCGCGGAAACGCTGGAGCGCGGTGGCATCACCTCGTGCTTGTCGCGTTCCCACTTGGGCCGAATCTTGTGGCAGTCATCGCCGGTGCAGTACACGCCTTCGGCTGCGAATTCCGCGGGGGGCATAGGAGAATTTTCGGCGAAGTCGCGCTCTTTCTGGAGCAGAGCGTCGATTTTGTCTTCGATCTCTTTTTTGACCGTGGCGTCGAGTAGCTTTTCCGACGTCATGAATTTTTCATACAGCAGGATAGGATCGCGCGCTTCCCAGTAAGCGCGCATCTCCTTCGGAACATACTCGGCGGGATCGTGCTGCGCATGGCCCAGGCGGCGGAAGGTTTTCGCCTCGATGAGGATCGGGCCTTCACCGGCCCGCGCGCGCTCGACAGCTTCCTTGGCCGTCTGGTACATGGCCACCACGTCGTTGCCATCCACGATGTAGCTTGCAATCCCGTAAGCTTTGGCGCGGTCGGCAAGATTTTCCAGCGGCACCTGGCGACGCACGGGAGTCGAGTAGGCCCAAAGATTATTTTCCAGAATGAGCACGAACGGCGCCTTCTGCGTGGCCGCAAAATTCAGCCCCTCGTGGAACACGCCGGTGGAGCTGCCGCCGTCGCCGATCCAGGTCATGGCCACGATTTTCTGGCCGAGATAGCGCCCGGCAATGGCTACACCGGCCATCACCGGAATCAGGTCCCCGAGCATGGAGATGGGCGAGACGATGTGCAGGTTGTCCAGGTCGCCAAAGTGGCTGGTGCCGTCCTTGCCTTTGGTCGGCGAATCGTACTTGGCCATGTGCTGCATGAAGATGTCGCGTGGCGGCACGCCCTTGACCAGCAGCGCGCCGATGTTGCGGATCATGGGCGCCAGCCAGTCTTTTTTCTCCAGCGCGTAGGCGCTGCCCACGGAAATGGCCTCTTGGCCGAGGCTGGAGTACAAGCCGCCGACGATTTTATTTTGGCGGAACAGCTTGACCATGGTGTCTTCCACCGCGCGGTTCAGGCGCATGTAGTAGTACAGGTCCAGATATTGCTGGCGAGTCAGATCCCTCTTCCTGCGTTCTCCGGCGGTGGGCCTCACGGTGAGACTCGTTCCCGCACAGCCAGGATTGGCTGTGCCACTGGCGCGGTGACATTCTGCGATGATTCCGTCTCGCGCAATCGTTCCAGCAGGATTTCGAGAGATGCAGGTTGCATGTCCAGGTTGAAGACTTCGCCGAAGTGCTGCGTCAAACGCGCGGCGACTTCGCGGGAGTCGACGCTGTGGCCCAGCAGCTTCTCCAGCGATGTGGCTTTGCGGCCGGCGATGCCGCAGGGAACGATGAGGTCAAAATAGCGCAAATCGGTGGAGACGTTGTAGGCGAGCCCGTGAGAAGTAACCCAACGGCTGATGTGCACGCCGATGGCGCCAAGCTTCTCCGTTCCGCTCGGCGATCCCTGCGCACTCTGTGGTGAATTCTTTTCTGCCGCGACCCACACCCCGGTTTTGCCAGCCTCGCGAGTTGCGACTACTCCGAAATCGCCCGACGTGCGGATCATCACCTCTTCCAACATGCGCACATACCAGACCACGTCGCGGCGAATGGCCGCAAGATTCAAGACGGGATAAGCGACGATCTGTCCCGGGCCATGATAGGTGATGTCCCCGCCGCGGCTGCTTTCGTAAAACTCGACGCCCTTTTGCCGCAGCACGTTTTCGCTCGCAAGCAGATGCTCGCGTCTGCCGTTGCGTCCCTGCGTGATCACATGCGGATGCTCGCAAAGCAGCAGCACGTCTTCGATGGCGTCGGCTTTGCGCGCCGCCACGATGCGCTTCTGCAGCGCGTAGGCTTCGGCGTAGCCGATGAGGCCGAGATCGATGGTGAGGCAGGTGGTCATTCTCGGATTAGACGTTGATCTGCAATCCGCGCACGGACGCGAAAGCGTCGCCCATGCCTTCCCACACCGTGGGATGCGCGTGCATCATGTTCATCATATCGTCGATCGTGCCTTCCAGGTGCAGCACCGCCGCGGCTTCCGCGAGAATTTCCGTGGCCAGCGGCCCGATGATGTGGATGCCCAGCACTTCGCCGTACTTGTCCTCGGAAACCACTTTGATGAAGCCGCCGTGGCTGCCAAGAATGGTGGCCTTGCTGTTGCCTACGAACGGGAACTTACCGGTTTTCACCGAGTAACCGGCATCGCGCGCCTGCTTTTCGGTCAAGCCGATGGAGCCGATCTGCGGCTCGCAGTAGGTGGCGTTGGGAATGCGCTCTTTGACGATGGCCGGCGCGGGCTTTCCGGCGATGTGCGTAACGGCGGCGATTCCTTCCATCATGGCCGCGTGAGCCAGCAGTGGAAGACCGAAAACGATATCGCCGATGGCGTAAAGGCCTTTTTCCGCGGTTTCCATGTACGGGCCAACGTGCACGGCGCCGCGCTCGATCTTGGCTTTTGATTTCTCCAGACCGCAGTTGTCGGTCATGGGCTTGCGGCCCACGGCCAGCAGCAATTTCTCCGCTTGCAGGGTCTGGCTCTTGCCGTCTTTGTCCTTGAACGTGACGGTGACGCCTTTGGCTTCCTTCTTCACCGAATTCACCATGGCTTGCGTGAAGATGTCGATATTTTTTTTGCGGAAGGTTTTGTCCAGCTCCGCGGAGATTTCCTCGTCTTCCACGGGAACGACGCGGGGCAAAGCTTCGAGAATAGTGACTTGCGTGCCGAAGGAATTGTAGATGGAGGCGAACTCGACGCCCACGGCGCCCGCGCCTACGACGATGAGCGTCTTGGGGATCTCCGGCAGCTCCAGGATGGAGCGATTGGTGAGGATCGTTTTGTGGTCCGGCTCGATGCCCGGCAGCGCCCGCGCTTCCGAGCCGCTGACCAGCAGAATGTTGGAAGCTTCAATCTGCGTTGTCTTGCCGTCTTTTTCGACGCTGATGCGCCCAGGCCCTTCGTAGCGGCCCCAGCCCTGCACCCACTCGACTTTGTTTTTCTTGAAGAGAAACTCGATGCCCTTGGCGTGCTTTTTGACGATCTTGTCCTTGCGGGCCAGGATGTTGCCCCAATTGATTTTCAGCCCGCTGACCTCGAAGCCCAGCTCCGCCGCGTCCTTGAAATGATCGTAAACCTCGGCGTGGTAAAGCAAAACCTTGGTGGGGATGCAGCCGACGTGCAGGCAGGTGCCGCCGAGGAACGGATCCTTCTCCACGACGATGGTCTTGAGTCCCAGCTCGCCGGCGCGGATGGCCGCTACATACCCGCCCGGACCGCTGCCGATAATTGCCACGTCGTACTTTGCCACGCGCAATCTCCCTTCCGGAGAGCCAGAACCTGTCACCGTGCCAATTGGATCCAGTCTGATCGAACGCTTGCGGCCGGACCTGACGAAGAAGGACCGTATCGCGATGAATCAAGAATTTTAGCAGCCGCCCGCGCGAGCCGCAACTTGAGGGCAAGCCGCCGGCTCCGAATCTGTAGCTCTGGTCAATCGCCGAATTACTGCAACGAAGGCCGCAACTTGGCCACCCAGACGGCCAGGCCCTCGGTGGGCACCGGCTCGATGCCTGCCTCGCCGAGCGTGTCCAGCACGAAGCGGTGGCGCTCGTTTTCGCGAGTGAGCCGGACGTCGGTGACCGCGGCAAATTCGGTGTGGTAATTAGCCTTATCCGCAATGTGTTTCACGTTGTACGTCAGGGACTTGGCGTCTTGCGGGGCGCGCGTCACGGAAAGGGTGTGAATAAAACCCCGCGTGCCGTTGCGGCGGTAGCTGTAATCGATGCGTGCGGGATCACCGGGAAACGTGAATTCCCCCACGCGCACCGATTTTTCAAGGCGTTCCCAGATGCGCGCTTGCCGGAAGACCTGGTTGCACCAGGAACGGATGTGGGCCCGGCCGCCGGGCAGCCCCGCCCGGGTGCTTCGGCGCGGAACAGCGACATGATCGGCATAGAGGCGCTCCGCCTCGGCGTCCAGGTCGTCGGCCAGCACGCCTTTTTGCGGCGCGATTTGCAGCGCGTTGGAAAGGGTCTCATCCCATTTGCTCAGCACCCTCTGCCAGGGAATCTCGGAGCCATTGCCGCCGTTCGCACGGCCGCCGGAGTCCAGGCGATTTTCGAGATTGTCGCGGAGCGCGCGCAGCAGCGCTTCGTCCGCCCAGGGATGCAGGCGGCGCACGCGGTTGTATTCGTCCTGATCTTCGATCAAGCGCAGGCGCCGATCGCCGGTCTCCGGGTTGAAGACCAGCACGCCGATGTTCACCCATTCGTCGCGCACCAGGTTGGGGACGTAGCGCAGGATGTGATAGGCGAGGGCTTGCTCCGGTGGCCGCTGCGCCAAAATTTCTATCATTTCAGGCATCGTTTTCCTCCCCGCATTAAGCGCCGCGTTGCGGCGGCGCGCGTCACCGCCAATTCGGAAACGGCTGCCGCGTGGTGTTCTTTGCGGCGAGCAGCAGCTCCGGCACGCGTGTCCGGCGCCGGTAAAGCTGCTCCAGCAGCCGCATCACCGCGTCGTAATCGTCCTCGTACCACTCCGGCGGGATGTCGCGGATGACCTCGGCCAGCACCCGCTCGGTGATGCGTTTCTGCACGCGCTCGATCCACGGCGCAAACGATTCCAAGCCGGTCACCCCTTCGTACACGCGATTGCGCGCGTACAGACCGCGCAGCGGCGCGTCCGGATAGTTCCATTCGCCGGCGTTGAAGCAGAACCCCTGATCGATCATCTCGGTCTTATAACCGAACGGCCCGTCTTCGCCACCATTCCCCGGCGGTGAGGATGCGCTGGATCCGCGCCATTCCCTTGGCTCCTGGTGGTAAAAAATCGTCTGTCGCCCATTGGTATTGCACGTCCACTTGTCGAAGACCAGCATGCCCGCAAAGTCGTGCACATTTTCCACTTGCCGCAACTGCTCGTCCGGCAAAAAATCGAGCAGCGTCAAGCGCCGCGGATCCCCGGGATAGCGCGAGCCGAACTGCAGTCCCGCCTGGCAGGGCACCCGCGAGCGCGGCATCTCCATGCAAAGGTCGGGCGTGAGGCGGATCAATTCCTCGCTGACGTGGATAATCTCGACCGGCGTGGTTGGCAGCCCCAGCCTTCGCGCCAGTCGTGTTCCCAGCAGTTCGTTCACCAAAATCCGCCGGTGTTGCGGGTTGTTTTGGAACTTGACGACGTAATAGTTCCCGTCGGAGCAACGCATCAGGTGCGATTGCGCCCCGCCGCGCATCCGCCGTATCTGCTCGCTGGCGAACACCATCGCGCATTATCCTAGAGGTACTTATTCCTTCAGGCAAGCAGTTCCTAAATTCCCATTTTGCGCGACGGCGAAACCCCAAATGGAACCCACACTCCTTCAACCAGGGACCCAAACTGGAACTCATTCATCCACAAAAAGAAAGGACCCCAGCTCCTCGCTGGAGTCCTCACTGTCGAAACTGTTTGCCGCGTCCGGCCGCGCGCGAGCCGTCCCGTTAGCGCCGCTTCTTGCCCTTCTTTTTCGCGGGCTTCTTCTTCTTCTTTGCGGCTTTTTTCTTTGGTTTTGCTTTTGCTTTGGCCTTGGCCTTTGCCTTGGCTTTTTTCTTAGGAGCCTTCTTGGCCGGCTTCTTCGCCGCCGGTCTCGCAACGGGAGCAGCCACCGTCTCCGGCTCTTCTTCGCCGATGATCAGCTCTTCCTCTTCCGTCTCCACCACTTCGCCGACAGCGAGTTCGTCGTCTTCTTCCAGCCCCGACAGCTCGTTGTCATCTTCGAAATTGTCCTTCTCGAGGTCCATTCCATCCTCCCCTGGGGGAATCCTACCCGATGTTTCGGGGCAGGATGCTGTGCGGCTGGAGTAAATGCGCGCTCCAATGCCTGCGCCGTTGTTATCGCACTCGCCGGGAGTTGTCAAGCGTTCTGGTAATAGCTGAGAACAGGAGCAGCGTATATTTCGGCGCGCGTTCGTCCAAGGATGGAGGGAGAGGGGGGCGGTAGCAACCGCTTCAAATCCGTAACTATATGAATATAAAGCGATTAGTTCTCAGTTTGCGGTTTGGGGGACGTTTGCGCCACGTTGGTCGCCGGCCGCGACACCTTTTTCGATTTCGCCCGTGCACGCGCCGGGCGCGCGTCGGGAGCGCCGCCCAGGGTGTAAATGCGCAGTACCATGCCACGGCCCACGTGGTTCGATTTCAAATGGTTCCATTTGCGCACGTCGTCCGGGCTCACGTTGTAGCGATCCGCAATTCCCAGCAACGTGTCGCCGCGCCGCACGCGATAACTCACCAGCCGCCGCTTGACCTCCGACTGCGACTGCGTGGCCGGAATAATCAATTTCTCTCCGGCACCCAGCGCCGCGCCGTGCTCCAGATTGTTGGCCGCTGCAATCGCCGCGGGCGTTACGTGATATTTCTTTCCAATGGAGGTCAGCGTCTCGCCCGCTTCCACGCGATGCCTTCTCCAGCTCACCCATTTGTCCGCGGGAATGTCGGCGATTTCCGCGGAAAATCTTTCCGCGCTGCCGGCGGGCAAATGCAACTCGAAGGAAGGATCGTCCGGAGTTGCCAGCCGCAGCAGGGAAGGATTCAGCGTGCGCAGCGTCTCCACATCGACGTCGATCGTCTCCGCCACCAGCCGCAGATCAATGGCGCGTCCCGGCTTCACCACGTCGATCGGAACCGGCGGCTCGGGATCGGCCTGAATTCCGTAGTGCGCCGCGTCCTTGGCGATCAGAGTCAGCGCCACGATAATCGGCACATAGTTCTTGGTCTCGCGCGGCAGCACGTTGCGCCTGTACAGCTCCCAGAAATCCGCATAGCCGGTGCGCTCGATGCCCTTCTGCACGTTGCCTGGCCCGCAGTTGTACGCCGCCATGGCCAGGTACCAGTCGCCGTACATCGAATAGAGATCGCGTAAATGCCTGGCTGCGGCGCGCGTAGCTTTCTCAGGGTCCTGTCGCTCGTCCACCCACCAGGTATGCCGCAGCCCGTATTCATTGCCTCGCCAAGCCACGAACTGCCAGATGCCCCGCGCCCCGGCCCTCGACAGCGCCAGCGGCTGAAATGCGCTTTCCGCTTGCGCCAGGTAAATCAAATCCTGCGGTAAACCTTCTTCCTGAAGCACGCGCGAAATCATGTCGCGGTAACGTCCGGCGCGCCGCAAGCCCGTCTCCACAATGGCGCGGCCCCGCGGCGTCTGAAAGAAATTCAGAAAAGACAGAACCTGGTCGTTCACCGTTAGCGGCAAATCGTGCGAAAGATTCTTGGCCGCTTCCTCCGCGCGCTCTTTCAGGCGGGGGTCCACCGGAAACGTCATCTCCGCTACTTCATCTATGGGTGCGGGTACCGCGGGCGCCTCCTGGAAGCCATCCCCGGCGCGGAATGCCTGAAGCTCGTCGGCATACACGTTGTCGACCACGCGATGGAAGAGCTCGCTGAGCTTGGCGTCGCCATTCAGGTCGTAGCCGCTCTCCAGCATCCAGTCCACGGCTTCATCGAAGTCCTTGCGCGCCGCTTCCAGGTGTCCGGCCTTATAGTTCTGCTCCCCCGAAGCGAATTTCTGTTCCACGCGCGCGATCAGGTCCTCTTTGCCGCCGCGTAGAGTAGGCGGCAGCATCGCCAGCGACCGCCGTCCGGGTGCGAAGACTGGCAGGGGTACTAACTGCAGCCGGACCGGGGTGTTGTCCGTAGCAATCGCCGTCGCAGAAGTGCTCCCGTGCTTCACGGCCGTAATCGTCGAGCGAGGAACCGGTGCGCGCGCCACGGACTTCTTGGCCGCGTCCTCGCAGCCAGCCATTCCCGCGATTCCAGCCAGCAGAATCGCGCCAGCGGCAACTTGGCTCCTCAGGGTCATCCCGTTATGGTATGTAGGGGTGCGTAGGGCGGTCAACGTATTCCCGAGCCGGGGGTTGACCTTCTCACCACACGCTTCAGGACGCGGCGCGGCCCCTCGCGGTCACGGCCTTCAGCTTTTCCACCACACGGTCGATCTCGTCCTCAGTGTTGTAGTAATGCGGGGAGAGCCGCAGCGCGGAAGCCGCCCGTTTGTCGTCCATATCGATTACCGCATACGCCCGCAGCGAAGCCGAGCTGTTGATCCCGCGCGTGCGCAGCAATTTGGAGAGTTCTGTGGCGTCCCAGCCCATCACCTCGAGGGTGACGATAGCTGCCAGTTCGCCCCCGCGGTCCAACACGCGAATTCCAGGCAGGCCGCTTAGTTTGCTGCGCAGTGTCGCCGCCAGTTGGCGCGCCCGCTTGCCGCCGCGCTCCACGCCGACTGCTAGCGCGTAGCGCGCCGCTTCCCCCAATCCCAGAACCAGGCTGTACGCGAACTCCCAGTTCTCAAATCGGCGCGCGTCCGGCGCCGGCGCAAAGCTGTCCGCGGACACCCAGTCCGCGCCGCGCATGTCGATGTACAGTGGAAAATCGCCGCGCTTCAGGGCCCGGTCCGAGACGTACAAGAATCCGATTCCCCGCGGACCGCGCAAAAACTTCCGCGCCGTCCCCGAAAAGAAATCGCAATGCAGCTTGGCGACATCCACCGGAATTTGCCCGACAGCCTGGCACCCGTCTACCAAATAGGGAACCCCTGCCGCTTGCGCAACTTCGCCCAGCGCCTCGACGGGCTGCATCAGGCCGGAATTGGTCGGTACCCAGGTGACCGCGAGCAAGCGCACGCCCGGATCGCGCAATAATTCCCTTACCGATTGGGGATCAGCGCCTCCGCTCGCCAGGTCAGCCGCGCGCCGCACTTCCACCCCGTGGCGCCGCGCCAGCGAAAGATACGCAAGCTGGTTGGAGATGTAGTCGTTCCGTGTGGTGACAATCACATCGCCGGGCTTGAAATCAAATGCCGAGAGCGCCTGAAAAAAGGCCACCGTCGAGTTTTCCACCACCGCGACGTTGTGCGGCAGCGTGCCCAGGACCTTCGCGACATTGTCGTACGCGTCGGCTACGGCGGCCTCCGCGTCGTCAGCGCTCTCGTACCCGCCAAAATTCGCCTCGCGATTCAGGTGCCCGACGATGGCATCCCGCACTGCACGCGGCATCAATCCTGACCCGGCATTATTGAAATGGATTTGGTTGTTGCAACCCGGCGTGTCGTCACGCCACCGCTTCACAAGTGGATCCATCGGACTCTACCTTAAGAACCCACCCGCAACGATAATCCGGGAAGGATGGAAATGACTAGCGACAATTTGGCGGGTTTCACACCGGCGCGAGTCTCTCGCGTTGGCGGGTGGCTTGCGCGCCGAGAAAATCCAGAATTGCCTTGTGTGCTGCCTCGGTTTGATCCGTGATGAAAATGTGGCTTGCGCTGGGAATCATTACCAGCTTTGCCCTCGGGATGCGCCCCGCGATCAGCTTGGCGTTTTCCGGCGGCACCAGTCGGTCGTTTTCCCCGTGAATCACCAGCGTCGGCGCGGAGATTTGTCCGAGCCGGCCGTAGGCCTCCCAGGCCATGATGGCCTGCAATTGCGCGAAATACGCGTCCGCCGGTGGGTACCATTTCCGGCGCACGGCGGTGTCCTCTTCGATCCGCTCCGCCGGTGTTACCCGATCGTAAATGAAAGGACTGATGGCCTTGGCGAATTGATCAGAATCCGGCCCGCGCGTCGTCAGCACTTGCAGCGCTTCCTGCTCGGCCCGCACCGCCTGTGGCCCGCCCGCTGCGGTGCAGCCCAGAACCAGCGAGCGCACCTTCTTGGGATATTGCAGCGCGAACTCCTGCGCGATCATCCCGCCCATGGACACGCCAAAAATGTGCGCGGCATTGACGCGTGCCGCGTTGAGCACCGCAGCGGCATCGGCCGCCATCTGCGTGATGGAATATGGCCCTGGAGGCGCTTCGCTCCGGCCCACTCCGCGATTGTCCAGCGCAATGGTCCGATACTTTTCGCTCAGAATCGGCCGCGAGCGGTGCCATGCGTGCGACGGCCACCCCAATCCCATGATCAACAGCAGGGGCGCGCCGCTTCCTTCCTCGTCCCAGTGGATTCTCGCTCCCAGATTTTCGACAAAAGGCATGGAGGCTCCAGCCATGCGCAGCCCGAAAGGGACACAACGGGCCGTCACGGGTGAGAGATTGGCCTAAATCATCCTCAGAGGCAAGGTCCGATTCGGTCCGGGTCGCGGGAGTTGTGTGGCCCACCCAACATTACGGCGGAATTTCAGAGAGGGAAACTAGGCCCGCGTGGAATTCTAGTTTCTACTTTGCTTTTTCCAAAGCTTCGGTTAGCGCGGGCATAATCTCGAAGATATCGCCAACCACCCCATAGTCCGCAATTTCAAAAATCGGCGCGTTCTGATCCCTATTAATCGCCACGATGGTGCGCGCCCCCTTCATTCCCACAACGTGCTGGATCGCGCCGCTGATGCCCAGCGCCAGGTACAACTTTGGCGCCACGGTTTGCCCGGAGCTGCCGATCTGCCGCTCCATCGGTAGCCAGCCTTCATCGCAAATCGGGCGCGATGCCGCAATTTCTCCGCCCAGCGCCTTCGCCAACGCTTCCGCTTGCGGAATATTTTCCGGTGCTTTGATCCCGCGGCCAATCGCCACGATCAGCGGCGCTTGCGTCAAATCCACCGCCGACTTTGCTTCCTTGAACAAATCCAGTGGCTTGGTGCGAACCTGCTCTACTTTCAACTCTACCGAAACGGAATTTACCGGTGCTTTGCCGGAAGGATGCGCCGCCACCAAATCGGAGCGAAACGCTCCCGCTTGAAACGAAGCGAACCACGGTGCCGCGCCCTGAAACGTGACATCCGCGGCGGTCTTGCCCTGAAACATTTGCCGCACAAAAATGAGTTTCCCGCCTTCGTTGCGATAGCCGACACAATCGCCAATCATGCCCTTGCCCAGCATGGCCGCGAGTTTTGGCGCGAAATCGCGCACCTGATAGGTATGGGGAAAGAGCACCAAATCCGGCTTGGCAGAGCTAATGACTTGCGACAGCGCTACGCAATATCCGTCCGGTGTGTACGCTTCCAGCAAATCGTGCTCAACGAGCAGCACCTCCGCAACGTTTTTCGCCGCCAACTCGTTGGCAAGCCCGGCGACGCCTTTGCCGATCACTAATCCACTTACGGCGCTGGATGTGTCCTTGGCTATTTGCTGCGCGGCGGCCAGCGTTTCAAAGCTGGTGTTGTTCCATTTCCCTTGCCGGTGTTCTGTTATGACCAGGATTTTCATCGCTTGCCTTTCGCAGCCGAGAAGGGCCTGTCAGTCTGAGGCCTAAATCACCCGCGCTTCGAACTTCAGCTTCTCCACCAATTTGCCGGCTACTTCTTTCGGCGTGCCGGTCAGAAATTCCGTTTTTTTCGTTTTTGTCGGCACGTAAATCTTTTCTACGCGCTGCGTAGGTTCGACGGAAACGCCCAATGACTCTCGCGCGATAGTCGTGATTTCCTTCTTTTTCGCGGCCATGATTCCTTTCAACGTTGCGTAGCGCACCTTGTTGATGCCGGACTGAATGGTCAGCACCGCGGGTAACGGGCATTCGATATGTTGGAACCAGCCGGCTTCCAGCTCGCGCTTCAATTTCATTTTCTGCCCATCCACTTCGATGGCCATGATGATGGTCGCGTGCGGCACATCCAGCAAGCTCGCCAGCAGCACGCCGGTTTGCCCAAAACCCTTGTCATCGCTTTGCAATCCGGTCAGCACCAAATCGTGTTTCTGCTGTTGAATGGCCGCCGCTAGGGATTTCGCGGAGCCCAGCGGATCGAGCTGCGCAAAATTATCGTCGGCAATGTGAATCCCGCGGTCCGCGCCTTTGGCCAGCGCCTCTTTGATCGTTTGTTTCACGCGCTCCGGCCCCATCGACAGCGCGATCACTTCGCCGCCCTGCTTTTCCTTTAGCCGCAGCGCTTCTTCGAGCGCGTAGCTGTCCGGCTCGTTCATCTCGAAGCCGATATCGGATTCGCGAATCCAGTTTCCGGCGATAGAAAGCGGCGCGTCTTTCGCAGGAACCTGCTTGATGCACACGATGATATTCACGGGAGTCCTTGATTCGCTTCAGAATGACAGAGTAAGGCTACTTGCCGGACCAGCGCTTGAAAATCAATGCGGCGTTGGTGCCGCCAAATCCGAAGGAGTTCGACAGCGCGTATTCGATCGACGCTTTGCGCGCTTTGTTGGGCACGTAGTCCAGATCGCAAGCCGGGTCGGGTGTTTCCTGGTTGATGGTCGGGGGCAGAATCTGATCGCGCAGCACCAGCACGCTGATGCCCGCCTCCAGCCCGCCCGCGCCGCCGAGCAAATGACCGGTCATCGATTTCGTGGAGCTCACCGGAACCTGTTTGGCGCGCTCGCCGAAAACTCTTTTCAACGCCTTTGTTTCCAGCGCGTCGCCCAGCGGCGTCGATGTCCCGTGCGCGTTCACGTAGCCGATATCGTCCGTCGAGAGCTTCGCGTCTTTCAGCGCTGCTTTCATCACTCGGAACGCACCGTCGCCATCTTCCGCCGGCTGTGTAATGTGATACGCGTCGCCAGACATTCCGTAGCCAACGATTTCCGCCAGGATTTCCGCGCCGCGCTTTTGCGCATGCTCCAGCGATTCCAGGATCAGGATGCCCGCCCCTTCGCCAACCACAAATCCGTCGCGCTGCAGGTCAAAGGGCCGGCTGGCGTGCGACGGATCGTCGTTGCGCGTCGAAAGCGCTTTCATCGAAGCGAACCCGCCGATGCCCATCGGGGTAATCGTCGCTTCCGTGCCCCCGCAAATCATCATTTCCGCCGCGCCGCGCTCGATAATTTTGAAGGAATCGCCAATCGCATGCGCCGAAGCCGAGCACGCCGTCGCCGTCGCCGAATTCGGCCCGCGCGCTCCGTAACGAATCGAAATATGGCCGGAAGCGAGATTCACAATCGCCGAAGGAATGAAAAAGGGAGAAATCTTGCCCGGACCGCCGTGCAGCAGCTTCCCGTGTTCGCGTTCGATGATGTCAAACCCGCCGATCCCCGAGGAAACATACACGCCGACTTCATCGAGATTGGACTGCTCCCGCTTCCAGTTCGCCATGCGCACCGCAAAATCCGCGCCGGCCAGGGCGACCTGGATGAACCGCCCCATTTTTTTCAGTTCTTTTTTTTCGATCCACTGGAAGGGGTCGAAGTTTTTCACTTCGCCGGCGATGCGGCAATCGAACCCGGTGGCGTCAAAGCTCGTAATGGTGGCGACGCCGCTAACGCCGGCCAGGAGGTTCTTCCAGCTTTCCTCCGTGCCGATGCCCAGCGCGCAGACCAGTCCAACACCCGTGACCACAACGCGGCGCGTCAACGATTCCTGCTCCCGAATGAGGTGGTATTACCCAGCGGCCTTACTTCCCTTTGGAGTGCTTATCGATATAGTCGACCGCGTCCTTGACGGTCGTCATCTTCTCGGCGTCCTCGTCGGGCACTTCGATGCCGAACGCCTCCTCGAACGCCATCACCAATTCCACCTGGTCCAGCGAATCCGCCCCCAGGTCGTCCACAAAGGATGCCGTGGGGGTCACTTCCGCTTCATCCACGCCGAGCTGCTCGACGATAATCTGCTTTACGCGTTCTTCCACGCTGGCCATTCATTTCCTCCGCGATCTGCTATCGCTCGTGCTTGTTGGTGCTAAAGTTGCTGAACCGCCCGGCCCGAACGCCGCCCCACACGCCTATCCGCCCCGTAAGTACAACCTGCCCATTCTATTTGTGCCGTCCACCTAGGTCAACTTTCGGGCTATTGCCCAGTCCGTGTCTGCTTCAAATTCCGCGAAAATAGATAGCCGAGAACCGCCCCAAGGACCGCACCCCAAAAGAGATGCTGCAACCGACGGTCTGGAGGGAATAGCTCTTTCCATCAATGATCAGGAACGTGCCAAGAGCCATGAACGCAGTCCAGAAAAGAATCCTGCACGCTCTCGCCATCTTGCTCACCTTCCAGTCGCCGGTACGAGTTTGATTCTAATTTCGAATCGCCCTAAATCCTATTCACCTCAGAAAGACTATGCCAAATGCATGCCGCCATTCACGTTGAGAACGTGGCCGGTGATGTAGGCGGCTTCGTCGCTTGCCAGGAAGACGATGGCCGTGGCAACGTCGCGCGCGGAACCCATGCGTCCCAGCGGAATGCGCGTCTTCAATTCCTCTTTTACTTTGTCGGGCAGGACATCAGTCATAGGCGTTTCGATGAAACCGGGCGCGACGGCGTTCACGGTGATGTTGCGCGAGGCTATTTCGATGGCAATGGCCTTAGTGAGACCGATGATGCCAGCCTTCGCGGCGACGTAATTTGCCTGCCCGGCATTCCCGGACTGCGCCACTATCGAGCTGATGTTGATGATGCGTCCCGCGCGCGCCTTCATCATGGTCGGCAGCGCCTGCTGGATGCACAGATGCGCGCCGGTCAAATTGGTTCGCAGCACTGCTTCCCAATCGTCAGGCTTCATACGCACGGCGAGACCGTCGCGGGCGATGGCAGCGTTGTTCACCAGAATATCGAGCCGCCCGAATTTTTCCAGCACTTGCTTGAAGCCGGCTTTCACCTGTTCCGCGTCGGCTACATCCATCTTTACGGCGAATCCCGTGCCGCCAGCCGCAGCTATGTCAGCAACGAGCGCCGATAATTTTTCCTCGTTGCGGGCAGCGACGGCGACTTTTGCACCGGCTTCGGCGAGGGCAAGCGACGTGTCGCGCCCGATGCCTTGCGACGCGCCGGTGACCAGAGCAACTTTGTCTTTTAAGCTGAACATTTAGGCGGCGTCGGCGCGGGCTTGCGCGATCTTGTCGATCGTTGTCGAAAGACTTTTTTCATCTTCGACGTTCAACGCGCCCACGCTGCGCTCGATCTGCCGCAGCAATCCGACGAGCACGCGTCCGGGGCCGACCTCCACGAACGTCGTGACGCCTTCGTCGATCAGCAAGCGCATCGACTCTTCCCAGCGCACCGGCATGGTCACCTGGCGGATCAGCGCTTCCCGGGCTTCGTCACCGGTGGTGATGGTGTCCGCATCAACATTGGTGACCAGCGGCATCTGCAAATTCGAAAACTGAGTGCTGCGCAAATCTTTCTCGAGCCGTTCCTGTGCCGGTATCATCAGCGCGCAATGGAACGGCGCGGACACCGCAAGAATCACCGCGCGCTTCGCGCCTGATTGCGAAGCAATCTCCACGGCGCGCTTCACCGCGCTGGCTTTCCCGGAAACCACCGTCTGCTCCGGGGAATTTAGATTCGCGGGAGAACACACTTCGCCCTCCGCGGCCCGCTTGCACGCGTCGATAACCACTGCAGGAGACAGTCCCATAATCGCGGCCATGGCCCCCTGTCCCGCAGGCACGGCTTCCTGCATGTACTGCCCGCGCTTGCGCACAAGCTGCACGGCATCGGAAAATTTCAGTGCGCCTGCCGCCACCAGCCCCGAATATTCCCCCAAACTGTGGCCGGCCACAAAGTCTGGTGTAATGCCTTTTTCAGCAAGCACGCGATGCACTGCCACCGAGCAAGTCAGAATTGCAGGCTGCGTGTTGGCGGTCTGCTTCAGTTCTTCTTCGGTTCCCGCAAAGCACATCTGTGAAATCGAAAATCCCAGTGCCTTGTCCGCCTCGTCAAAAACGGCGCGCGCGGCCGGATATTTTTCGGCCAGCTCTTTGCCCATGCCGGGGTATTGCGACGCTTGCCCAGGAAACACAAATGCAATTTTTCCCATTTCAACCTCGACCCTGCCGCTAGGCGGTCACGCCCGCGAGAGAGAGCTCCTCTTCGATCTTTTCGTTGATACCTGCTTTGGCCAATCCCGCCGCGACGCGGATGGCGTTCTTTACGGCGTTTGCGTTCGAACGCCCATGGGCGATGACGCACACGCCCCGCACGCCCAGCAGCGGCGCGCCGCCCGATTCCGCGTAATCGATCTTCTTCTTCAATCCTTTCAACGCTCCCCTGGAAAACAGAAATCCGACCTGCGAAGCCAGCGAACTATTGATCGACTTCCTCAACAACCCAAAAATCTGAAAGGCCAGCCCTTCGCAAATCTTTAGAGCGATGTTTCCCACGAATCCATCGCAGACAATCACATCCACTTCACCGGAAAACAGATCGCCGCCTTCTACGTTACCCACAAAATGTACCGGACTCTTCTTCAGTCGCGTATACACTTCGCGCGTCAGCTCGTTGCCTTTGATCTCTTCCTCGCCGATCGAGAGCAATCCCACGCGCGGCCGGCGGTGCCCAAACGTCGCTCGGTAATAAATCTCTCCCATCACTGCAAACTGCACCAGGTGCTCGGGCTTGGAATCCACATTCGCGCCCACATCCAGCAAGACCGAGACGCCACCTTTGGCATTCGGAAACGGAGCCGCGAGTGCGACGCGATCCACCGACTCGAGCGCGCCGAGCAAAAATCGCGCCACGGTCATCACCGCGCCCGTATTTCCGGCGCTCACGAAGCCATCCGCTTTGGCTTCGCGCACCAGCCGCGCGGCCACGTGTACGGAGCTATCCTTTTTCCTGCGAAACGCCTGCGCCGGGTGATCGTTCATGGTGATCACTTCGCTCGCCGATACAATCTCAATTGGCAGATTGGGCGCAGCGTGCTTGGCCAGCTCCGCACGCACCACGTGCGGCTGCCCAACCAACAAAATGCGCACGCCAAATTCCCGCGCGGCCAGCACACTGCCTTCAACCTCGGGGCGGGGCGCATTGTCTCCGCCCATGGCGTCCACAGCGATGGTAATCATGGAGGCGTAAACCGGCAGTCCCGGAAAACTCGTTGGAAAGGCCGCCGCTGAATCCGTCAGGCGGACTTGTCTTGAACCGCGCGGCCCTTATAGTAGCCGCAATGCGGGCACACCTGGTGTGGCTGCTTCATTTCGTGGCAGTTCGGACATTCCCCGGTCGCGGGCTTCGTCAAAAAGTCATGCGCGCGCCGGGTGCTGGTACGCCTCTTCGAATGCCGTCGTTTTGGGTTAGGCATAGCAATACTCCTCGTTCCTGCCCGTGTGGGCGGATTGTATAAGGCTTTCGCCCTGGAAACCTATTGTTTTTTCAGCCAGTCCTGCTTGAGGCGCGCGAGTGGAGCCAAACGGGGATCCGTCGCGTGGGTCTCACAGCGGCACTCTTCGTGATTGAGGTTCGCGCCGCAGTTGGGGCACAAGCCCCGGCAGTCGCTGCGGCAAATCACCTTCATCGGCAATGCCAGCAGCACCTGTTCACGCAGCACGTCCGCCAGAAAGAGCCCCTCTCCTTCAAAGAACCCAATTTCCACGTCATCTTCCTTCAGCCGAGCCTCTTCCGGCTTCACACCCTTCGGCAAAGGGCTATAGAAGAGGTCAAACGTGCGGCTGACCTCCTCGACGACAGGCTCTAGGCAGCGCGCGCACACCAACTCGACCTTGGTCTCGATATCGCCCGCAATCCGTATCTGCCCGTCCAGAAGCTCCGCGGTAGCATTGACGTCCAGCGGTTCGACTTGCTTGATCTCCGCCGTCTGGTAATCGATGCTGCCCGGAGCGTAGTTTTTCCGAATCGGGAGTTTGCGGACGGCAAGGTCCTTGACGTCAAGGAACATGTCTGCAGCGCCTCCGACACCCACGCTCATGCTTTCTTCATTATTGAGTCGCTCGCTCGCCAAGTCAAGGAACCTGCCAGTCCGCGGCCTAGGCGCGTTTCTTGAGAGTCACGGGCAACCGCCCTGCGCCAGCTCATCCAGCTTTTGCTTTGCTTCCGCGCTGCCGCGTTTCACCGCCGCCTCCAGCAGCACTTGTGCCTGTGCGCAACTCTGCGGCACTCCTTCGCCTCGAACGTAGCGGTTCGCCAGGGCCACCTCGGCATGGGTATCCCCGTTTTCTACGGAGGTCCAAAGTGACGCTACGTCTTCTATCGCGCCTGTTTGCTGGGGGGAGCTGCGTTTTGGAGAACTCATCTGCTCATTCGCCGATGGCGTGAGTTGCTCGTTGCTCGCAGGTGCGGCCTCTGCCCCGGTTTCTTTTGTACCCTGCTCGTCCGAAAGCGCTGTGGGTTGAGCCTCCGAAACTGGGTTACTGGGCACAGGACGAACCTCCATGGTTGGGCCGGCTTTCTGCTCGTCACCCGCAATGCTCGACCCAAACGACATTACCAAATGTCCCAGTTCCCGCCGGTAGGCAACCAGCGCCATGAACAGCATCGCCAATAGTGCGATCATGCCCACTCCCCGCCAGGTATCTGTGGAGTTTCCATAACCCGGCCGAGATGTGGAATCACCAGCCGCCCCAGCATTGGAAATCACGTGGGTCGTCGCCGTTTCCGAAACCGACATCCTTAGCCCGTGGCCGGCGGTTTCGGCCGTCGTCTCCTTCATAACGGCTTTCACGGCTCCTTTTTGCCACGTCAATTCCGCCTCGGCTCTGGCTTCTTCGCGTAACTTCTTGCGGCGACGCTTCGCGTTGGAATCCAGGGCGGCAGGATCGAGCGTACCATCCGCGGTGACCAGGGTCTCTTCGAGCCATTCGCGAATCTGCTCCTGCAACTCGGGTGAAGGATTCAAGAAGCGCAGCCCACCGGTCTTCTTCGTGGCGTCCGACCAGGCTATCTGCCCATCGCCTTCCAGCTTGCGGCCGTCACCCACGGATACCGTGAAGCGTACCTGCTCTTCGCGCACCGGCGCTATCGACTGGAAACTACATCCCGCCTCACACAAATTCAACAAAATGCTGCCGTTGTCTGGCCCTAATTCCGCATACAGTAATTGATCCGTTCGCTTCCTCACAAACCGCCGCTTCTCAAGTTCCATGGGGCTTCCGTTTCGGATTGTCATGTAAGGCGGTGGGAACCACCACCTGGTAAGGCGTAAGATTAGACTTCCGTGCCGCCTCGGAGGACTGCCAGGCTTGCGAGCCGTGACGCCCCGCGAAGCTCCCATTTCCGTCCGGCGCCTTCGCCGCTCCGAACTGCCTGCGAACACCGTCGCGCTAGCCCGCTTTCTCATCGGCAAAATTGTCGTCCGCGAGCTCGCCGACGCCCGGCTTAGCGGCCGCATTGTGGAGACCGAAGCCTACCCGCAGCGCGATCCTGCCGCGCACCACTTTCGCGGACCGACCCCGCGCAATCGCTCCATGTTTCTTCTCCGCGGCCACGCCTACGTCTATTTCAGCTACGGCAATCATTTCATGCTCAACGTCAGCGCGGAAATCGCCGGTATCGGCGGTGGCGTCCTGATCCGCGCGCTCGAACCCCTCGAGGGCATCGAGCAAATGCAGCGGCACCGCAAAACCACCCGCATGCTCGACCTCGCGCGCGGTCCAGGCCGCCTCGCCTCCGCTCTCTGCATCGACCGCTCCCTCGACGGCTCGGATCTCTGCGCCCCAGGCCCTCTCTGGCTCGGCGTCATCACCCCCCGCAGTCCCGTACCCGAAGCCCGCCGAGCCCTCATCCTCGGCAAAAGCCCGCGCATCGGCATCACCCGCGCAGCGCACCGCCTCCTTCGCTTCTACGAACGAGGCAACCCCTTCGTCAGCGGCCCGCGAAGCCTCCGCTCCTAACTCCGGCTTTGGACTCTTGACCAACCATCTACCTGTACACCGGTACAAGACCCATCTCCACCGCCGCGAGAGTACAATAGTGCTCAATCTGAGCGGACGCGGGGGTGCGCTATGTCCGAATCCTGGAAGCAGTGGGAAGGCCAAGTTGTCGATGCTAGGTTCCTACTTCGCCGTTATCTCGGCGGCTCTGAGCACAGCGCCGTCTTTCTGACCGAGCGCGGCATTCCGCCGCAAAAAGTCGCCATCAAATTTGTCCAGGTCGATGAACTCAATGCGGAACTGCAGTTGCTTCGCTGGAAGCACGCCGCGAAGATTTCCCATCCCCACTTGCTGCGCATCTTCGAGTCCGGACGCTGCCGTCTCGGCGATTTCGATTTGCTCTACGTTGTAATGGAATATGCCGAGGAAAATCTCTCACAATTTCTTTCGCAGCGCCCGCTCACACCCGCGGAAGCGCGCGACGTTCTCTCTCCCGCGCTGCAAGCGCTCGCGTTCCTCCATGGCGAGGGTTTGCTCCATGGACATGTGCGGCCCTCGAACATTCTCGCCATCGAAGATCAACTCAAGCTGTCGAGCGACGGCGTTTTCTCCGTCGCCGGGCACCCCGAGCAATCGCATATGCCCGCCACTGACGCGCAGCACGGCACGTCCGCCGCGACCCCGCGCCATCCGAGCCCTTACGATCCGCCAGAAATCGCGAAGGGAATCATCTCTCCTGCCGGCGACGTCTGGTCGCTCGGCATCACGCTGGTGGAAGCTCTCACGCAGCATTTGCCCGTTCCGGCCGGTCCCGCCGCGCAAGATCCCGTCGTGCCAGACACTTTGCCTGCGCTTTTCCTCGACATTGCGCGCCACTGCTTGCAACGCGACCCCCAGCGCCGCTGGACGGTTGCGGAGATTGCCGCGCGCTTGAATCCCGGCTCCGCTGCTCCTGCTGCATCGGCCGCGAAGCCAACCTCCGCGCCGTCTCCCGCCTCGGTCGCCGCTGCGGCAGCCGCAGCCCCAGCGACCCTTTCTGCCGCCGCCCCGCAATCACCTGCGCCAGCTTCTTTGGCCGCCGCAAAGACCGAACCCGCGCGGCCAACTCCGCCCCCCGCCGTCAAGCCGCCGGTCCATACCCAAACCGTCGCGGTCAGGGGCACAGCCGCCAGGCCGCACTACGACTTGGTTCAGCCTCACCTGCAGCGCCCTCCCTTGCTGCCCAAAGAATATTATCTTCCGCTCGGCATCATCGCCGCCGTCGTTCTCACCGCCATCTTTCTCGTTCCGCGGCTCCTCCGTCACCGCGCTCCCGTCCAGCAGTCCGCTTCCGCAGAAGCGCCGCAGCCGCCCGCCGTAAAGCCTGGCCCCGCTGCCGCGCACACCAAGAACGCCTCCAAGTCCGCGCAGAAGCCTGCGCCTCCGACCGTCAGTTCAGCACCACAGCCTTCGCAGCACACATCGCAAGCTCCTGCGCAACCTTCGCCGCAAAAAGCCACCGACAAGCGCTCGCTGAGTTCTTCGACTCCGACGCCCGCTCCCGCGGCTCTGACCACCGTCGCCGATCCTCCGCGCGTCGAGTCTGCCGCCAAGCCGGCTGCCGGTTCCGTCACGCAGGGCGAAGTGCTCGATCAAGTCATGCCCGACGTTTCACGCAAAGCTCGCGCCACCATCCGCGGCACCGTCCGCGTGACCGTCAAGCTCCATGTCGATCCTGCCGGCAACGTTGCCTCCGCCGAGCTCTTCTCCCCCGGCCCCAGCAAATATTTTGCCGACCAAGCCCTGCAAGCCGCGCACCTCTGGGACTTCGCCCCGGCCAAGGTCGACGGCCACGCCGTCGCCTCAGCCTGGCTAGTCCGCTTCGAGTTCACCCCTTCCATCACCAAAGCCCACCCCACCCAATCAACCCCATAGCGCCACTCGCCTTCTTTAGTACTTCGGGGCTTTAAGCACGACCGCGGAGTCCGCGGCACCATCAGCTTGAGCAACACAACCGATCAACAAAGAACCGCTACGCTGCGATTTTCGAGACAAAGCGGCAATGGCAATGAGGAAGGACGCCAACGGGGCCGTGAAGCCGCGCTCGACGATTCATCAGACGCCCGGGAACAGGTACTTCGCCTGGAGCAGTTCTCGCGAGAGGCTTCCGATGATGACAACCGGGCCGGCGGAGTTCGCGTCGAATACAACGGGCCAAGCGGCGCTATCATGGTCACCGGCAGCCTCGCCAATGAAGGCGTAGGCTACTCGGCAAATATGCCCATCTGGTCCCATGACGCCACGAATGTGGACGCCCAGAAAATCAAGATCGGCAGCGCAGGCATTATGGTCGGCAAACCAGATCCCATGATGATGCCGGGCTTCCCAACCGGCACACGATTCATTCCTTACCTATCCATGCGTAACACTACTGCCGCGCCGCTGGATGTGACGGTTCTGCTCAATTACATGGCGGGCTCGACGCCGGTCAATCGCAACCTCCCGCCGCAACGCCTGCGCCCATTCGAAGCCAGGAAAGTCGAACTGGAGCCGGTGCTGCACGCTGCGGGCCTGAAGGATTTCAACGGAAACGTAAATCTCTCCTTCTCGTACACTGGACACGGAGGGGATCTGATTCTCGCCACCGGAAGTGTGGATCAGACCAGCACATACGTTTTTGAAGTCAGGCCTCAGGGCATTGGAGAAAGCATCGGAAGAATTAGCGGCTACTGGAGCGTCGCGAAGGGCAATGACGCCATGTTCAGCATCTGGAATCCCACCGACGCGCCGCAAGACATCACGGCCACTCTGTACTATGGCGACGGCTCAGGCCAGTATCATCTGCCGATCCATCTTGCCCCCCAAGCCTCCACCATGCTCGATGTAGCCATGCTCATCATGGAAAAAACGCCAGACATCAACGGCAACGTGATCCCGTTGGGCATCGAAGAGGGTAGCGCATCCTTCGACAGTGCCGCACACGACAGCACGGCCTACGACGGCAAGAAGCGCGTCACAACCGTGATCTCTGGCGGCCTGTTTAACACCGGCAACGCCACCTGCGGTATGCTCTGTACGTACTGCAACGGCTACGGTAGCTGGGGCATCGTGCCCGTCCCTCTGGCCGGCCCCGTTGGGTGGACCGGAACCGCTTCCGCTCATGCGACAGACTCCTATGGCAGCAATCAAACGATGTCAGGCGGCAGTTGGAGCAGCACCGATTCGGGAATAATGTCGGTCGGAAGCGGTGGTGGAGTCAGTGCAATTAGCTATGGTCGAGCGACGATCTCTGATTTCTTCTCAAACGTGATTGTTTACCAGGGCAATTTTTGCGTCAGCGACAGCATGCCAGACAATTGCCCAACGGCTAATATCAACGACGCTGCACAAGGAAACACAACAGTGACAGTGACTATCGGCGCGACTGCCGCACCAGCGCCTCCCGCTGGAATTGCGCGTTCTGGCGGAACAGCTACGATCACATCGTGTGTGACCGTAGGTCCCGCCCCGCCTAGTTACACCCCTCAATCTTTCACCATCACGACGAGCGCTCCGCAAAACCCTAGCAACATCGAATTGACTCAAGGGGCAACTTCAAAGGACTGGATCACTGGGAACATTGCTTCGGGCAATAGCGAATGCGCTTCAGGAGCCGACATCTATCAAATCCAAACAACAACCAGTAATCCCTATCCGGGCACGTTGACATATCAGATATTTGGTCAACAGAAGACAAATGTCACATTCAGGGCCGCCAGTGCCTCTGTGAAAGTGAATTGAGAGCGCTTGGGTGCAAATACTCAAGCGCGCTCTGCACAAAAGTCGAGGAGGAGACCATGGAGAAACACCTAAATCGTATTTTTATGGCTACTTGCCTTGCAAATTTGATTTTGCTAGGTTCGCTCGCCCTCAACAGCCGCCCCGCAAGCGCAGCCGCTAGAAAGGTTTACAAGGCTGAGGTCGTGACAGGAACAAGTGGCGTTCAGTCGATGCTGGACCAGCGCGCGTCTGAGGGATGGCGTCTCGTCTCGGCGTCTGGGTACGCATACCCGAATGGCACGAACACAGAAGCGGTGACCGTATTAATCTTCGAAAAAGACTGAGCGGAGGTTTCTTATTCCATTCCGGCGAAATAGCTAGCGCAGGTGGCGGAAACCACGCTGCCGGGTGCCCAGACGACGATTTTACGTCTGGGTCTTTCTTTGTCACCGAATGTGTCGGCAAGGGCGCGCGGACATTCAGCTCTTTCTGTCCCTTCTCCTCGTTCGCTCCGAGATCCACCCGCAAACCATTCAATTCACAGTCTTTAATTTCTCACTTGACAAATAGTAACGGATGCGGTATTCTTTAACCCAGGTTCCGCTGACCGTGTCCCCTTTTCGTCCCTTCCTTCTTCCTCAACCCCGTGTGTTTTCTTGTAACCAACTACTCCTCCCCATCATCCGCATCACGTGGCGCCAATATCTCTCCCGTTCTCAGCGCGTTGCGCATACTTCCCGTCGCCACGGGGGTGTTACCCTTTACCCTGCGCGGCCTTGGCGAAGGGCCTGGTCCTTCTCGACAAGTCCCGTCATGTCATACTATTGCGGCCTCTGGGTCGCTCTCAAAAAGCCAAGTCCTTTGCAATCAAGCAAATCCAGCCTTTTTTCCAAAACACCCGGGGGTGGGGGTGGGTCCCACTCCCAACTCTTTGGAATCAGCAACATCCAGCCTCTTTTCCCAGAGCGCCTGCGCGTTCGGGTACGGCGCGGTTCCATACTACCCCTACTCACTGCTATCGCTCCGCTGCTACCATGAACTCCATGAGACTAAGAACGTTTTTCATCGCGCTCCTTTTCTTGCTTCCCGTTGCCGCCTGCGCGCAGACGGCCGACGAGATTCTGGCCAAGGTGCTGGCCGCGCGCGGCGGTCTCGACAAACTGCGCGCTATCCATTCCGAGCGCGTCTCCGGGCAAATTTCTTTCGGCGTTGTCACCGCTCCCTTTGTTGTGGAGCTGAAACGCCCGCTCAAAATGCACATGCAGATCACCATTCAAGACAAGACCGTGGTGCGCGTCTACGACGGAAAGTCCCAAGGCTGGGTCAACAATCCCTTCGCCGGAAAAGCGGATCCCGAAGCGATGAGCGAAAACGAGCTAAAAAATATCACCGAGGAGTCCGACTTCGACGGCCCGCTGCTGGACTACAAGAGCAAGGGCAACCAGATCGAGCTGGTGGGCAAAGACAAGTTCAATGACAAAGACGTGTGGCGATTGAAGCTGATCACCAAAAACGGCGACGTGCGCTTTTACCTCTTCGACGTCAATTCCTTTTTACTTCTCAAGTGGGAGGGCAAGCGCAAATTCCCAGACCAGGAACTTCCCGTGGAGTCGCACTTCAGCGACTATCGCGAAGTTGGCGGATTGAAATTCGCTTTTGGCATCGATTCCGGCAGCTCGCCAACGGATCTGACGCAGAAAATCAGAATCGAGAAAATCGAACTAAATCCCGAGCTCAATGATGCCGAATTTGGCAAGCCGCCCACGCCCCCGCAGCCGGGCGCGTCCTCTGCAACTCCGGCGTCGCCGCCCGCTTAATCGCGGTTTAGGCAGGCCGGCTGCAGCGAAAGATCATGCAGGTAATGTCGTCAGACTGGCGCGTCACTCCCACGAAGGCGTCGACGCGCGTCATCAGAAATTGCAGCGACTCTTGCGCGGTAATTTCCGGTAGCGCGCGAATCACGGCCAGCCAGCGCTCGTCGCCAAACTCCGCGCCATCTTCGTCGAATGCTTCGACGACGCCGTCGGTAAAAAAAATCAGCGCATCGCCCGGATTCAAATCTTTCGCGGAAGTCTCGTACGCGGCGGCGGATTGGATTCCAAGCGGCACGCCGCCAACATCGAGTTTTTCCATGTCGCCATTCGCGCGGCGCAGGATCGGCGCGTTGTGCCCCGCGTTCACGTACCTGAGCCGCCGCGCCGCCGGTTCGTACTCGGCGAGCACCGCCGTGGTGAAGCGGCGTCCATCCAGGCTGTGCGCGCACGCGTAGCGATTCAGGCGCATCACCAAATCCGCAAGCGACGCGCCTTCGCCCGCGATGGTGCGCAGGCTCGCTTGCAATGTAGCCATCAGCAACGCCGCAGGAATGCTCTTGCCGGCGACATCGGCGATCACGAGAGTGAGTTTGCCGCCGTCCGCGGCTCCGGCGGTGGCGAAAAACGCGTCGTAGTAATCGCCGGCAACGGAATTTTGCGGGCGCGATGCAAACGCGATTTCCGCGCCGGGGACTTCCGGCGGAAACGACGGCACGAGCCAGGTTTGAATTTCGCGGGCGATTTCCAGATCGCGTTTCATCGTAACTTTGTCGGCGAGTTCCAGCGAGAGCAGCAGAAGAAAAGCTACGGCGGCGAGAAATTCAAATTTAGTGTCCGCTTTGATGTTCAAAACCAGCATCACGAGTGCGGCAAGCAACAACACGCGACGCGCAGGCGTAAGCTTGAGAAGCAAAGCCCAGAAAAATTGCTTTGCAATATGGAGAGGCCGACGCCAGCTCGGCAGCTTTTTGATTTCGTCCCAATCGACGTCGCTGCCGTAAAAACCGTAGCTCGCACGCGCATCGGCGGCAAATTGCGTCCACAAATCCTCGATCTGGCGGCCTTCGCTGACACGCTGCCAGAAATTGCGCACGTGTGTGCTGAAATGTTCGCGCGGGCGAACCGATGCCGCTGGAGAAGACGAAGACGCGGAAGACGCAGCAGGTGGCGTGCTCATCAGGAGAGAGTATAGGTCATTCTTTTTCGCCGTGCTCGCCGCTTGGCTCGGAATCGTCGGAGCGCAGTGAGCCGCCGAATTGCACGGAGCCGAAGCCGAAGCGGTCACGCAGATGATCGGTGGCACGCGTCAGTTTTTCTAGTTTGGCGCGGCGCTCGGCGGAGAGCAGGTCAAGTTGCTCCGCGCCGTGCGTCAGACCGCTCAGGCTCACGCCAAGGAGGCGGATCTTGCGCCGATGGTCGCGGTGCTCGCGGAAAAGATTTTGGAAAACGGCGAAGATGTCGGCGTCAAGTTGCGTCGGCTCGCTGAGTGTTTTGGAGCGCGTGTAGGTATCGAAGCCGCTATAACGAATTGTGAGTGTAAGCGTGCGCGTGGCGAGACCCGCTTCGCGGAGACGCTTACAGGCTTTTTGCGAGAGGTGACTGAGCATCGCGGAGAGCGCAACGGGGTCGTCCGTGTCTTCGCTGAAAGTATGATTGTGCGAAATGGATTTAGGCTCGGCGTCGATTACGAATTCGTACGAATCGCCGCCTCGCGCTTTCCGATATAACGCGGTGCCCCATTGACCGAAAACTTTTTCAAGTTTTTCCAGAGGCTGCTCCGCGAGCTGCTCGACAGTTTCAATGCGGAGCGCGCGCAATGCGCGTTCGGTCACTTCACCAATGCCTGGGATTTTGCGCACGGATAGCGGCGCGAGAAAACGCGCTTCGCTTCCCGGCGCGACCCAGAGCAATCCGCGCGGTTTGGCTTGATCGGAAGCAACTTTGGCTACGAGGCGAGTGGTAGCCAGGCCGCCAGAGCAGGGAAGTCCTGTGGTGCGCGTGATTGTTCGAAGAAGTTTGTCGGTGGCGGCAAGCGGCGGGCCGTGCAGGCGCTCGGTGCCGGAGAGATCGAGATACGCTTCGTCGATCGAAACCATTTCGACGATGGGGGAAAACTTCGCGAGGATAGTGGCGACGCGGTCACTCCACTCCGAGTATTTGGCGTGATGACCGTGAAGATACACAGCGTGCGGACAAAGGCGCGCCGCAGTGCGAAGAGGCATCGCAGAATGCACGCCAAACTTTCGCGCTTCGTAGCTGGCCGCGGTGACGACGCCGCGCTGATCCGGCCGCCCGCCTACGATCACGGGTTTGCCGCGCAATTCCGGGCGCTCAAGCAATTCCACGGAAACAAAGAACGCGTCCATGTCGACGTGAAGAATCGACGCGACACCCAGCGAACTTATTTCATCGACAGGGCCGTGCTTGGCGCGAAAGCGAGCCAGTTCCGGCATGCCCCAGCCTACGCCGTTCACCTTTTCTTCGCTACTGGCTATATGGCCTTACAGCCGTTCGGCGGCGATGACGCGGGTCATGCCGGCTAGGTCGTTGGTTACGCCTACGTTGATCCAGGCAGATGCGTCGAGGAGGGGCTGGACGGCGGCGACGCTGTTGTGGCCTAGTTCGAGGACGAGAATTCCGCCGGGTGCGAGATGCTCGGCGGCCTGGGCAATCAGGGCGGCGTAGAGTTCGTAGCCTTCTTCGCCGCCGAAGAGGGCGGCGTGGGGTTCGTGGTCGCGGACTTCGCGGGAGAGAGAGGGGGCTTCGCGACGGCCGATGTAGGGAGGGTTGCTGGCGATGAGATCGAAGAGGCGTGACTTGTGACTGGTGACTGGTGACTCGTGAAAAACAGGCGGTGCGCTGTTTGGCGTCGTGCCGAGATGGGGCGCAGCATGCTGCGCCCCTACGGGGAAGGCTAGCAGGTTGCATTCGATGAAATGGATGCGGTCGGTGACCGCGTGATGATGTCCATTGCGCTTGGCTACGGCTAAGGCTGCTGGCGAAATGTCCGTAGCGACGAAATTGGCGGCGGGGAGTTCTTTGGCTAGAGCTATGGCGATGCAGCCGGAGCCGGTGCCGATGTCGGCGATTTGCAGGCCTTCGCCGGCGGTTTTTTGGGGGCGGCCCGCGCGAAGTTCGCGGAGCGCCAGGCGGTCCAGGGCGACTTCGATGACGTGCTCGGTTTCGGGACGGGGAATTAATACATCGGGAGTGACCTCGAACTCCAGGCCCCAGAATTCCTGCTTGCCGGTGAGATGCTGCGTGGGTTCGCCCGCACGGCGGCGCGCGATAAGCGCGAAGAAGCGCTGCGCGTCGGCATCTACGATGATTTCTTCCGGATGCGCATAGAGCCAGGTGCGATTGCGGTTGAGGACGTGAAGAAGAAGCATCTCTGCGGCAAGCGTAAACGAAGGAACGTCCGCTTCGCGCAGTTGCGCGATGCCGCGCTTCAATAGAGAGCGAACGGAATTATCCAGGGACAACTCGATCATCCGAAGAGTTTTTCCTTCTGCCGGCCGCAAGCTTCATGATAGCCGACGGCTATGCCGTTGCCAGCGTACGCGTATGCGCCAACTGCGAGACCGCCAAAAGCACGATAGCCGATGGCGCCGCCTCCGATAGCGCGCCAACCGATGGCAAGTCCCGCAAATGCAATGAGACCGAGCGAGAGGCCGCCGATGGCGATACCGCCCGCAGCCAATCCTCCCACGGCGATGAGGCCAAAAGCGATGCCGCCAATAGCAACCACGCCCCGGGGACGGCCACCGATGGCGACAATGGCGACCGGGGCGGGACCAATTGCAAAGAGCGGAAGACCGGCCCATCGCACCGCGGATTCGTAGGAGCGCGCGTTACGCATGCTGTAAGGCGGCATGGCACGGCGCTGCACTATGGGCAAGATCACAAAGACCAGAGCCATGAAAGCAATGTAGCCAGCCCAAAAGCGGCGGGGAGGAGATTGAGGGTCGACGGGGGCGGAGGCCAAGCGGTCGCTTACGCCCCGCATCCAACCGGAACCAGGAGTGGAACCCGGACGAGTCAACATGGGGCACCTCCTGAGACGATTATGCCCCAGCAAGCTCTTGGTCGAGGCGCTCGGCTTCGTTGTGGGAGACGAGGGCGTCAACCATGGGGGCGAGCTTGCCGTCCATGACTTCGGTCAATTGGTGCAGGGTCAAGCCGATGCGGTGATCGGTCACGCGATTTTGCGGGTAGTTGTAGGTACGGATTTTTTCGGAGCGGTCGCCGGATTTGATTTGTCCGCGGCGCTCGGCGGCCAGGGCGGATTGCTGCTTTTCCATTTCTTGTTCGTAGAGGCGGGCGCGGAGTACGCGCATCGCTTTAGCACGATTTTTGATTTGCGATTTTTCGTCCTGTTGCGAGACGACCAGGCCGCTGGGAATGTGGGTGATGCGCACGGCGGAGTAGGTGGTGTTTACAGACTGGCCGCCGGGGCCGGACGAGCAGAAAGTGTCGACGCGCAAATCTTTGGCTTCGATTTTGATGTCGATGTCGTCGGCTTCCGGGAGCACGGCTACGGTGGCGGCGGAAGTGTGAATGCGGCCTTGCTGCTCGGTAGCGGGAACGCGTTGCACGCGGTGGACTCCGCTTTCGTATTTGAGTTTGGAATAGACTTTGTTGCCTTGAATTGCCGCGACGATTTCCTTTACTCCGCCTTGGGAGGAGGGAGAGCTCTCGAGGACTTCGACTTTCCAGCCTTGCGTTTCGGCGAAGCGCGAATACATGCGGTAGAGATCGCCGGCAAAGATGCCGGCTTCGTCGCCACCAGTGCCGGCGCGAATTTCGACGATGACGCTCTTTTCATCGAGGGGATCTTTGGGCAAGAGGAGGAGTTTAAGTTCGCGCTCGACGGCTTCTTTGCGGGCGGCGAGCTGCTTTTCTTCGTCGTGGGCGAGCTGCTTCATTTCCTGGTCGTCGGCTTCGAGAAACATCTGGTGCGCGCCGGCTAGGTCCTTTTCGATTTGCTTGTACTCGCGGTGCTTGGCGACGATTTCGGCGAGCTCGGCATGCTGCTTGGCGACTTTTTGGAAGCGCGACGAGTCGGAGACGAGCTCCTGGGTGGAGAGTTGCTGGGTCAGGTCGTCGTAGCGTGCGCCGAGTTGGTCGAGTTTTTCAGATAGCGTGATAACGGCCATGGTGATTTCCTTTGTACGCGACGCCTAGAACGGAAGGCGTGACTAGTGACTAGTGACTCGTGAAAAGCGGGAGCGGCTCGCAAAAATGCGAGGTATGCGGGGTCAGCTAATAGAAGGCGGAAAACATCGATAAGCTCTGTATTAAGAATAGCGCGGAAAAGCTGTTCAGGCAATCAGATGAATGACGATGCTGTTGCGATTCAACACCCAATGCCATAAACCGTTGTCTGTCACAGCCACGTCCCTGTTAGGGACATGCCCGCAACAAAATTGGCGCCTGCCAGCACGAGAAGTTGGAGCAGCGAAAGACTAGTGGCATACCATCGGTATCCTTTTATTCGGATGACCCAATAAATTGATAAAACAATAGATGCGGCCCCCAGAGCCTTTTCAAGATTTAGCGCGCGTTCGTTAGGTCCATGGTAATTGGTCCAATCAACGTACCCGACAACTGCAATTGAGACAGTCACGATGAATATCAGAGCCTGGGCGGCCACGATGCGTAAACTGTCTCTTCGAACCTCGGAGCTTGAAAATGGCTTCTGCTTTTTTATTGCCGCAACCAAGCTCACAACAATCCCGATCGTTGCGAAACAAAACGGGGGGACAAGCAGGAACTCAAGGCTCCAGATAACATATCTGACGAATGCTGGAAAAAACGTCAGCATGGCGTGCCCTGCTCCCTAAGATAGTTCCAATATTCCAAATACAGTCTAGCTGTTTGCCAGAGCCCTAGTAAGTTGTCCTTGCTTGCGACGTGTACTACGATGCATCTACGACCGATGAGCGAAGCGGTGCGCACGATTTTGCAGGGGGATGGCGCGGCGGCGCAGGAGCCGGGGCGGGAGGCGGAGGCTGGTTTTCTTTGGGATTTTTGGTATCCGGCGGTGCGGAGCAGCGAGATTCGCGGGAACCGGCTGGTTACGGCGATGTTGCTGGAGGTGCCGCTGGTTTTGGGGCGGACTGCGGAAGGGCGGGCGTTCGCTATGCGGGATTCTTGTCCGCATCGGGGGATACCGCTTTCTTATGGGCACTTCGATGGGGCGACGGTGGAGTGCAGTTATCACGGATGGCGGTTTGATGCTTGCACGGCGCGGTGCGTGGAAATTCCTTCGCTGACGAACCAAGATAAATTGAAGGTGGACCGCGTTTTCGCAGGGCATTATCCGTGTGAAGAGCGCGACGGATATGTTTGGGTTTACATGAACGGGCAGGGAACGCGATTGCCGGCGAAGGTGCCGGACGCGCCGGCCTTGCCGGTGTTCAGCAAGAAATACAAGATTACGCATTTGGATTGCGAGCTGCCTTCGCATGTGGACCAGGGGATTATTGGGTTGATGGACCCGGCGCATGGGCCGTTTGTGCACCAATCGTGGTTTTGGCGCAGCAAGCACAGCATTCACGAAAAACAAAAGCAGTTTGAGCCGATCCCTTATGGGTTTCGGATGAGCCCGCATTCGCCTAGTTCGAACAGCGCGCCGTACCAATTGCTGAAGCGGATTACCGGCGAGGGCGTGACCACCACGATTGATTTTGTCTTGCCCAACATGCGGCTGGAGGAGATTCATAGCGGGAAGATGTGGTTTTCCAGCCGAGCTACGGTGACGCCGGTGCGGCGGGATTTGTGCCGGATCGATTTTGTGGCGGCGTGGAACCTGCCGTTTTTACCGGTGTTTTTGTTGCGGATGTTTGGGAAGACTTTTTTGCGGCAGGACCAGGAAACGATGATCAGGCAGGCGGAGGGATTGAAGCATGATCCGAAGTTGATGCTGATTGACGATGCGGACCGGCCGGCGAAGTGGTATTTCGCGCTGAAGGCGAATTTGCTGGAGTCGCGGCGGACGGGGGCGGCGATGGCACATCCGATGACGGGGCCGGTGACGCTTCGGTGGCGGTCGTGATGTCAATGCTCCGCGCCGAAAGCACACCGTCCTACTGAAGTAAACTCCCGGACGTCTTTGCGTCAAATTCCATGTTGTCGGGAAGTGCTGCGAGCACCCGCCGGACCTTCGACAAGGGATGCTCGGGAAATTGTGCGTCATAGCAGGCGTCGTCGGAGATCCCGCGTAGTACACTTCGGTCTACTCCGCGGTACGCGGGATCATAAGGGTCGTGGGCCCAACATTGTTCGTAGTTAGCTGGCGTCAGCTTGCCGGAGCGAAGAAGACCTGCGGTAACCACCGCCTCGCGAATTCCGGTGGTCTGACCTTCGCCGTCCACGACCGTCCAAAGGAAAGGGAGTTCGTGGGCGCAGGCCATGAGCATGCCAGTGTAGATGTAAGCCGGAACCTCTAGCCGCTTGTATATCCAGAATGCCGTCGGCCCGACTTTTGTGCATCGGGCGTGCGCCTCGATAAGTCCGCCACTACGACTCTCAGCGAGTCCTCTAGCGTAGCGCCTGACTTCTGTTTCATCAGACAGGTCTTTGTGGACATCAAAGGTGACCGCTACATCGACCGCAAGTGACAGGACAGCGCCGTCGGCATCACGCCAAATGCGCAGGTCCGCCGTCGAATTGTCCTCTTTCCATCCCGGTAGGTTCGGAGCGAACCACAGAATCGGACCGCCAGGGGCGTCGGCAGGCCAAAGGCGATTCCACCACTTCATTACACACCTGCTTTGACAAGTCTTCTATCACGGCTTCAGCCAGTGCACAATGCCGCGGCACAGTGGGCGGGTGTGCGTGGGAAACAGGCGACGCAAACGGGAAAGAAGGTGGACCTAGCGGAGGGCGGTTAGGTCGAAGTCGACCGAGACTTCGGGGCCTTCTGGCGGGATTACGTGGATGGTGGCAAAGTCGGAGTTGAAGGCGGTTGCCAGGAATTCGAGATGGAGAGTGGCGCCGATCAGGGTGCAATTCCCGCCGTGGCGGGAGCAAGCGAAGTCTGCCTTTCCGTCAAAATGAGCTGGTTCACGGGTCTCATCTCCTTCGAAGACCTGTACTTGAAAATCCTTCCAGAAATCGCTCTGCTTTAGTTGGCATGTTTGCGGGTCGCCAGAGCGAGTTGAGGCTGGCGCGGCGATGATCGCGCCGCAGGAGTCGGTGAGAAGAATCTTAATGGAGATCTCGACGGTTTCTTGTACACCGCGGTGATCCAGACTGGCTTGCTGGGCGCTGTAGCTGCCGATGTACTTGTTTGAAGATTTCGCGACTTGCATGAACGGCGTCAGGAACGTTACCCAGGCGACGTGCGGTCCGAGCTTTGGTGGCGGAAGGTGCTTGCTGTATTTGTTTAGCAGGCGCTCAAGGGAGCCGTCATGGCGCTGGCCGAGGAAGTAGGCTTCGCGAATGGATTCGTCGGAGAGCGGGGATTGGAAGGCGAAGGATGGAGGGGGAGCTAGAAGAGCCGCGAGGAGAATCGAGACGAACGAACGGGCTAGAGTGGGCACGGGCGCTCCGGATCTGGGGACATATGTTAAGACGTTTCTGGTTGCTAAAGTGTTGGCAAGCTGGGGCGCAGCATGCTGCGCCCCTACGGGGTTAGATGCGGCGGTGGATGTTGGGGAAGTCGAGCCAGACTTTTACGCCGCAGAAGTGCGAGCCTTCGGTGCAGATGGGTGTGGTGATGCCGGCGCGGAGGTGGCAGGGGGGGCCGACGTAGCGAGCTAGCTGCGGGTGGACTTCGCGGAGTTGGGCGACTTCGTCGAGCGAGGCACGGTAGATTTCTTCCTGGGCATTGAAGCAGGTGCGCATGGTCCATTTGTGGAGGAGATGGAGGAGGGAACCGGATTCGACGAGGCGAATGGATTTGGCGTTGGGGAGAACGTAGAGAGCAATTTCGGCGGGGACGCCACGGTCGAGGAGTTGGTTCTTAGCAATCCAGGCTTCACGCATGGCGCGGTCGTAGAGTTCGCGGGCGCGCGGATTATTTTCCAGAAGCATGGGCGTGATGTAGTCGGGCTCGCGGGTGTCGGCGAGGGTGAGGAGCGGGCGCGAGCCGGGAACCATGCGATGGCGCTGGTCCTGGCTGTCGGCGGTGTGGCTGATTTTTTTGGCGAACGTATAGTGGGCGTGCTGGAGGGCGCGCATGGTGGGGGCGTGGACGCCGACGTTCAGCGTTTCGAATCGATAGAGATTGCGGGCGGGATTCAGGAGGCGGTCGATGGCCTCGACGTCGCTGCATTGCGATTCGGTTTGGCCGATTACGGCGCGGTAGGCTTCCGCCATTACGCGCGGGGCGTTAGGGGAGTAGTCGACTAGCTTGGAGGTTTTTCCTTCGAGTTTCGCGTCGAATTCCTGGGCGAAGAGTTCGCCGGGAGAGATGGCGACGTTACCATTTTGCGCCGCTGATGATCGATCGGCCCACTCGGGCATTTCCTCGAGCGGCTCGGTGTCGAAACGATCGAAAAATTGCGGGTCGATGGCGCGAACCTGGGAAACCATTTCGCCGATGACGACGCGGGCTTCGCTGGGCGTGTCGGAAGCGGCGCTCATGCGCCAGAGACGATGGAGCACGATGCCGGAGACGGTGTGCACCATGGTGGTGAAGGCGGCGAGTGGGAGGACGTAGCGGGCGATTTCGATGGCGCGTTTTTCGGCGGAGCGCTCGATTTTCTGAATGCGCTTGGGATGAGACATCGGGCTGACGTGCCAGATGTCGCTGAGAATTTCGCGCGCGTCGGTGACGAGGAGCGCGGAGAGTTCGCGGTAATGCTGCCAGGCGCGGGCGATGGCTTGTTCGTAGATGGCGCGGCTGGCGGCGTCGAAGAAGAGCGATTGGGGAGGGATGTAGGCCTGCGCGCGATCGAGGCGGACGTAGCGCTGGCTTTGCTGCTCGGAATTGTAGAAGGGATGAGCGTGGAGGAAAGACCAGACGAACTGGCGGGAGATATTTTCTAGGCCGAACTCGAAATGGGCGTGCTGGTAGACCGTGTGGTGGCCGCTGTAGAAGGTCGCGGCGCCGATGTTGAGGCGCTGCTTGTCGGTGATTTCTTCAGGGCCGATCAGGCGGGGAGCGTAGCAGGTGCGAGCGGCGGCGATGGCGGAATCGAACGGATGCGCCCAGGCGTTGCGGAGGGTGACGCGAGGAGGAGCGGTTTCGACGAGTTCACCCGGGAGGGGATTTTCGAACATGCGGGATTGCGCAGCCACTATGGAAAGTTATTGTACACGCATGACGAGGGGTGCGCACGGCGCGGAGTTGAAACGGAGTGGAGGTTGAGCAGGGTCGTTTGGTTGAGGTCCTTCGGGCATCCTCATCCTTCGCAAACGTCGCTCAGGACAAGTCGGATGCCCTCAGGATGACAATGCGCCTTGATTCTAGATATGGAGCCGACCAGTTATTTCTTGGCGGCGGTGGATTTTGCGGCGGCGTCGGCGTACTTCTTTTGGAAGCGCTCGACGCGCCCGGCGGTGTCTACGAGTTTTTGCTTGCCGGTGAAGAAAGGGTGGCAGCTCGAGCAGATTTCGACGCGCAGCATCTCGCCCTTGATGGTCGAGCGAGTCTGGAAGGCGTTGCCACAGGCGCAATGCACCGTGACGGGATGATAGTCGGGGTGAATACCGGGTTTCATGAGGCTCCATTCTGTCGCGTCCGGTCTGCACGGCAGGTCCGACGGGGTCGGGCCACTACAGCCGCGTCGCTAGGTCGCGAAGCAATCCTTAATGATACGCGAACATTAGATGAAAGCAAAACGCGGGAAGCGTCAGGAATTTTGAGGGGAAGGGAGGAGTCAGCGCTTGCGAGCGCGCCATTCTTCGGCGTTGATTTCCCAGATTTCGGCGGGAAAGCGGCCGGAAACGTAGTCGCGCTCTTCGGTGGCGACCAGGCGCATGCCTTGCTTTTCGGAGATGCGGCGCGAGGCGGCGTTGGCGATGGCTTTGGGAGCGCGAAGAACGGAGAAGTTCAGCGTATTGAACCAAAAATCGGTGACCGCTTCGCAGGCTTCGCTTATGAGGCCTTGGCCTTGCCAGGGGAGGCTGAGCCAGAAGCCGCGGTTGTCGTTTTCTTTCGTGCGTAGGTCGATGCTGCCGATGATTTGATTGGGGCTGGTTTTCAGGCGGAGCGTCCAGTGCCAGGCTTCGCCACGCTCCATGGCGGGAAGCGCCATGTCGCGAATGTAGCGGTAGGCGGCATCGGCAGGATAGGGCCAGGGCACCTGGGCGGCGACGTAGCGCACGATTTCCCAATGGGGAAAGAGGAGCTGAATTTGTTCGGCGTCTGCCAATTCGAGCGGGCGGAGTAGGAGGCGAGGGGTCTCGAGTGAAGGTGTCATCGTCTTCGCTTGGGAACAGACTGGCGCTTTCTCGTCTGAGAAAGTTTACAACCTTTTGTCGGATGCTCGACGTCACGGCCTACCGGCCGCAGCGAGCGATCAGGGCCGTTGCGGCGTGGGCTGGACAATATATTGGAAGGAAAGACTATAATCCGCACGGAAAGCGGAAAACGAAGATAGAACTGGGCGGGTTCGAGCTTAAGGGATAGACGCGGCAGCATGGACGGCGTTTCCGCCGGCGGAGACGCGGCGTGGCAGGCAGCGGTCTAGAAAGCGGCGTTTTCCTGCAATCCAAACGGGCGCTTCAACTCATCTAACAGGCGACCCCCCGGAAGAGCCGACGCGAAACATCCCCCGAGAACTACAATGCCACAAACAATCCAACGCAATGCCAAAAGTACGAAGCAGCAGTCCGCGCCGACGACCATGCGTGCGGCCGCCATCGACCACTACGGTGGGCCCGAAGTGCTTACGCTACACGAACTGCCGGTGCCTAAGCCCGGCGTGAAGGAAGTGTTGATCGCCGTACACACGGCGGGAGTTGGCGGATGGGACGCGGACATTCGCGATGGCTGGAATCCTGGCGGGCGAGTTCGTTTTCCCCTGGTTCTCGGTACGGATGGCTCCGGGACGATTGCGCAGCTCGGGCCGCGGGCGCGGCGGTTCGAGGTCGGTGATCGTGTGTACGCCTACAGTTGGAATAATCCGAAGGGCGGATTTTATGCGGAGTATGTTGCCGTGCGCGACGATCACGTGGCACCCATTCCGGACCCTCCGCTGGATTTGAAGCACGCCGGTGCGGTGCCGGTGATAGGGCTCACGGCGTTGCAGGGCATCGGCGAGCACCTGGACGTGCAAACCGGTGAAAACGTGATGATTCACGGGGCGTCCGGCGGCGTAGGTACGCTCGCCGTCCAATTCGCCAAGGAGCGCGGCGCGAAGGTGTTTGCGGTCGCCTCAGGCAGTGATGGTGTGGCGCTGGTGAAGCGCCTCGGCGCAGATGCGGCCGTGGACGGCCACAAAGAGGATTTCGTCGAAGCCGCTTTCCGCTTCGCGCCGAAAGGCATGGACGCCGTGCTCGTTCTCGGCAGCGGCGAATCTGTCCAGAACTGCCTCGATGTGCTTCGGCCAGGTGGCCGGGTTGCCTATCCGAACGGCGTTGAACCGGCGCCGAAAAAGCGGCGCGGCATGAAAATTATCCCGTATGACGCGGTCGCCGGCGTTCGTGAATTTGAACGCCTCAACCGGGCCATCCAGAAGGCGAAGCTGCAAGTGCCCATCGCAGCAGAGTTTCGTCTAGAAGAAGCGGCCGAGGCCCACCGGCGTATCGAGCAGGGCCACGTCCTGGGCAAAATCATCCTCCGCGTTCGCTAATGCCGTCGGCCAGCGGCCACGCGTTCGATGATACTGCTGGAGGGGGGTCGAAATACTGACGTACACCCCGGCTGCGCCTGCTCATGCCTCGCCGTGAGGTCAGATTCATCCGCGTAAAGAGCTCTGAGCGGCCTGACACATGGGTGACAGTTTGTACCGGACACATAGGTGACACTTCCTCCCCGAGGGGAGGAAGTGATGCCTTGGAAGGAGTGTTCGGTTATGGAGGAACGTCTTCGTTTTGTCGCCCGTTTGCTGGAAGG
>DATNMD010000026.1:0-13502 GCA_035602505.1 Candidatus Acidiferrum sp.
GTCGCGTCGTTCGATGCGCACGCGGTGCGACAAATCACCCGCCTGCACGTACTGCGTGGCGCGGTAAAGTTCGTCCACGGCCTTTGTGATTTGCCGGGTGAGGACGATTCCAGTAATAAACGCGCCCGCCCAAATCAGCAAGAACGCGATCAGAATCAGAACGAAGGCAATGAGATAGGTATCTCGCAACTCTCCGAGGGAACTGAACATACGGCCGCTCAATTGCGAGGGCCGAGCGTTGAAAACCGCCAGGACCGGCCGAACGACGGGATCGACGGCGCCGTCCGGTCCGACGTAGGCTGAATCCAGGCGAGAGACGACATCGACTGGAGAGTCGATCCAAAGCATTGCGGGCTGGAGAAATCGGTTGCGCGCCACGATGCGGTGGGTCGTTTCATATTGAACGCTGTTGGTCGTGTAAAGCACACCATGGTGCGGGCCGCCTACGTAGCGCTGCATTAGATTCAGCTGAATAGCACCCAAATCCGGCGCCACGGTAGAAAGAAGGTCCTCGTTGACCGGCACCCGCAAAGTGACGATGCGTACTCCGTGAGGTTCTTGCATGACACGAATGCTAACGAGCGAGAGGAAAGGCTGTACGTCTTGCTGCAGCAATCCGGCGAAGAAACTAGGATTGGGCGTGAGCTTTCGCAGGAAAGTGGGGTCGCTGGAGAATTCGATGCTCAGACCAGGCAGTTCGCGGTCGTGCACGGCATGGGATTGCGCGGCGAGGATGCGCTCCATTCCTGCCTCGGTGACGCCAGGTGGAATAATCGCGTGAGCGGCCGCGATGTGTTCCGCAATGTCGGCAAGCATATCTTTGCGACGCTGAACATCTTCATAAAGAAGATAGGAAGCAAGCTGAGAGTAGAGGATACCTGCAGAACGGACGGCGAGAGTTACAAGCAACAAGACGGGTACAACGGCGATGAACAGACCCGCGACGATGAGCCGATTGCGCAGGCTCCAGAGCAGGCGGCTCCTGCCCCAAGCGAGCAGGCGATAGAGAAGGTAGAGGGCGGCGAGAAGCGCGATGAATTTCAGATAGTTGAAGATGCTGCCGCTCGCGTCGAACAGATAGGCGAGGCCGCCGGCGAGCGCCAGAAGCAACGCGACGAGGTCGAGGCGCGAGATGCGGTCCCACACAGGGCGGAGATTGGAAGCGGCAGTCACACGTCAGCCTTAGACAGAAATACTACTTTACCTTAAGGATGCGCTTTGAGCCGAGGGCGCGTTGGATAGTTTGGTACGGCGTCGGTTAGGACTTATTCATCACCGCGTTCCGCACGCGGCTGTGATAGCGGCTGTACGTGAAATAGATGACCAAGCCGATGACCAGCCAGATGAACAGCCGCGCCCAGTTGATCCAGCCAAGCTTGTACATCATGTAGCCATTAAAGATGATGCCGAGAATCGGCACCACGGGCACCCAGGGCGTGCGGAAGGGGCGCGGCTGCTGCGGATTGGTGCGGCGCAAGATCATGACGGCAATGCACACGATGATGAATGCCAGCAGCGTGCCGATATTGACCATTTTTCCGATGTCGTCGATCGGAGTGATGCTGCCAACGATGGCGGCCAACAAGCCGACGAGGATAGTGTTCTTGTACGGCGTGCGGAATTTCTTATGAACGGCGGCAAAAAATTTCTTGGGCAGCAAGCCATCATTGGCCATGGCGTACAGAACGCGCGTCTGGCCAAGCAGCATGACGAGCATGACGCTGGTAAGCCCGGCGAGAGCACCGACGGTGATGATGTGAGAAGCAACATTCAGGCCGCGATCGAGAAAAGCTACGGCGATCGGCGCCTCGATGTTGACGTCTTGCCAGCGAACCATGCCGGTTAGAACTCCAGCAACCAAAATATATAGGATGGTGCAAACCAGCAGCGAGACCATGATGCCGATGGGCAAATCGCGCTGTGGATTTTTGCATTCCTGCGCAGTGGTGGACACGGCGTCAAAGCCGATGTAAGCGAAAAAGATGTAAGCGGCACCGGCGCCAATCCCGCCAAAACCCATGGGCGCGAAGCTGGACCAATCATGCCCCCAATTGGAGAAGTTTACGTAGTGAATGCCGAGGCCGATCACGAAAAGAACGACAGCGACCTTGATGGTCACGATCGTGGCGTTGAAGCGCGCACTTTCCTTGATGCCGACGACCAGGATGGCGGTAATGACCAGGGCGATTACGAAAGCCGGAAGATTGAAGCCGACCTCGACGCCGAAAATAGTTGGAGCGTTGAGCAGCGCGTGCGCCTGTTGCGCCAACTCCGGTGACTTCGCCTTCATGATGGCGTCGACTCTGTCGAGAAAGGCTTGTGTGCCGGGCTGCAGCGTGGCATCCGAGGCGCGCGCCATCTGCCGCGCGACGATTTTCGTGGCCGTATTCAGGCCGGTCCAGTGGTCGTAAGCAAGCCACAACGGCATCTTTATGTGGAAGATGTTCAGCAGCTCAATGAAGTGATTGGACCAGCCGGAGGAGACCGTGCTGGCGCCCATGGCGTATTCGAGGGTGAGATCCCAGCCGATAATCCAGGCGAAGAATTCGCCGAGGGTGGCGTAGGCGTACGTGTACGCGCTACCGGCGAGCGGGATCATAGCCGCAAACTCGGCATAGCACAGGCCCGCGAAGGCGCAACCCAGTCCGGAGAGCACAAAAGAGAGCATGAGCGCGGGACCGGCGTAGTGCGCGCCGAGCCCAGAAAGCACGAAGATTCCCGCGCCGATGATGGCGCCTACGCCGAGCGCGGTGAGTTGGCCGGCGCCGAGAGTGCGTTTCAAGCTGTGCTCGCCGGCTTCTCCGCATTCCGAGAGCAGCATGCTCATCGGCTTCTTCACGAAGAGAGGGTTGCCCGGAGCTACATCGGCTCCCGTCGCCTCGAGTTCATTCGGCCTTATTGTCGCCATTAGGGAAGCACCTCGCAGGGCGCGTCTGGCGCCCTCACAAATTTATTTTACGCTGTCTGTTTGGCTGCCGACGAGCGGCGTGACCAAAGCAGATACACCGGAACACCTAAAAGAACGATGACCAAGCCAGGCCAGGCGGTTTGCGTCTTGTAGAGCAGGAGCACGATCATGATGGCTACGGCCGCCACTATATAGAGCAGGGGAATGAAAGGATACCCGAAAGCCCGGTAGGGGCGCTCGGCATTGGGCCGCTTGGCCCGGAGGACGAAGATGCCGGCAATGGTCAGCACATAGAAAATGAGCACCGAGAAAACTACGTAGTCGAGCAGGTCGCTGTACAGGTTGCCATAGCTTACGGCGCCCGAGTCGCTGACGCGGCGCGTGCGCAGCAGGATCAGCACACTAATCCAGATGCCTTGGTAGGCGAGCGCGCTGCCCGGCACACCTTTTTTGTTCAACGTGCCTGTGGTGCGAAAGAACAGGCCATCGCGGGCCATGGCATAGGAAACACGCGCTCCGGCAAGGATCAAGCCATTGTTGCAACCGAACGTCGAAATAATGATGGCCACGGCCATGATGGCGGCGCCCGCGGGTCCAAAAACGGCGGCGAGCGCGGCGCTGGCTACGCGATCATCGGGAGCGTTCTGAATTTGTGCGAGCGGAAGCGTGCAGAGATATGCAAGATTGGCGAGGCAGTATAGGGTGATCACGATGAGCGTGCCAAACGCCATGGAGAGAGCGACGTCGCGCTTGGGATTCTTCACCTCCGCGGCGGTGAACCCGATGTTGTTCCAGGCGTCGGCGGAAAAGAGCGAGCCGACCTGCGCCACGCCGTAGGCCACGACGAGCCCGAACGCCCCGGAGGCAGCCGTTACCGTAGGGACCAGGCCGCGCAGAAAATTCGCTCCGGGCTCAAGAGGTTGCGCTCCGCGAATGGCCCACAAGTGGCCGAAGTTATCGGAGATAGCCGCTGCATTGCGGCCGATAAAAACACAGACAAAGATCAGGCCCAGCAGCGACAGCGTCTTGGCGCTGGTGAAGATATTTTGGATGAGTTTCCCGAGGCGCACGCCCTGCGTATTCAGGAAGGTGAGAAACACAATCATCAATATCCCCACGAGTTGCTGCACGGACAGGCTTATGGCGTACTTCGAAGAAAGCGCGATTGGCGGGATGATCCAAGCGGTGGGCGAAATTGAGGGGAACAGCACGCCGAGATAACGCGCGAAACCCACAGCAACCGCGGCGATAGTACCCGTTTGAATTACCAGGAAAAGCGTCCAGCCGTAGAGAAATCCCCACAGTGGGGAGTAGGCTTCACGCAAATACACGTACTGTCCGCCGGCATGAGGAAAAAGCGCAGCCAACTCGCCATAGGAAAGCGCAGCGGACACTGTGAGCAAGCCAGTGATAATCCAGGTGAGCAGCAAGCCGCCTGCGGAGCCGGTCTGGCGCGAAATATCCGCCGCCACAATGAAGATGCCGGAGCCGATCATGGAGCCAACGACGATCATTGTGCCGTCGAAGAGTCCGATGGCACGAACAAAGCCGGCTTCTTGCTTTGCAACGACCGGCTCGTGGATGGCTTGCGTGGTGTCCGCCATTCGCTGAGACCTCAGACTGCAGCGGCGTGATTCACCGCGTTGAGCGTTTCCAGATAGCGGCGTGCTTGCTCGCCGGGCTTTGCCGCACACAATACGTCGCGAATTACAGCGACGCTGTCGGCGCCGGCGGCGATAACTGAGGCCGCACGGTCCAAGGAGATCCCACCGATCGCGACGATCGGCTTATCGGTGAGCGGTCGGACCTGGCGGATCAACTCCAGCCCCACGACGGGATCGGGGTTTGCTTTGGAGGTAGTGGCAAAAATGGGCCCAACCGCAATGTAATCCGCCGACGTTGCGGCGGCGCGGCGAAACTGCTCCAGGTTATGTGTGGAGACGCCGACCCACATTTCTTCTCCCACGACTGCACGCGCTTGCTGCGGCTCCAAGTCCTCTTGCCCGACGTGCACACCCGCCGCGCCTGCCAGCGCGGCTACATCAGGCCGGTCATTTACAATCAAAGAAGATCCGGTGGAGTTTAGCGAAGAGACGAGCTCACGAGAGGTCGTCAGCAAATCACGCGTAGAGGCCGACTTGTCGCGGTATTGCAGCAGCCGGACACCTGCGCCGGCGAGTTCCCGGGCCAAATCGTGTGGAGAATTGTTGAGCAACGTTGCGTCTAGTATCACATACAGCCTGGGCAGAACAAGGCGCATAAACCTATTTTCCGTTCGTCCCCAGCAACCTCTCGATGAAATGCGTGTCGATTTTCCCAGCCGCAAAATCGTCATCGGCAAGAATGCGGCGATGCAGCGGAATCGACGTCTTGATGCCCTCGATGACAAACATTTCCAGCGCCCGCTTCATCCGTCCGATGGCTTCCGCGCGATCGCGGCCCTTGACGATTAGTTTTGCAATCATCGAATCGTAGTACGGCGGAATCACCGCGTCGGCATAGGCCGCGGAATCCACGCGCACGCCCGTACCTCCCGGCGCCTGAAAGGTTGTGATGCGTCCCGCGGAGGGAACGAAGGTATCGGGGTCCTCGGCATTGATGCGGCATTCGATGGCATGACCCGAAAACTGCATTTCTCCCACAGCTTCCTCGAGCCGTTCCCCTGCGGCGATGCGAATCTGAGCCTTAATCAGATCCACGCCAGTAACCAACTCCGTAACCGGGTGCTCAACCTGAATACGCGTATTCATCTCGATGAAATACAGCGAACCGTCCTGGTCCATCAAGAATTCAACGGTGCCTGCGTTGGTGTAGCCGATTTTCTCCAGCGCGCGCACGACCTTCGTGCCCAGCTCTTTGCGACGCTTGGCGTCCATCCCGGGAGACGGCGATTCCTCGATCAGTTTCTGGTGGCGGCGTTGGATGCTGCACTCACGCTCGCCCAGATGGATGATCTTGCCGTGCTGATCGCCGAGCACCTGAAACTCAATGTGCCGCGGATGCTCCAGGAACCGCTCCGCATACACGTCCGGATTTCCAAACGCCTGCTGCGCTTCGCTGCGCGCAGTCTGATACGCGGAAAGTAACTCGCTCTGGCTGCGCACGACGCGCATGCCGCGGCCGCCGCCACCGGCCACGGCCTTGAGGATCAAGGGATAGCCGATTCGCGCAGCCTCCTTCCCAAGCTGCTCTTCCCCTTCGACGATGCCATCGCTTCCGGGAATCGTAGGCAGCCCCGCGGCTTTCACTTCCCGCCGCGCACGGTCCTTCTCCCCCATCATTTCGATGACTTCGGCGGTCGGGCCAATGAAAGTAATCTCCGAAGCCTCGCACACCTTCGCAAAGTTGGCGTTCTCGGAAAGAAAACCATAGCCGGGGTGAATGGCGTCCACATTGGTGATTTCCGCCGCGCTAATCACCTGCGGAATATTCAAGTAGCTCTCGCTGCTGCGAGGCGGCCCAATGCAAACGGCTTCATCGGCAAATCGCACGTGCAGTGAGTTGCGATCCGCCTCGGAATAGACCGCCACGGTGGAAATTCCGAGCTCTTTGCACGCGCAGATGACTCGCAGCGCGATTTCCCCGCGATTGGCAACTAGAATTTTCTGGAACATATCGGTGGGCGCCGCCTATTTCTTGCGGCTTGGATGTATGCCGAAGAGCGGCTGGCCGTATTCGACGGGCTGTCCGTTTTCCACGAAGATGCGCAGCACTTCACCGCTGATGTCGGATTCGATCTCGTTCATGAGTTTCATGGCTTCGACAATACACAATGTTTGGCCCGTTTCCACATAGCCGCCGACTTTGACAAACGCCTCCGAGCCGGGACTGGGAGACTCGTAATACGTGCCCACAATCGGCGACTTCACCAAATGCAGATCCTCTGTAGACCGGCCTTCCGGCGCCGGAGGAGCCGCCGCTGAGGCAGACTGAGCTTGCGCTGCCCCTGGAATGATGATCTCTGGCGCCGCCAACTGGCGTGAGTTGGACATTGCCACATTTGCGGAAGGTTTTTTCAGGCGGATCTTCAGGTCGCCCCGCGAATACTCAAACTCCTCGAGGTTGTGCTCGGTCATGAAATTCAGCAGGTGTTCGATATGCTGAATTTCCGCGCTGGCGAACTTCGAATTGGCACCTGGCTTTGAGGGCTTTTTGGGTTTCATGCCTGTTCAAATCTCAATGAGGTCCCGTGGAACACGGGTGAGCACTTCTGTTCGGTCAGCATGCACCGCGACGTCGTCTTCAATGCGGATGCCTCCGACGCCCGGCACGTAAACCCCTGGTTCGATCGTAATCACGTTCCCTGGAACCAAGACGTGCTTCTGTCCACGAGCCACCCGGGGGTCTTCGTGCACTTCCAGCCCGAGTCCGTGTCCACTACTGTGCACGAAATAACGGTCAAGTTGGTAACGCGCCAGAACCCCTCTGGCGGCGGCATCGACATCTCCACAACTGATGCCGGCCTGCGCTGCGGCTACCGCGGCCGCCTGCGCTTCCTGGACCGCGCCATACCATCGCCGTATGCGCGCAGGAGCGCGTCCGACGAAGACAGTCCGAGTAATATCGCTACAATAGTGGCCGAGTATAACACCCAGGTCCAGTACCACCAATTCATTTTTCCTCAGGCGTTTTTCTGTAGGCCGCGCATGCGGGTGTGCCGAACGAGCCCCGAAGGCCACAATGGTTTCGAATGCCGGGCCCGATGCTCCGCGGCGCCGCATCTGATATTCAATCTCTGCTGCGACCTCGATCTCGCGCACACCCGGCTTCAGCAGCTTAAGGGCCGCGGAGAGAACGCCGCCGGCGAGCAGCGCGGCCTTGCGCATTAGCGCGATTTCGCGGGGCTCTTTGCGCTGTCGAAGGGCGGCGATTTCGCCGCCGGCGTGGATCCAGCGTGTGCGTGGCCCGGCGGCCCGGCGCAGCGCGCGAAATTGCTCCACGGTAGTCTGCGCGGCGTCAAACCCAATCTTTCCGCGCGTGCGCTCGCGCAGTAGCATGCCTACGGTAGCCATCAGCGATCCGTCTTGCTTGACGACACGCATTCCGGAGGTTTCTTCCTTCGCTTGCGCGGTGAAACGGCCATCGGTCACTAGCGCGGATCCTACCCGCGAGACGATCAGCGCGCCCGCTTCCCCGGTGAAACCGGTCAGGTAGTACCAGTCAGCCGGACTCGTCGAGACCACGCCAAATAGCCCTCTGGCGGCGATCCTCGCTTGCAGGGCTCGCCTTCTCTGCGCGAATGGTGTGTTCATAAAACAGTTCGAGGAGACCGCAAGTCTCCTCGAATGCATCCTGATGAAAGTCTAGCTCTACTGAGCTGTTCGGCGTTATCCGGGGATAATCCTCGGCGTGAGGAAGAACAACAATTCCTGCGAGGAAATGGCGATGTTGTTCCGTTTGAAGAGGTGGCCGATCAGCGGCAGACTTCCGAGCAGAGGCACCTCGGTTGTGTCCACGCGTTGCGAAGATACGATGATCCCGCCGATGACCACGGTGCCACCATCTGCCACGAGTATCTTTGTTTCGGCGGATTGCGTATCCAGTGCGGGAACGCCCTGCACACGCGGAATACCGGCGTCGATCTGCGTGTTCTCTACAAGCACGTCCATGAACACGGTTCCTTCCGCCGTGATCTGTGGCGTTACTTCGAGCTTTAGCACGGCGTCAATAAACTGTACGGAAATCGTGTTGTTGATGGTCGTCTGAATCGGGATTTTCGTACCTTGTTTTACGATGGCCTTTTCATTGTTCTGCGTGACCACGCGCGGTTTCGAGAGCAGTTTGCCGACGCCCTTGGCTTCCGCCGCCGTAATGAAGAAGTCGATTGCGAAATTAGGGGAGCGGTGACCCAGGAAGAGTCCGCTTGTCGGAGTACCAGCCCCTAGATTCACTTGAAATGGAAGCGACGTTGTACCGGCAGTCGTAAGCGGAGGTGGTGGCAGTGTCGATCCCACCGGCGTTGAGACGGTACTCGTACCTACTGTCGAGTCGCCCCCGATAATGCTGCGGCCGTGGGTCGTGCTGCCGGCAAAGCCGAGTTGCACGCCGATGTCCTGGGCAAATGACCGGCTGGCGGAAACCACGCGCGCTTCGATTTCCACCTGCTGCGACTTGCGGTCCAGCTGGCGGATCAGATTGTCGATGACGGGAATGACCGACGGGATGTCGCGAATGATGAGCTGGTTCGAACGGTCGTCCGAAAGAATATCGCCGCGCTGTGACAGAAATTTTTTCAGCGTGTCTTTCATTTTCTCGGCTTTGCCGTAGCTGAGCACGCGTGTCACTGTGACAGGCGCAACGGCTTCGGCTTGGGCTTTTTCCAGATCACGCAGTGTTTCCGCTTCCTTCTTCAGGGTGTCGCGGGTGGCAATGCGCAGAACGTTGCCGCTGAGCTGCTTGTCGAGCCCGTTGTTTTGCAGCACGATGTCGAGGGCCTGGTCCCACGGCACTTCATCGAGCACGATGGTCAGGCTTCCCTTCACCGCCGGATCGAGCACGACGTTGAGTCCGCTAATTTCGTGAATCAACCGGAAGAAGTCCTTCAGGTCCACGTCCTTCAAGTTCACCGAAATGGGCTCGCCGGTGTATCTGGCAGTAGCCGACGAAACCGACGCCTGCGAGTTTGCCACCGTCGCCGCGGCATTGCCGGATTGTTGCTGCGCGGCCTGCTGCGGAGTCGGCCGAGCGGGTTCGGTGCTCCCGCCGAACGATGCCAGGACGACTGAGGGCTGGGTCAGTTCGCCGGGCAACGCGAAACGAGGAGCCGAAATCCTGCGAAACTTTGCGGAAGACACTGCGCTGTGCGGTCCGGACACGTCATAACGAAACGTCGGCCGCTCCACGCGGATTTTCTCGGACGCCGCCTTCAGTGTCGGCGCGGCCACTGCTGGAGGCTGCGCCCCGGTTTCAAAGGAAACCACCACCGAGAGGCCGTCACGAGAAATCTGGTAAGGCGAAGCCGCAGTAAGGTCGATCACCACGCGCGCCACGTCCGGCCGGAACTGCCCGAGACGTACGCCACGGACCGGAGCGGAGACGCCAGGGATCACCGTCTTGTGCACCGCCAACTTTGTGGCGCTGAAATCGAGCACCAGGCGGTCGGGGTCCTGCACACGCACCGCATGGACTTCCAGCGGTCCTTCCCCTTCCACGCGCACGCTGGCGCGCTGCGGGGCTTGCGTGATCGCCACGCTTGAGATCACCGATGCCGTCGCGCTTGCGCCGGCGGGCTCCTGCGTTTGAGCGACGGACGGGCTGGTCGCCAACGCCGCGCTCGCAAGTATCAGGCAGCCAATTCGCATGGCCGGCCAATTCGTCTTCATTGCTGTTCTCCTGCACTGGCGTAAATTCGCTTGTTCACCTGGCGCTCCACGGGTTTTCCGAATGCATCCTTCCCGATTTCGTGGAAGGACACTCCATCCATGGCAATCTTTTCGACGCGGCCGTCGTATAGCTGATCGCCTTCGCGCAGAAAGTACGTGCGCGATTGCGGGTTGGAAACCACGGCGATCATCCCGTTGGGCGCGCGCACGATTCCGTCCAAGCGCAAAGTACTCACCTGCAGTCCAGCTTTGCCTTGAGGAAGATCTGTTCGTGGTCCCGCGTGCTCGCGGCCCACGAGCGATTCAAACGGATCGCGCTTGGCGACCCTGGGCTCTTTGTCCGCCGCAGGCACCGAACTCGCTGCGGACTTCGCGGGCTTTGTGGTTCTGGGCGCAGACTTCTTGGCGACCCGTTTCGCCGCCGGTTTTGACGCTGGCGTCGACGGCTTTGCAGCTTGCGTCGAAGTCTTCACGCTTGTTGTTGGCGCCGCGGGCTTGGCTCCGGGAGCTGCTGCTTTGGCAGCGGAAGCTGCAGGTTTGTTTTGTGCAGAAGAAGCGGACGCTGCACCGGGTTTCGCCGATGCTTGCGCCGCAGGCGTCACGGGATTTGTACCCGTGCCGCTTGCAAGTTTCGCTTGCGCGTGCAGGCCGGGAGCCGCCGCCGCCAGCGTAATCCCTAGTACGAGAGTCTTCACAAAACGCATATGTCGCTCATTCCCGTTCAGGGTTTCCCCGCCGCTTTCGCCGGACCTGTCGAAGCTGCTCCGGCGTCACTCGGCTTGGTAAAGAACGTCGTAGCTGTAAAAACTCCGGAAACCGTCGTGCCCGGACGAACCGGATATTTCGTGCCCTTGGTAACCGCCGGGTCGGCAAAGTTTAGGTCGCCAACATTGATGATTCTAGAAAGCCGGCCCAATCGCCCGAAGAAGTCCAGAATATTGAAGTACGGGCCGTCGGCCTGCACCTCAAACGGCATCTCGTAGTGATATTCCCTGGTCACAATCGCCTGGGCCGTCAAGCGTCGCAGTTGCACATTTGACGCTGCCGCCGCTCCTTGTACCAGCCGTATAAACTCGTCGGTCTCTTTTTCTTCCGGCACGATAGTCTTAAGCGTATCTAACTGCTTGTTCAACGCGTCCATTTGCGATTTCAGTTCGCTGTAGCGCTGCCGGTATACCTGCAACTGCGTCACTTCCTGGTTGAGCTGCGCCCGCAGACGGACCGCTTTGTCGACCTCGTCCCGCTCTTGCGCGACCGGCGAACCAGGCACGTAAACTCCTACGACCACCAAAACCACGGTAATCGCCAGGGCCAGCAGAACTTGCATGATCAACGACATATCGCGTAATGGATTGGCCATGGCTCGTTACCCTTTCTTCGCCGGGGTAGCCGCTGTTGCCGGGCTTCCCACCGCTTTCGGCTGTTGACGCGGCGCCATCGGCGCGATCTGCGGCGGGGTGATTTCCGCCGTCATTTGAAACAGGAATGTCTGTATCCCTGAAGTCTTTTCGTCCTGTTTCGTTTCCTTAATTTCCACCTTTTGGAAGTAACCCGAACGCTTCAGCGCCGTAATGAAGTTGGCCACGGAATTCACAGACGCCGACGCTCCTTCCATCGAGAGACTGTTCCCCTTTCGGGTCATGGTAATCAGCCACAGGTTTTCCGTCCGGGATACCGTGCTGGCGATCTCATCCAACAATTCCTGCGCGCCGGTGCGGTCGCGCTGCAATTGCTCAATCGTCTGCACCCGCTGCGTCAAAATTCTCTTCTGCGCCTCAAACGTATCGACTTGCTGCTTGATCTGCTCCAAATCGGTCTTCTGCGCTTGCAGTTGCTTAATGCGCGTGTTCTCTTCGTTTAACTGCTTCTGCCAGGAGAGGTACAGCAGAAACAACGCCAGCACACCCAGCGCCGCCCCCGCGCCGACGAAGACCAGCGGCAGTGCCGCGCCGGTATCCACCGGGCGCCGTGCCGCCCTGGGTCGCGCTTGTCCGAGAAGATTTATGCGAATCATGGCTAGTCGAAGCTCCTAAGTGCCAGCCCCACCGCTATTGCAAGTCGAGGGCCCATTTCGCGAATCTGATCCTCGCTGTGCTTGCTGGGATTCACGAGCACTTTCCGGAAGGGATTCAATTCCTCGACCGGCATGGCGAATTCCTCGCGCAGCAGGTCTACCAGGCCGGGGACGCGCGCCGTGCCGCCCGCCACCACGATGCGCTGGATGTTCTCTCCGCTGGCCGTCGCGCGGAAAAAGTCGAATGTCTTCTGGATTTCCAGCGTCAAAATGTCAGACACACTGCGCAGGATCTGGTGCTTCTGTTCGTCGGTGACGCTCGGCAGCGAATCGCCCTTCTTCAGCCGCTCCGCGTCCTCGAAGCTCAGGTCCAATTCCTTCTGCAGCGCGTCGGTATACTGATTGCCGCCCACGCTGACATCGCGCGTAAACAGCGGAATCCCGCCGCGCACGATATTGATGTTCATCACGCTGGCGCCGATGTTCAGCAACGCCACGGTTTGTCCGGCGTCTGGGTCATAGTTCACTTCAAAGCAGTTCTGCAGGCCAAACGCATCGATGTCCACCACCACCGGCGTCTTGCCCGCCTGGGCCAAGACGTTGGTATGGTTCAGGATCTTGTCCTTCTTCACCGCCACGAGCAGCACGTCCATCTGCGAGTCCATGGACTCCAGCAGTTGGTAGCTTAAATTCACGTCGGCAATGTCAAACGGGATGTGCTGGCTGGCTTCTGACGGAATGCGATCGTAAAGCTCATCTTCCGTCATCAAAGGGAGCGGCACGCGCTTTACGATCACCGAATGTCCCGAAACCGAAGTCGCCACATTTTTCGTCTTGATCCGCTGCGCGTCGAAAATTTTGCTGATAGCGTTGGCCACTTGCGGCGCATCCATGATCGCCCCATCCACCACGGTGTCCTGCGCCAAATGCTCGGTTCCAAAGCTCACCAACTCATATCCACCCTTGGTGGCTTTCAGTTCCACGGCCTTGATCGAACTGGACCCGATGTCCAGCCCTACCAACTGCCGGCTCTTTCCGCCGAATAACGACATAACGCGGCCTCTTTCTCCAACCCTCGCAAAACTACCGGCGCCTCTGCACCTGGTTCATCTTGCGTTCCATCCAGCGATCCAGGATGGTTTTCCTTAGTTTCCAACGATTGCCGAGTTTAAATGCGGGAATCTCGCCTTCAGTGATGTAACGATACAACGTATCCGGGGAGATTCCCAGATATTGCGACGCTTGCCGCACATTCATC
>DATNMD010000031.1:0-39536 GCA_035602505.1 Candidatus Acidiferrum sp.
AATCCCCGAAATCGTTTCGCTGGCAGGCCCAGAGAGCAGCCCTATCGCTTTCTTTACATTGTCCTGGATCGCCTGCCCGAGACGCACATCGCCAACCGGCCGTCCTGTCGCGGAATCCACCGGAAGCTCGAAGCGCAGCAGCCTGCCGGAATCAAACCAAGTCACATGGCGCACTTCGTCGAGATCGTGATCCTCGGTGGCCATCCAGAAAATGGGCAGCGCCGGAATGCCCGCTTCGCTAAGCTCCTCCGCCAGCCGAATCGCGGTAAGCGCCTTGTAAACCGCATACGCCGGCCCGCCGAACAAACCGACTTGCTGACCGCTCACCACAGCCACCGCGCCGCGCTCCAATTTCTCGAGATTGCTCATCGCGGCCGAGCTCGCGCCAAACGCGGCGTTCTGGTCGCGCAAAATGGCCGCGACTTCTCGCCGGCGCTCGGCAGGATATTCGAGGCTGGACGCAACTTCCTTCACCGCATCCATATTCGGAGGGTGCGCGTAGAATCGCTTCACGCTGGAATAATCATCAATCAGGCGGACAAACAGCTTAGGCTGGTGCGGCAGTCGCCGAAAAGGGATAGAGACACAGCCCATGGGTATTTTGATGATACACGCCGTCTTTCGTCACGCCAAATGAGAAGACCGGGCACCCGGAATATCCCCCAGTTGGACGAACGCCGGGAGTAAACGGTAGCCTTTCCGTAGGCGCAATCCTGCCCATGTAGGGGCACGGGACTCCCGTGCCCGTCTTATGTGCGTTGGAGATCGAACCAGATGAACAACCAACGCCGGTAAAGCCTGTCTCTGAATCGTTCGTCGGTTAAGCCCGCGCAGCCACCGGCTCGAAGCTGGCGAGGAGTTCCAAAACGCGCCGCTTGGCTGCATCCGAAAGCGGTTGCAGCGGCAAACGCGGAATTCCTCCATGATATCCCCGCTGATCCATCACAAACTTGACGCCCGGAATTCCCAGTTCGGAAACGATCAGCTTCGACGCGCGCAATAGATTTTTCTGAAGGTCCCGCGCCGCTTCCATCTGGCTGCGTCGCGTCATTTCATAAAGCTCTGCGCATTTTTCCGGCAACGCACTCGCCAGCGCCAGGATCGCGCCTTTCGCTCCTACCGTGAGCGACGGCAGCAACACGCCCGCGCCTCCGGTCAACACCTGGAACGAAGCCGGCGTCGCTGCAACCATTTCCCCGACGCGCTGCACGTGCCCGGAACTTTCTTTAATCCCAATAATGTTCGGATGCTCCGCGAGCACGGCCACTTCCGGCGCTTCCAGCGAAATCCCGGTAAATTGCGGAACAGAATACAGCAGCACCGGAATCGGTGAAGCGTCCGCAACCCGCCGGTAATGTGCGATCAGCACCTCGGGCTTGTACACCGGCTTGTAGTAGAAAGGCGTTTTCACCAGCGCGGCGTGGTAGCCCAACTCCGCGGCGCGCTTGCTGCGAGAAATGGTTTCCGCGGTGGATTCGACGCCGGTGCCCGCAAGCAGCCGTTTCTGAGGACTCGCCGCATCTTTCGCGGCAACCAGCACGCTGTCCCACTCCGCGCGCGATAGCAGCACCGATTCGCCAGTCGAACCCTGCACGGCGTAACCGGCCAAGCCGGTCGCGTTGTAGCGCTGAATGTTTTGCTTGAGGTCCGCAAGCGCAACGGTATCGTCCGCTGCGAAGGGTGTGGTTAACGCCGCAAACACTCCGCTGAAATCCATCGCTCAGTCTCCTGCCTCTGATGCTCCGCCCGAGGCCGCTACCTTGCGTTTATGCAGATCCTGCAGTGCCGCCACTTCCGTGCTCTGCTCCACCAGCGCGCGAATCCCGCGCGCCGCGGCATGCCCCGCCGCCAAAGTGGTGATGCACGGAATATTGTAGCGAATTGCCGCGCGCCGAATCGACTTCTCGTCGTAGAACGACTCGCGGCCCAGCGGCGTGTTGATGATCAAATCGATCTTCCCGGTCTTCACCAGGTCCACAATGTTTGGTCGGCCTTCATTCACTTTGAACACCGATTCCGCTTCCACGCCCGCGGCCTCCAGCGCCGCGCAAGTTCCCCGCGTAGCCAACAAGCGAAAGCCGAGCGTGTGCAAATCTTTTCCAAGCGAACCGACGTGCCGCTTGTCGCGATCGTTGACGCTGAGGAAGACCGTTCCCTTGCGCGGCAAGCGCTGCCCCGCCGCAAGCTGCGCTTTCGCGAAAGCTTGTCCGTACGAACTGGAAATGCCCATCACCTCGCCGGTCGAACGCATCTCCGGTCCCAGAATCGTGTCCACGCCGCGGAATTTGTTGAACGGAAACACCGGCGATTTCACGGAATAGAATTCGTGAACGGCAATCTCGGAAACGCCGTTGTGCCGAACCAGCGGCAGGTTCATGTCCGTTAGTTTTTTCCCCGCCATCAATCGAGCCGCGACCTTCGCCAGCGGCACGCCTGTTGCCTTGCTCACAAACGGCACCGTGCGCGAAGCGCGGGGATTTACTTCCAGCACATAAACGGTGTCGCGCTGAATCGCGTACTGCACGTTCATCAGCCCAACAACTTTCAGCGCCAGCGCCAGCCGCTTGGTGTATTCGCGAATCGAGTCCAGCATCGCGGGCGTCAAGCTCACCGGAGGCAACACGCACGAAGAGTCGCCGGAGTGCACACCCGCTTCCTCGATGTGCTCCATGATGCCGCCGATAACAACGTCGGTGCCGTCGGCGAGCGCATCGACATCGACCTCGGTCGCTTCTTCCAGGAACTGATCGATCAGCACCGGGCGCGCCGGCCCCATCATCGCCGCTTGCGCCACATATTCCTGAACCGTGTTCACGTCGTACGCGATCACCATCGCGCGGCCACCAAGCACGTAGCTCGGCCGCACCAACACGGGCAGGCCGATTTCGCCGGCCACGCGGGCAGCTTCTTCCGGAATTAGCGCCGTCGCATTGCGCGGCTGCGGAATCTTGAGTTCATCGAGCAAGCGGCCAAAGCGCCGGCGATCTTCCGCAAGGTCAATCGACTCGGGGGTCGTGCCAATAATTGGCACGCCATTACGCTTCAATTCCAGCGCGAGGTTCAGCGGCGTCTGCCCGCCGAACTGTACGATTACTCCCTGTGGCTTCTCGCGCTCGACAATCGCGAGCACGTCCTCGAGCGTGAGCGGCTCGAAGTACAAACGATCCGAAGTATCGTAATCCGTCGAAACCGTCTCTGGATTGCAATTCACCATGATCGTTTCGTAGCCGTCTTCACGCAGAGCAAACGAAGCATGGCAGCAGCAGTAGTCGAACTCGATTCCCTGCCCGATGCGATTCGGCCCACTGCCCAGAATCATGATTTTCGGCCGCGCCTGCGGGTCGGATTCGTCCTCATCCTCGTACGTCGAATACATGTAGGGAGTGAACGACTCAAATTCCGCGGCGCACGTGTCTACGCGCTTGAACACCGGCGCAACGCCATAGCGCGCCCGTTGCAAACGCACCGCCGCAGGAGTCGTCTTCCAAATCTGCGCCAGATACTCGTCGCTCGTTCCGTGGCGCTTCACTTCGCGCAGCAATTCGCGCGACGCCGTTTCCACCGTGACGCCGGCCGCGCGCCGGTTCATGGCGTTCAGCTCTTCCAGTTGGTGAATGAACCACGGATCTACTTTAGTGAGTTCGCAAATCTCTTCCGCGTGCAACCCGCGCTCGACTGCGGTGAGCAACCAATGAATGCGGTCTGGCCGCGGCGTCGATAATTTTTCTCGCAACAGCGAATCCGGCGTCTCCGCGGGAGCGCGCCACGGAGTATGCGGTTCGAGCGAGCGAATTCCCTTCTGCAGCGCCTCTTTGAACGTGCGCCCGATGGCCATCACTTCGCCCACCGATTTCATCTGCGTGCTAAGTGTGGTGTCCGCGCCGGGAAATTTTTCAAACTGCCATTTGGGAATTTTCACCACTACATAATCAATCGTCGGCTCGAAGCACGCCGGAGTCTTCTTGGTGATGTCGTTGGGAATTTCGTCCAGCGCCATTCCGACGGCCAGCCGCGCCGCAATCTTCGCAATCGGGAATCCGGTGGCTTTGCTGGCCAGCGCCGAGCTGCGCGAGACGCGCGGGTTCATCTCGATCACCACCATGCGGCCATTCTCGGGATTCACCGCAAACTGCACGTTCGACCCGCCTGTTTCGACGCCGACCTCGCGAATAATCGCGGCGGCAGCATCGCGCATGCGCTGAAATTCCTTGTCCGTCAGCGTCTGCGCTGGCGCCACGGTGATGGAATCACCGGTGTGCACGCCCATGGGGTCAAAGTTTTCAATCGTGCAGACGACCACGAAGTTGTCGCGAAAATCACGCATCACTTCGAGCTCGTATTCTTTCCAGCCGAGCACCGACTCCTCGACCAGCGCCTCATGCACAGGGCTCATCTCCAGCGCGTGCGCGATAGCCTCGCCAAATTCTTCGCGATTGTACGCAATCGAGCCGCCGGTGCCTCCCAGCGTAAACGATGGCCGAATCACCAGCGGAAATCCGAGCTGATCGCACAATCGAAGGGCGTCCTGCGCGTTGTTCACCAGCGCTGAAGCCGGAACTTCGAGTCCGATCTTGCGGCAGGCGTCCTTGAACCACAGGCGGTCTTCGGCAACTTTGATCGCGCGCAGCGACGCGCCGATCATCTCCACTTTGTATTTTTCGAGAATGCCGCCTTCACTCAATTCCACGGCAAGGTTCAGCGCCGTCTGTCCGCCAACGGTAGGCAGCAGCGCATCGGGCTTTTCCTTCGCAATAATTTCCTCGAGATATTCCTTCGTCAGCGGCTCGATGTAAGTACGGTTGGCCAGCTCCGGATCGGTCATGATCGTCGCCGGATTCGAGTTCACCAGGATGACTTTGTAGCCCTCCGCGCGCAGCGCCTTACACGCCTGCGCGCCGGAATAGTCAAACTCGCACGCCTGCCCGATAACAATCGGCCCGGAGCCGATAATCAGAATCTTCTTGATGTCTTTACGCTTCGGCATTGGCCATCACTTGCGCGAGCTCCCGGGTTGCTGAAATTCTTTCATCAAATCCGTGAATTGCGTGAACAGGTAGTGGGAATCGTGCGGGCCGGGGCTGGCTTCCGGGTGATATTGCACGCTGAAGAGCGGCAGCGACTTGTGGCGCATGCCTTCGTTGGTTTGATCGTTCAAGTTTATGTGCGTGATTTCCACATCTTTGGAAGGGAGCGAATCCGGGTCTACGCAGAAGCCGTGGTTCTGCGCGGTGATCTCTACCTGCTCGGTCAGCAGATTCTTTACGGGATGATTCGAACCGTGGTGGCCGAACTTCATCTTGAAGGTTTTCCCGCCTAACGCGAGGCCGCACAACTGGTGGCCGAGACAAATGCCGAATACCGGGACGCGACCGATAAGCTTGCGAATATTTTCCACCGCGTAATCGATTGGCTCCGGATCGCCCGGGCCGTTCGACAGAAAGACGCCATCGGCGCCCATGCCCAGGATTTCCTCCGCCGTGGTTTGCGCGGGGACCACGGCAACTTCGCAGTGGTGATCCACGAGCAGACGCAAAATATTTTGCTTGATGCCGAAATCGTACGCGACAACGCGAAACGTGCGCACTTCGCCACCGGCTCCGGCTTCGCCCATTTGCTCGGCCCAAGGCGAAGTGGCCAAATCGATCGAGCCGGTGTTCCACATGTATGTTTTCGTGCAGCTAACGCGGCTGGCCAACTCCTGCCCAGCCATGCTCGGAAGTTGCTTCGCTTCGTGGATCAACTGGTCCGCGGGCATGCCGTCGGTGGAGACAACGCCGCGCAGCGCGCCGACCTTGCGAATGTGCCGCACCAGCGCGCGCGTGTCGATATCCCAGATGGCGGGAATCTTGTGGCGGTTCAAATAAAGCTGCGCGGTCTCCGCCGACCGCCAGTTGGAGCTGACCTGCGAGAATTCCCGGACGATTAAAGATTCGATGTACGGCTTTTTCGCCTCTTCATCGTCGAGGTTCGCGCCAACATTTCCAATGTGCGGATAGGTGAGGCAGACAATCTGTCCGGCGTAGCTGGGGTCGGTGAATACTTCCTGATATCCGGTGAGGCTGGTATTGAAAACGACTTCGCCGCCGCGGCGCGTGATCGCGCCGGCCGCGCGGCCGTTAAAGACGCGCCCGTCTTCCAGCGCGAGAATCGCGGGTCGGTGCGGAACTTCCGTCAGTGTGTCCTCCCGTATCCATTCTGAAAACTTGCACGCTCATTTCGTCTTCGCTTCCGTGGTCCCGGTCGAGAGCGAACCGAAATGATCCACCGGCCAATAAGCAAACACCGCGCGGCCGTAAATAAAGCGGCTGGGCACCGGGCCAAAGACGCGCGAATCGTTGGAGCTGATGCGGTGATCGCCCATCACAAAATAACAGTCGGGCGGCACGCGCAAGGGACCGAAATCGCTCAGGTCCTCATATTGTGGCGGCACGTAGGGTTCGGCAAGCGGCGCACCATCAACATACACGATACCCTGGCGAATCTCGACAACCTCGCCGGGCAGGCCGACAACACGCTTGATGAAAGATTTTGTGCGGTCCAGCGGATACCAGAAGACGACCACGTCGCCGCGATCGATAGGCTCGAAGCGGTAAACGAATTTGTTGATGAAGATGCGCTCCTGATCGGAGAGCAGCGGCGCCATGCTGGTGCCTTCGACCTTTACGGGCTGGTAGAGAAAAACGATGATGACCAGCGCCAGTCCAATGGCGATGAGCAGGTCGCGCGTCCAAACACGAATTTCGTTGCGCAAGGAGTGTGCGGCGGGCGACCCCGAGGGCAGGGTCTTACTAGCGGGCGAAGCCGGATCGGGGGCATCCGGTATCGCTGAAGTCGGAGGTAGTTTCTCTTCCGCGCTGTCCATTTTTGGCTGCCATGTATTTATAGCACGGGGGTTACGTGCCGCGCTAGATTTGGTTTCCGGCGGTGTTGCCCGCTACTACACCATCGGATGTCGGACGTTGCTAGTTCGATTCGTTCTGCAACGGCGCGCCGTGTTGCCCGATAGGGTTTGGTGAGTGCCCCATAGGCGATTCACTCGGCGAGCGCGTAATTAATGGCTGCGATGGCAGCGACGACGGCGGTTTCCGTGCGCAGGATCAGCTTGCCGAGTGAGGCTTCGCGGAAACCGGAGGCTTGCGCGCCGGCAAACTCGGCATCCGTCCAGCCGCCTTCGGGACCGATGGCGAGGACGGCCTGTTGGCGCGCTGGCTCGGTCTGGAGGGTTCGGCGGAGGGAGGGAGCGTCGGTCCTTTCGGAGAGCATGATTTTGACGGCCGCGGTGGCATGTGCGCTGAACGCTTGCGTAGGCTGCGAAACACTTTGCAGCACGGGCACGCGGACGCGGCGCGATTGCTGCGAGGCTTCGGAGAGAATTTTTTTCCAACGGTCGACGCGCTTCCCTGCCGCTGCGAGCAGCGCCTTTTCACTACGGGCCGAGGCCAGTGGAATGATTGTGCTGACCCCAAGTTCGGTGGCTTTTTCGATGGCCCACTCGAAGGCGTCGAATTTCACGATGGAGAGAAGCAACGTGAGATCGATTGCCAGCGGATGTGCGGGAATTTCCTCGAGCAGCGCGAAGTCGACGCGGTCACGCGCGACCTTCTCGATGCGGCCGATGCGAACGCGCTGGCCGTCGCTCAACTCATAAAGTTGGCCTTGCTGCGCGCGCAGCACCCTGCCGAGGTGATGAGCAGTGTCGCCTTCAATCGCCGCGGTATTGCCTGTGAATTGTTCAACGAAAAATCGTCGCCGCACGCGGGAGATTCTATCCCAAGTCGAAGTAGAGCAAGCGAGGAGGAAAAGCTGTCGGGCTCCGAAGACTCCGCGCTGCGCTACAGGACTTGCTATCCCAGCAGTGACCGGGCACATGCAGCCGAAAAACCTCAGGTCCAAAAGGCGGACCTGAGCTACAGGGGTGCGCCGGAAGTCCTCAGCTAGCGGATCAGCCGAAGATGTCTTTGACTTTGTCAAAGAGCGAGGAGCCGCGCTCGGCGGGTTTGTTCTCCACTTTAAGCGACGCGCCAAGTTGCTCGATGAGCTTGCGCTGCTCGCGTGTTAGCTTGGTGGGCGTCAGCACGCGCACGTGATAGTACAAATCGCCTTTGCCGCCGCCGTGCGGGTCCGCCAAACCCTTGCCGCGCACGCGAAAGACCGCGCCGCTTTGCGTGCCTTCGGGGATTTTCAGTTTTTCCTCGCTGCCCAAGCCGGGCACTTGCAGTTCCGCCCCGAGCGTCGCCTGGGCAATGCTGATGGGAATGGTGCAATACAGGTCAGCGCCACGGCGCTCGAAAAACGGATGCTCCTTGACGTCAAGGACGACGTACAAATCGCCGGTGGGTCCCCCATTGGGGCCGGGTTCGCCTTCGCCTTGCACGCGCAGCCGAGTCCCGGTATCCACGCCGGGTGGAATGCGCAGCTCAATTGTTCTTTCCTTTTCGACGCGTCCTTGTCCGCGGCACTCGGCGCAGCGCTCTTTGATGATTTGGCCTGCGCCCTGGCACGCGGGGCAGGTGCGGGTGATGGTGAAAAATCCCTGCTGGTAGGCGAGCTGGCCGCGACCGCCGCAGGTCTGGCAAGCGACCACGCCAGTTCCGGCTTTTCCGCCGGTGCCATGACAGGCGCCGCAAAGCTCCTCGCGCGGGATTTTGATCTTGGTGTTGACGCCGGTGGCGGCTTCCTCAAAAGTCAGCGTCATGTCGTAGCGCAGATCGGAGCCACGTTGCGCGCGGCGGCTGCGGCGTCCGCCCGAGAAAAGATCCTCGAAGCCGAAGAAGTCGCCGAAAATATCGTGGAAGTCCTGGAAGATGGTGCCGCTGAAGTCCACACCAGCGCCTGCGCCGGAAAGCCCGGCATGGCCGTAGGTGTCGTAAACTTGGCGCTTTTGCGCATCGCTGAGCACACTGTAGGCCTCGGTGCTCTCGCGGAACTTCACCTCCGCTTCGGCTTTATCTTCCGGATGGCGGTCCGGGTGCCACTTGAGCGCGCACTTGCGGTAGGCGGCCTTGATTTCCTCGACCGTAGCCGTGCGGGTGACCCCGAGCACGTCGTAATAATCGCGTTGATGGGTCTTTGCCATTTTCCTGTTGTCAGTTCCTCGTTTTTAGTTGTTAGTCAAAACTACCTGGAGCCAAGGTTAAACTGATCCTGACTCACTGTGCAAAAGCGGATGTTTGCAAGGATCGTAAGAGTCACGCAGCTCCGCCACCGTTGCTCTTAGCAAGAACCAAGAGCTAATCACTGAGAATTTCCCTAGTGCACGCTACTTTTTGATGCCGGAGTCGCGTGTACCGCTACACGCACCATCGCTGGGCGCAGCACGCGTCCGTGAAAAACATAGCCCGGCTGATAAACCTGCAGGATGGTGCCGTCCTCGGCCTCGCTGGTTTCCGTGCGATCCATCGCCTGATGCAAGTGCGGATCGAAGCGCTGGCCGAGCGGCTCGATGCGCTCTACGCCGAGCTTGCTGAGGTTGTCGAGGAGCTGCTTGTAGATCAGCTCAAAACCCTTGCGATAATTGTCGTATGCCGGCTCGCGGTGCGCGGCGAGCGCATGCTCGAAACCGTCGACGATGGGAATCAAAGCTTCGACGAGACGAGCGGTCGCGCGCTTGGAATCTTCGGCGCGTTCCTTTTCGATGCGCTTGCGATAATTTTCAAAGTCGGCCTGGCGGCGCAGCAGCGTCTGCCGCAGATCTTGTAAATCGGCGGCCAGCCTGGCGATTTCGGCGTCTGCCACCGCCGAATCAGCGGCGACACTCTTGGCCTCCGGAGTTTCGTCGAGTCCGTCGGACTCGTCACGATCGATATTGAAATCCTTATCCAGCACGGTGTGCCTCTTTCTGCCGGGAATAGACTAAATTTTGCTCAGCGCTTCGCTGAAAAGCTGGGCCACGTACGCCACCGCGGTCATGGCGCGTTCGTAATGCATACGCGTCGGGCCGAGAACGCCCAGCGAGCCTTGTACGAGGTCATTTCTCATGTAAGGCGCGCTGATGAGCGCGAGATTTTCGCCACGCTCGGAAATCTCCTTCACGCCAATCTGCACGTGCACCGGCTCGGGAGTTTCGATGCACGCGTTCAGCACAGTCACGAGGCGATGCTTCTCCTCGATGGCTTCGAGCAGGTCGCGCAACTGCGCCTGGCTGGCGAAATCGACCGCGCCGACCATTTGCGCCGTGCCTTCCACGTGCACCTCGCGCGACAGATCGTCGCCGAATACGGCCGGGTCGCATAGGGTCAGCGCGCTCTGCACGATCCCTTCGTAACGCTCCCGCTCGCTGGCCAGTTTCTGCAACAAGTCCTCGCGAATCGTCTCCAGCGTCCAACCGGAATAGTGGCGATTCAGAAAGTCCGCGGTGGCGTCGAGCTCCGCCTGGGAAAAGCGGCGACTCGGGCGCAGCACCTTGTCCCGCGTGTTGCCGCCCGAGATCAATACCACGACAACACGGCCGTCGGGCAAGAGCCACATGCGCGCATGCTCGAGCACGGTTTTGCCCATCGGTGGAGATACGATGATTCCCAGGCCATTAGAGACTTCCGCTAAAACGTGCCCGGCGCGCTCGGTGATTTCCGCCGCGCTGGTCGGCGTCCCCATTTCGCGGCGGATCCAATCCTTGTCCACCGCGCTGATGGTGGCCTGCGAAGCAATCTCCTGGGCGAAAAACCGGTATGCCGCCGCCGTCGGAACGCGGCCGGCAGAGGTATGCGGTTGGTACAGAAATCCGCCATCTTCTAAGTCCACCATTATGTTGCGGATAGTGGCGGTGCTGAGGGTTTCTTCGAAGCGCGCGGAGATCGCCCGCGACGAGACCGGCTCGCCGCTTTCGATATAGGTGCGCACGATATCCGCCAAGATCTGGCGGTTACGGCGTTCCTGGAGCGCGGCAGTCCTCATAGCACCACTCTACTCCCATGTGCTGACTATATTGTAGAAATGCTGTCAAGCAGCGTCAACGCGCGTCTGGACGCTTGTGCGCCTCGAGCGCCCAGGACGCGTCCGCGAGGCTCAGCCCTACAGACTAGAGATCTACTCCGCGTTGTCGATTTGGGCGCGCTGGAGCTTGTCGGAATAGTCGATGTAGAGGGTTTTCCACTCGGTGTAGAAGTCGATGGCGGCAATGGCGGCTTCGCGGTGGCCATTGCCGGTTTTCTTGGTGCCGCCGAAGGGCAAATGCGTTTCCGCGCCGATGGTCGGAGCGTTTACGTAGACGATGCCGGTGAACAAGTCGCGAATGGCGTGAAACGCGCGATTCACGTTGCGCGTGTAGATCGAGGCGGATAGGCCGTACGGCACGCCGTTGGCTACTTCGATCGCTTCTTCCAGGTTCGCGATCGGGATGAGCGAAACCACCGGGCCGAAAATTTCCTCTTGCGCAATGCGCATCTGCGGGCTGCAGTCGCCGAAAACGGTCGGCTCATGGAACCAGCCCTTTGCGTACGGGCCATCGGTCAAGCGATGGCCGCCAGTGAGGAGCTTCGCGCCTTCCGTCTGCCCGATCTGCGCGTAGTCCATCACAGTCTTGAGTTGCTGCTCGTTGATGCACGGACCCATGTCAATCCCCGGGTCGAGGCCATTCCCGACTTTCAGCTTCTTGGCGCGCGCGACAAAGTGCGAGGCAAAGTCGTGATAGATCGCCTTGTGCACCGCGATGCGGCTGGCCGCAGTGCAGCGCTGGCCTGTAGTTCCGAATCCGCCCCAGATGGCACCGTCCACCGCGAGATCGAGGTTGGCGTCTTCCATAACGATGATGATGTTCTTGCCGCCCATCTCCAGGCTGCAATGCTTGAATTCGGGCGCGCACGCTTCAGCGATGAGACGTCCTACGGCGGTCGAGCCGGTGAAGCTGACCACCGGAACGTTCAGATGCTCGGCCAACGGCGCCCCCGCGTTGGGTCCGTTGCCGCTGACTAGATTTACTACGCCGTCTGGAACTCCGGCTTCCGTGAGGATCTGCACCAAGTTGTATGAAGATAGCGGCGTGTCCTCCGCCGGCTTCAACACCACGGTATTGCCGCTGATGAGGGCGGGCATGATCTTCCACGACGGAATAGCCATGGGGAAATTCCACGGGGTAATCAGTCCACAGGAGCCGATGGACTGCCGCACGCTCATGGCAAATTTATCGGGCAGCTCGGACGGAGTGGTCTGCCCGAACAAGCGCCGGCCTTCCCCGGCCATGTAGTAGGTCATGTCGATGGCTTCTTGGACGTCGCCGCGCGCCTCGGCGAGGACTTTGCCCATCTCGCGGGTCATGTCTTTGGAGAACTCTTCCTTGTGCTGGAGCAGCAGCTCCGCGGCGCGAAAGAGAATTTCGGCGCGCTTGGGCGCGGGGACCAGGCGCCACTTCTTGTAGGCGAGGTTGGCGGCATCTACGGCCAAGTCGACGTCCTCTGCCGTTGAGGAGACGAACATACCGATCAGCTCGTCGGTATTGGCAGGGTTGCGGTTCTCGTAGGCGTTTCCGCTCCGCGAGTCCACCCATTCTCCATTGATAAAATTCTTGTAAACACGCGGTGCCGCTGCCGTGGCCATACTGCCTCCTGGAACGCTGCGCTTGAACTGTGGTCCTTTGCGGGTTGGAACGCGGAAATTACTCCAAAATTGTACCGTTGCGTTTGGGAAGCGTCAAACCAGGGTGGGACGGCACAGTACTGCCAAATTGTCATGCAAATATTTTGCGCAGGCGGGAATTTTTAGTGGCCTTCAGCAGTTTGCGCAGGTAATACGCGATTCTCCTTGGGCACACGGGCCGGCGGGATGCACCCTGCATCTTCCGGCCCTCTTCTTCTAAAGGTCAGGCCAATTGAGGCGCAGGTTACCTCGCCGGAACGTTCCTGCGGTCGACCACGACAGCGCCGTCCTTCATGACCCACTTGACATTGTTCAGAACTACTTTGATATCCGCTAGCGGATCGCCTTCCACCGCCACCAGATCCGCGAGATAGCCAGGCGCGACGGCGCCCAATTCCTTTTCTTTGCCCAAAAGCTCCGCGCCATTGCTGGTCGCCGTGCGCAGGGCTTGCTCCGGCGACATACCGGCCTTCACAAACCAACCAAGTTCACGCGTGTTCTCACCAAACATGGTGTAAATCGCGTCCGAGCCCATGGCGAACTTCACGCCAGCCTTGAACGCCTTGCGCGCGGTCTCGAGATTGCGCGGGATGAAGGCTTGCAGCCGCTCCTTGTATCCGGGCGCGTAACCGATTCTGTCTCCGTTGTCGATGTAATAGCGGTTGTGATCGATCGTCGGCACGTAGAAGGTGCCGCGCTTGGCCATTTCCTGAATCGTGGCGTCATCCATATCCGTGGCGTGCTCGACGGAATCCGCTCCGGCGCGCACGGCATCGCGCGCGCCATCAGGACCGTAAGAGTGGATGGCGATTTTCTTGCCGAATTGGTGGGCCATCACGACGGCGGCTTTCATCTCCTCGAAGGTGTAAGTCTCGAAGCCGGTGACATCGTCGTCGGTGCCGGTCGAGCCGTACATCTTGATAACGTCAGCGCCCGCGGCAATTTGCTGACGCACGGCGCGAAGGACTTCGGGGACGCCATCGGCGATGCCGCCGGCGGGCGGCGTTCCCTCTTTACGAAACGGGGTCGCCGTAATGTATAGCCCGTAGCCGCAGACGAACATGCGCGGACCGATCATTTCGCCCCGATTGATGAGGTCGCGCATGGCAATGTCCATGTACTGGTCGGCGCCAAGGTCACGCACGGTGGTTACTCCGGCTTCCAGTGTGCGCAGCGCGCCTTTGCGAGCCAGAAAAACCTCGACGGCGGGGACGGGGTTCGCCATTTGCTTCAGAAGCGGAACGCCGGGAGTCTCGTCCGTGTAAAACGTCATGTGCGTATGCGCGTCGATGAGACCCGGCAGCCCGGTGTACTTGGAGAGATCGATGGTCTCGGCGCCGGCCGGAATTGCAGAGGCGTCGGTGGTAACGGCGCGAATCTTGCCGCTGTCGACAACCACGATCGCATTCGTCCACACTTTGCCTTTGGCATCCCACAATTTGCCGAAGCGCACGGCTTTGATGTTCTTCGCGCCACTTCTCTCCTGAGCGAAGACGTGGGTCGACACCAGTGCCAGCAGCATCGCAATTGCGATCCGAGACAATCGCATGAGCATCAGCCTCCCCCGCATGCGAAAACGCACGCGCGCTGGTCGGCGTTCTAATTCAGTTTTAGTCGGAATGCAAACGAGGTTTGCAGACTGGTAGTGTTGCATAGTCAAATCGACGCCATTGGATTACGTAGAAGGTTGGCCTGGGTCACGGAAATTTAGGGGCTTCAGGTCCTGAGGTCACAATCTGAAGGGAGATAAGATTGACCGTTAGTTTGAGACTAAAACTCTTTCCTTCGCTATCTGCATTCAAGCGTACGACGGGAGCGTCCGCCACCAAAATGATAGTAGAAGCATCTTTCGCTGCAAAGCAGACTTGGGGATAGTACAGCCAAAGGGTTGTCTCGTCCCCTGGAATGCGGGCGAAAATCGCTCGTCGGATTCTATCGTCAAGGCCCTTAATTTCTGTCGGTACCGAACCTGTCACATCAAAAACCCGAATCTCCGTGTCATCAGCGGCATATTCATCACGCAGAAAAACTCGCTTGCTGTCCTCGCTCCAAAACGCCGTGCCATTGCGCTCAATCGAACCGATGTTCCACTTCTGAGAACTGTGTGAATTCTGAATATATAAGGTGGCCGTCTGGCCGGATGAGCTAGGGCCAATACTTGTAAACCGCCAGTGCTGGTCGGGGGACGGAAGAGTCCTTGTTGACCACAGATCGAGATTGATTTTCTTAGCGGGAGAACAGCTATACTCTGCAGCATACGTCAAGGCCTCGGGCTTAACGGTTTTGCAATTCTTGTTTACACTGGTTGTGTGAACTAGGCGCAGCCCGTCGCCCTGAATGAGGAAATAATAGGCACCGGACCTCGACTCGTTTTCATCAGGAGCGCCCACGACGACAAGCAAGGAACTGTCTTTCTTGTAGCGAAACCCCCAGCCATCGCTAGCCGTGCCCTTCAGAAAATCATCAGCCGCCAGATGTACTCCGGACACCGACGTAAACTCTCTTGCAGTTATTACGCTTCCTGTTTTCAGGTCAACCACAGCAAACATCGCACAAGACGAGCCGCATCCCCAGAAGGCCACCCTGTAATGCCCCGCGTAGTTGGGGCCTTTCGTTATTTCCTGTCTCAGTACTGTCCGATATGTCTTTGCAATCGGGTTACTCTTCAGGTCGAGCTTTGGCGTCGAGGCTACTTCTTGGGTTGTTGACGGATATTCCCCGAAAGTGGGAGCTTTAGTGTCAGACAAATCCGCCGTCGTCACAAGACCGCATTTTTCTGCCGGTGTTGGTTCATCCTTTTCGCCAAACGTGGCCATCGGTGTCATCAGGATGCACAGGATTACATTTCGATTCAGCCTTAAATTCATAGCAGTCTGCCCCCACCTCGCCGTTTTAGTCTGTGCGGATGCTCACGCAGTTCGTGGAAGCCAATATCAATATGTGATGTGCGAAATGCTACTGGCGCGTGGTCTGCGCGGGCGTGGCGGCTGACGTGGAAGTGGCGACCGGCCGCATGGGTGCTGCTACGCCCGCGGTCTGCGAGCCGAGCCCCAGCTTTTGCAGCGTCCGCGCGTCGAGCTTGCCGCTGGGATTCAGCCCGTGGCCAGCCTGAAATTTCTTCATCGCTTCTACGGTGGAGTCATCCCACTTGCCGTTGGGCGTGCCGGCGAAGGAACCGTCTTTGGCTAACGCCTGCTGAATTTCGGAAATACGTTCGGGAGCCGGGGCTTTTTGCCCCCGCTCCCGCCGCTTGGAATGTTTGCTGGACTTCTTCACACGAGACTTGCTGCCCGGGGAAGCCGCCGGCTTGGCCGAGCTGGCGGTGGCCTTTGCCTTTGCTCCGGACAACGTGGCGGACCACGCCGTTCCTGCTGTCAGGAGCAGCGCCAAGCCCGCGGTAATCGGTGTCCGAAGTTTCATCCAGGCCTCGACTATCTATATCGCGAACCCCGCGATTCGACAATAGGACTACTGCTTGTTTTCCGCTGGTACCACGCCGGGCAGGAACACCGTCATGGTGCGGTCGCCATCGCCACGCCGCAGGATCTTGAACACGACGTTCGTTCCGGGCTTTAGCTTGGCCACGGCGCGCTTGTAGTCGTCCACGGAATTGATCGGCTCGCGGTTGATCTCCGCGACGACGTCGCCGCGGCTGAAACCGAGGTCGTCAGCAAAACTCGCCGGATCAACTTCGGTGACCAGCACACCGCGCTGGCCCTCCATGCCGACGCGCGCGGCGCGCTCCGGCGTGAGGCTATCGACGCGCAGACCGAACTCAGCTGGCGCGGATTCACCTTGCTGATCACTCAGGCGGCCCGCTTGCGTCGGGAAGACACGCGTGCGGTCTTCGACGACAGCGGTAGTTTCCTTTTGCGAACGGTCGCGGACATAACTCAGCTTGACCTTGCTTCCAATCGGCGCTTGCGCGATCGGATTCACCAGGTCGTTGCCATTCTTCACCGCAGTGCCGTTCACGCTGGTGATGACGTCGCCGCCCTTGAGTCCGGCCTTCTCCGCCGGGCTGCCGGGTTCGACGTTCATGATGACCACGCCGTACGGCGCGCCCAATTCCTTCAGCGTGATGGCATTGGTGCCCAGTTCTTCCTGGAAGCTGACACCGATGGAGCCGCGCGTTACGCGCCCTTGCGAAATGATTTGGTTGTAGACGTTGATCGCCGTGGTCGAGGGCAATGCAAAGCCGACGCCTTCGTAGCCGCGGCTGCCGGTGATGATAGCGGTGTTAATGCCGACCACCTCTCCGGCCAGGTCGACGAGCGGACCGCCGGAGTTGCCAGGGTTAATCGCCGCGTCGGTCTGCAAAAATCTTTGGAACTGGTGTCCGGCACCGCCGATACCCGCGCGATCCTTCGCGCTGATGATTCCGGCTGTCACGGTCGCTTGCAATCCGAAGGGACTGCCAATCGCCAGCACCCAATCGCCGACTTGCACGCCATCGGAGTTGCCGAGCTTTGCGGTAGGCAGGTCTTTGTTGGCTTCAATCTTGATCACCGCCAGGTCGGTGTCTTCATCCACGCCGATAACCTTCGCGGTGTACTTCGTTTGCGAATTGCCGTCCAACTGCACCTGAATTTTGGTGGCCTGCTCGACGACGTGATTATTGGTGAGAATGTAGCCGCGCTTGTCGACGATCACGCCGGAACCAAGGCTGCGCTCCGCTTGCGGCGGGCCGTCTTGCCGCCCATCAAAGAAGCGGTCAAAAAAGTCCTGCATGGGATCGTCTTGGTCAAACTGCTGCTGCGGACGGCGCTTCCTGGTGTTCTTGCGCTCCAGCACCTGCGTGGTGGCAATGTTGACCACGGCCGGCTCCACGCGATTCACGATGGCGGAAAACGAAGCTGCGGAAGGAATTGGATCCGGCACTGCCAGCGGAGTGGCGTTGGTCCCGGCGAAAGAGAAGGTCTTCATCGCCGAAACGCGGCCGGAAACCACCGAACCAATCATAATGCCCACGGCGAGCGTCAGCGCTACAAAGACAGAAGCCAGAATCTTGCGCCGACGCGCCCAGTCGTACAATTCTTTGACTTGCTGACCCATTTTCTCTTACTCCTCTATCCCCCAATAAGCTATCCGGCGCGACCTACAGTATACCATCGCGGCTACCGCTCCAATTGTTTGCTACTGCGATGCGCTATGAGCATCACTGGTCGGAGGGCCGGGTGTCGGCGGCGCGTTTTTGGATTTCGCCAACCGGATGAAACATTGATGTCACATATCCTTTGACGCACCAGAGTGCCAATATGTTGGCCTAAATTTTACGCCGAGGCTTTGTTCTTGACATCTCCTTGATTTTCAAGCATAAAAGGACAGCCGCGGTTGCGGCGACACGTGGCGATTTAGGGCAACTTGCTCCACGTAAAAAACTGCTAAAGAGCTAGAAGAGTTCCCAGAAAGTTTCTGAGACCCTCCAAGCGCTTTGGCAAGGAGGGTTTTTCATTTTCCCTCCCTGCTGCCCTAAAACCACACGACTACGGCACCGAGCGCGTGCATTCGGCGGCTGCGTGCCACCTGGAAGGCAGCATTATGTCCGATCTCTACGAATTGCGATGTAAAGAATGCGGTAAGGCTTGGGGCAATTCCCCGCGGTCCTTCTGCGAAGACTGCTTCTCTCCCCTGGAAGTCTCCTTTGACTACGATTCCCTGAAGAAAACGGTGCGCCGCGAGGACCTCGCGCACCGCTCCTTCAACATGTGGCGGTATGCCGAGTTTCTGCCATTGCACGACGGCAACGCGCCTCGCGGAGAGGTTGGCGGCACGCCGCTGATCGCCTCAAACAAACTGGCGACCCGCTGGGGCGTCAAGAACCTCTTTATCAAAAACGACGCGGTCTGCTTCCCTTCGCTTTCGTTCAAGGATCGCGTGGTGGCCACGGCGCTCGCCGCTGCGCGGCGCTTTGGATTTACGACCGTCGGCTGCAGCTCGACCGGCAATCTGGCGAATGCGGTTGCAGCGCAAGCGGTGCAGCAAGGCTTCGATGCTTGCGTATTCATTCCCGCGGACCTGGAGCCGGCGAAGGTGCTGAACACCGCGGTCTACGGCGCGCGGATCGTACGCATCAACGGCAACTACGACCATGTCAATCGCTTGTGCGCCCAGGTCGCCGACCGCTTTCAGTGGGGCATGGTCAACGTGAATCTGCGGCCGTATTACTCGGAGGGCTCGAAGACACACGGCTTTGAAATTGCCGAGCAACTCGGCTGGAAGCTGCCGGACAACGTTGTGGTGCCCATGGCCGGCGGCTCGCTGATCGGAAAAATCGCCAAGGCGTTTCGCGAACTTGTCACGCTTGGCTGGGTCGAAGAGAAGCCGGTGCGATTCTTCGGCGCGCAAGCGACAGGCTGCTCGCCAATTTCCACGGCTGTGAAGCGCGGGCTGGCGCGCTTTGAGCCACAGAAGCCGAACACGATTGCGCGCTCGCTGGCCATTGGCAACCCAGCAGACGGCCCGTATGCGATTAAGTTGATCCGCGAGAGCGGCGGCTGGGCCGAAGATGTTTCCGACGCCGAGATCGTCAGCGCCATAAAGCTGCTCGCCGAAACCGAAGGCATCTTCACGGAAACGGCGGGAGGCGTGACCGCAGGCGTGGCGGAGAAACTGATTCGAGAAGGGCGCATTCACCCCGACGAGACGACTGTGGTCAGCATTACAGGCAACGGCCTGAAGACAACCGACGCTATCGCCGCCGAATTCCCGGTTACCGAAGCTATTGCGCCGCGTCTCGATGCGTTTGAGGCCTACCTTGATGCGCAGTTGCCGGCAACCGCCGCGGCGCGAGCCTAACGACCGCACAAAAGAGATTCAGCAAATAACTTAAAGGAGATCAGCAACATGCCAGTGACGATCGAAATCCCTACGGCGTTCCGCCGCTTCACGAACGGCGCGCCGAAGGTGGAGTGTAGTGCCCATACCATTGCTGAAGCTCTCACCGAACTGACCGCGCGCTTCCCCGAGCTCTCGCGCCATGTGCGCGACGATAGCGGCCAAATTCGGCAATTCCTTAACGTTTACCTCAACGAGGAAGACATTCGCTTTCTCGGCGGGGAATCCTGCTGCGTCAAGGAAGGCGATCGCGTCCTTCTCGTCCCCTCCATCGCCGGCGGCTCGCTATAATTACAGCCGCAAGCGTGGCCGTACAGAGAAACCCGGAGAGCACAATGCCCTACTACGCGTTGTTCTACGAGGTCGTAGATGATTTTATTGCGCGGCGCGGTGCGTATCGCGACGAGCACCTGCGACTGGCGCGCGAAGCGCACGCGCGCGGTGAACTCGTGCTGGCAGGCGCGCTGGCCGATCCTGCTGACGGCGCACTGCTAATTTTCCAAGGAGAAAACCCGGCCGCGGCCGAGGTGTTCGCCCGCCAAGACCCTTACGTCAAGAATGGCTTGATCACCGGGTGGAAAGTACGCAACTGGACCGTGGTAGTCGGCAATGAGCCGCACGCCCCTTGCGTCGAAAAAAGGGCCGCGGAGTCCGCCTGACATGATCGCTCGTTTGTGGTCGGCGCAGACAACGCCTGCGCTCTCCGATGCCTACCTGCATCATTTCGAACAGGCCGTCCAGCCACAATTGCAGAGTCTCGGCGGGTTCCTAGGTGCAACGGTTTGCGCGCGTCCGGTTCCTGGCGCGGTCGAAATTCTCGTCACCACGTACTGGGCATCTTTCGCGGCCATCGATGCCTTCGCCGGAGCCGACCGCGAGGCCGCCGTGGTTGCTGCCGAAGCCGCCGCGCTGCTCACCAATTTCGACAAGCGCGTGCGTCACTACGAGGTTGCACTCGGTGAGTTCCCCAAGCTTCCGTGACACGTTGCTTCGTCTACTCTACCAGGCACTTCCCTTGTCGATTCGCGCGTTCTAGCTGCTATAATTCAGCATTATTCGTACACTTCGAGCGACCATTGGTGCATTGTAATGATCTGCTCGCACTGCCACACGCCTAACCCCACCAATGCGGCAGTTTGTTCACGCTGTGGCAGTGGCTTGGATATTGGCGCCGATGTCGGCCTCGGCGCGACCCTCGAAGTTTCCGACTCTGCTTCTATCAATACCGGCACCGATTTCGGCCCACGCTATCACGTGGAATCGCTGCTCGGCTCCGGCGGCATGGGCAAAGTCTACAAAGCCCGCGACCGCGAGCTGGACCGCACTGTGGCCATCAAGGTCCTCCGCCCCGACTTGATGACCGATGCCATGGCCCTGCAGCGCTTTAAGCACGAGCTGCTACTGGCCAGCAGCATTTCGCACCCCAATATCCTGCGCATTCACGACCTGGGTGAGTACAACGCAGTGAAATTCATCTCCATGGCCTATGTGGATGGAGGCGACCTCACGCAGGTCATGCGCAAAGAGGGCCGGCTGCCGCTCGAGCGCGTGCTCAACATCATGAGGCAGCTCGCCGCGGCGCTCGCCGCTGCACACGGGGTCCACGTCGTGCACCGCGACCTCAAGCCGCAGAACATCCTGCTGGACCGCCACGACCGCGTTTACGTCTCCGACTTCGGCATCGCCAAAACGCTAGAATCCGACCGCACCAGCGTGACGCGCACCGGCGCAGTGCTTGGCACGCCGTTGTACATGTCGCCAGAGCAGGTGGAAGGCAAACCGGTCGATCATCGCAGCGACCTCTACGCACTGGGCCTGATTTTCTATGAGATGTTGACCGGCATTCTGCCCTTCTCTGGCGATTCCACCTTTCAATTGATGTACCAGCGCGTGCATCAGCTGCCCAAGCGGCCGGAGCTGGTCATCCCAGACCTGCCGCCTTACCTGTCGCGCATCTGCCTGAAATGCCTGGAAAAAGAGCCCGCCAACCGCTACCAGAGCGCCAACGAGATCCTGGTGGACTTGGAGTTCAAGCACGCGCCGACGCAAACGCATACGGTGCAAATAACGTTGCCAGCCCTCTCCAAGAAAACTTGGCTGATCTCCGGTTCGGCGCTGGTCGCGCTGCTGGCAGGTCTGTTAGCCATTCCTACGGTGCGCGATTTCATTTTTCGCCACAAGCCTGCGGAAGCGACGTCCGGCATTCCCTCCCTGAAACAAGGGAAATTTGTGGCCGTCCTGCCTATGCGCATCCTCGGGGATCCGAGTTCGCTGAATTATGTCGCTGAAGGCATGACCGAGGCGTTGTCCGCTAAATTGTTCCAGCTTCACGACATGCACACGGCATCGGCTTCGGAAGTCTCGAAGGTTCGACCGAGCGACACCGTGAAGGACGTGGCGCGGCAATTGGGCGTCAATCTGGTGGTGTCCGGTACCATTCAGGGCAGCGGCGACAAGCTGCGCATCGTGGCTTCGCTGGATGATATTGCCGGTGGCCGTCGCGTGTGGACCCAGGAATTCTCCGGCGTGCAACAGGATTTGCTGACGCTGGAAGATCAGATTTATTCACAACTGGTGGAAGCGCTGGCGCTAAAGCCCAGCAACGAGGAAATGGCGCGAGCCGCTTCGCATCCCACTGAAAACATTGAAGCTTACGATTTCTACTTGAAGGGGCGAGATGCCCTGCGCGGCCAAAGAGATCTCAAGAACGTCCAATCGGCCATCAGTTTATTCGAGCAGGCGCTGCAAAAGGACCACGCCTTCCCGCTCGCTTATGCGGGCGTCGCGGACGCCAGCTTGGTGATGTACCGCGAAACGAAAAACGGATTCTGGTCGGCCAAAGCATTGGCAGCAGCGCAGCAGGCTCGCGCTCTCAATCAGAACCAGCCCGAAATCCTGCTCGCCTTGGGCAGCGTCTACAATGCGTCCGGTCGGACTGCAGAAGCGATTGCCGAACTAAGGCACGCACTGGAGGTCTCCCCTAATTCTGACGAGGCTTACAGTCGGCTCGGTTCGGCGTACCTCGGCAGCGGCCGCAGTTCCGAGGGTATCCAGGCTCTCAAAAAGGCAGTTGAGATCAATCCCTACTATTGGATTAACTACAACAACCTGGGAAATGCTTACTACGGACTCGGCGAGTTCAATAATGCCGCAGACTGCTATCGCAAGGTCATCGAACTCGACCCCAATAACCCATACGCCTACAATAATCTCGGGGCCGTCTTGTTGCAGAGCGGACGCTTTCAAGAGGCGGTTGAGCCGCTCCAAAAGTCGCTGCAAGTCAGCCCCGAGGGACAAGCCTATAGCAACGTGGGAATAGCGTATTTTTACTTGAAGCAGTACGACAAGGCTATCTCGAACTACGAAAAGGCCGTTCAGCTCGTCCCGGACTCGGACATGTTTGTGGGCAATTTGGCGGAAGCGTATGCCTTAGCAGGCCAGCGAGACCGCGCCCAGACCACCTTCGAGCAAGCCATCGCGTTAGCCTATAAGGGACTCCAGGTCAACCCACGGAACGCTGGAATCAAGGGGCGGCTCGCCCTCTGGTATGGCAAAAAAGGGGATGTGAGGCAGGCGTTGAGATTCATTGGCGAGGCCCGCGCCATTGATCCTGATGACTTGGATCTGATCTATTACCAAGGGCAAGCGCAGGCCCTCTCTGGTGATAAGGCCAAAGCCATCGAGACTTTACGGACGGCGTTTAAGAAGGGCCAGCCTCCAGCTATTGCGCAGGCGGAGCCGGATCTGCAGAGCCTTCAGCAAGATCCAGCCTTTCAGAAGCTGGTAAAGGAATTCACGAAACCGAACTAGGCTGCCTTCTTTTTCCGGCGTCGCGAAATGCCCAGCAACCCAAGTCCTGTCGACAGCAGGGCAATGGTGGCCGGCTCAGGAACGGGTGCCGCTATGAGAGTCGCATGAACCGTAAATCCCTGGTCCGTACGGAGGCTTGAGAAATCAGTAAAACCCGTCCGATCCCTCACGAAGAGTTCGGCATCTGCAGCCGGAACGGTAGCATGGCAGCCGTCGCCACAGCTGGCATCGGGGTCATTTGGGATACCGCCAAAACCTTCAATACTGTTGGTATATTTGACCAGGACCTGTCCCCCTCCCGCGTCCTGTGTCGTGCACTGGTCGTAGTATTGACCCGACAAAAGGCATGCATACGTAAGTGCGGGCGTGTTTGAAAGGGACGTGAGAAGCAAATCAAGCTCGACGGCGGTCTGACCGGTATGGTTGATAAAACCGAAAGTTCTCTCCGCTACGCCACCAAAGATGGTGGTGTCGAAACTCGAGCTCTCGGGGCCAACGAGTATGGAACAACCCGTTGTACATCCCCTTACACCGATTGCCGGGTCTACCGTGTCGGCCTTAGCAACGCTTCCCATCGACAGAAGAAGCACGACAAGCCCACAAGAACCTAGGACATAGCTAAACCGTCTCATTTTGGAACCCCCGGTCACAGATTTGCTGTGGAAACGACCGCATGTTGAGCGCCAAACCCCTAAATTATCAAGTACTTCTGAGCTATTCATTCGCTTGATGTTAGCGGCGAATGCAGCGGATAGGCCCTCACCCTAGGAAACTGTCTTGCACACTTGCGCCCGTGCGATGCCCAAACTGCGCACGGCACCCTGCGCCAGTCGTGGAAACTGAAACAATTCAGGTTCTTCACTCGTTTCTTTCTCATCAGCGTGTCTTCCTACGGCAGAGAGTGGAGGTAACGATGCGGCGTTCCGCCCTTGTCCTGTTTGTGTCGCTGACGCCGCTGGTGCCGGCCGGCCTGCCCTACTCGGAACTGAGGGTCACAGACCTTCAGAATCATCCCTTTGCGGTGGAGTGCGCTCCGGGAAGCAAGCTCCGCATGCAGCTGCGGTCCGGAGATTTCCGCATTATCAGCCGCGCGGACAACAAGATCTCCGTCCGCCTCGACGGGAAGAACGCTGGCAACGCCCAGGACCTGACCGTCCGCTTCAAGCATTCCGACGATGATGCCGACTTGCACATCTCCGGTGGCCCGCGGAACGGCCTTCAGGTCACCATCGAAGTTCCCGCCTCTTCAATGCTTTACGTCCGAATGCCGGCAGGCGAACTCGTGGTGGAGGGCGTTTCCGGAGACAAAGACATCGAGCTGCACGCCGGTGATTTGACCATTTCGGTTGGCAACCCCGCTGACTATGCCCGTGTGGACGCCTCGGTCCTTACCGGCGACCTCGAGGCACCGCCCTTTGGCGAATCCCATGGCGGCCTATTCCGCTCGTTCGAGAAGCGCGGCAGCGGCAAGTACAAGCTGCATGCTCATGTCGGCGCGGGCTCCCTCACGCTGCGCTGACAGGCGCGCCTCTGAACAAAACATGCGTAAGGAAGGCCCTCGCTAGCGCTTTTGTCTTGCCGCACGTCGAGTTTGCCTTGCCTTGCGGAACGACGTATAACCATGGGCAATGCCTGCCCTTGTCGCCCTCGTCCTCGATGTTACGCCGCAGACGCCATCGGAACTGCGTTGGGAACTCGCCACCGTGGCCATAGGATTTATCCTGCTGTCGATCGGATTCGCGGCTATAGCTGTATTTCTCTTTCGTCGTAGCAGTGATCTCACCCTGGTTTACTTCGGTTCGGCCTCAATCCTCTATGCGCTTCGCATGCTCTTCGGCGAAGGCATTATTCACCTGGTGTTTCCTATTGAGAAGTCCGTCTGGAATCATCTGATTCTACTCATCAACTGCTTTATTGCCGTACCGTTCACGCTTTTTCTGACTCAAATCGTAGAGCCCCGATGGAAAAATACCCTGCGCTGGCTGGTTGCGGTACAACTTGCCTTTGGTATCGTCCGCCTGACGTTCACACTATTGAAAATCGGCGAAAGAGCCGCGAAAGTGGGCAACAACGTATTCATCATTTTCTTCTGCGTGCTCATTGCCGTTTACTACGTCTTCTCGCGTCCGGACAGAGGAAAGTCACGCGAGATCACCGTCGTGTTCGCAGGTCTCCTCGTGTTCGTTATCTTTGCGGTGGAAGTAAATCTTGCTGATCTCAAGCTGCTGCCCGCTCACCGGAACATTGAGCCCATCGGTTTCCTGATCTTCGTCTGTTGCTTAGGTTACGTCACCGCGCACCGTACGCTCGCGAGAGAAGAGCGCCTGCTGGCTATCAACAAAGAACTGCAAATCGCAAATCAAATTCAGTCCTCCATATTGCCGCGCGAAGTGCCGCGCCTCACTGGCCTCGAAATCGTCGCGCGTTATGTCCCGATGAGCGCCGTGGCCGGCGATTTCTACGATTTTCTGGTTGTCGACGACCGGCATATCGGCGTTCTAATCGCCGATGTCACCGGTCACGGCGTGCCTGCGGCGTTGATCGCCTCCATGCTCAAAGTAGCGTTCGCCGGACAAACTGCCCATGCTGACGATCCCGCGCGCGTTCTCTCCGGCTTGAATCGCGCGCTGTGTGGCAAGTTCGAAGAACACTTCATCACCGCAGCATACGTTTTTGTGGATCTGGACAAACTCGTCCTGCGGTACGCCGGAGCTGGGCATCCGCCGCTGCTTATCGCGCCGCGCACCAAGACGCATGCCCGCGAACGCGAGAGCCGCGAAATCGAAGAAAACGGCCTGATGCTGGGCCTTTTTCCAGAGGCGACGTATTCTTCTGTCGAAATCCAGCTCGATGCCGGCGACCGCATTCTCCTCTACACAGATGGAATCCTGGAAGCCATGAACGCCGCGCGCGAAGAGTTCGGCAAATCCCGCCTGAAGAAATTCCTCGCCGCTTCTTCCTCTTCCGCGTCGCAACTCGCGGACGCGCTGCTGACCGAGCTTGGTCGCTGGTCCAGCGGCGACGCAAAGCGCACCCAGAACGACGACATCACGCTGCTGGTCCTCGACTTCCTCCCATCTCCATGAGCGAAGCCGTCAATGCGCCAGACGCGATGGAAGCTCGGACCACCCTCGCGCCTGGGCTCTCTCGTATCGCCATACTCATGGCGCTCTCCGCATTTCTCAACTACGTCGACCGCGGAAACCTTTCGCTCGCGGCTCCACTCATCCAGGGGGATCTTGGACTCTCCGTCTACCAGCTTGGCATTTTGTTTTCTTCTTTTTTCTGGACGTACGCGCTCTTCCAAATCGTTTCCGGCTGGCTGGTGGACTGGACCGATGTGAATTGGGTGCTCGCGCTGGGCGTATTGCTGTGGTCCGCCGCAACATTCGGCACCGGCTTTATTCACGGCTTCAAGCTGTTGTTGGTGATGCGGCTCATTCTCGGCGTCGGCGAATCTGTCTCTTATCCGTCGTACAGCAAGATCATTGCCCGCCACTTTTCGGAATTTCAGCGCGGCCGTGCCAACTCTCTTATTTCTGCCGGTCAGGCGTGCGGACCGGCCTTCGGGACATTGCTCGGCGGGATGCTCATGGCGCGCATCGGATGGAGATTATTTTTTATCGCGCTCGGCGTGGCTAGTTCTTTCTGGCTATTTCCGTGGCTGAGGTCCATGCCGCGCGCGGCGGACAGGGCGCAGACCAAAGCGGTGCAAACACCGGCCATTTTCGAAATACTAGAGCATCGCTCCGCGTGGGGAACTTTTGCGGGCCTCTTCTGCTACAACTATCTTTCCTACTTCCTGATCACCTGGTTGCCTTTCTACCTCGTTCACGAACGTCATTTCTCCATTCCGGCAATGTCTCTCGTCACGGGCGTAGCGTTCCTGGCGACTGCCGTATCGGCAACCATTTGCGGTTGGGCATCGGATCGCTGGATTGCCGCGGGCGGCCACGTAACGCTGGTCCGAAAGACTTTTACGGGTGCGGGACCGCTAATTGCTTCCTTGATCGTGCTGGTTTCCGTGGTTGAGGATCATCGGGTCGCTGCCGGTCTGCTGATTCTGGTTTGCGCCGCTATGGGCGTATGCTCTTCCAATTTGTGGGCCGTAACGCAGACTCTTGCGGGCGCCGAGACTGCAGGAAAGTGGACGGGGCTGCAGAATTGTTTTGGCAATTTTGCGGGGATCATCGCGCCGGCTCTTACCGGTCTCGTTGTACAGCAGACTGGCCGGTTTTTCTGGGCCTTTGTAATCACCGGCGCCGTCAGTTTGCTCGGTTCAGCCGCCTGGATTTTTGGCGTCGGTCCGCTCAAGGCGGTGCCGTGGCGCATGCAACGGGCTTAGGTCTTCTGCCCCACCAGCGCATACGGACTCTGCGCGCGATATCGCTTCTCGAATTCCTCGCGCGTGCACATGGTGCGCATATCCGTGATGCGATCGATGGCAAGAATTCCGTCCAGGTGATCGATCTCGTGCTGCAGCAACTCGGATAGATCGCGCTCTTGACTGGCGCGAACTTCCTGCCACTCGCCCGGCAAATTTTGATATCGCACGGTGATCTCGCGGTCCCGCTGGACCTGCATGAAAATCGAAAGAAAACTCAAGCACGCATCCCACACCACGATTTTCTCTTCACTGCGCCAGGTAATCTCCGGATTCAGCAGCGGCCACGGCTCGGCGCCCGGCAATTGCAAGAAAATGACGCGCCGCGCTGCGCCAATTTGTGGCGCTGCAATTCCGCGTCCATAGCCGGTGCTCGCGCGCCAATGCGCTAGCGTATCTGCCAAATCCGCAACCAAGGAGCGAATTTCGGATGACCTGGGATCCGCAACCCGCGCAGCAACCTCCCGCAATCCCGGATCGCCCAGTTGCAAAACAGTACGAACCGCCACATTTCCTCCGCGTAGGTCTGCGCGCTCAGCGCCCGCCGTGCTCCTGCCTCTGTCTGCTCAGTGTTAAATCCGTTCCGGCTTTTCCCATTTGCCGGAATTCGCTGCCCTGAAGATTGCCTCGATCACCGCCATGTTTCTGATGGCGTCCTCGAGCGGAACGGGAACTTCACGCTCGCCGCGCACCGCCCGTGAAAACTCATCGCCCTGAATCGTATACTGGTCGACAACCGGAAACTCCTCGATCTTCGGCGCTCCAGCCATCACGCCTCCAATAAAAATTCGGCACGGCTGGTCGTTCGGCGCATTCCACGGAATTTCGATTTCCACGCGGCCTGCGGTCCCGAGAAAATGCATGCGCTGATAAAACGCCGTCTGCGTCCCGCAACTAAACACTGACTGCCCCGACGAAAACTCCAAAATCGCCGAAGCCAGGCGGTCGGTCCCAAAATCCGGATCTAGCCCCACCGCGCCCGCCACCCGCACCGGCTCCTCCCCAAAAATAAACCGCGACATCGTGATCGGGTAGCAACCAATGTCCAACAAGCCACCACCGCCCCATTCCACCTTGTGCCGCACATTCGCGGGATCGCGATTGAAATAGCTGAAGACACACATTGCGAACCGCAATTCGCCAATGCCACCGCTGCGGATAATTTCCTGCGTGCGCAGCCACTGCGGATGCGTCTTCACCATAAACGCTTCGCCGATCTTCACGCGCGTGCGGTCACGTGCGGCCAGCAATGTTCTCGCCTCTGCCACGGTCATGCTGATAGGCTTTTCGCAGAGCACGTGCTTCCCTGCTTCCGCTGCCTTGATCGACCACGGCACGTGCAAATGATTCGGCAGCGGATTGTAAATGGCCTCGATCTCCTGATTTTGCAGTAGCTCCTCATACGAGCCATAGGCTTTGGGAATGCCGAGTCTGCGCGCCGCCTCCTCAGCCTTCTTCTTGTCGCGAGACGCAATCGCGATAATTTCGCTGCACGCGCCTTTCTGCATGCCGGGGATCACTTTGCGCACGGCGATAGAAGCCGCTCCTAATACTCCCCACTTCACTTTCTTCATTCGCTTCTCCGAGCCTTCCCTTCTCTACGTGCTCGCTGCGCTTCTCTCCCTGGCCCCTGTATTAAAGCCTTTCGGCCCTTCTTTTTTACAACACCTCCGCTAAAGTCGGCCGTTGGACTACAATGTACCCACTCACTCCCCCTGGAGGAACCTATGACCGCCGATCGAGTGGAAGTCTCCTGGGATCCCGGCAAATCCAAGTGGCTGGTGCGCATGCAGAGCGGTGAAGAAGTAATTCGCCGCTATTGTGACGCGCCAAGGAACGCCGACGAGCAAGCCCTGCGCGCCGCCGCCGAAAAAACCGTCCGCGACGAGGGTTATCAGCCCAACCCAGCGACCGTGACCATTCGTCGCGAACAGGCCGCCCCGCGCTGAGGGAGCTCTGCGACTCCGTCGCTGCACCTGCTCTAGGTGTTGGTCCGCCAAACGCTATCGCAACTGCGGAGAGAAATCCGTCAGAGTCATGAACGTGGAGTCCACTTTCTCCACGATTTTTCCATTCCCTTCGGACTTGTCGCGCACGCTCTTCCATTCCGGATCGTCCTGGAAAGCTTTCCAGTTGGCGGCCGCTGCTTCGCGGCTGGGGTGCGCGAGGATGTAGACTAGCGTGTTGCTCTTGGCCGGCTCATCGAGCGGCGTCCAGTAGGCGACATTTCTTATCCCGTGCCTCTCGAAAAGTTTCGTGGTGTGCTCGCGGAAACGTTTCAACAGGTCGTTGAGCTTGCCTTCGTACGTGTGGTACACGCGCAGCTCGTACACAGTGGTTGCTGAGTCCGCCTTGGGTTGCGAGGCAGCCCAGGCAGCGGTTGGAAGAAGGGTCATGGCCGGAAGCGATTGCAGCAGTGTGCGTCGTTTCATGGCCGGGGATTCTAGCATCTTCCCTGGCAACATTCCTGCACAAGTGGTTAGATGTCGTTGCGAGATGGCGACTCCGCCCAAAGCGCCGAAACTGAAAGCCCTGGCGAAAAACCCCAAAGTGTCCCTCACGATCGACGACAATAATTTTCCTCACAAGGTGCTTTTGATCCGCGGCACCGCGCGCCTGCAAACAATGCAGGGAATCGTGCCCGAGTATATGGCAGCCGCGGAGCGCTATTTCGGACGCGAACAAGGGCAAGCCTGGATTGCACAGGTGCGCGGTATGGTTCCGAACATGGTGCGCATCACGGTTACGCCGGAATGGGTCGGGCTGTTGGATTTTCAAACGCGCTTTCCAAGTGCGTTATCGTCCTGATAAATCCGTCGACGGCTTAAAATAACGGAGTGATGGGGCGCCTGGCGGATCGAAGAATTGGCCGGACCAAAATTGCGTGATGCCCTACACCGCAAAAGGAAATGTCTCCGGCAACTCGCCCGCCTGCCACTGCGCTGTTCGCTCCAGCGGTTCAACCGCTCGTGTTTGATCGATGTGAATCACGGCATCAAACTGATCGGCCATGCGAGCATTGAAGTAGTGACTGACCCGCTCTGATTCGGGCAAATAAATCACCCCGATGGCCCGTTCGAGCCGCTCCTGGCGCAAAACTCCGGAGAGCCAGTCGGCGCCTCGCAGGTTCAGCAAGAAACTGGGAATGCCCGTGGTGTGGAAGAGATCTTCGTAGCTTCCGTCAAGCGCGGGCCGCACTCGTTTTCGTTCCGCGGGGGCGTCCCAGTTCGAAGCTGCCGTGACGGTGCCCGTGTAAGTCGTAAAACCAACGAGCACCGCGTCTTTTCCATAGCGCTGGCGCACTAGTTGGCCGACATTCAATTCACCGCTGTCACCCATCTGCGTGGCGCGTGCATCTCCCAGGTGAGAGTTGTGAGCCCAAACGGCAATCTTGGCGGAAGAAGCATCGAGGTGATTCACGAGCGCGTCGAGCGTTTCGACCATATGTTGGTCGCGCAGGTTCCACGACTCGACTCGGCTTGCGAACATAGAGCGGTAATAACGCTCCGCGTTTTTCACCAGCCGCGCGTTCTGCTCAGCCATAAAGAAGGCATCAGGGTCCACCTGTCCGTCGCGGCTGGCCAAGTCTGCAGCGCGCTTTTGCATTTCTACAAGCTGGCTGACCACCTCGTCTTCACAACTCTTGCTTAGACCAAAACTCGCCGCGTATCCGTAGGCTTGCGTGTCCTCACCAAAGTGTTCAAAGCAGGAATAGCGATAACGGGCTCGTCGCGCCGCCTCGGGATCGACCTTGTCCAAGAAGTCCAGCACAGCTCGAGCGGAAGTGTGCAGGCTATATAAGTCGAGGCCGTAGAAACCAACTTTGCGCGTACCTTCCGGCAAGGCATCGTTGTACTCGCGCAGCCAGGCGATGAACTCCACAACGTCCGTGTTGCGCCACATCCAAGTCGGAAAGCGCTGGAATGAACCCAGCGCTTCTACGGCCTCCGCGTCGTCCCCCCGGCCTTGTACATAGCGGTTCACGCGGTAAGCGTCCGGCCAATCTGCTTCCACGGCAACTGCCGAGAAACGCTTTTCCTCGATTAGGCGCTGCGTGATCTGCGCGCGAGTGTGATAAAAATCGCGCGTCCCGTGCGAGGCTTCACCGAGGAGAGCGAAACGAGAGTTGCCAGCCAGCTCGATGAGCGAGTCAAAGTCTTGCCTGAAACCCGTAACGGTGCGCGCATTTTCCCGTATCGCCCGAGTTTGTAAACCAGTTTCCTGTGCCATAAAAAGCTTCCTAAATTGGCGCGATTGACGCTTAGGCGGCTCTGTGCGTGGGAAAGCTTGCAGCTCGCCTTAGCAAATCGCGGACTTCTTCATCGCTGGTTTGCGAAAAGTCTGCGTACCATTGGCCCACTCCCCAAAATGGCTCCGGGGTGACGGCGCAAACTATCTTATCGACAACCGATTCGAACTCCGCGCAGGTGTCGCGAGCGGCCACTGGCACAGCAACCACGATTTGAGCTGGCTGTTTCTGTCTGAGTGCGAGCGCAGCGACGCGCATCGACGAACCAGTCGCCAACCCGTCGTCAACCAAAATCACCGTTCTCCCGCGCACATCAAGCGGCGGACGCCCCTCGCGGTACGCCCGTTCTCGACGCTCCAGTTCACGTTGCTCTTCCTGCGTTATCCGATCGACGACCTCTTCGGGAATGCCCAGCGCGCGGATCAGATCCCTGTTCAGCACTCGTATACCGCCAGAGGCGATAGCTCCCATAGCCAGCTCCTCTTGTCCCGGCAATCCCAGCTTGCGCACCACGAAGACATCGAGGGGCGCGTTTAGCGCTTTGGCAACCTCGAACCCAACGGGCACACCGCCTCTGGGCAGCGCGAGTACAACCACATCATCGCGGTTGGCATATTCACGCAGCATCTCGGCGAGCATCTGGCCCGCTTCAGTTCGATCTCGAAAACGGTAGATGGTCTCGCTCACGAATTCATTCCGGGCTTACCTCGACTAAGGCGCTGGGCTGGCCGGTCGCATCCGCCCGCTTTGGCGTGCACCTCCCATTCCAAGATGACACTACGTTGACTCTGACGTATCTTGCTCTGTATGAGGCGACTAGCGGAGACTGTAGCTTCGTGGTTAGGCAAAACGGCTGGCGGCGTCAGTATTTTGACGCCGCCCTGACGGTGCTGGGAAGATCGCAACGGGCCAAACCTTTCGTTCCGACGACGGCGGGAGAACCGCCCAGAGACTTAGAACGGCGTGACCGCTTGCAGGGTGTGCGCACAGTGCAAGGATTATTTGGCTTGTGCGTTAAGTATTCCGGTGAGGCGGCTGCAGGGTGTGTTTAAAGAACGGGGCGCGCTTCTCGCGAAGCTTCCAGCGAACCGAGAAACCCTAAGGTTGAAGAATACTCTTCCGGCTGCTGAAGTGTGCTGAGCACGTCGAGCACTCTGCCGTACGCGGCTATCGCCACGCTGAAATCGTGATACGCGAGGGAGTATCTCCCGGTGGCGCGCCTTTTGATTTGCAGATCGGCGGAGAGTTCGAGGATTCGTTCTACAGCTTTGTCCGCAAGGAAATCAGGTTGCATCATGGACCGGGGCCTCCTGATACGAGAGCTTACCCAGCGCCGTAAATCTCGCAATCGGGTGAACACTCGCTTTTCCCGGCGAAATTCCCTGGCAATGCAAGCTTCGTGTACCGCGAACCTTCCCTCTACGACAATTCCTCCCCGCCGATAGGCGGTTTACCGGATGGCGCAGATGGCCGCGCCGAACTAATTTGCACGCGCACCGTTTGAGGAATCTCTTAACCCAGGGAGGTATGCTCGGTGGAAAATCCGTTCGACATTATGAAAGTGCAGAGTGACGACAGTTTGGCGTGGCTGGAAGCCGCCGAAGAACTCAGCGCAGCCAGACTTCGCGTTTGGGAATTGCTTGCCGATTCTCCCGGCGAATACATCATCTTCAATCAAGAGACGAAAACACTGGTTGCGCACTTCTCCATTCATGAGGCCCCGCAGACACCAGAGTGGTGGCGTCGGGACGACGAATGCTTGGAAGAGCTGCAGCCCGCAGTGGCGGCACTCGACGACGATTATGACGAGTATCTTGAAGAACTGCAGCCCGCAGTGGCGTAGCCTGCGTAGCGACGGCCTTTAGGCTGGCGCGTGTAGCGTCGTTGTTGCTCGTTAGGCTCTAGCAGCGCGCATCTGCGCGATTCGCTCGTTGAATTGCCGCGTAATGTGCGGCACGATTCCCAGTTGCCTCTCGATGAGCATGAGCTGCGCGCGATGGTGCATCTCGTGTTCCTTCGCGCTCAGCAGCCGATCGAATCGGGTCTTCGCTGTCTTTCCGTCCGGCTCGGTGACGACCTCCTCCAGGAACTCCGGCGTCACTGTCTCCAGCCACGCAGCGAACCGTTCTCCCTCGGTGAGCAACAGTTCCACGATCTCCGCCTTCGATCGCGGCTTGACTTCCTCGGCGTTGAACTTGTCCATCATTCCGAAGAAGTCGAACCCCGCCAGCGTCGTCAGGCCCTTCTTGTGCACTTCTTCCCAGATGCGCGTGGCGATGGCGATATGCGTCAACATCCGCGCCACGGAACGACACTCCGGCGCCGACACGTGCCCGTACTGCGCCTCCGGAATGTCCTCCGCCACTTGAATCGTGTTCTTGCGTACCGTGCGAAACGCGCCGGCTAGTTCTTTCCCGCCGTAAGAACTCATGCTTGTTCACCTCGTCGTGGTATTTTGCTCCAAAATCAGACCAGTGCCTAGATGCCGAGTTCGATGCGCGGCCCGCACCGGTCGCCACGTGGTCTCTGCTCGGGCCAGATATCGTCGTTAGAACCAATCGCTGCGGTAGGCGATCCACCAACTGGCCATGCCAATAGGGACGGTAGCGAGGACGGCCCACCAAAATGGCAATGCAAAGTCGGCGATTAGGCCAACGACCGTGAAGATCATCCAAAAGACTCTGCGTTGCACGGGATTATTCTAGCAGTTAAGACGTGTGTTGAGCCGCGCGTGAGTGGCGGTGGTTCTTTCGCGAACGCACTTACCGCCTTGAATCCACACATACTTACAGCTGGCGCGGGAAGAAGGCTGGGATACGGCGGGCGTAGTCATCGAACTGTTCGCCGAACGCTTCGCGCAGAAGCTTTTCTTCCGCGCGGATGCGAATGCGGTTGCCGAGAAGAAAAACAAGAATGGCAGCGCCAAGCGCCCACCAGGTGGTGTAAGCCAGCCCTGTGGCCACCATCAGGCCGAACATCCCAAGGTAAATAGGATTGCGCACCACCGCGTACGGTCCTTGGGTGATCAACTCGTGCCCTTCAATCACGCGCGCCTCGCAGGTCCACCGCTTGCCCAGCGTGCGCACGGCTCGCAAGCAAAACCAGCAACTGGAGCACGCCAGCATGACGGTTGCAGCGGCAAAAATCACCTCGCCAAGAAGTGAAGGCGGCAGCGACCACCACTGCGCGCGGTGGAAGGACCCGACCAAAGCGAAGCCGACACCCTGCAAGGCAATGCCCCACTTCGCCGCTGCGACACGCTTGGTTTCTTCTGCTTTGGGCGGCTTTTTGCGCAGCAAAAAGATCGCCCCGAAAACGAGCCACGCCAAGAAGACCAGAATCAGAGTAACGACGCCGATCATGTCGGTCCTCATAGGGACTCCTAAAATAGTATGGAGAAGAAGTAGAGCAATTTCGTTTCCTGTCCGTTTTAGTTGCCTGCGCGGTCGCTACCGTTTGGATTGGACCTCAAAAGACCAAATCGCCCGCCGCGTGAATCAGAAGCGAATGTCTCCTTTAGCACAGAACTGTAGCTTGTGACCTGCGATGATGTACTTACCTGCGCCCCGGCGTCTCGCATCCAGGCTTACCGATCGCGATAGGTGACCTTGTGGGATCCACGAAAATCAGGTGCTTTATGCCAAGAGTCATACGAACATTTCACAACGTCAAGAACGAAGAAGTTGGGCGGCTCACCTTCGACGAGAAGGACGCTCGTTTGCACATCGAATCCTCCGCTCCTCCCGGAATCGATCGCAGATTTCGAACCGAAAAAGGCGCTGCTAATTGGTGGGAACGCAACGTTGATCCACAGACTGGGAAGATCCGAAGATAGCGCCATGTCTGATTGGTCTAGAGATGCCGCTCTGCGCTTCGCCGCGCAGCAAGAAATGAAGCGGATGCAAGATGCCCAAGTGATCCGCGATCAAAATGATCTCGCTCTGAATACGGCGAAGATATGGACCGACCTATGCGCGCTGTTCAGAGCGAGATGCGCTGAGTTCAACGCCGAACCCGGTGTTGCAGGCATCCTGAGTTGTGACACAAAGCGAACGCAGGAGTTGAAAATCACAAGAAGCGATAATGCCGCGATGCTGCGCGGAGCATTCGACGCCAAGCGCCACACCATTCACTTCATGGGGCCTAACATCGGCAAGGAAAAAGCTGAAATAAAAATCGAGGCGGTCGAAGGTAGTTCCGAGATGTGCTTCGTGGATAACCTGGAGAGAATCCTCAATCCCCAGGATATTGTGGATATATCTTTGACCGATTTGCTGCAACTAAATTAAGTTCCCACCCGACGAACCGCGCGACTGTCCGGAATATGCCTTCAGCGCGTCAAACCGCGTTCAGGTTCGATTTGAGGATGTGACTCATAGCGAACAGATTTTAGGTCTCTAATCTGGCATCGTTGTGACCACAAGCGCGGAATCTAACGGGAAGCTGTATCCGTGTTGCGCCTGACAAAAGCATTTTTGATTGGCGCGCGCTCAAAGGTAAAAAGGAGTTGAAGACATGCTTGCATTAATCGCCGCGGTTCTAATCGTTCTCTGGTTGCTTGGGTTCTTCGCCTTTCACGTTTCTACCGGCGTCGTTCACGTCCTGCTGCTAATCGGCATAGTCATGCTCGTTCTGCATTTCTTCAGGGGCAGATCAGCCACCGTCTGAAAGAATGGCCCACGCGAAGGCGCCACCACCGCGCCGTCTCGATCTGCGCGAGCCTGTCATCTCCATCGAAGCGCGCCTTGTGCGTCCCTGCCGGTGTTGCGGGACGGGCCGCTTTTTTCTTGCGCTCGCCCTTTGCATTTTCTTGCATCCTGGATATTTCTGTGCGACGAGCGCCGGCTTACCCCGAGGAATGAGGGGCCGTGTAGTGGAGGGATCGCGGCAAGGCGTACGAATCAGGCACCATCGGAGTGGGGTCTCGCGCATTCGTGCATTTTGTAGCCTCCCTGCCAGCTCCAGTGCAGCTTTATGCGTACCCCAAAAGGGCTTATACTCCGCTCGACACCGAGGGACGAAAGGAGCTCCCGCAATGCAGTACGAACTACAAAAAGCGATGCAGCGAGAACTAAATGAACGAATCCCGCCCGCGCCAATGGGTGACCCACAGAACGAACTGCGGCATGTCGTCAATTCCCAGCGATTGTGCGGAAAGAGCTTCGACCAGAGCGTTACCATCGCCCTAAGTTTTGTCTGCAAGCGATATCCCCACTTCACCCCCCGCATTTTGCCTCCACGATAAGGCTTTCATGGCATCACGCGATGCGGGATAGAGCCGATACGGCGGAATCGCGTAGCAGGTCAGTTCGCGGCTGCAAGCCGTCACTTTTTAGAATGAACCTTTGTCCTTCGACTTATACATTCAAACTTATCAGGAGTTGGCGGGTCGATAGGTGGATGTGTCATTGCCCTTGCCTGGCGAGGACGTCCTCCGCTTCGAGCAATGCTTCTATGCGACCGAGCAGCGTTCCCACCCCGTCGCTCTTTGGCACCAGTGCGGCGATGCCGAGGATTTTGGCCAGAGATTCACGAACGAGGTCGCCATACATCGTATAGATTACGACGGGCGTGCGAGGCAATCTGACGTGAAGCAGTGCCGCGACTTCCACACCATTTGCGGTCGGCATGGAAAGGTCTAACACGATCAGATCGGGATTGAGGACCGTCGCTTTTTGAAGTGCTTCGTTACCGTCTACGGCTTCGCAAACTTCGAACGGAGAACGATTCTCGATAAAGGTACGAATCGTGTGTCTTACAGAACTGTCATCATCAGCGATAAGAATTCGCTTAGGCAATGGGGGAAGCACGCGGCTGGATTTTACGAAGGAGATGAACTTGCGGTGCATCGGGCAAATCTTGGCATTCTCCGTCGGGTTCTTACCCGAGTGGGGCATAACGCCACTGTTTATGCGAGCTTCTGCTCCAGGTCTTCCGACCTTCAGATGCGTCTTCTGCATCCCGAATGGGCCTGCGGAAACATTCCGACGTTCCGAAGTGCAGACGGTCCGTCCGGACCTTCAGACGTGCCAACCTTCCGCCACAGTGCTAAAATCCACCCGACACCGCTATGAGCACTCCTAAAACTCTCTACCAAAAGATTTGGGACAGTCACGTCGTCCACGAGCAGCCCGGCAATCCCGCGCTCATCTATATCGACCGCCACCTCATCCACGAAGGCACTTCCCCGCAAGCCTTCGCCGGCCTCCACGCCGAAGGACGCAAAGTCCGCCGCCCTGATCTCACTTTCGCGGTGATGGACCACTCCGTCCCCACCACGGATCGCACGCTGCCCATCATCGACACCGACGCGCGCCTGCAATTCGAGGCGCTCGAGAAAAATTGCCGCGAATCCGGCGTGCGCCTCTTTGACATGCACAGCAAGCATCAAGGCATCGTGCACATCATCGGGCCGGAGCTCGGCATCACGCAGCCGGGGCAAACCATCGTCTGCGGCGACAGCCACACTTCCACGCATGGCGCGTTTGGCACGCTGGCTTTCGGCATCGGCACCAGCGAAGTCGAGCACGTGCTCGCCACGCAATGCTTGGTGCAGTCGCGCTCCAGAACGCTGCACATCGTGGTGAACGGCAAGCGCCCCGCCGGCGTCACCGCCAAGGACATCATTCTCGCCATCATCGGCAAAATTGGCATCAGCGGCGGCACCGGACACGTCGCCGAATACGGCGGCGAAGCCATCCGCGGCCTCTCCATGGACGGCCGCATGACCGTCTGCAATATGACCATCGAGGGCGGCGCGCGCGCCGGCATGGTCGCGCCCGATGAAACTACGTTCGCGTATCTCGAAGGCCGGCCGTTCGTTCCCCGCGGAAAAGCGTTTCAGGAAGCGGTCGAGCGCTGGAAGCAACTGCGCAGCGACGACGGCGCCAAGTTCGACATGACCGTGGAGCTGAACGCGAAAGACATCGCCCCGCAAGTGACCTGGGGCACCAACCCCGGCATGGTCTCCGGCGTGACTGCCCGCGTCCCAGACCCGCACTCCTTCCGCGATCTCAACGATCAGAAAGCCACCGAGCGAGCCCTGCACTACATGGGCCTGACAGCCGGCACGCCGATTGTGGACATTCCCATCGACCGCGTCTTCATCGGCTCCTGCACCAATTCCCGCATCGACGATCTCCGCGCCGCCGCGCAGTACGTCGCCGGCAAGCACGTCGCGCGCAGCGTCAAGCAAGCTTTGGTTGTTCCCGGCTCGCGCGGCATCAAGGCGCAAGCCGAAAAGGAAGGCCTGGACAAGATTTTCACCGCCGCGGGGTTCGAGTGGCGCGACGCCGGCTGCAGCATGTGCATCGGCATGAACGCCGACGTCCTGCCGCCCCACGAACGCAGCGCCAGCACCTCCAATCGCAATTTCGAGGGCCGCCAGGGCAAAGACAGCCGCACGCACCTGGTCAGCCCGCTAATGGCCGCCGCCGCCGCCATAGCAGGCCATTTCGTCGACGTCCGCGACTTCGACGTCGCCCCCGTGGAGTAGGAGAGTAACGAATGCAACCGTTTTCAATGCACAGCGGCAAAGTGATGCCGCTCGACCGCGTCAACGTCGACACCGATCAGATGGTGCCCAAGCAGTTCCTGAAGGCGCTGACCCGCGAAGGCTTCGGCCGCATTCTCTTCTACGATTGGCGCTACTTGCCTGGGGAAAAGCCGAACCCACAATTCGTGCTG
>DATNMD010000041.1:0-38947 GCA_035602505.1 Candidatus Acidiferrum sp.
ACGCCCCCGTCAAGCGCGTCGCCGCCATGAATACCTTCTGCGCCTACCAGCCGAAGCTCGAAGATGTTATCCTTCCGCAGACCGAGCATATTCTGTCGGCGGTTCGCCAGCTCCTGGACTACTGACGCAAGCGCTTCCGCCCCGAATGGGAAATTTGAAGGGGAAACTTTTCGCCACTCTCGCTCGTATTATGGATTAGGGTCCAACGAAACACGCTCTGTGGAGGTGAACCCATGGTCTGCACAAATTGTCAGCGGCACATCGCGGACGGTTCTAATTTCTGCTACAACTGCGGCGCCAGGCAGCCCGCGGGTGGCGCTGCCAGCGTAAATGCCGCCGAATACGGCGGCAGGAAGCGTCTCGTGCGTTCCACCACCGACAAGAAAATCGGCGGCGTCTGCGGCGGCTTGGCTGACTACTTCGATCTCGATCCCACCATCATCCGCATCGTATGGCTGCTGGCCTTCTTGTGCGCGGGCGCGGGACTGCTCGCTTACGTCATCCTCTGGATCGCGTTGCCGGCCGGACCCACAGGTGTAATGAGCACCTCAGCTCCCTCCGCCCCCGCAACGTCGTAGTCTTTTTTGGAGTGCGGCGGTCTTGCCGCCGCTTTGAAGGCTGCGGAAGCACCGAAATTGTGCAGTTAGCGCCATCCTGAGGTTCCGGCGCCTTTTGCCGGAGCCGAAGGACCTCAAACGTAAATCTCGGTACAAACGATCTCGGCAGGCCCGACCTGCGCCCATCTACGTCTTCCCGCGCCGCGCCGCCCGCCCTCTTCCCCACTCAAACAACGGCTTGTCCAGTGAAATCAGCCCCGCCCCGACCGTCGCCAGCGCAAAACAAGCCGCCGCCAGCGTCAGCGGAAACTCATAATCATGCACCGCCAAATACCCGTGTCCGCTGTGTACCTTCCAAATCGCTACGCACATCTCCAGTCCCAGCAACAGCGCCGCCCCCCGCGTAAACAACCCCAGCAGCAGCAACCCGCCGCCAAACGTCTCCAGAACCCCCGAGATGTACAGGAAATAGCCCGGCAATCCGTGCTCCACGAAAAAATTCTGCATCTGCGCCTCGCCGCGCCAGTGCGCCAGCTTGGGGTACCCGTGCGACAGAAAAATTACCCCCAGCGCAATCCTGAGAACCAGCAATCCGAAAGGTCGCAACGAATCGAGAAATTTCACGCATGTTCTCCGCAATCTGGAGTGCGGCGGACTTGCCGCCGCTTTTACACTGTCAAACCGCGCCGAGAATGGCTCCGCCGAAAATATCCGATCCGGCGAGTCTGCGGTGCGGATACCGCCGTTACTCACCCGCGCCACCCCTGTAACCGTGTCGTCCGGAGGTCCCGGCGCAGTTCAGCCGGGCCGAAGGATCTCAACCGCCGTGTTTGCAAAACGCAATGGGCGAGCGTCTCTCTACTGGCACGCAAGAAAATCCACGCCGCGCGCGCATTGTACCAGAAACTTCCCCGCACGCTTTCTCTGCCCCGCCGAAGAATCGGTTACAATTGTCTGTCGCGCTGAAAATTGAACGCATGAACGCTCCTTCACGCTTTGTGCTCTTAACCACTCCTGAGGCACGCCCATGAAGCGCAAGCTTCTCGTCGCTGTCCCTCTGCTATGCGTGGTCGTCGTCCTGGCTTGGTTTTTTCGCCCCAGGCACGAGTACCTCGGCGAAGCCTACGTCAGCGAACGCAACACCACACTGTGGAGCAGCGTTGCGCAGGTGCGCGAACCCATCGACGTCCTGCACTATGGTGACCGCGTCGATGTCATGGCCCGCCGCAACGACACCGTGAAAGTCCGCACCGTCAGCGGCGCTATCGGCTGGGTGGACGCCAGGCTGCTCCTCGAACCTGCGCTCTGGGAGCGCAGTGTTAAGCTCCTCAACGCCGCCAAAGCCATGCCCGTGCAAGCCCGCGGCCGCACCAAGGTGCAAACCAATCTTCGCGTCGCACCCGGACGCACAGAGGCTCGCCTCTATCAGTTCGGCCGTGGAGTTCCTGTCGAGGTCGTCGCCCGCTCCGTCGCCGATTGGGTGCAAGTCAGCGACGAGCGCGAAAACAACGAAGCTGAGTCCACCAAGAAGGAGGATTGGTTCCTGGTTCGCGCCTTGGCCACGCGCCCGCCCGGCGAAGTCTCGGCGCGCAGCTCCGAATCCAATACCACCACGCCGCCCGGCGACCAGACCGTTCCCATCGCCGGCTGGGTTGTGTCGCGCTTTGTCGAGCTCGATTTGCCGGACGCCGTGCGCGAAGGCATGATCTCCGCCAACGTCCGCGCCATTGCCTGGTTCGAGCTGAACCGCGTCGCCACTCCTTCCGGAGACAAGCCGCAGTATCTGGTCGCCGGAACGCGCAGCGCCGAAGGCCAGCCGTGCGATTTCACCACTCTCCGCGCTTACACCTGGAACCAGAAGCGCACCCGCTACGAAACCGCTTTCATCGAAAATAATCTCTGCGGCCAAATGCCCATTCGCCTCGACAAAGGACCAAAAGGCGAGCCCGAATTTCGTTTCCGCCAGATGAACGGCGCGAAAGAAGAGCGCGTCTATCGCTTGATGCAAACGGTAGTCCGCCGCATCCGTGAGCCCGGCGATACCAGTCGAAAATCCGCGCCAGCCCAGGCCACAAAAAAACAGTGAATAGGAACTTTTCCGCAAGCGAAGCCCGCCTGACTGGCTGCAACAGTAAGCGAGGTGTCATCCTGAGCGTACCCGACTTGTCCCGAGCGGCTTTTGCGAGGGGTGAGGGTACGCGAAGGACCTCAACGTAATGGCCCATACAAGCGTAAACCGCGCGCCCCGTAACGGCGCCATCTTGTTTACCCTGAACTTTGAAGGGCCGCCGTTCTTGGGCCTTGCTTTGTGCTCATTGCTTATCGCAGCACTAACGCTATGCGCCTGCTCGCGCCCCGCGCAAACCGCTGCCGCTCCCGCACCTCCGCCTCCATTCGAGTACGTCGACGCCTGGGGCGTCCATGGCGATGGCCCCGGCCAATTCGCTAAACCCGTCGCCATCACCAGCGACGACGAGTCCATCATCTACATCGCCGACGCCGCCACCGGATTCATCAATAAGTTTTCGCCTGGCGGCGAACCTCGCCTCTCCTTCCAGGACGATCGCAGCAACCTGCATCCCGCCGACATCGCTGTCGATGCCGGATCGGCCATCTACGTGGCCGATGGCCGCCGCGGCACCGTCGCCATTTTCTTTTCCGATGGCATGCGCCACCGCGAACTGCGCACCAACGCGCTCTCCGCCGAGCGCGAATCCCTGCACATTGCCGTCGATGCCTACGGCACCATCTACGTCACCGCCAAGCATCCCTACGGCATTCACAAATTCAGCCCCGGGCTTCGTCCCGCCGGCTCCTGGGGTGGCGCGAGTACGAAGGGAGCCGCGGTTAACGCCCAGATCGACAATCCGACAGCGCTCGCGGTTGGCCCGGATGGCTTGGTGTATGTAAGCGAACGCGCGAACCCTGAAGTCAAGGTTTACGACACCACTGGAACCCTCCTACATTCCGCTGTCGTGGCCACTGATACGGATCCCTATCTCACCGGCATTGCCGTGAATCGCAAATTCATCTTTGCTGTCGCAGCGAGTCATCCTTCGGTTTACGTCTGGTCGCTCGATGGTTCATTTCAGTTCACGCAGGATCTCTCGACCTGGGTGGCCGGCGTAGGTTCCAGTATCGTCCGCAAAATCGTCGTCACCCCGGCCGGCGACTTGCTCTTGCTCGACACCGCGGCCGCCCGAGTTTTCAGATTTCGCCTGCACCTGTAGAATTCAGGTATTACGGAGGCGCCGCCGAATGACGCTGCACATCAGCGAAGCCGAGGTTCAGCAGGTTCTCACCATGCCGATGGCCCTCGAGGCCGTCGAAGAAATTTCCCGCAAACAAACCAGCGGTGAAGTGATTGTTCATCCGCGCCGCCGCTTCGAGCTTCCCTCCGGCGGGTTTTTTCACTATATGGCCGCTGCGGATTTCACCGCCGGCTTTCTGGCCATGAAGCAGTACACCTACGTGCGCGGCAAACTTCGCTTCCTGGTTCCGCTCTACGAAATCGCCAGCGGCGATCTGGTCGCCATGATCGAAGCGGACTACATGGGACAATTGCGCACCGGTGCCGCTTCCGGAGTGGCTACGAAATACCTCGCGCGCCGCGGTGCTTCTGTCGCTGCCATTATCGGCACTGGCGGGCAAGCCAAAACGCAACTGGAAGCGATTGCTGCGGTGCGCAAGCTCTCCTTAGCGCGCGTGTACGGCCGCAACGCGGACAGCCGCAAGCGATTCGCGGACGAAATGTCGCAACGAATCGGCATCCCTGTCGAACCCGCCAACTCTTCTTCCGAAGCTGCGCGCGGCGCGCACATTATCTGCACGGCCACCACTGCGTCGCAGCCCGTGCTTAGCGGCGCTGATCTTGCCTCCGGAATGCACATCAATGCCATTGGCGCAAATCACGCCCACAAACGCGAACTCGATGACGAAGCCGTCGCGAGCGCGGATGTCATCGTGGTGGATTCGGTCGAACAATCGCGGCAGGAAGCCGGCGACCTGATCATCGCTTTCAAGGGCGATGAAATCTGTTGGACCGGCGTAAGGAAATTATCCGATGTGGTGGCGGGAAAGGTCAGCGGCAGAACCAGCGACACGGAAGTGACGCTGTTCAAGTCCAATGGAATCGCTTCGTGGGATCTAGCCGTTGCGATGCGGGTCTACGCGCTTGCCCGTGAAAAAAAACTAGGTCGAGAATTGCCCTTCTGGTCCGGAGCGTTGTAGGGCGCTCTTTAGCCTGTCTGCGCAGGCAGGCGCGTCCCAGTGTAGTGGCCGGGCTTCAGCCCGGCCAGCCCGCAGGGTTGTCATTTCCGCTCCCGGCGAATTTTCCGTCGCAAGGTCTCATGCAAACGCGCCTGCACTTCCACCGGAAAATCCACCAAATCCGAATCGTAGTACAAATGAATGGTAAGCCTCGTCTGCTGCACCAAAATAGTGCAGTCCCGGCACTGCTTTAGGTGCAGTTCGATCTCCTCGACTACCGTGGCTTCCAGGTCGCCGTCGATGTAACTGGAAACGCGCCGAAATACGCCTTCGCAGTTCAATGCTTTCCATCCTGTCGAAAGTGACGATCCAACTTCTGACGCAGCTTGAGACGCGCGCGCAACAGCCGCGACTTCACCGCCGCCTCCGAAATTCCCACCGTCTCCGCCGTTTCTTCCGTGGAAAGCCCCTCCACGTCGCGCAGCAAAAAGACTATCCGAAAATCCGGCTGCAAGTCTTCAATCACGCTGCGCAAAATATCGCGCATCTCCGTTTGCGCGTAGCGCTGCTCCGGACTCGGTCCCCAGTCCTCAATTTGCTGTGGAATGAAATCATCCTCGCCCTCAATCGGTTCGTCCAGCGAAACTTGATTGGGACGGCGCTTGCGCAGCCGCATCAGCGCTTCGTTGGCGGCGATTCGAACCAGCCAGGTGTAAAAGCGCGAGCCCTCCTGAAATTGGTGCAGGTGCGAATACGCTTTCATAAACGCGTCTTGCATGGCGTCTTCCGCGTCTTCGCGGTTGCGCGTGATGTTCATAGTGAGGCGAAAGATTTTTCGCTCGTAGCGGTTCACGAGCTCTTCGAATGCGGAGGTATCGCCCGATTTCGCGGCGGCAACCAGCAGATGCTCATCTTCACGGGCGACTTTGGAGGGAAGCCGATGTGGATTCGGTATGCTCAAGGTAGGCGCTTTCGCCAGGCTGGCGAGTAATCCAGGTTGGATGCTTTGCATCGCTAAAGTAGCACAATACAATGCCACACCTCGAAGCCATATACTTGGATGACCTGACCGCCGCCCGCGATTCAGAAATGACCGCGCCTAGGCATGGTCGGGGTACGTAACAATTTGCGCAGTATTATCGAACCATGTGCGCCGCGCGAGCCGCGGAACAGGTAAGCTAGCGGAATGCGGACCCTGCCCGACCATCTTCGCAAAGGCATGAAGCTGGTGATTATTGGCTGCCATCCAACGGAGTCGTCCGTGCGCGTGGGGCATTATTATGCCGGGCGCGATAACGAATTCTGGCCTCTGATTTTTGAGGGTGGCGTGGTGCCGGAGCCTTTTGATTATCGCGATGATAAGCGCGTGATTGAGTTTGGCATCGGGCTTACGGATTTGGTCAAGCGCCCGTCGAAAACGGCGGCGGAGCTTGCGCGCGAGGATTTTGCGGAAGGACGCATCGTGCTGTCGCAAAAACTGGAAGAGTTTGCGCCGCGCGTGGTAGCGTTTAATGGAAAAATGACGTATGAATTGTTTGCGCAGAGAAAATGCAAATTCGGATTGCAGAAGGAATCGCTGTATGGCGCGCGCGTGTACGTGCTGCCGGCGACGCCCGGTCCGGAGATGAAAAGCAAAAATGAAAAGCTGCAGCACTTCCGCAAGTTGGCGCAACTAGTGAAGCGCGTGGAGAAGGAACGCGAGAGCAGTGCGCATCCGGTGGAGTCGCTATGAGCGCATCTTCACATCCCATGCAAGAGAATCGCGCCGTCTTGGAAAAGGGCGAAGGCAGCGTCGCCACATTGATTTTGAACCGGCCGGAGCGCATGAATGCGCTCAACAAAGATCTGGTTTTGGCGCTGAACGATGCATTGACGCGAGTGGAAGCGGATCAGGACATCAATGTGGTGGTGCTAGCGGGAGCCGGGCGCGCGTTTTGCGCGGGCGGCGACCTGCAGGCGATTGGAAAAGGGCACCAAGACAAAGATTTGACGGAGCTGCAGCCCATTCTGCGCTCGGGGATGCAAGCGGTTCTCAAGATTCGCACCATGCGCCAGCCGGTGATCGCCGCGGTGCATGGCGCCGCTGCGGGAGCGGGCATGAACATTGCGCTGGCCGCGGATATTCGCATCGCTTCCGAAGATGCGATGTTTGGGCAGAATTTTGCGAAGGTGGGATTGTTTCCGGATTACGGTGGAACATTTTTTCTGCCGCAGTTGGTGGGCCCGGCGAAAGCGGCGGAACTGTTTTACACCGGCGACATGATTAATGCGGCGGAGGCGCTGCGGCTCGGCATCGTGAATCGCGTGGTGCCGCTCGCGCAACTGGAAAGCGAAGCACGCGCGCTGGCGCAGAAAATCGCGCAGGGCCCGGCGATTGCGATTCGCGCCGTGAAGCAAACCTTGTTCGGCCGCGACAAAGAGGAACTGACAGCGCTGCTGAACCTGGAAGTCGAGCAGCAGATGAAATGCTTTTCATCCGGAGATTGCGGCGAAGGCATCCGCGCCTTTTTCGAGAAACGCTCGCCGAAATTTCAAGGCAAGTAGCTTCGCTTTTGCCCAGCAAGTTTCAGCGTTACAGTTTCCAGCCTATAATTGAATCGAGGAATTTTGCATGAATGATCTGGAGATAACTCCGGCCGAGGCGAAGCAACGGCTGGACCGCGGCGAGAGCGTTTTGCTTGTGGATGTGCGCGAGCCGTGGGAATTTGAGATCTGCCGCATTGAAGGCGCGAAGCTGATTCCCATGGGTACGATTCCCGCGAATTTGCAGGCGCTGGACACCGATGACGAAGTGATTTGCTACTGCCATCACGGGATGCGCAGCTTGGACGTGGCGGTTTGGCTGCGCGGCCAGGGAGTGGCGCGCGCGAAATCGCTGGCCGGCGGAATCGATCGCTGGTCGGCAGAGATTGATTCTACCGTTCCGCGGTATTAGCGCGCCTACAACGCGAATGACAGCACAGCGCGTGACGCGCACGGATATGGCAAGCGAAATCCAGACCATTGCGGTGATCGGGGCCGGCGACCAGGGGCGCGGGATCGCTTGCGCTGTGCTGCTGGCTGGATACCGAACTGTTCTCGAGGATGTTTCCGAGAGCAGGCTGGAGCGAGCTGCGACGTGGATTGCGGACGGTGCGAATGTTGGTGCTGAGGCGCGCTCGCGGCTCGTTCTCGCGAGCAAAATCGAGGAGGCGGTGCGCGCGGGGGATCTTATTGTCGAGGCGGTGGCGGAAGAGATGGAGATGAAGATTGAGATGTTCACCATCTTTGACAAATTTGCCAAGCCCGATGCCGTCTTTGCGAGCAGCTCGCCTGCACTTTCGATTGCGGAGTTGGCGGCAGTCACGTTCTGCCCGGAGCGCTGCATCGGCTTGCGATTCGTTTGCAAAGATGGGCAATCGAACGCGCTTGAGTTAGTCTCCACGCTCCAGACTTCCGAAGAAACCATTGCGCGATGCCTAGAGGTTGGCCGGCGAATGGGCAAAGAAGTCAAGGTTGTGCCTGAAAGGGAATTCACGGAATCACGATGAGCCGGCAGAGCGTGAAGGAAATTGCATCGAGAGTCGTGATCCAGCAGGGTGACCTGACGGAGATGGATACGGACGCGATTGTGAACGCCGCAAACAACGAACTCATTCTGGGCGCTGGAGTTGCGGGCGCGATCCGCCGCAAGGGCGGGGATGCGATCCAACGCGAGTGCGACGCCATTGGCAGCATCCCCGTGGGGTATGCGGTCATCACCACTGGCGGCAAGCTCGCGGCCAAGTACGTGATTCACGCGGCGAGCATGGGGCTGGGCAGCCTCACCACGGCGGAGACGCTGCGGCGCTCCACGGCGCACTCGCTGCGGCTTGCTGTAGAGCGCGGGCTGAAGACGATTGCGTTCCCGGCTGTGGGCACGGGGATCGCGGGATTCCCGATGAAGGACTGCGCGGAGATCATGCTGCAGGAGGCGGCGGAGCATTTGCGGAACGGAAGCCCGCTCGAAACCATTTATTTTGTGCTGTTTGACGAGCAGGCAACGGGCGTTTTCGAGCGTACTTGGAAGCGGCTGCAGGCGGTTGACAAAAGTGGGTAGTGGGCAGTGAGCAGTGGGTGGTGCGAGTGAAGAGGTACACGCCCGTGGTGACGGGAAGTATGCGCAATGGAATGATGCCACAGGGGATAGACACGCCACGTGGCGCACGTGACGGGCGTTGCGTGAGTTGCAGCTCGGAAGTTGCTGATTCCAAGCCGATGGTTTGCAGGGTACCCCCCTCCCCCCCGTTTTTTTATAAGTGTTGATTCTAAAGGAAGTTAAAGTCGTTTGTTTTGTATCACTTTTATAAGTGTTGATTCTAAAGATAGTTATTACAGGTGACTGGCCCTTCGATATTGCTCGGGGTAAACGAGCGACCCCCCGGCGTTGCTCTGGGTCGAGTGGCGGAGACACACGGGGTTGCGGAAGAAGGAAGGGACGAAAAGGGGACACGGTCAGCGGAACCTGGACTAAAGATTACCGCATCCGTTACTATTTGTCAAGTGAGAAATAAAGACTGTGAATTGAATGGTTTGCGGGCAAGCGAACACATTTGGGCAGATGACAAAGAAAGACCCAGACGTAAAATCGACAGTCTGGGGCACCCGGCACGGTTCAGTTGGGCATCTGCTTGTGTTTCGATGCCTCTAAGGTCTTGTGGATTTCGACGTACTCTCCCGACGCGAGGAAGTCCCACATTGGTTGCTGGGTACTGGGGAACGGGGCAAGGTGCCAGAGCGTTTCGGTCCGGCGGAAGCCGGAGGGTGTGAGCTCGGGATTGTCCGAAAACGTTACGACCCACATTTTACGCTCCGAAGCCTCCACCAACCTTCCCAGCGCCTCTCTAACCGTTAAGCCGCGCAAGGAGAGGGTGAGGGGCGTTTCAGTGACATTCCCGCTGGTGTACGACCCTCCTTCGCCCGCGCCTGAGGGCAGCTTACGCGGCGAAACCAAGTTTTGCATCACGCTCCGCAGCTGAACGTTAGCAAGGCCAGCGGGCTCTTGGTGGACCGCAAAAAAGTCAGGAACCTTTAGGTTTAGAAAGTTATGACTGTCGTTTAGCAAGTCTCGGCGGAATACGTGTATTACACCCCCGTCGGCTTGGAGGGCATAGCCTGGGTAGGCTTCCAAAATCGAAGTCAAAACCTGCCGGACGCTCTCACCTTCCCACGTACGAGTCAAGCCACGAAGCGTCTGTTTGTCCCTCACCCACTCGATGCCTATTGGGATCTGAAATTGGGTGGAGGTCATGGCTAAAGCGTCCGCCAGGCCGACTGCCGAGAGACTATACTTTGTCACGCGACCGTCGAGTTTCGCCCGCAATTCAATATTTCCCCGTTGTGCTGGCAATCTGGAGCAGGTCAGAAGCATCATTGCCAGAAGAAAAGCTGCGCGGGTGGTTTTCATTGTCCGTTCACCAGAATCTTGTTGCACTGGTACGAAATGCCTTTAACGTCGGAACTTAATGTATACCCATTCACGGTCCAGGTCTGGTTGGCGATCGTTTGGCCTGCCGTCGTGCAAGTGCCCGAGGGCTTACAGGCCGGCGCGCAGACGGTGAGGTTCTCAGGGAATTGGCCGTTCTGATCGGTAAACTTACCGCATGGGCCTGCGGTGCCGAAACACGAACCGGTCGTCCCACCGCACGTCGTATTATAACCCTGCAAATTCAACTGGTTGGTCGACGTATTACAGATCACATCCCCGACGGGCATGTTAGCCACTGCCATCGGCCGCCGGTTTTGGTCGTTCACCTGGTACGTGAAGGTTCTGCTGACGCCGCATCCCGCATTGCCGCCAGAGGTAGTGCAGCCAGACTCGCTAGTGGTTGAATCGGTCCCAACAATCGAGAGACTTGTCGGGATCGGTTGATAGATGGTGCCTCCGGCGCTGTTGGGGCCATAAGGAGTGGTAGGGCACTGCTGGTGCGATCCCGCTGGGCAGTCGGGATTGACGTCCATCCAGTTGGTTGTCGCGACGGCATTGAATGTTCCGGTGCTGACGCCGTTGAAATTGCCTGCTCCTTGTGAAGTTGCGACGTTCCCATTGTCGCTCGTCCAGACTGTGCCTGGAGTGCCGTCGGGGTACGGCGGCAGGGCAGAGACATCATGCCAGTAGTTGTCCTGCCCGAGAGCGAGGGCCGTGAATGTTGCGGTGCCGCCAACGGGTGCGGTGGAATTCGAGCCCTGAACCTGGAAAGCGGTATAGCCGAAGCAAGTGGGGCATGTCGTCCCGCATGTGGCGGTGGATACGTTGAAAATTCCAACGCTGACTGCAACATTAATCAATTCCGGGTAACCCAGCAAGCCAGATAAGACCGCGCTACCGTGAGTGACATCGGGAGGAATCGTGTTTCGGTCGGAGTCCGGCTGCTGCATCATGATGACGTCACTCACATTGAGCATCGTAGACCCGTTGACCTTCAGGTGCGCCGGAAGGTTGTAGCGACCCCCATCGAAGAAAAAGGTGATGGAGAGGTCTTGGTCATTTTCACCGAGATTGAGAAGGCTGATCATGGTGTCATTTCCGCTCCGTTTCATGCGTTGACGAACGGAACGACTCAGGATGCGGGCCAGGACGGGTTGTCGTTGATGACCTACGGCGGAGCGGACGCGGGACAAATCACCGTTAATGGGGAGATCAACAAGTTGGCGTCAAACATTGGCCTCGGACGCAATTTTGCTGGAGTTCATTGGCGCACGGACTACTCGGATGGACTCAGGCTGGGCGAGGCGGTGGCGCTGAGCATCCTGACGGATCAGCGGGAAATTTATGGGGAAGAGTTTTCAGGATTTGCGATTCAACGATTTAATGGGGCGAGCGTGACGGTTTGAGCTTAGAAAGGTTAGGCGAAAAAGTAAGGGCGCGACCGCCGGTTAAGGCGGTGTGCCCTTTTTGAACGAATGCAAGGGCAAGATGCGGGAGCACGCGCTACTTAGCTAGGTTGCCGCGGCGGCGGCAGCGGTCTGGTCCAGGATTGTTGCCGCGCGGCCCACTTCCGTTACTCCAAAGATCACCAAGGGCGCATTCGTGTTGGGCTCAACACCGCAGTATGCGTAGTGAATGTTGATATTGGCGTCGCCGAGCATCGCGGCGGCGCGCGCCAGCTCGCCCGGCCCGTGTGGAAGCTTGACCTGCGCCACTTCGCCTTCTGAGTAGCTGATGCCTGCGCGGTCCAGGATGGCTCCCGCGGCTGCGGGATTGTCGACGACCATGCAGACGAGGATGGTTTTCTCCGCGGGGATGGATTGAAAAGCCAGGATGTTCACGCCGCGGTCGGCGAGCGCGCGGCAGACTCTTCCCAGCGAGCCGGGACGATTGTCCATACGAATGGTCAATTCCTCGTTGATGGGCATTGGAGACCTCCTGCGTTCGCAGCAAATCGAATGGCGTAGAGGTTCGACGTGATTGGTGCCGGAATCTTACGTCTAGCCCTTGGTTGATGCAAGGAAACAACCGGAAGAATTGGGTGTATACTCCGGCTACCCGAAAAGAACGAATCATTCGGATGAGGAGTCTCTCGACCCGGGAAACCAACATTCATTGAGCCTGGCCCCAGCGTTCGTTCCTCGCGGCTCGGCCGGCTCTCAATCAGTGAGGGCGTGATGAAGCAGACCTTTGCTATCGGCATCGGAGGCGCGGCTGGCCAAGGAGTCGCCACTCCCGGCGACATTTTCGCGAAGATCTTCAGCCGCCGGGGCCTCACCCTCAACGCCTACAACGCCTATCAATCCATCATTCGCGGCGGGCACACTTTTCTTACGATTCGAACGGGCCCGGAAAAAGTCACCAATATGGGTGACCGTATCGACCTGCTCATCCCCCTCAATCAGGACAGCATGGACCGGCACCTGAACCTGCTAGCCGCCGGCGCTTCCTGTATCTACAACGCCGACACGATCAAACCGGGTTCTGCCGCGGACGGCGTGCAGCTTTGCCCGCTTCCCGTTTCAGAGCTGGCCGACATCACGCGAAACAAAGTCGCGCAGAACACCCTCGCCATAGGCGCCGGCCTTCACATGATGGGCATCGGCTTCCCGGCCTTGGAGGAAGTGCTCAAAGAGCAGTTCAAGAAAAAGGGCGATGCCGTGGTTGCAGAAAACGTCAGCGTTGCGCGCGCCGGCTACGATTACGCCGCCGCACACTTCGCGGCTTTTCCGAATCCGTTGCCCAAAACGGAGAAACGCTACGCGATCTTGAGTGGCAATATTGCGATGGCGATGGGAGGTGCGGCAGCAGGTGTGAAATTCTACTGTGCCTATCCCATGAGCCCGTCGACCGGCGTTTTGCACTGGATGGCGGCACACGCGCGCAAAGCCGGCATCATGGTCCGGCAGGTCGAGGACGAGATCGGCGTGATCAATATGGCCATCGGCGCGGCTCACGCAGGCGTGCGCGCGATGTGTGCGACGTCCGGTGGCGGCTTCGCACTGATGAGCGAGGGACTGGGCATGTCCGCGATGATCGAAACCCCGGTGGTGGTCATCAACTGCCAGCGAGCCGGCCCGTCGACGGGTGTCCCCACCAAAACCGAGCAGGGCGACCTCTGGCAGATGCTCGGCGCCGCCTTTGGCGATTATCCGAGGGTGATCGGAGCTCCGCTCGACATCGGAGACTGCTTCAAGCTTATTCCCGAGATATTTAATATTGCTGACCGCTTCCAGTGTCCAGGGCTCGTGCTTTGCGATTTGCTGCTGTCGGAAGGCAGGCTCAGCGTTGATCCGAAAGATCTGGATTTCAGTCCTCCGATTGATCGCGGCGAGCTCATCACCGGCGCCAACGGCAACGGCGCACACTCCGCGGTTGCCACGAACGGCGGCTACCAACGCTACAAAATCACGGACAGCGGCATTTCGCCGCGCGCGGTTCCCGGCGTGCCCGGCCACATCCACACGGTGGCTACAGATGAACACCAGGAAGACGGCGTAATAATTAGCGACGAGTTCACCAATCCAATCAAGCGCCGGGCCATGATGGAAAAGCGTATGCGCAAGGTCGCAGGTATTGAGGCCGCCGTTCCGCCGCCCGCGCTCTCGGGCCCACGCGATGCCGATGTGACCTTGATTGGCTGGGGTTCGACGAAAGGAGTGATCGAGGAGGCTTGTGAACTCCTCAATGAGCAAGGCATCTCCGCCAATCAGCTGCAAATCCGCTGGCTCGTGCCGTTGCATGGCGAAGCCATTCTCGAAATCCTGAAAGACTCGCAACGCACCATCATCGTGGAGAACAACTACAGCGGGCAGTTTGCGCGCTACCTGCGCAGCGAAACCAGCTTTGTGCCCAGCGGCCACATTCGCAAGTACGACGGCGAACCCTTCATGCCGCACCACATTGTCGAGGCCGTGAAGGAACAGCTCGCGGGGAACACGAAACTCTCCGTTCCCATGCACGAGATTATGGTCTGAGGAGGAGACGCACATGGCGACCAGCGTACAGCGCGCCAGTCAATTGACCATGGCCGATCTGAAGGGCAAAGTCGATCCCGACTGGTGCCCCGGCTGCGGTGATTTCGGTGTGCTCGCCGCACTTCAAAAAGCCCTCGTCGAGCTGCAGATACCGACACATAGAGTGGTCACCATCAGCGGCATCGGCTGTTCATCCAATCTTCCCGGCTACATCAACACCTATGGCATGCACACGCTTCACGGCCGGGCCCTCGCGGTGGCCGCTGGCCTGAAACTCGCCAATCACGAGCTGACTGTTATTGTGACTGGCGGCGACGGTGACGGCTTCGGGATAGGCGGCAACCATTTCGTCCACTCGATGCGGCGGAATGTGGACCTGCTCTACATCGTCATGGACAACCAGATCTACGGCCTCACCACGGGCCAGACCTCGCCGACCAGCCGAGTCGGCATGAAGACGAAAAGCATGCCCTTCGGCAACATCGAAGCGCCGGTCAACCCCATTTCCCTCGCTCTAGCCGCAGGCGCCACTTTCATCGCCCGCGGTTTTAGCGGCGAACAAAAGCAACTTACGGAACTGATCAAGCAAGGTATTGAGCACAAGGGCTTCTCGTTCCTCGACGTTTTCAGCCCGTGTGTCACCTACAATCACGACAATACTTATCAGTGGTTCCGTCCGCGAGTGAAGAAGCTCGAGGACGACTCCTCATATGACCCGGCTAATTGGACAGCCGCGATGGAGAAATCTTTGCTTTGGGGCGAGGAGATCCCCATCGGGAAATTCTTCGAGCGCACCGATGTCCCCACCTTGCATGGGGCGGAGCCGGTCTTGAACGAAGGACCTTTGATCGATCGCGACCTGCAAGTGCCCTCCGATGTGGCCCGCTCGTTCATTGAAGAACTGATGTAGCGACACGGCCCGGCTGGCGTGCCAAATCACTCCCGTATTGCGCGACTGGGCTCGCCCGGCGAAGCCGCTGACAACGCAGGTGCGTTCGCACCGCCAAAAATTCCACAAAGTTCAGTTGGGGGCGGGGTTAGGTTGCTTTTTTAGGACGGGCCGATCGTTGGCCGGGGGAGCTTGGGGACTGGCAGCCGCTGGAGTTGTGCCTGTGGCTGGAGCGGCGGCGGAGATGCCGCCTTCGGCGTAGGGCTTCTTCAGGAGTTGCTCGGCGACTTGTTGGGCGCCGCCGGTGTCATCGTTGGTTTGTTTGGCTTTGCTGTATTCGTTGACGGCGCGGGCGCGCTGGCCAAGAAGGTCAAAGATTTTGCCGAGATAGATGTGGCTCCAGACTTCAGTCCACTTCTCAGACGCCTCGGGAACGGTTTGCAGAGCATCGCGGAAGGCGTTAGCGGCGGCCTGGTAATTTTTCTGGTAGAAAAAGGCCTCGCCCATGCGGAAGTTGGCCAGCGGGCGATTGGGCTGAATGGAGAGAGCACGCTGATATTGGCCGATGGCGTCGTAGTAGCGACCCTGTTCGGCAAGCTCTTCGCCGCGAGCAATGGCGGCGCGAGCACGCAGCGTGGAGCTGCCCTTCAGGACGACGTTGTTGGGATCGATCTTGATGCCGCCGGGCTTGGGACGACCGAACGTTTCCACGGTGAATTCGGATTCGGTGCCGATCACGTCAATCGTCTTGGTTTCGGGATTGCCTTCCGTATCGATGCGCAGGTCGACCGGCATGTGAAAAGTGTCGAGAGGCTGCTTGATCTTGCCGACCACGCGGAAGCCCTGGCGCGTGCGGTAGACCACATATTCCATGGTGAAGTCCGGAACACCGGTGGAATTCAGCCATTGCGCGAAGAAGCCGCGGAGGTCGGGCGGCGGCTGGCCGGCTTTAACGGAAGCTTGCGCGTGCTGTTGTGCAAGGGCTTCGAAGTTTTCGATGGAAGCGCTGCCCTCCGCGTATTTGATGTAGAAATCGTGCAACAGGGATTTGAAGGCGACGTCGCCCATCTGTGCGCGCACCATGTGGAAGATCATGGCGCCTTTGTTCATTACGACGGAGCGATAGTCGGGGGAATACGGAGCGAGACGGGCGGCTTGGGCGATCGGAGCGGCTTCTTCGTACATTAAGGCGCCCACGGCGAATTCGTCGACGGCTTTTAGACCCGCTTCCTTGCCGGCGTTTTGCTCGGCGTAGAGAGCTTCGGAGTAGCGCGCCAGGCCATCGCTGATCCAGACATCGCCGCGCGTGGCGGGGAGCACCGCGTTGCCCCACCATTGCGAAGCGACCAGGCGGGCGATGGTGCGGTCGGAGGCTCTGGGATCCCAGATGCGTTTGCTAAAGAGCAACAGACCCGGCCCCGCAAAATCGCGGAGCGTGCCGTCGGGAAGCTGGGCGACGGTGAACTCCGGCCGGGGCAAGGGGCCGAACATATCGGAGAAGGCAACCGTGGAACGCGCGACGCTGTCAGCGAACTTCTGTGCATCGCCGCTGGCTTCGCGGGGAGCGTACACGTTGACGCTGATGCCTTCGGCTTGCTTCGGATTGAGCTGCAAATTGCCGGCAACGAAAGTGCCATGCGGGGCGGGCGTATCACACTGGAAGGTGTAGAGGAGGCGATTGCCTTCGACGCTGTTCTTGCCGGGAGTCGGCGTGGGAGCGGCGGCTTTTCCGGTGCCGGCTACCGCGAACGCTTCCGGAACGTTGAGGCGGAAGGTGGCGGTGTAGCGATTGGAGGGATAGTTGGTGAGAGGAAACCAGCGCGCGGGGAGAAGCAGGAACGCTCCGTCGCGGTTAATGGCCGCAGCACGGACGCCCGGGACAGGGCTGTTTTCTTCGTTGGCGAGAGGACCGGCGTAGGTGAAGGTTAAAGAAACTTTGGCGCCTTGCGCCACGGGGGAAAGCAGATTGACGATTAGGTTCAGCGGATTTTGGGTGTCGCGCTCAAAGCCGAGTGTCTTGCCTTCCGCGGACTTCACGTCGGTTATGTTGAGATTGGGATGCAGCTCGACGCGGACGGCGCTGGAGACTTCTTGGGCCTTGAAACTGACTTTGGCCACGGCGGAGAGGGACTGCGTGATGGGATCGAGCGTGGCGGAGACGTCGTAATGGTCGGCGAGGAAAGAGGGCGGGCGGGGAGTTTGGGCGCGCAGAGGCGCGCAAGCGAGGAGGAGCGCCGCGAGGAATAAGGCCGAGGAAAGCTTGTTGTTGCGGGTCATCGGACCCCTTTCATTTTGCTGGCAGGTGCTGAGCATCTTCGGTTTGCTGTGAGCGCCGACACGTTGCCTCTATTGGAAGAGAAATAACGCAAATGTCACATTGGGCTCGGTTTGCGCTCGAATTCAGATTTGGTCGCGATGTGAAAACCGAGAAGCGGGGGCTAGACCGCCGCACTCCAAAAAAACTGCGCCCGACTAAGTGCGCAGGAGTGCTTATTCCTCCCTATATAGGATAGCAGAGGCTCATTTGGCGTTGCCATGCGCTGAAGCAAGTAGCTGGAGGATGGCGTCGGCGGCGCGCTCGACTGCGCCCGGGGGGCCGAGACGCTGGCGGACTTCGGCGAGGTCGCGTCGGAGAGATGCGCGGGCGCTCTGGTCGTTTAACAAACGAAGTATTTCGGCGGTTACGTGGTCCGCAGTGAAATCGTTTTGGATTAGCTCGGGCACGGCACGCTTCCCGGCGATTAGGTTGACCATGCTGAAGAAAGGTGTGCGTACCAGTGGCTTGGCCAACAGTGCCGTGAGAGGCGTGACGCGATAGATGACGACCATGGGCACGTCGAGGAGCGCGGCTTCGATGGTGGCCGTGCCGCTCGAGACAATCGCGGCATCGGCGGCGGCGAGGGCGTTGTAGGTTTCTCCGGCGACGACTTTCAGAGGGAGTTCGGGTGGCCAGCGTTCGCGCAGGGCCGCGAGGTTGGCGCCCGGGGCTGCGGCGAGGACGAATTGTGCTGCTGATTCGCGATGCATGCGCAGGCAAGCCTCTCGGATTATGGGCAAGTGCTGGCGCAGCTCGGCGGCGCGGCTGCCGGGCAAGATGGTGACGAGTTTTTTGTGCGGATCGAGGTTCTGCTCACGGCAGAAAGCATGGCGATCAAGCGACGCGTGCACGGCGCCGACCAGCGGATGGCCGATGAACTTCACGGGTACTCCGGCATCGCCATAGAATTTTTCTTCAAAAGGAAAAATGCACAGTGCCTGCGCGAAGCGCCGGCGCACTACGCGCACGCGCCACGGCCGCCAGGCCCAGAATTGCGGGCAGATGTAGTAGATGTTTTTAATGCCACGGCGTTTGAGTTTGCGGGCGAGGCGCAGGTGGAAGCCGGGAAAATCGGTGAGGATCGCAAAGGCGGGCTTGCGGCGCTCGGCCTCGCGGACGAGGCGACGCATGGCGCGAACGAGCGAAGGCAGATGGCTGAGGATTTCGGTGATGCCAACGACGGAGACTTCGGAGTAGTCGGTGACGATGTCGACGCCGGCGGCACGCATTTGCGGGCCACCCATGCCGAAGATTTCGAGGTCGGCGCGCTGCTTTAGCGCGGCGGCGAGGCGCGCGGCGTACATATCTCCGCTGGCTTCACCGGCGGAGAGTAGAAGAGAGATGGGCGGCATGCGGCAGGGGAGCGCTCAGTCGCTGGCGGGAAGAGGCAGCGGCAGAGGTGAACCTTGCTGCGGACGCGCGTCTTCATCGGAGATGTGCAGCTCTTGCTCTTTGTACTGGAGCTGGTAGAGGCGGTAATAGATTCCACGCTGAGCGAGGAGTTCCTGGTGCGCGCCTTGCTCGCGCAGGCGCCCTTTGTGGAAGACGAGGATGCGGTCGGCGTGCTGAATGGTGCTGAGGCGATGCGCGATGACTAGAGCGGTGCGGCCGCTGAGGAGGCGGTCGAGGGCGCCGCGGATTTGCAGCTCGGTCTTGGTGTCCACGCTGGAGGTGGCTTCGTCGAGTATGAGGAAGCGCGGATTGTGCGCGAGGGCGCGAGCGAAATTGATGAGCTGGCGCTGGCCTACGGAGAGAGTGGAGCCGCGCTCGTTGACGCTGGCGCCGACGCCTTCGGGGAGCGATTCGATGAAATCGGCTAGGCCGATTTCGCAAATGGCGTTTTCGACGGTGGAGCGGTCGATGTCGGGAGTGCCGAGGCGAACGTTGGATTCGATGGTGCCGCTGAAGAGAAAGGGATCCTGGAGGACGATGCCGAATTGGCGGCGGAGGTCTTGCAAATTGATTTTGCGGATGTCGACGCCGTCGAGAAGGATTTGGCCGCGCTGAATGTCGTAGAAGCGTAGGAGAAGAGAGATAAGCGTGGTCTTGCCTGCGCCTGTGTGGCCGACGATGGCTAAGGTTTGGCCGGGCTCGACGCGGAAGGAGACGTCGCGAAGGACCCAATCGTCTTCGCCAGGATTGGGAATGGGGCGATAGCTGAACCAGACATTGCGAAATTCGATTTCGCCGCGGGGATTTTGCAGGGAGATGGCATCTGGCGGCGAGGAAACGGTGGCTGGCTCGTCGAGCAACTTGAAGATGCGCTCGGAGGCGGCCATGGCGGATTGCAGGATGTTGAATTTTTCGCTGAGGTCCTGAATAGGGCGGAAGAAGCGGGTGGCGTACATGGTAAAGGCGGTGAGTTTGCCCAGGGTGAGCGTTCCGGCGAGAACGCGATTGCCACCGGCCCAGTAGATGAGGGCGATGGCCGCGACGCTCAAGATTTCGACCGCGGGATAGAAGAGGGCGTAGGAGAGAATGGCGGAGCGCCACGCGAGCATATTTTCTTGATTGCGCCTGCCGAATTCGGCGCGGGCTTTTTGCTCGCGATTGAAGAGCTGCACTATGCTCATGCCGGAGATGTATTCCTGCAGGAACGAGTTGATTCTGGCGATGGCAGTGCGAATGTGACGATTGGCGTCGCGCACGTAATGGCGGAAGACGAAGGTGACGACGAGGATGCAGGGAAGAACGGAGAGCGCGTCGAGGGCGAGGCGCGCGTCCAGCCAGAAGAGCAGGCCGGCCATGACCGCTAGGAGGAAGAAATCGTTGATCATGGTGATGACGCCGGCGGCGAAAAGATCGTTGAGGGCATCGACGTCAGTGGTGACGCGAGTGACCAGGCGACCGACCGGGTTGCGATCGAAGTAGCTCATCGGCAGGCGTTGCAGGTGGCTGAAGATTTCAGTGCGCATGTCGTACATGGTTTGCTGGCCGACACGCTGCATGATGCGGATCTGGATGTATTGCGCGACGAAGTCGAAAATTAGGACGAGGAGATAAAGCACGCTGAGTACGGCGATGCCTTGCCAGGCGCGAGATTCGGGCAGCATGCCTTTGAGAGCGGGCGAGAAATAGCGATCGATAGCGACCTGGAAAACGCCGGGCGGCGCCAGCTCCAGCGGTGTGACAATGGCGACAAGCGCCATGGCGAGCACGACGCGCCATTTGTAGGGCCGCATGTACTGCAGCAAGCGGCGCATCAGGCGCGAATCGTAGGCTTTGCCGAGTGCTTCTTCTTCGTGGACGTTGCTCATGCGCGTTCGAGCTCTTCTTCGAGTAACTGCTTCTGGTACAAATCTGCGTAGTAGCCGCCGCGAGCGAGGAGTTCGTCGTGCGTGCCGCGCTCGATGATGCGGCCGTCGCGGAGGACGACGATTTGGTCGGCGTCCTGCACGGTGGAGGTGCGGTGCGAAATCAAAATTGTGGTGCGGCCGTGCATCATGCCGCGCAGGCGCGTGAGGATGCGCTCTTCGGTTTGCGTGTCGACGCTGGAAAGGGAGTCGTCGAGGATTAGTATGCGCGGGTCGCGGATGACGGCGCGGGCGATGGCGGTGCGTTGCTTCTGTCCGCCGGAGAGGGTAATGCCGCGCTCACCGACCACCGTTTCGTATTTGTGGGCGAAGTCTTCGACGTCGGAATCGAGGCTGGCGATTTCCGCTGCCTGGCGCACTTGATTGAGATCGTAGTTGGGAAGGCCGAAGGCGATGTTGCCGCCGACGGTTTCGCCGAAGAGGTAGGTGTCTTGCGGGACGTAGCCGATGGAGCGGCGCAGGGTGGCAAGCGGCCATTCGCGGATGGGGCGGCCGTCGATGAAGACTTCGCCCTCAGGAGCTTCCCAGAGGCGCGCGACGAGTGCGGCGAGCGTCGTCTTGCCGCTGCCGGTGGGGCCGACGATGGCGAGCGTGGAGCCGGCGGGAATTTTTAGATTGATGTCGCGGAGGACGGGATGGGCACCCTGGCCGCCATTGGAGGCGGCGGCTGCAGCGGCGCCGTTGCCAGAGATGTTAGTTGGAAAGGTGAAGGTGAGGTTGCGAAATTCGACTTCGCCGGAGATTGGGGCGTTAGCGGCGACGGCGGCGTTGCGGTCGTCGATTTGCGGTTGCGCGCGGAGGATGTAATTCAGACGGCCCATGGAGGCGGCGCCGCGCTGGAAAATGTTGGTGACCCAGCCGAGGGCGATCATGGGCCAGACCAGAAGGCCGAGATAGCTATAGAAGGCGATCAGGGCGCCTAGTGAAATTTGGCCGCGAAGAAGTTGGTGGCCGCCTTGCCAGAGCACGATCAGGAAGGAAAAGCCAATGAGCGCCTGGAGCGAAGGCATGAACATGCTCCAGGTGCGGATGAGCTTGATGTTGCGGGCGACGTATTCGCGGTTGGGCTCGTCGAAGCCGCGGATCTCGGCTTCTTCCTGGGCGTAGGCGCGGATCACGCGGACGCCGGAGAGATTTTCCTGGACCTTGGCGGAAAGGGTGGCGAGCGAGGCCTGAATCGTTTCATACAGGTCGTGGATGACTTTGCCGAAGTGGCGGACGGCGACGGCAACGATGGGCACAGGCAACAACACCCAAAGCGTGAGCGAAGGAGAAAGGCGGCCCATGATGATGACGGCGAGAATCATGGTCACGAGCGTTTGACCGGTGTACATGATGCCGGGGCCGAGGACCATGCGGACGTTGTTGAGGTCGTTGGTGGCGCGCGACATGAGCTCGCCGGTGCGATTGCGGACGTAGAACTCGGGCTCCATGAGGAGCAAGCGGTCGAGGAGACCGGCACGGATGTCGAATTCGATATCGCGAGAGACGCCGATGAGCACCCAGCGCGTGGCGAACGACATCAAGCCTTTGAGCAGGACGCAGATAATCAGGATGAGGCAGTAGATGCCCAGAGCGTGGCGGCTGTGCGGCGCGTAGAAGGGAATGCGGCTGAGCCAGTCACCTGCGAGCGCTTTTGCGTGCGTGTTGCTTTCAAATGGGCGCGGGCTGCCGGCGAGAATGTCGGTCATCACGCCGGTGGCGAGAGGAATGATGTTGCCGACGATGCTGGTGAGCGCCAGGGCGATTAGGCCAAGCGCGATCGCAGGGCGGTAGCGGGCGAGATAGGGCATCAAGCCGAGGAGGTTTCTCGCTGCGGAAGAATGCTCCTGTGCTTGCTGCGATTTCTTCGCGGCCGTCGCGCCTTGCCCGGTTTTGCTGCCGTGGCTCATCGCAAGGTGGATCTCGCCGTGTTCAGGGACGGGGCCTCGTTCAGAAAATGCTCGTACGAGCGGTCGAGAGACTGGTAGCGCTTGGTATCAGGATTCCAGCGGATGCCGATGGGGAGGGTATGGGTATCAACGGCGCCCTTGATCGGCGTGAAGTACAACGCCAGACCTTTTTCGGGATCCTGCTCGAAGGCTAAGCGCCAGCCAGTCACGCCTCCGATCGGAGTACCGGGCAGAAAGCCCTTCTGATTCTTCAGGTGTTCGTCGCAGCGCAGGATTTCCATCCACTTGCCGTCGCTGTTCTCCGCCAGCACCGCGCGCGTGACAATCGTGCCCGGCAGATCATTTTTCGGCGTTTTGGGGACAACGTTGGCGGCGAGAAATTCCTGCTTGCCGTTTTTCGCCAGGTCGCCGAAGAGCAGCACGGTGGTTTCTTTGCCAAGCAGCGAGTCCGCCGCAGACTGAATGTCCTCGGGAACGGCCGGCGCGGCTGGCTTCAGTTCCGCCGCGGGCTTTTCCGGAGGCGCGTCTCCGCAGCCAGCCAGAAGGCATGCAGCCAGAATGCCCAGGGCTGCGTTCCGGTAAATGGTGCGGCGTGGGGCCACTCGATTCTTGGTGATTTCACTCCCCGTCCCTGATGGTAAGGACGGCATGGCTGCGGGCTCGTTAGCAGGCGTCAGGAAACAGTAGCTTTCCGTGAGATTTCCCATTGTCGAAGCTTGGCTACTCCTTTTTTGTCCGGCGACCGGCAAGGTGAAGGCGTAATCCCACAATTTTAGCTGTTGCGTGCCCTCCGCGAAAGAATTCATCGACTCAAGTTGCTTTTATGATGAGGTGACGTCCGGCGCCCACCGAAGCCCCAGATTAACGCCGCGCGAGGATGGCGTCCAGCCGCGCCTCGAAATTTTCTTCCCCCTCGGAGGATAACTCGCTGCGCTCAACCGGAAGCGCAGCCTCGATGGCCTCCACCCAATTGACCAACTGTTGGATGTTTTCGCGGGTCTTGGCGTGATATTCCTTCAAGTTGCCGCTGGCGGACATCCACTGGCGGAAAGTGTGCTCGAGGGGGTGGTCAGAGGACCCGAACGGATTGGAGGCGGCGCTGGGCGCGAGAAGACCACCGTGGCCGGTGAAAAAATGCTCGAATCCCAGGTCCGCAGCGAAATGGCCAGCGGTGGCGGCGACGCCATCGTCGTAAAGCGGGCCGTGGCAGATGAGCGTGAGCGGCTGTGGCTCCCGGCGCCACTTCAGAGTTTCCAAATCGAAGACCCACAGGTCCCAGTTCGCGCCGACCAAGTACGCGGTGTCCGGGTTCAGGTGCTGCGCAGCCAGTGCGCCTATTTCCGGAGGGCCGTGACCCTGATCGCGGAGGTCCCACTCAGCGACCGGGATCTCCGTGGGATCGACGGCCTGAATACGTAATTCAGTGAAAGCACTCTTCGAAGTGGAGAGCGGAGCGGAGGTGAGGAAACGGGCAAACTCCGGGATCATCGTTGCTTCGGAGAAGTCACGCGTCCAGACCCGCAGGTAAGCTCGGTTGGCCATTTTGCTTGTTCAGCTAAATTATACCGGGGCGGTGGAGAAGAGGCGACTGCGCAGCCGCTTGAGCGAAAAGCAGTTTCAGTGGGGGATTGGAGGTGGCGTGAGACTGAGGTTGGAGGCGATTTGGGTCAGGCGTTCGCGCAGGGAGTCGCCTATCTCGGAGAAAACCCTGGTGCATGTGTCGCGCAGTTTTTCCTCGGCGGTGGCGGCGATGCCAGAAACAACTTCGCGGGACTGGTGGTCGAGCGAAGCGACCGTGGCAAGCATCCACTGATTGGATACATTTTCAAGGCGGCCGCGGAAATGTTCGGCGGCCTGGTCGCCAACACGTGCGTACAGGCCACGCATTTCCGCCTGATGAGCCTGAGTCATCGATTTCCAGGCCTCGAGGAGAGGGCCAAATCCCGCCTGCACTTTCTCATTGGCTTCGGCGACGCCGGCTTCCATGGCGCCGCTCATGGCGGTTTGAAAACGCCGGAGGAAGCTCTCCTGCTCGGCGGTGACTTTATGAGTCAAATCCACGTGCGCCGCTTCCATGCGAGCTTTGGATTCGCTCACGGATTTTTGCGTTTCGGCTTCAAAACCGCCGAGCTCTTGGCGAGCCTGGCGCTGAATTTCGTCTATGAAAGCTGCGGAGGTGGTTTCCGCAGCTTCACTGAACAGCGCGCGGGCGCGCTCGAAAGCATCGCGGACCACTTCTTCCATCTGGTTTTGCGTGTGGCCAACAAAATTGCGGCTGGCATTATCGAGCTCGGCGGCAAACATTGCGGAGATTTCCCCGGCGCGTTCGCGCAAGCGGGCTTCGGCCTGCTCTCCAGCGCGTTCCGCAAAATGCTGAATTTGTGTTTGCGCTTTTTTCTCGTACCACTCCGCGGATTGCAGCAAATCTTCAACGACCTGGTGCTTGGTGCTTTCCGCCTTGCCTTCGAGGTCGGCGAGGCTACGCGCGGCAACGGCGTCTGCGGATTCGCGCAGTAATTGCTCGACTCCACCTAAATTGCCTCGGAAACTCGCCAATGCTTCCGCAAAGGCTTCGTCCGCCGAAACACGAATGCGCTCTTGTTGCAGAGACGTAGCGGCGTCGAGCAGCGACCGTCCCCCGGCCAGGCGGTGAATGCCTTGTTCCACCTGCACGAGGTGCGGCTGCACGAGCGACTCGATTTGCTGGCCGAATTGCGTGGCAGCCCGGCGGCTGGATTCCTCAAAGGTAGCGTGAATGCGCGCGCCAATGTCCTCGAAAAGCGATTCGGAGCAGCGATGCATCTCGTTGCGGTGCAAGCTCAAGATGTCGTCCAACTGCGACTGAAAGCCAGCGAGGGCGTTCTGCTGTGCCGTTTCCACGCGCTGAGGGAAAAGCTCGAGCCGGCCCAAGACCTCGCTGGCCCGCACCAGCGTTGCTTCGATGCGTCCGGCATGAGCTTGCGTCAGATCCTTTAGCGCAGCGAGACGCAAGTCTGATTCGGAAGCGACGAGCGCAGCGGATTCACGGAATCCGGCTTGCAAACGTTCGGCTTCTTGCTGAAATTGCTGCAGCACAGTGTTCGCGTGGTCGTTCAGCGATTCCGCGGCCTGGGTCTGGGCGCCAGCGATCGCGTTGTCGACCGCAATCTGCGCGCGGCCATGAGCGGCCTCGAGCTCACCGGCAAGATGGTTTTGCCAGTTTTGTTGCGCGGTGGACAAGAACGCAGAAGCCTGCTCCTGAATCTCGTTAGCTTTGGCGCGCAAGGATTCCACCAGCGCCGCGGCAGCCAACTCTTGCCGGCGCGCGCTTTCTTCGGCCACGCGCGCGGCTGATTCCGCGGAGCTCGCGATGCGCGCTTCCGCAGCGACGGCTTGCTCTCGAAGCCGCTCCAGTACCTGTTCCGTCTGGGTGCAAGCCGAGCGTAGCGTTTGGAGCGCGGCGCCGGTTTGTTCGGCATTCGCATTGCGCTGCGCCAGGGCTTCGTGCGAGAGCTGTGCGGTCAAGTGGCGCGTGAGCTCTTCGAGCTGCGGCGTCAGCCATCGAGGCAAGTCCCGCTGGAGCGCTTCGGCCGCGGCGTTCTGCGCCATGCGATTGAGGCTGGCGGATTCTTCCCGGATTTTCTCGAGCGCCGCGGCCACTTCGCGCGAAAGCATCTCGCGGTCGGCCGCCATCTTCTGGTCCCACTGGTCGGCAGTAATACGACGTTCGGCGGAAACAGCTTGCGCGGCAGCTTCGCGCGCGGCGGCATGAATTTGCTGGCGCGCATCCGCCAGCAGGCGCGTAACCTGGCGGGCGAGCTGCATCGAAGCGTCGGTGGTGTTCGCGGGCGCAGGGAAGGCGCGCAGACGTCCAGAGTAATTCTCGGAGGCGGTGTCGGCATCCGACAGCGGCAGGTTAAAAGCTTCCTCCTCTGCTTGAGCATGCGATTCATGAGGCTGTTCGGCAGCTTCCGTGGAATGTTGTGAATGCTCCGGCAAATACTCAGCACCGGGTGCGTCAACGGTGGGGCGCGCGGCGTCCGGAAAGGCGAACCAGTCGTCTGGAGGGAAAGCGATGCCCCAGGCGTTTCCTGGAAGCTCCAGCTCCAGGGCCACCTGGAAGAGTTGCCGCACGGTACGCGGGCGCTGAATCCAGGCGACACGTCCGCGGACGGTGCGCGGCGGCTGTCCGGTTTCCGGGTGCGGCACCTCGAGCGTGACCCACATGTTTTTCAAAACGTAGTGCTTCGACTGGTAGCGGCAGCCGTGGCAATTGATGATCAGCGTGGAGGTACGCTCAGTGAAGGGGCGACCAAGGGCGTCCACACCCGCGACGCCGAGGGGAACCGCCTGAATAATGCGCGTGCTGCGGCGCTTGCGCAATTCCACGGTTGCATTGGCTATGCCGGTTCCGGACACAGCTTCACCCATATCTTCGGCGAATTCCCGGCCAAGCTCGTCCATGAATGCAGGCCACCCATAAATTGTAAAAACGTATAAAACGACAACTGCGATTACTTCGCCTGGGTATTTTCCGACGTAGGGGCGCGGTGCTCTCCGGTCAAGAACATCCACGCTTCCTTAGCTACCCAGATTGGTCCGACCAGCAAATACACCGGTCCCTGGAAAAACGCCGGATGATTGCCTTCGATCCGGTGTCCCAGGAACAAGAACACCCAGCCGCCCACGAAGAACGCTCCGCCCCAGATCCATTTTGCGAAAAGGAACAGAATGAGCCCGGTAAAGATCATGGGAATGCCAATCCCGTGCAGCAGTTTGTTCCAGCCGGAAGAGTGTTCGTGATCGTACTGCGCCATGTAGTGCGCCAGACCCAGAGCGCACCTCCTTGCGGGGGACAGTTACCGCGGAAGAGCAACTTTATAACGAATTGCCGCAAATGGCTAGGGCGGCCATTACTAGGCGGGCGGTTACAGGTCGCGGCGGCCTTCCATGGCCTTCAGCATGGTGACCTCATCGGCGTACTCAAGGTCCGCGCCAACGGGAATACCCACGCCGATGCGTGTGACACGTACCCCTAATGGTTTCAACAGCTTGGACATGTAGACAGCGGTGGCTTCGCCTTCGGCGGTGGGGTTGGTGGCGATGATGATCTCCTCTACCGCGCCGCCTTTCAGGCGCTCAATCAATGTCTTTATCTTGAGCTGTTCCGGGCCGCGCCCTTGCAATGGCGAGAGCGCGCCGCCCAGCACGTGGTACATGCCGCTGTACATCCGCGTTTTCTCGATGGCCATGATGTTGTGCGCTTCTTCGACTACACAAATGGTCGCGCGACTGCGCGTCGCACCGGTGCAGTAAAAGCAGGGATCGGCGTCGGTAATGTTATGGCACACAGAGCATTCGCGGATTTTTTCTTTCGCGTCGCGAATGGCGTCGGCGAGCGCGAGGGCATCTTCGGGCGCGGCACGCAGCAGGAAAAAAGCGAGGCGCTGTGCGGTTTTTTGGCCGATGCCGGGCAGGTGCTTCAGTTCGTCAATGAGGCGTTCGACAGGAGCGGCAAAATCAGGCATGCATGATGTGTAGCATAGGGAAGCGGGTTGCGCAAACGCGGGCGGATTCTTCTATCTTAAAGCGCTTATGAAGCGGGTGAAAACTTAGACTGACGAAATTAGAAAGGGTGAACTCCTTGGACAAGAGAAGCTCACCCTTCCTGGTGATCGCATCGCTCTCCGCGATACGAGCTTATTGATTCGCGGCCTTCGCCGCGGCCCGCGCTTCGACTACGTCGGCGCGCAGCGTCATCGAGACGACGATATATTCCCGCTCCTTGCCGTCGGACTCCGGCACGCGCAGGAGCATCTTGTCTTTGTGGATGCGGAATTCCGCGGATTCCCCGACGGGCAGCAGCGTCGGGCGCTTGTCGTCTTTCGGCCGAATGCGATAAATCAGCCGGTCGGACTTGAGGATGTATTCCTGGCACAGGACCTCTTGCGTTTTCTTGTGCTGGCCATCGGTGCCGAGGATTTCGCCGGTTAGCGTCTTGCCGTCCTTTTCGGCATAGCCGCAATGGGTGGAATCCATTTGCAGCAGCACGCCGCGCTCGTATGCCGGCTTGTCCTTGGCCGGAACGGGCTGCACTGCCTGAACGCTTGCGACAATCATGAGGGCTGCTGCTGCCTTGGCTGTATTCATGGTCGTGTCGGTCCTTTCGTCGAAGTTGACTTGCGTCCCGCTTTATTGGTTCGGACTTTTCGCCGGCGCTTGGGCCTGCGATACGAGCAGAAGCTGCGTGCCGCTGTCGAGATGCACGTTCCTGCTGGTCGAGGTAATCACTGAACCTTGCGTGTCGTTGGCAGCCGCGGCATTCAGGTTGAGCCCTTGGAGTCCGAAGACGCCCTGGCTGTTGGAGGTGAGCTGGCCGGCCGAGTTCAAGCCGCCAACCGCGCCGCGCGCTGCACCAGCCGCATTTACCGTCGAGTTGACCGCTCCGCTGGCGACTCCGCCTGCACTCGCTGCGGTGTTCGTCACCGCGCCTCCCGCCGTGCCTGCGGTGGAACGCACGCCACCGAGCGCGCCGCCGCCACTGGCGCGCGCTGAGCCCATGGCTCCGCCGCCTGCCGACAAATCATCGCCGACAGAACTCGCTGCGGCGGTCTGCGCGGCGGCGAGCGCGTGGATCGTGACGTTCAGCGGAATTTCCTCGCTATTCTTCAGAATCGCTTTGTCAAACACGATTCCCAACGCGGACTCCTTTTCTTCCTTGCTGCGCTGCTTGCATTCAGTGACATGCCCAACCAGCTTCGAACCCTTTGGGATCACCACCTTGCCGTCGGACTTCGTTGCTTCCGTGGTTTTCGCGGTGACCTGGTCGCCAGGCTTGTTTTTCTTGGCGTCCACGGGCTGCGAAAGCGTGGCGTTCATGGCCGTGCCGCTGGAAAGCGACGCCGAACTCTGCCCAGCTTTTCCCGAAGTTGAAGTCGAGGTGTTGCTCGAAGCCTTCGCACTAGACTTGTTGGCTTCAACCGAAGTGCTGCTGCTGGCTGAAGAGCCTCCTTGCGCGCCTTCCTGGGCGCACACCGCGGAGCCGGACCCCAGAAGCACGCCGGACAGGATGACCACAGTTGTGAGTTTCATGAGAGGTTGACCTCCTCCTAACGAGTTGAATTTAGCGTGGTTCTACATCGCCGAAATGGAAGAGCTGGGGTTGCTTCCATTATATCCCCAGGCGATTTGAACCGCGGAGGCGCGCTGTTTCCAATCAGCCACCAAGCGAGCAGGGACGCCAGGAGAGCGTCGCGTGCCTCTCCCCGCGCCTCACTTTATAAGGGGAAGCAGGTCATCGAAAAATATAGGGGAAATAGAGGGCCAGAAATGCTGCGCCACTCCGGGACGCAGGTCTAGAGAGTTAGAAAAGACCGGGGATTTTAATGTTCCCGAGGCCGGGAATCCCGCCGGAGAGATTCTTCATTTGATTGGCGAGCTCTTCGTCAACGCGCCGAGATGCTTCGTTGACAGCCGCGCGCACCAGGTCTTGCAACATCTCCTGGTCTTTGCCGGCGAAAACTTCCGGTTCGATGCGCACGTCCACTACTTGCTTCTGGCCGTTCATCTTTACCGCGACCATGCCGCCGCCGGCCGAAGCCTCCACCGTCACGGAATTCACTTGCCGCTGCAGATCATCCTGCAGCTGCTTGAATCTCGAGAGCATTTGCTGGAGAGCGCTGACTTCCATCAGGTTCCCTCTGGACGATGTTTCACTTCGGCGATTTTTCCTCCGAAGCGTTGCAGCATCGACTTCACCATTGGATCGCGTTCAAACTGAGCGCGCAACTCTTGCGTGGCCGACCCGGCGCGCGAAGCCGAAGCGGCCGCTGCTGCAACTACTTCGAGTTTAGCACAGACTCGCACTGCGCGACCGAGGACCTTGCCCGAAGCGATACGGACCTTCTCCAGCGGCTCGCGCCCTTCGAGCATTTCCGCGAAGGGACGTTTGTCCGGGGGAAAATAAATTCGCAATTCGGCGCCATCTAGCTCCCAGCGCGTGCCATGCTCGATTAACTCGCCCAAGAATTTTTGTTGCGCTTGAACCATTTGCTTGATTTCCGCAACCTGCTCCTGCTTGATGCCGCTGACGTGCGCGGCAGGTGGCGCAGCGATTTGTGTCGCTGCGCTTTGCGGTGGTTGTTGTTGTTGTGGAGCAGCGGCTTCTCCACGAGCGGCGGATTGGCGCTCTTCTGTGCGCGCTGGCACAGCCGTAACGGGTTCCCTCGTTGGGGTTCTTGGCGCGGCGGCAAACGGAGCGGGTGGTGCTGTCGCCTCGCGCCGTGACAGTTCCGGAATGGCAGCGGCCGTTGCCGATATTGCGCGCGAACTTGCCGCGCCTGTGCCGCTCGCGGGCGCGCCACCGCGCACTTCGGCCAGCAATTCTTCCAGTGGCGCGAGCCGCGACGCATTGATCAAGCGCAGCAGGCCCATTTCGAGATGCACACGCGGGTCCGGCTTGCGCCGCAGGTCGTCGTCGGTCTGCAGCAGGATCTGAAAGAATCGCGTCAAGTCTTCTTCGCTGAATTGCGCCGCGCCGCGCTCCAACGCAGGCCGCTGATCGGGCGTCGCGGCGATCAAATCAGAATCCGCGCCGCATACCCGCGCGATTAGAAGGTTTCGCATGTGCCGGATGGCTTCGCGGCAGAAGTGCTGCAGGTTGCGACCTTCTTTCTGAAATGTGTGCACCAGGCCGAGCGCGCGATCCGCCGAACCTGAGGCAATCGCGGCGACCAACTCCTCGAGCGCATCGTCAGGGACCACGCCGAGAAGCTCGCGCACTTCCTTGTCCGGAATGGTGTCGCCGCAAAACGCGCGCGCCTGCTCCAGCAACGATAGTGCGTCGCGCAGGCTGCCTTCCGCCATGCGCGCGATCACCGCCAGCGCGCCTGCTTCAATCTTCAGATTTTCCTTGGCTGCAATTTCTTGCAAACGCCCGCTAATCTCCGCAAAGGTCAGCGCGCGAAAGTGAAAGTGCTGCGATCGCGAGCGGATGGTGTCGACGAGATTTTCCGGCTCGGTGGTAGCCATCACGAAGATGACGCGGTCAGGAGGCTCTTCGAGCGTTTTCAGCAGAGCGTTGGAGGCTTCACCGGTCAGCATGTGCGCTTCGTCGAGGATCACGACTTTGCTGCGCGCGGCCGCCGGCGCGTAGCGCACCATCTCGCGGAGTTCGCGGATTTGGTCGATGCCGCGGTTGGAGGCGGCGTCAATCTCAATGACATCGAGCGAAGTTCCCGCGGCGATCTCCTTACACGAATCGCAGATACCGCACGGCTCCGGTGTCGGCCCGTTCACGCAGTTCAGCGCTTTCGCCAAAATCCGGGCGGCTGTGGTTTTTCCCACGCCGCGCGCTCCAGAAAAAATGTACGCGTGCGCCACGCGATTGTTGCGAATGGCGTTCTGCAGCGTTTCCGTGACGTGTGCCTGTCCAACGAGATCGCCAAACGTTTGCGGGCGCCACTTGCGTGCGATGACTTGATAGCTCATGGGAAGTCTTTAGTCGTTAGTTTTTGGCTCTAAGTAAAACCCACAAGACCTGCCCGGATTCGTTGCCCAAAACAGATGCGGGTTTTCCTCTCCGGACGAACAACTTAGAACTAAAAATGCGAGGAACTTCGGGTGAACTGCGGCACCCGAGGAGTTCCCGATACCGTTGCTCCCTTCCGGGCCTGGCGGGGTTCGCGGGACCTCGTTGCACAGAGCCCGAAGTTCCACGCTTCGGCAGTCGCGCTCTCACGTGACTGCGAACTCAGTTTAGCACAGCGATGTTGTGCTCGCTCGCCACTCGCGAGCACAATTTTGCGTCAAGATTTGGACTTCGCGGCGGGCGATGCGTCCGGCGCCGGCACTTCAGACGGATTCACCCAATTTACTTTGAATGGGCCGGCGCCGTGGATCTGCACGATGGTTTCACCTTTGGCCATTCCGTAATGCCTGGCTTCCTTGGACATCGTTGCAAAATTTCCGACGTTCATCGTCTGCAGCTTCGAATCGTCGAAGGATTCGCCCATACCCACCAGGAAAGTCCCCTTCAGCACGGTTAGATGTTCATCCGTTGGGTGCCAGTGTGCGGGAATTTTAGTTCCATCAGTACAACGAATGCGCAAGACAAACGGCGCTCCTTCCGCGTTGGAATCCCCGGCGACTTGCGCGAGGTCGCATCCTTTAATGATTGGCGTCCACTTCAAATCGCCGAAATGCACGATCTTGTGGGCGTCGACAGCGTCTTTCTTATCCTGGCTGTACACTGGCGCTGCTCCAGCGACGGCTAACGCGGCTGTCAGCGCACAAATACAGGCTACGTGATCTTTTTTCATGAAGCGTCCTCCGTTGGGTGGGAAATGCGAATGCCGGGAAGATACCGCGCTTGCGCAGCAAGGGCAAGAGCCGAAAAAAGAAGTTTCCATTCCATAAAGAAGCTTCCCGCGCTGCTTGTCGCACTGAAAACATTCCGGAAAGAAAGAATCCCCTTACGGAGAAAATCGAGTACTCTATTCGGCGGATGGAGTTCCTCCCCATCCGCCTCGCGTTTCGCCGCAGCGGAACGCCGGGTCCGCGCGCCAGCGGATTGTTCACGGAGCATCGCTCCGGAGCAGCCCCACGTCACGGGGCAGCCTGCACCCACGGTGCAGCGGAGGAATCCATGAAGGTGTTGTTTTCTATTATCCTGGCGTTTGCCCTGATTTGTTCAGCGGCGCCCGCGTCCTACGCCGAGCCGCGCCAAGTCCTGCAAGGCACGCAGGTGCAGCTCACCCTGCTGACCGCCATCAGCACGGCGGCATCGCGCGATGGCGACCCGTTTGTCGCCGTGGTTGCTGATCCTGTTCTCCTTGGCAATCAACTCTTGATTCCAGCAGGCACGCGCGTTAACGGAATCATCGGCACGGTAGCTCCGGCGCGGCGCTTTTCCGTGTTTCGCGGCCAGTCTTACGTCAACCTGACCTTTCGCACGCTCGAGATTGACAGCCGGCTCATCCCCGTTCAAATGAGCATCCTCACGCTTGAGCAGCCGCGCTCCGGTGCTAATGAGAAGGCGCGCAAGGATGTGAAAGTGGTGGAAGGCCAGGTAGTCGAGGAAAAGCACGACTACAAAGGAGACGTTATCGGCGCAACGATCGGCACCGGCGGCGGGACGCTCATCGGCGCCGTCTTCAGTCACGTCGTGCGCGGATTCGGTATCGGCCTGGCCGGCAGCGCCGCGTACATTGTCGCTCGCAAGGGTAAGGAAGTAGAAATCCCTGTGCAATCCAGCATCCTCGTGCGCATAGACAATACCGTTACGGTGCCCGGCGTGACCGCAACGAACGCCGCCTACAACTCCTCGCGTTGACAAAAAAAGGCGCCACTCTCGCAAGCGGCGCCTGCTTCTCTTTGGACTCTGGCTTCCTTGATTAACTGTTCTTCCTAGCTCTTCGGGAAGTTAGGATCCGCCTTCACTTCCAGCATCTGCTTTGTATGCCGGTCGCTGTGCGCGGCAATCAGCAGCACCCATTCATAGCCATCCAGCTTGCCCATGGGGCTGTCCGCGAGGTGCGCGCGGAGTCCGGCGGTACTCTTCAGATAGTCTTCGGTGGTCGAGCGGCTTTCCACAAAATGCTTCTGCGCCGCCGCGGGAGAACCGAAACGGTTGGTGGGTTTCAACGGCTCCGGCGCCTGCGCTTTGTGAGAGCGGTCCGGCACCATCGCCAATACCCCATCATCGGCTTTCTTGGTTTCCTCCGCGTCCCTCACGGGCAACGCGGGCGTTTTCATCACCTGCTCTTGCAGCAAGCCCCGAAGCATGTCTTCCGCTGCGGCCAGGTGCTCCATCACTTCCGCCACCGACCAGCGGTCCGGCGCGGGCTTGAAGTTCCACTGCGCATCCGATAGTCCTTTGGTCGCGTCCAGCACGCCCTTTTTGGTCGACTCCAGATACTGCAGCGCGCGGTCCTTATCCGCCCGCGAAACATCCTGCGCCTTCGCCGACGCGCCTGCCAGCGCCAGCATCACTGTCACCGCTATTGCGTAACATCGCCTCATGCCTGTTTCCTCTCTCTATAGATTGGGTAAAGGAATCGAATCGGACAATGCAGTCGCCGCCCAGCCTGCGGGCCGTGCGGCGCAATATGCCTCCGGGACCGGCTCCCCGTGTTTGGCAATGTACCAGTGATTGCATCAAGCGTCCACGATCACCGGCCTACCATTCCCTACTACGTTGGGGTAGACCGGTTTGTTTCGGGGAGCCCGGCGGGCGGCTCCTCGTCGCCGAGACGCCGCTGGCGCACAATCCCAATCCCGTGTATTTTCTCAGCCGGTTCACGCATCTGATTGCGAAGGGCGCCCTGTGGAACCCGTCTCGCACTTCTTCTATTCCGACCGCCTCAAGTTACAATTTTGGGACTACGGCCAGGACGGCAAGCCCGCGCTCGTCCTGGTGCACGGCGCGCTCGACCACGCCCGCAATTGGGATTGGGTCGCGCGCGTTTTGTGCGAGCATTATCACGTTTACGCGCTCGATTTGCGCGGACATGGCAATAGCGCGTGGGCGCCCGGCACCACCTATAGCGTCGCCGAGCACGTGCTCGATCTTTCCGCTCTCCTCGACATCATCGACGATTTCCCGATTCGGCTCGTCGGCCATTCCCTGGGTGGCGCCATCGTCCTGCACTATGCCGGCGTGTATCCTGCCCGCGTGCAGAAGTCCGTCTCTATTGAGGGGATCGGTTTCCCGCCCGGACATCGCGTGCACGGGCTGGCTTCCGACCGCGTGCGCCACTGGATTGAATCCGTACGCGACCTGGAAAAGCGCCGCCCCAAAAGTTACCCCAGCCTCGACGCCGCCATCGCGCGCATGAAAGAAGCCAATCCACGGCTCTCCGACGAAGTTGCGCGCCACCTGACCCTGCACGGCACAAACTGGGAATCCGACGGCTCGCTGCTCTGGAAATTCGATAACTACGCGCGGGCAATTTCCCCGTATGGTCACCACATGGAAGACGCCGTCGAACTGTTCAGCAATATCACCTGCGCCGTGCTCTTTTTCTGGGGACTAGAAAGCTTTCTGCCCGGTCCCGAAGGGGACCCGCGCTACGAGGCCATCCCCCGCCGCCACCTGATCAAGGTTCCGAACGCCGGTCACTGGGTGCACCATGACCAATTGAGCCTCTTCCTGCGAGAAACGACCGGCTTCCTGGCAGACGGATTCTGAACTCTTCGTTGTCTTCGCTTCATACAGAAGGCGCGGACGACGGAATCGGCGGCCTCCGCGATGCCTGTCGGAGGCGGCAGCTCACGTGGTGTTTTCAGCTTAGGTGGGCTCGCAACTTGGCGCGTAGCCGGGCATTAGGCAGGCTACGTTCAGAAACCGGTGTTGCGACTGGAAGGTGCGCACAGGCGCGCGACCGCCGTGGTGCAGCGATGTCGGACTCCTCAGTGGACGACCGTTGTCATACCTGCCTGTAGTAATAGAGCGAATTGGGCGGCAGCCAGCGGCCGGCTGAACAGGTAGCCTTGTCCTTCTGCGCATTGCTGGGTCTGAAGGTATGCCCTCTGTAGTTGCGTCTCGATGCCCTCGGCAACCACTTGGTGCTTGAGGCTCTTTCCCATGTTAATGATGGCGCTCACGAGTGTAGAGTCGTCGGGATCGGCCGTGATCTGCTGGACAAAGGACTGGTCAATTTTGAGAACATCAATGGGAAACTGCCGAAGATAGCTCAGGCTGGAATAACCGGTGCCGAAGTCATCCACAGCAAGGTGTACGCCCATCATTTTGAGCTCTTGAAGAATGGAGGCGGTGGATTCGGCGTCGTCCATAAGGACGCCTTCGGTGAGCTCGAGCTCGAGATACCGTGCTTCCAGGCCAGTTTCCGAGAGTATAGTGCGGACACCTTGGACAAAACCCTTATCGCGAAACTCGACGGCGGAAACATTGACGGCAATAGGCAATGGCGGGAGTCCGGCGTCCTGCCAGGCGCGCGCTTGCCTGCACGCTTCGCGCAGCACCCAACGGCCGATGGGAAGAATTAGGCCACAATCTTCGGCGATGGGCACGAACTGGGAAGGAGGGACGAGTCCCCGATCAGGCTGTTGCCAGCGTACCAGCGCCTCAACACCTGTTATCTCACCGGTGTCGAGATTTACCTTCGGCTGGTAATGCAGCAAGAACTGTTCTCGTTCGAGAGCGCGTCGCAGGCTGCCTTCCAGGGACTGCCGCTCCACAGCTTTCAGATTCATGTCAGCCTTGAAGAACTGGAAATTGTTGCGCCCGCTTTCTTTGGCGTGGTACATCGCCGTGTCCGCATTCTTGATCAGCGTTTCGGCATCTTCTCCGTCTTCCGGGTAGACGCTTATTCCGATGCTGCCATTGATGTGCAGATCGTGTCCCTCGATGGAGTGGGGTGCGCTGAGGGAAAGAAGGATTTTTCTCGCACTCGTGGCCGCGACTTCCGGATAGGCGATCTCCGAAAGCAGGATAACGAATTCATCCCCGCCCTGGCGGCTGACCGTGTCGGAACGGCGCACGCCAGCCAGCAATCGTTTTGAAACGGATTGAAGAAGCTTGTCGCCGGTGGCATGCCCCAGCGAATCGTTGATGTATTTGAAACGATCCAAATCCAGAAAGATCACGGCAATCGGTCTGTGCTGGCGGCGAGCCAAGGCAATCGCCTGAGTGATCCGGTCGTTGAGCAACAGGCGATTGGGCAAATTCGTAACAAGATCATGCTGCGCGGAGTGCGTCATTTGGAGCGACATGGCCCGCGCGGCGCTCACATCATGGAAAACAATCACCGCTCCGATGACGCGGCCGGCCCGGTCGTGGATTGGCGCGGCGGAATCTTCAATGGCCGATTCAAATCCGTCGCGGCGGATGAGGATGCAGTTCACAGTCAGTCCCACCGTCCTATTTTGCTCGACGGCCATCTCCATGGGATCCCGAGCGGTCTTGCGCGTGGCGCCGTCAATGATTCGGAACACTTCGGCGAGGGGTTGGCCAGTGGCTTCTTCGCGGCGCCACCCTGTCATGGTCTCTGCAACGAGATTGAGGTAGGTGATATTGCCGGAAATGTCGGTGCAGAGAACGGCGTCACCAATCGAGTTGAGGGTGACCACGGCGCGCTCTTTTTCTACGAACAGTGCATCCTCAACAGCCTTGCGTTCGATCGCGTTACGCAGTGCGCGCGGCAGCGAATAGCTATCGAGGTGACCCGGCAGGAGATAATCCTGCGCCCCGCACCCTACCGCTTGTTTCGCGAGAGCCTCGTTAGCGTTGCCGCCAAGGATCAGAATCGGGACGTCGGGCGCGGCGGCGAACAGCTTGTTGAACGTCTCGATACCCTGACTATCGGGCAGGGACAATGCGAGCAAGACAGCGGCAATCCCTCTTTTGCTCAGGCGCTCAATACCCTCGGAAAGTTGGCGAACCCATTCCACGTCGAATGAACCGCTGCCTGCCGCGGCAAGCGCTGCGCGAATCTCATCCGCAGCGACAGGATCACTTTCAATCAGAAGTATTTTAGGTGGCAGGATAGGAGTAGTCATGGGTTGATTCTTCATCGCTGCAGAATTGTTTCCGGTTTTATCTCAAACCATTCCTGCAACTCAAGGACGCGGCGGAACGTCTTCGAATTTAGTTTCCCTGGAACGGTCATCCAATAAACGGTCACGCTATTTGTCAGGGTGTCGATGCACATGCGCTGATGCGTGTCCCTAGCCTTATCCGGCGCGTTTTTCCTGAGCCACAGGACCGTTCCTTCCGCGGATTCATTCACCTGAACGAAGCCGCCTTTGCGCGCGGCAGTTTGAAACGCTTGAAGTCTCTCCATGGTTACTTCCTTCTACGCTTGCATTTGACTGCTGCGGCGTTCTCTGAGGAGTTTGCTAGTAGAAAAACTCGACGCCAACTCCCGAACTTCCGCGCGGAACGTCTTTCCAGAAAGAATATCTCGGGAGGCGATTCATTTCTGTCCCCTATGGGACACTGAGTACTAACGTAGTACGTGCGATAACAAATTTTACGAGTGCCCCAATCTGAAACAGTGACCAGGCGGAGTGTTCCGGAAATGAATGTCGTCAGAAAATGCTTAAATCAAGCGTCGCCTCCGCGACTGTCTACAGCGGCGGAAGAAAATTGTGGAGCTATCTATGCGATTTTATCTGCGCCCGCCAGAGGTGAGCACGACACACCACAAGCTGGAAGGCCTTTAGAAAGAATCGTCTCTTGACGAAATAAATTACCTAGAATGAACAATGAGCGGCCTGACACATGGGTGACAGTTTGTACCGGACACATAGGTGACACTTCCTCCCCGAGGGGAGGAAGTGATGCCTTGGAAGGAGTGTTCGGTTATGGAGGAACGTCTTCGTTTTGTCGCCCGTTTGCTGGAAGG